>CAXSFZ010000005.1:22734-68185 GCA_964236905.1 uncultured Solirubrobacteraceae bacterium | reverse complement strand
CGAACGACGGCGCGGACCGACCCCCGGCGCGGGCGCTGATGGCCACGGCGCTGGTCACGGGCGCGACCTCGGGAATCGGCGAGGCGACCGTCCGGGCGCTGGCCGGCGCGGGCTGGAGGGTGGTCGCCACGGGCCGCCGCGCGGACCGCCTCGCGCGCCTCGCCGAGGAGCTCGGCGCCCAGGCCGTCCACCCGGCGGTCTTCGACGTCCGCGACGCGGCCGCCCGCGACGCCGCGCTGGACGCCCTGCCGGCGCCGTTCGGCGCGCTCGACCTGCTCGTCAACAACGCCGGCCTCGCGCTCGGGACCGAACCGGCGCAGCACGCGCGGCTCGAGGCGTGGACCACGATGGTGGACACGAACATCACCGCGCTCCTCGGGCTGACCCACCGCCTGCTGCCGGGGCTCGTGGCCCGGCGCGGGGCGATCGTCAACCTCGCCTCGGTCGCGGCGAGCTACCCCTACGCCGGCGGCAACGTCTACGGCGCGACCAAGGCATTCGTCCGCCAGCTCAGCCTGGGCCTGCGCTCGGACCTCCACGGCACGGGCGTCCGGGTGACCTCGATCGAGCCGGGCATGGTCGAGACGGAGTTCACCGTGGTCCGCACGGGCGGGGACCGGGAGGGCGCCGACGCGTTCTACGCCGGGAGCCACCCCCTGACGGGAGCGGACATCGCCTCGACCGTGCTGTGGGTCGCGAGCCTGCCGGCGCACGTGAACGTCAACGCGCTCGAGCTGATGCCGGTCAGCCAGTCCTTCGCGGGCTTCCAGGTCGCGCGGGACGGCGACTGACTAGGTCGTCTGCAGGGCGTATTCGCCGCCGGCGAGGTCGGCCTCGAGCGTGGCGCGGTCGGCCCCGTTGCTCCAGGCGAGGGTGAGCCGGCCGCCGGGCCCGCCGTCCACCGCGCACGCGCCGTCGAAGGCCGGGTGGGTGCTGCGCAGGCGGATGAGCTCCAGCAGCCGGCGGACCACGGGCCGCTCCAGTGCCGCCTCGAGCTCCCCCGGGGTGTAGTGGTGGCGATTGACGTCGCGCCCGACCCCCGTGCGCTCCAGGAGGGCGAGGTCGTTGGCGCCCACCAGGAGGCCGACGTAGTAGACCTGCGGGTGCCCCGGGACGAAGAGCTGCAGGGCGCGGGCGAGCTCGTAGCGCGCGTCGTCGCCTCCCAGGGCGTCGAAGAAGGTGCAGTTGAGCTGGTAGAGATCGACGTTCGCGGCCGCCGCGCCGGTCGCCCGACGGCTCCCCCCGCCGCTGCGGCGGTGGACCTCCTGCACCAGGGCGTCGATCTGCGCCGGCTCGAGCAGCCCTGAGCCCGGCTCGCCGTCGGCGGCGGCGACGTCCACGACGCCGATCCCGTCGTGGGTGTCGAGCACCGTCACGGCGTTGGCCGGGCGGACGTCGAGCCAGCGCCGCAGCGGCAGCGCGTCCCCGGTGAAGAGCCCGTGCAGCACGAGCGGCGGCAGCGCGAAGTCGTAGACCCAGTCGGCGTGGCGCGCGATGCGGCTCTGGAGCGCGTGGTGGCCGTGCACCTCGACGAGCACCTCGAGCCCGAGCGCGCGCGCCTCGGCGACCAGCTCGTCGATGAAGGCGAAGGTCTCGGGCAGCATGAAGCAGCTCGTCCCGCGCCGCTTGACGGCGTAGCCGACCGCGTCGAGGCGCACGAGCCGCACCCCGGCCTCGGCGAGCCGCTCCAGCACCTCGTGCAGGTAGGCGCGGGCCGCCGGATGGCCCACGTCGAGGTCCGCCTGCTCCGGCGTGAAGGTGGTCCACACCAGGTGCCGAGCCCCGTCCCGGTCGACCACGGGCGTGAAGGGGAGCCCGGGGCGCGGCCGGAAGAGGGCGAGCAGCTCCGCGGCGCTCGCGCCGCCGGGGAAGACGGCGTCGAAGCCGAGCACCAGCCCCGGCTCGCTCGCGCCCCTCCCGTCACCGATCGCGCGCCGGAAGACCGGCCCGCGGGTGGAGACGTGGTTGACGACCAGGTCGGCGGCGACGTCGTGGCCGGCGGCCAGCCGCGCCACGTCCTCCCACGTGCCGAGGCGCGGGTCGACCCGGCTGTGGTCCTCGGGGTCGAAGCCCGCGTCGGCGCCGTCGAACGGCGTGTAGAAGGGCAGGAGGTGAACGCCGCCGAACAGGCCGGCGAGCGGCCCCTCGAGCAGCGCGAGCAGGCCGGGCAGCGTGCCGCCGAACCGGTCGGCGTAGGCGATGAGCGAGACCTGGTTGCGCAAGCTGTCGTCGCCGCCCCCGGGCCGTCCTCCGGGCCCGGCGCCTCTCGTCGAGTGGTCGATCCACCGCCGACACGGAGGTCGATCGACCACTCGAGGAGGCGGCGGGCTCCCTCAGACGGGGACCTCGCGCAGCCCGCGCGACGGCTCGACGCGCAGCAGGCGCGCGGCCCCCGCCGGCAGCACCCAGTTCCAGCGGCCGAAGAGCGAGACGACCGCCGGGACGAGCAGCGCGCGGATGACCGTCGCGTCGAGCAGGATGCCCGCGGCGAGCCCCGTGGCGAGCACCTTGATGTCGGTCTCGGGCCCGGAGGCCATCGACACGAAGGCGAGGAACAGGATGAGCGCCGCGCTCGTGACCAGCCGCCCCGTGCGCCCGATTCCCCGCACCACGGCGAGGTCGGTGTCCCCCGTCGCGTCGTACTCCTCGCGCATGCGGGCGAGGATGAAGACCTCGTAGTCCATCGAGAGCCCGAACAGGAACGCGAAGACCATCAGGGGGATCCACGCGGTGATCGAGCCGGTCGCGGCGATGCCGAAGAGCGCGTCGGAGCCGTGGCCGGACTGCCAGACGAGCTGCAGCACGCCCCAGGCGGCGCCGACGCTCACGACGTTGAGCAGCACGGCCTTGGCCGGCAGCAGCAGCGAGCGGAAGGCCCGCGCGAGCAGCACGAAGCTGATCACGGCGATCAGCGCGATCATCAGCGGGAACGAGCCGTAGACCGCCTTGATGAAGTCGGCGTTCTGGGCCACCTCGCCGCCGAGCCGGGCCTGCGGGTCGGCGCCCTTCGCCGCCGCGCGGACCGGGGAGACGAGGTCGCGCGCCGCCTTCTTCGAGCCGTCCTGCACCGGGAAGGCGATCACCTCCGAGGTCGCGCCGGCGCGCCAGGCGGACGGTGCGACCGCGCCGTGGATCCCGTCGACGCCGCGCACCGCGGCCACGACCGCCCCCGCGCCCCGCGTGGGGGCGAGGAGCTCGTGCGGGAGCAGGGCGCCCGACCCGATCCCGGCGCGCTCGAGGTCCGCGAGGCCCGTCTTGGCGTCGCCGCCCTTGGCCAGCGTGTTCGGGTCCGAGACCCCCGGCTGCAGCTGGGTCGCCGCGGCGACCAGCAGCACCAGGACCGCCAGGGCGAGGCCGGCGGCGGCCCAGCGGCGCTTGACGACCGCCTCCGCCCACCGTGTCCACGCGGCCGAGGCCTTGTCGTCCGTGCGGCGGTGCGGCCAGTCGAGCTTCCGCCCCCAGGCGTGCAGCACCACGGGCAGGAGCGACAGCGAGACCGACACGCTGAGCAGCGGGATCAGCATGCCGCCGATCCCGACCGAGCGCAGGAACGGCAGCGGCAGCACGATGAGCGCGAGCAGACCGACCGCGACGGTCGTCCCGGAGAACACCACGGCGCGCCCTGCGGTCTCCATCGCCTTGACGATCGCCTCGTCCCCCGTCGTGCCGTGGGCGAGCTCCTCCCGCCAGCGGACCACGACCAGCAGCGAGTAGTCGATGGCCACCCCGAGCCCGATCAGCGCGATGAGGAACTGCACGATGGGCGAGATGCCGGTCACCGTGGTGAGGGCGTAGACGGCCAGGAAGGACGTCATGATCGCGGGGATCGCCATGAGGATCGGGACGATCGCGAGGAAGGAGCCGAAGACGAAGGCGAGGACCACCAGCGCCCCCACCCCGCCGACCATGGCCTCGACGAGCACCCCGGGCCCGTTGCCGGAGCTGCTCTGGTCCTGCAGCGCGTCGAGCCCGGTGAGGCGGACCGGCGCGCCGGCCACGGTGGCCCCGGCGAGCGCGGCGCGAGCGGTCTTCTCCGCCTCGGGGTTGTCGCCGAAGGGCTGGTCGGGATCCGGCGTCGGGTAGGCCACGGCGAACGCGGTGCGGCCGTCGCGCGAGGTGAACGCGCCGCTGCCCGTCGAGCCGAAGCCCGCCACGCGGCTGCCGGGCAGCGCCCGCTGCAGCTTCTGCTCCACCGCCGCGAGGTCGGCCTTGGCGGCGGGGTCGGCGACGGTGGTCCCGCGCGGGAGCGTGACGACCGGGACGAGCGGGGCGGCGTTGCCCCCGGTGCCGTGGAACGTCTCGGCGATCCGCAGGTTCGTCTCCCAGCCCTCCTTGCCCGGGACGGAGAACTTCTGGTCCATCGCCTTCGTCGCCGCGCCGGCGGTGGCGATGCCCACGACCGTGAGCAGCAGCCAGAAGGCGACGACGAGCCGGCGGTGGGCGAGGATCCAACGGGTGAAGGCGGCCATGGTGGTGATCCTGACCCTACTGCCAGCCCTGGTGTGACGCGGATGCGAACGGCGCCCGACTCGGCGCCGCCGGATGGACGAGACTCCGGCGATGGACGAGATCGACAGCCCCCCGGCGACCCCGGCCGCGCGGCGGGCGGCGCCGATCACCCCCGGGCGCCACGCCGGCCGCACCCTCGTGGTGACGGGCGCGGCCCAGGGCATCGGCCGGGCCTACGCGGAGCGCCTGGCGGCCGAGGGCGGCCACGTGGTGCTCGCCGACCTCCTCGACGCGCGCGAGGCGCACGCGGCGATCGTCGCGGGCGGCGGCACCGCGACCCGGGTGCGCTGCGATGTCGGGGACCCGGAGAGCATCGCCGCGCTCGCCGCCGCGGTGACCGAGCTCGGCGGCGCCGACGTCCTGCTCCACAACGCCGGCATCTACCCCATGGGGCCCTACGAGCAGATCACCCTCGAGGAGTGGCGCCGGGTGATGGCGGTGAACCTCGACTCGCTCTTCCTGCTCGCCCAGGCCTTCCTCCCCCGCATGCGCGCGCAGGGCTGGGGCCGCGTCCTCGCCATCGCGTCGGCGATGTTCCACGGGGGCGCGCCCGGGGCCCTCCACTACGTCGCGAGCAAGGGCGGCGTCATCGGCGTCGTCCGGGCGCTCGCCGCCGAGGTCGGCGCCGACGGCGTCACCGTCAACGCCATCGCCCCGGGGCTCATCCGCTCCGAGGGCACGAGCACGGGCGTCCACGACGAGCTCGGGCTCTTCGACGCGGTCGTCGCCCGCCAGGCGGTCGGCCGCGTCGGCCTGCCCGGCGACCTGACGGGCGCCGTCTCCTTCCTCCTCTCCGACGAGGCGGAGTTCATCACGGGCCAGACGCTCGTGGTGGACGGCGGCGGCGTCCGGGCCTGAGCCGCTCCCTCAGGCCACCACGGTCCCCGTGCACTCGCCGAAGCCGATCGGGACGAAGCCGTCGCGCACGCAGCGGCCGGTGAACGTCACCTCGTCGCCGTCCTGGAGGTAGCCGCGCTGCTCGCCCCCGGGCAGCTCGGCGGGCCGGCGCGCGTCCTCGGTGAGCTCGAGCAGGCTCCCGAGCTCCTCGGGAGCCGGGCCGGAGATCGTGCCCGTGCCGAGGAGGTCGCCCGCCTGCAGGTCGCAGCCCCCGGAGGTGTGGTGGGCGAGCATCTGCGCCGGCGTCCAGTAGAGGTGGCGGGCGTCGGAGCGCAGCAGCAGCGCCCGCTCGGCCCCGCGGTCGCGCATCGCGGCCGTGCGCAGCCACACCGCGAGCTCGACCGCCAGGCCGCCGGCCGCCTGGTCGGCCGGGTCGTGCAGGTGCGGCAGCGGCGCCGGGTCCCCCGCGGGGCGCTCCATCGCCGCGACCCGGAAGGGCGCCAGCGCGTCGGCGCTCAGCACCCAGGGCGAGACCGTCGTGGCGAAGCTCTTGCTCAGGAAGGGCCCGAGCGGCGCCATCTCCCAACGCTGGATGTCGCGGGCCGACCAGTCGTTGAGCAGGCAGTACCCCGCGATGTGCTCCCCGGCCCGCCCGACCGGCACCGGCTCGCCCATCTGGGTCCCGGCCCCCACGTAGAAGCCGAGCTCGAGCTCGAAGTCGAGCATCTCGCAGGGTCCGAAGACCGGGTCGGCGTCGGTCCTCGGCAGCTGCCCGGAGGGGCGCCGGACGGGCGCGCCGGAGGGCCGCACGGTGCTCGCGCGGCTCTGGTAGGCGATGGGCACCCAGCGGTAGTTCGGCCCTACGTCCCCGCCCCGGATCAGGATCTTGGACGCCGCCCGGGCGTGGTGGATGCCGGCGTAGAAGTCGGTGAACGAGCCGATCCGCGTCGGCGTGAGCAGCTCGACCTCGCCCGAAGGCCGGAGCAGGCCGTCGGCCGCGCGGGCCGCGGCCTCGCCGGCGCTCCCGCGCTCGAGCAGGGCCGCGAGCGCGTGGCGCAGGCCCGTGAGCTCGCGGGCCGGGCGGGCCAGCAGCCCGTTGAGCCGGCCCTCGCCCTCCAGGAGCGCGGCCGGCGTGTCCGGGAGCAGCCCGTGCCCGGCGGCGTGCCCGAGGTCGAGGACCGCGTCGCCGATCGCCACCACCGCGGCGAGGGCGCCGTCCTCGCGGCGGGCCGCGCCCAGCGGCAGGTTCTGCAGCGGGAAGTCGGTGTCCGGCGTGTTGGCCGAGGCGACCCAGCTGCGGCGGTCGGGGTCGTGGGTGGCGTCGAGCTCGGGCATGGGATCTCAGTGGGCCAGGAAGCCCGGGTCGGGGTTCTGCGGGCCCCACAGGTTGGCTGCGTCCGGGGTCGGCTCCCAGACCTTGGGGAGCATGGGCGAGGACTCGTGCCAGGGCCGGGGGGCGTACTGCCCGGTCTGCTCGTCGCAGACCACGTCGAGCTCGCAGAAGAGCTCGACCGTGTTGCCGTCGGGATCGGCGTGGTAGGTGAAGACGTTGTGCCCCGGTCCGTGGCGGCCGGGCCCCCAGTCCAGCCGGACGCCGTGCCCGGAGAGGCGGTCGAGCTGCTGGGTCAGGTGGGCGACGTCGCGCATCTCGAAGGCCACGTGGAAGAGCCCGGTCCGCGCGGTGGTCTCGATCAGGTTGATCGCGTGGTGGTCGGCGTTGCAGCGCAGGAAGACGAAGAAGTCCCCGACCGTGTCGGCCCAGCGGAAGCCGAGCAGCTCCTCGTAGAAGCCGCGGACCGCGCCCAGGTCGCTCACGAAGCCGGCGAGGTGGCCGAGCCGCGCGGGGCGCACGCCCGCGGCCTCCGCGGCCCCGCTCGGGGCCTGGCGCTCGTAGAGGACGATCGGGGTGCCGGTGACCGGCTCGGCGAGCACCAGCGCCTCGGCCAGCCCGGGCTCGGGATCCGCGCGCCGCTCGGCCGCCACGCCCGCCCGGGCCAGCCCGGCGGCCGCGTCCTCGAGCCCGCCGGCCAGCTCGAAGCCGAGGCGGGCGCGCCCGTGCGGCTCACCCTCGGCGACGACGACGCAGTGGTGCTCCGGGCCCGTCGTGAAGTAGCGCAGGGCGCCGTCCTGCGCGGCGGGCGCCAGCCCGAGCGCCTGCTCGTAGTAGGCCGCCAGGCGCTCGACATCACGGGTGCGGACCTCGAAGAAGCCGAGCTTCGAGACGGGCGCTGCGGACATGCGGTCACCTCGGACGTCGCTCACTTGCGTTCGCCGATCATACATGCTTAATGTGTTCGACATTGTCCTTGACACGCCGTCACCTCGGGAGGGCCCTCGCTGCCGCCGCACTCGCGGCGGGGGTGGCGGGCTGCGGCTCAAAGACGGGCGCGGCGGGCGGCTCGCTGACGATCCTGACCGCCGCCGACGGCGGGCAGAACTACGACCCGCAGACCAACGCGGCCCCGTCCAGCACCCAGTACATGATGCCCGTCTTCGACACGCTGCTGGGTGAGGACCGGCGGGGCCGGATCTCCCCGGGCCTCGCCACGCGCGCCGCGTACTCCGACGGCGGGAAGACGCTGACGCTCACGCTGCGCCGGGGCGTCCGCTTCCAGGACGGCACCCCGTTCGACGCCAAGGCGGTCAAGGCGAACATCGCCCGCGGCCAGAGCGCGCCGAAGTCCGTCGTGGTCGGGCAGCTCGTCGCGGTCACCAAGGTCGACACCCCCGACCCGGCGACCGTCGTGCTCCACCTCAAGGCGCCGTCCGGAGCGCTGCTCGGCTACCTCACCGGCGCGGCGGGGATGATGGCGAGCCCCGCCTCGTGGGCCAGCAAGGACAACCCGACCCACCCCGTGGGGACGGGCCCGTGGGCGGTCTCCGACGCCTCCGTGCCCGGCAGCGAGATGGTCTACGAGCGCTTCCCGGGCTACTGGAACCGCTCCGTGCAGCGCGTGGGCACCGTCCGGATCCGCGCCGGCGCGGAGTCCACGTTCGTCCCGAGCCTCGTGAGCGACGCCGCCCAGGCGATCATGCTCACCGGCTCGCCGACCGACGGGCGCACCGTGGCCTCCCACGGGCGCCCGGTCGCCGACGCCGACGTCAGCTACCTGCACCTGCTCTACCTCAACAAGGCGAAGACCGGGCCGTTCGCCGACCGGCGGGTGCGCCAGGCGATCTCGCTGGCGATCGACCGCGGGCTCATCTGCCGGGCGCTCCTCGACGGGGCCTGCACCCCGACCGGCCAGCCCGTCAGCCCCCGCTCCTGGGCCTACGACCGCACGCTGAAGGCGCCGGTCCAGGACCTGGCGCGGGCCCGCGCCCTGCTGCGCGCCGCCGGGCGCCCCGAGGGCTTCTCGTTCAAGGTGGTCGTCTCCTCCGCGGGCACCCAGCTGCAGACCGAGCTCACCGCGATCCAGCAGATGCTGGGCGACATCGGCGTGCGGATGCAGGTCCAGCCGCTCCCCGTGCCCCAGCTCGTGGGCTACCTGGACTCCGGCAAGGCCGAGGGCTACTACTCCGTGAACACCGGGGGCGCCGATCCCGCCATCCCGCTGGCCACGATGCTCGCTCCGGCGCTCAACCCGGGGGCCTACGCCGATCCCGAGCTCACGGCCCCGCTGGCCAAGGCCGGCGCCGCCACGGTCCAGGCCGACCGCGCCTCCGCCTACGCGCGCGTCTCCGCCGCCTACCAGGCGACCGCGTTCAACGTGGTGGTCCTCAACCAGGACCTCCAGTTCGGGACGGGCGAGGGCGCCCGCGGCGTCCGGGCCCGCGACCCGCTCACCATCGAGGCCCGGGGCGCGGGGGTCTCCTGATGCTCGGCCTCGTCCTGCGCCGCACGCTCATCGCCATCCCGCTGCTGGTGGTCGTGAGCTTCGTCGTCTTCCTCCTGACGAGCCTCGCCGGGGACCCCGCCCGGCAGATCCTCGGCGAGGGGGCGACCCCGAAGGCGGTCACCGCGCTGCGCGGCCAGCTCGGGCTGGACCAGGGGCTGCTCCACCGCTACGGGGACTGGCTCGACCAGCTGCTCCTGCACGGGAGCCTCGGCCGCTCCTGGTTCGGCAACGTCCCCGTCGGCACGAAGATCCTCGACGGCCTGCCCGTCACCGCCGCGCTCGTGCTGAGCGCGATCGTCCTCACCGCGGTCGTGGCGATCCCCGCCGGCCTGGCCGCCGGCCGCCACGCCGGCGGGCGCTTCGACCGGGTCAGCGGCCTGGTCGCGGGGGTCTGCCTGGCGATGCCCGAGTTCTGGGTCGGCCTGCTGCTCATCCTGCTGCTCGGCGTCAAGGCGGGGCTGGTGCCGGGCACGGGGGCCACGGAGGTGAGCTGGGACCTGCTCGACGACGTCAAGCACCTCGTCCTGCCGGTGATCGCGCTCAGCCTGCCGCAGATCTGCGCGCTCTACCGGCAGACCCGCGCCTCGGCCGCGACGGTCGCCGAGGAGGACTACATCCGCACGGCGCGGGCCGGCGGCATCAGCCCCCGCGCGCTCCTGTGGACGCGGGTGGCCCGCAACGCGCTGGTCCCCTCCGCGACGCTCCTCGGCCTCCAGCTCGGCCGCATGATCGGCGTCGCCGCGGTGGTCGAGACGGTCTTCGGGATGCACGGCATCGGCTCGATCGCGGTGCAGGCCGCGCTGAGCTCGGACATCCCGATCATCCTCGGCGTCGTGCTCGTGACCGCCGTGGTCGTGATGGCGGCCAACCTGCTGGCCGACCTGGCCGTCTACTGGCTGGCGCCGAAGGCGAGGCCGTCGTGAGCGTGGGCGCGATCGGCGGCGGCTCCGCCATGGCCCCGGCCGCCGCGCGCGTCGCGAGCCCGCGTGGCCAGTTCGCGCGGGCCTTCGCGGAGCGCCGGATCGCCGCGGTGGCCCTCGCGGTGCTCACCCTCGTCGTGCTCGCCGCGCTCCTCGCGCCGCTCATCGGCCTCGGCCACCCGAACCGCATCGCCCTGCGCGACCGCCTCGCGGGCCCGGGCTGGTCGAGCCTGCTCGGGACGGACGAGGTGGGCCGCGACGAGCTCGCCCGGATCCTCGCCGCGACCCGCATCTCGCTGTGGGCCGCCCTGCAGGCGACGCTCGTCGGGGTGGTGCTCGGCGTCCCGCTCGGCCTGGTCACCGGCTACACGGGGGGGTTGCTCGACGGCGTGGTCAGCCGGATCTTCGACGCCCTGCAGAGCATCCCGCCGCTCATCCTGGCCATCGCCGTCGTGGCGATCCTCGGCCGCGACCTCACCCCGGCGATGGTGGCGATCGGGATCGTCTTCTCGCCGACCTTCTACCGCGTCGCGCGCGCCGCGGCCGCCACCGTGGCCGGGGAGACCTACATCGAGGCGAGCCGGTCGATGGGGCAGCGGACCTCCCGCATCGTGCTCACCCACGTGCTGGCCAACGTGAGCTCCCCGCTCATCGTCCAGGTCACCACCACCATGGCCTTCGGGATCCTCGCCGAGGCGGCGCTGAGCTACCTCGGCCTCGGCGTCCAGCCGCCCGACGCGAGCCTCGGGAGCATGCTCACCGGCGCCTCGAACCTCATCAACGCCGCGCCGCAGCTCACCCTCGAGCCGGGCCTGGCGATCGTCCTGCTCGTCCTCTGCATCACGCTGGTGGGCGACGCGCTGCGCGACCTGACGGCGAGCGGACGGGCCGGCTAGCGATGGCCCAGCCGCCCGTCACCCCCGACCGGCCCGCCGCCGCGCTGTCCCGCGACGACGGCGAGCCGGCCCTGCGGGTGCAGGACCTGCACGTCGGCCTGGTGGAGGCCGGCGCGTCCACGCCGCTCGTGACCGGGGTCGATCTCGAGCTCGGCCGGCGCGAGGTCCTCGGCCTGGTCGGCGAGTCGGGCTCGGGCAAGTCGCTGACCTGCCTGGCGATCGCCCGGCTGCTCGACGAGCCCACCCTGCAGGTGCTGGCCGGCTCGGCCGCGCTGTTCGGCACGGACCTGCTCGCGCTGCCCGAGTCGCGGATGCGCGACGTCCGCGGTGGGGACATCGGCGTCGTCTTCCAGGACCCGATGACCTCGCTGGACCCGGCCTTCACCGCGGGCTACCAGCTCACGGCGGTCCTGCGGCGGCACACCGGCGTGGGGAAGGCGGCCGCCCGGCGCCGCGCCGTGGAGCTGCTCGGCCTCGTCGGGATCGGGGACCCGGAGCGCCGCTTCGGGCTCTACCCGCACGAGATGAGCGGCGGCATGCGCCAGCGGGTGATGATCGCCATGGCGATCTCCTGCGAGCCGCGGCTGCTGATCGCCGACGAGCCGACCACCGCACTCGACGCCACCACCCAGGCGCAGATCCTGGAGCTGATCAAGCGCCTGGCCGGGGAGCTCGAGATGTCCACGGTGATCACGACCCACGACCTCGGGGTGGTGGCGGAGGTCTGCGACACCGTCGCGGTCATGTACGCCGGGCAGGTCGTCGAGCAGGCCACCACCGAGCAGCTCTTCCACCGGCCCCGCCATCCCTACACCGAGCGGCTCCTGCGCAGCCTGCCGCGCATCGGCGTCCAGGACGACGCGACGGGCATCCCCGGGACGCCGCCCGCGGCCGGCCGCTTTCCCCCGGGCTGCCGCTTCGCCCCGCGCTGCGAGCACGTCCGGGAGACCTGCACGCGCGCGCCCGTGCCCCTCGAGCCGGTCGAGGGCGACCGCGGCGCACGCTGCGTCCGGGTCGATGAGCTCGAGCTCCAGGGGGTGCGGGGATGACCCCCGAGACCCCGCTGCTGCGCGTCCGCGACGTGGCCAAGAGCTTCCCGGTGGGCGGCTCGGCGCTCCGGCGCTCCCGTGAGCGGGTGCGGGCGGTGGACGACGTCAGCCTGGAGATCCCGCGCGGCGCCACGCTCGGCATCGTCGGCGAGTCGGGCTCGGGCAAGTCCACCCTCGGCCGCGTCGCGCTGCGCGTCGTGGAGGCCGACCGCGGCGAGATCCACTTCGACGGGGAGGACCTGCGCGCGATGGCCCCGGCGGAGCTGCGCCGCGCCCGGGCGCAGATGACCATGGTCTTCCAGGACCCGTACTCGGCCCTGGACCCGCGCTGGAGCATCGAGCGGATCGTCGGCGAGCCGCTGCGCATCGACGGCTCGACGGACCGCGCCCGGCAGCGGGAGCTCATCAGCGAGGTCCTCGCCCGCGTCGGCCTGGACGACGACGTCCTGCACCGCCTCCCGCGGGCGTTCTCCGGCGGGCAGCGCCAGCGCATCGTCATCGCCCGGGCGCTCGTGACCCGCCCGCGCCTGGTCTTCTGCGACGAGCCCGTCTCCGCGCTCGACGTCTCCACCCGCGCGCAGGTGCTCGGGCTGCTGCGCGAGCTGCAGCGCGACGCCGACCTCAGCTACCTCTTCGTCTCGCACGACCTGGGCGTGGTCGAGCGCATGAGCGACCGGATCGCGGTGATGTACCTGGGCACCCTCGTCGAGGTCGGCGACGCGGAGACCGTCGCCCAGCGCTACCGCCACCCGTACACCGCCGCGCTCGTGTCCGCCGCCCCGGCGCCCGACCCCGTCGCCCAGCGCGCGCGCCGGCGCGTCGTCCTGCAGGGCGACCCGCCCTCGCCCGTCGACGTGCCGAGCGGCTGCGCCTTCCACCCACGCTGCCCGCTCGCCCTCGACCGCTGCGTCACCGAGAAGCCGCGGCTGCTCCTCGACGCCGAGGGCCGCGGGGTGGCCTGCCACGTCGCCGAGCAGGAGCCCTCGCTGCGCGGCGAGGCGCTGTTCGAGGCGATGGTCGCCCGCGAGGACCGCCCGACGACGCCGGCCACCGCCGGCGCCGCGCCCCCCACCGCCGAGAGGACCGGACCATGAAGCTCGCATCGATCGAGGTCGACCGTCGCGTCGCGATCGCCGCCCAGACCCAGGACGGCGGACTGGTCGACCTGGCCGCCGTCGACCCGGGCCTGCCCACCGACATGCGCCAGCTGCTCGAGCTCGGGCCGTCGGTGCTCGCCGGACTTCCCGCCCGCCTCGGAGACGTGGGCGAGCGGCTCGACCCGGCGGCGGTCCGCTTCCTGCCCGTGGTCCCGGCGCCGCAGGCGATCTGGTGCCTGGCGCTCAACTACCGCATGCACATCGAGGAGGGCAGCTGGGAGACCCCGGAGCACCCGGCGGTCTTCCTGCGGGCCGCCGCCGGGCTCTGCGGCCACGAGCAGCCCATGGTCCAGCCCGCGGTCTCCGACCGGCTCGACTACGAGGGCGAGCTCGCCGTCGTGATCGGCACCCGCGCCCGGCACGTCCCCGAGTCGGGGGCGTGGGAGGTCATCGCGGGCTACTCGTGCTTCAACGACGGCTCCGTGCGCGACTGGCAGCGCCACACCCGGCAGATCACCCCGGGCAAGAACTTCCCGGCGACGGGCGGCTTCGGCCCCTGGCTCACCACCCGCGACGAGGTGGCGGACATCGAGGCGGCCGAGCTCACCACGACGCTCAACGGCCGGGTCGTGCAGCGGGCCCGGATCGCCGAGATGCTCTTCGGCATCCCCGAGCTCGTGAGCTACCTGAGCACGATGACCGAGCTGCTGCCCGGCGACGTGATCGTCACGGGCACGCCCGGCGGGGTCGGCGCCCGGCAGGAGCCGCCCGTCTTCCTCCAGGACGGCGACAGCATCGAGGTGGCGGTCGAGGGCGTCGGCCGGCTGCGCAACCCCGTCGTCCGCGAGGCCGAGCAGGCCACCGGCGACGCCGCACGGGCCGGAGCGGCGCGCTGAGCACGGTGGTCGCCGACCCGGTCGCGGCGCTCGTGGCCCGCGAGGAGATCGCGCGGCTGCTGAGCCGGCGCGGCCGCGCCGCCGACGCCAAGGACCCCGAGGCGATCCTGGCCGAGCACGTCCCGGGCTCCCGCGACGAGCACGGCGTGCTCGACGGCACGATCGAGGCGTGGGTCGAGCACCTGCGCACCCACAACTACGCCGACGAGCGCTACGGCCTGCAGCGCCACACCGTCGCCAACGTGCTGGTCGACCTCGACGCGCCGGACCTCGCCCGGGCCGAGTCGCTCCACCTCGCCTTCCACCGCATCACGCTCGCCGACGGCACCTACGACGTGTGGGTCGGCGGGCGCTACCTGGACCGCTGCGAGCGCCACGACGGCCGCTGGCGCCTGGCGTCCCGCTCGGTCGTCTACGACTGGTCGCGCTCCGCCCTGGCCACCGAACCCCTGACCCTGGAGGACGCATGACCGACCTGGACACCACCACCGACCCGGCCGTGGCCGCACTGCTGGCCAAGCAGGAGATCACCGAGGTGCTCTACCGCCGGGCGCGCGCGGGCGACCGGCGCGACGTGGAGCTCGCGCTCTCCTGCTACCACCCCGACGCCACGGAGGACCACGAGGGCTTCGCCGGCAGCGCCCGGGACTTCATCCGGGACGTCTCGATGATCTCGCCGGACTCCAAGGCGCCGGTCGCCGGCCTGTGGCACATGATCACCAACGTGCTCATCGAGCTCGACGGGGACGCCGCGACGGTCGAGAGCTACCACATCGCGCTCGTGCGCCGCGACGAGGGCGACGGCGAGACGCACGCGTTCATCGGCGGCCGCTACCTCGACCGGTTCGCCTGCCGCGACGGCCGGTGGGCGATCGCCCACCGCGACGTGGTCTTCGACTGGAGCCGGGTGGGAGCCGCCACCACGACGTACTGGGACCTGGTCGGGCTGGACGCCTCCAAGCTGCTGCGCGGGGAGTTCGGGGCCGGCGACCCGCTCTACGGCCAGCTCGGCGTCGAGCGCGGCTGACCCGGTGGCCCTCCACGACCTCCTCGTCGTGGGCTGCGGCCCGGTCGGCGCGGTGGCCGCCAACCTGGCCGGCGCCGCCGGGCTCTCGACCGTGGTGGTCGAGCAGGCCGAGGAGGTCTTCGACCGGCCGCGGGCGATCCACTTCGACGCCCACGTCATGCGGATCCTGCAGCAGGCGGGGGTCGCGGAGGCGCTGGCGCCCGAGACGCGGACCTGGCGGCGCTCGACCTTCCGCGGCGCCGACGGCGAGCCGATCCGGGTGCACGAGTGGCCCCCGGACCGGCCGCAGGGCTGGGACGCGCACCACCTCTTCTACCAGCCGCAGCTGGAGGCCCTGCTGCGCGCCCGGCTCGCGGAGCGCCCCGAGGTCTCCGTGCGGCTCGGGAGCGAGGTCGTGGAGCTCGAGCAGGACGCCGAGGCGGTGACGGTGCGCGTCCAGGATCGCGCCACGGGCCGGGCCGAGGAGCTCCGCGCCCGGTGGGTGCTGGGGGCCGACGGCGCGTCGAGCTTCGTGCGGGCCCAGGCCGCGATCGGGCTCCTCGACCTCGACTTCGACGAGCCGTGGATGGTCATCGACCTGCTCTGCGACCGGGAGCTCGGCCGGCCGGACGAGTCCGAGATGTTCTGCGACCCGCGGCGGCCGGCCACCCGGGTCCCGGGCCCGGGCCGCCACCACCGGTGGGAGTTCATGCTGCTGCCCGGGGAGACGCCGGAGGAGATCCAGCGCCCCGAGGCGGTCGCCGAGCTCCTGCGGCCGTGGGTCGCCCCGGACGAGGTGGAGCTGCTGCGCGCGTCGGTCTACCGCTTCCACGCGCTCGTGGCCGAGCGCTGGCGCGACGGGCGGAGCTTCCTCTGCGGCGACGCGGCCCACCAGACGCCCCCGTTCCTCGGGCAGGGCATGTGCCACGGGATCCGCGACGTGCAGAACCTCGTCTGGAAGCTCGCCGCGATCCGGGACGGCGCGGCGCCGGAGGAGCTGCTGGAGAGCTACGAGGCCGAGCGCCGCCCGCACGTCGAGACGATCATCGCGATGGCGGTCGAGGCGGGCCGCGAGGTCTGCCTGCTCGACCCGGTCGCCGCGGCCGAGCGCGACGCCCGGACGCGCCGCGCCGCGCAGACCGGCGAGCTGCCGCGCACGACCTTCCAGGGGATGCCGCCGCTGGTCGGCGGGCTCTTCACCCGGCCCGGGGCCGGCGAGCTGCTGCCCCAGCCGGAGGTGCGCACCCGCGGCGGGCGCCGGGCGCTCCTCGACGAGGAGGTCGGCACCACGGCGATGCTCGTCGCCCCGCCCGCCCTCGCCGGGGAGCTCGGGGAGCTCGCGCACTCGCTCGGGGCCGCGGTCGTGACGGTGGGGGACGAGACGGTGCCGGGCGCGGTGCGGGCCCCGGCCGAGCTGGCCGCCTGGCTCGCCGACCGCGGCGGCACCTGCGCCGTGGTGCGCCCGGACCGCTACGTGCACGCCATCGCCGGGGACGCCGAGGAGGCGCGGGAGGCGCTGCGCGAGCTCTGCGGGCTGCTCGCGCCGGCCCAGCCCGCGACGGGCTGAGCGCTCCGCCCTCAGCCCGCGTGCTCGCCCGCGCGGCCCCCGAGCCCGTCGGTCGGGTCGTGCAGCCGGTGGGCCTCGGCGGCCGCGCGCGCGGCCTCGACGTCGCCCGCGGCGATGGCCTCGGCGATCGCCCGGTGGACCTCGTGGCGCGCGGCGTGGACGACCTCGGGATCCTGCCCGGGGAGGAGCTGCAGCCGCGGGTCGTGGGAGCGCACCAGCTCGAGCAGGCTGCGGTAGATCGCGCCGAGCACCGCGTTGGCGCTCAGGGCGGCGACCTCGACGTGGAAGTCGAGGTTGCGGCGGTAGAACTCGGCCGTGTCGCCCGCACGGTCCATCGCCGCGAGCGCTCGCCGCAGCGGCGCGAGGGCACCTCGGCGGTGGGGGCGTTCGGCGGCGCTCACGATCACCGCCGACTCGAGGACGTCCCGGACCTCGAGCGCCTCGGCCACCTCGTTCTCCGAGCCGGTCACCGACATCATCGTGCGCGCCAGGCGCAGCCGCACGCCGGGCTCGGCGACGAAGATCCCGCCGCCCGGCCCCGTGCGGGTCAGCACGCGGCCCCGGGACTCGAGGAGCCTGACCGCCTCGCTGACGGTCGAGGGGGCGACCTCCAGCATCGCGGCGAGCTCGCCGCGCGTACCCAGCCGCGTGCCGGCCGCGAGCCCCTCGGACACGATCCGCTCCTCCACGGCCTCGGCCACCGTCGCGGCGCGCGAGGTGGGCCGGCGGAGAGCGAAGGACGGCGGCGCGTCGGGCGGCTCGCGCGTCGCGGGCTCCGCGCCGCGCCTGCTCGGTTCGGTGGGTTCAACGTGCGCGATGCGAGCAGGGTACGACGTGAGGCAGCGAACGTCTGCTGACGATTCCCGCTCCGCTCGCGTCGCAGCGCACGCGTGAGGCGGCGCGGCCGCGGGCCGCGGCGGCGGGCGGGGCCGCGGCGGCGGGCGGCGGGCGGCGGGCGGCGGCGGGCGGCGGCGGCGGGCGGGGCGGCGACGGGCGGCGGGTGGGACGGCGCCCGGCCGGGGGCGGCGGAGCGTCGAGGGGGCCGATGCGGTCGCAGAGCGGCCGCTCCGGCCCTGTCGCGGCCGAGGAGGCACGGGCGGGATCGCGAGAGGGCCGATGCGGTCGCAGAGCGGCCGCTCCGGCCCTGTCACGGCCGAGAAGGCACGGGCGGGATCGCGAGAGGGCCGATACGGTCGTGGAGCGGCCGCTCCGGCCCTCCGGCGGCGACGAGGCCGCGGTGGCCGGTCTCGCCCCTCGCAAGACGACGACGCCTCCGCCGCCCGACCGCCCCCGCCGCCCGACCGCCCCGCCCACCGCCCCTCAGCGGCGGACGGCGGCCTGGGCGGCGGCGACGCGGGCGACCGGCACCCGGTAGGGGGAGCAGGAGACGTAGTCGATGCCGGAGTGGTGGAAGAACGCGATGGAGTCGGGGTCCCCGCCGTGCTCGCCGCAGACGCCGAGCTTGAGGTCGCCCTTGGTCTTGCGCCCGAGCCACGCGCCCATGCGCAGCATCTGGCCCACGCCGGGCCCGTCGATCGTCTCGAACGGCGAGCGGTCGAGGATCTTCGTGTCGATGTAGCGCCCGAGGATCCGGCCCTCGATGTCGTCGCGGGAGAACCCGAGCGCGGTCTGGGTCAGGTCGTTGGTCCCGAAGGAGAAGAAGTCGGCGAACTCGGCGATCGCGTCGGCCTGGAAGCAGGCCCGCGGGAGCTCGATCATCGTGCCGATGAGGAAGTCCTCGCGATGGACGAGCCCGGCCTCCTCCGCACTCTCGAGCACCAGGGCGCGCATGAGCTCGAGCTCCCGCTCGTAGTCGACCAGCGGGATCATCACCTCGAGCTGCGGCGCGGCCTCCCCGCGGGCCTTCACCGCGGCGACCGCGGCGAAGATCGCGTCGGCCTGCATCCGGTAGATCTCGGGGTAGAGGATGCCGAGGCGCACCCCGCGGGTGCCGAGCATCGGGTTGACCTCCTCGAGCGCCTTGACGCGCTCCAGGGTGCGCTCGAGCTCGGCCACCGGCGTGCCGTCGGGCTCGCGGCGGGCGCGCTCGAGCTGCTCCTCGACGTCGCGCCGGTGGGGGAGGAACTCGTGGAGCGGCGGGTCGAGCAGCCGGATGGTGATCGGGAGGCCGGCCATCGCCGAGAAGAGCCCCTCGAAGTCCTGCTGCTGCAGGGGCCGCAGCACCTCCAGGCGGCGCATCCGCGCCTCGCGGTCCTCCGCCAGGATGACGTCGGCCATCAGGGGCTGGCGCTCCCCCAGGAACATGTGCTCCGTGCGGCAGAGCCCGATCCCCTGCGCCCCGAAGCCGCGGGCGCGCTCGGCGTCCTGCGGGGAGTCGGCGTTGGCGCGCACGCCCATGGTGCGGGCGGCGTCGGCCCACTCGAGCACCCGCAGGAACTGCTCGGAGACCTCCGGCTCGACCACGGGGACCTCCTCCACGGTGATGGCGCCGGTCGAGCCGTCGATCGCGATGTGGTCGCCCTCGTGCAGCACGGTCTCCCCCACGCGGACCTCGCGGGCCTGCAGGTCGATCTCCAGCGCCGAGGCGCCCGTGACCGCCGGCCGGCCCATGCCCCGCGCGACGAGCGCCGCGTGCGAGGCCTTTCCGCCCTCCGAGGTCAGGATCCCCTTGGCGGCGTGGAAGCCGGCGACGTCCTCGGCCTCCGTGAAGGGGCGGACGAGCACCACCTCGCGGCCGTCGGCCAGCGCGGCGCACGCGTCGTCGGCGGTGAAGACGATGGCGCCCTGCGCCGCGCCCGGTGAGGCCGCCACGCCACGCGCGAGCACCGCGTACTCGGCGGCCGGGTCGAACGTGGGGTGCAGCAGCGCGTCGAGGCGCTCGGCGTCGATCGTCAGCAGCGCCGCGCGCGGGTCGAGGAGCCCCTCGGCGACCGCGTCGACGGCGAAGCGCACCGCCGCCTGTGCCGGGCGCTTGGCGTTGCGCGTCTGGAGCATGTAAAGCTGCCCGTCCTCGACGGTGAACTCCACGTCCTGCATGTCGCCGTAGTGCTGCTCGAGGCGCCGCAGCACGCCCATGAGCTCCTCGTGCACCTCCGGCAGCCACCCCGCGAGATCGGCGATGTCGCGAGTGTTGCGCACGCCCGAGACCACGTCCTCGCCCTGCGCGTTGGGCAGGAAGTCGCCGCTCGGCGTGGGTTCGCCGCTGACCTCGTCGCGGGAGAAGGCGACGCCCGAGCCGCTCGTCTCCCCCTTGTTGCCGAAGACCATCTGCTGCACGTTCACCGCCGTGCCCCAGGAGTCCGGGATCCGGTTGAGCCGCCGGTAGGTGACCGCCCGCTCCCCCGTCCACGAGTCGAAGACGGCCCGGATCGCGCCGTCGAGCTGGGCCTGCGGGTCGAGCGGGAACTCCTCGCCGGTCTCCTCGGTGTAGAGGGCCTTGAACGTCGCCACGAGCTCCTGCAGCGCGGCCACGTCGAGCTCGGTGTCCTCGCGGACGCCGCGCGCGGCCTTGGCGGCGGCGATCTCCCGCTCGATCCGCTCGCCCGCCACCCCCTTGACCACGTTGGCGTACATCTGCACGAACCGGCGGTAGGAGTCCCACGCGAAGCGCTCGTTGTCCGTGCGCGCCGCGAGACCGGCGACCGACTCGTCGTTCAGCCCGAGGTTCAGCACCGTGTCGAGCATCCCCGGCATCGACTCCCGCGCGCCGGAGCGGACGCTCACGAGCAGCGGGTCCTCCGGGTCGCCGAGCCGCTTGCCCGTCTGCTCCTCCAGCGCGGTGACCGCGCGGGCGAGCGCGTCGGGCAGCCCGTCGGGGAACCGCCCGGCCTCCATGTAGGAGACGCAGGCCGCCGTGGTGATCGTGAACCCCGCGGGCACCTTGTCGACACCGAGGATGCGCGTCATCTCGGCGACGTTCGCCCCCTTGCCCCCGAGCAGGTCGCGCATCTCGCGGGAGCCCTCGGCGAACGGGACGATCCAGCGCGGCTCGCTCATGTCCGCGCGCTCGGCTCGGCGTCACCGGGAAGCGGCGGTCCCCCGGGCGCGTCTGCTGCACGGGGTCGCGGGCCGGCCGTCTCGTCGGGCGTCATGGTCCGGCGCAACGTAGTGGAATCCGGGGCCGGCCGACGGGCGCCTCGCCCCACGCCCGCGCCGCCACGCGCGCACAGCCGGCGTCGAACGTCGCGCCCCCGGCGACACCCCACGCCCGCAGCGCCACGCGCGCACAGCCGGCGTCCAACGTCGCGCCCCCGGCGACACCCCACGCCCGCAGCGCCACACGCGCACAGCCGGCGTCCAACGTCGCGCCCCAGCCGACACCCCACGCCCGCAGCGCCGCGCGCGCACAGCCGGCGTCCAACGTCGCGCCCCAGCCGACACCCCACGCCCCGCGGTGCGGGCTGGCGTGCCCCATCCGCGGGGTGCGGCGCGGCGCGCGTCCGCCGGTCGCGCAGCGAGCCGCTCCCGTCCGAGGCCGGCAGCAGCCGTGACATGCTGCGCCGCTCGTCGCGCTCGTGATCTGGGAGCGCGGGCGGCCGCACGCGCTCCTGGACCTCGCGCTCTTCCGGCGTCCCGCGTTCCTGGCCGCCTGCCTCACCGCGCTCAGCGCGAGCTTCGCCCTCATCGGGGTGACGATCTACTTCGCCACGTTCTTCCAGGTCGTGCAGGACCGCTCGACGCTCGCCTCCGGGCTCTCCGTGCTGCCGCTCGGCCTCGGCGTCATGGTCGCCGCGCCGACCGCCGGTCGCCTGTCGGGCCGGATCGGGCCCCGCGCCCCCCTGGTCGCCGGCCTGGCCATGGCGACCGCAGCGCTGGTGCTGCTCGCCCGGGTGCGCGCCGGGACCCCCGAGCTCCAGATCTGGCCCGCGCTCCTGCTCGCGGGCCTCGGCGCGGGCATGGCGCTGCCGACCACCACGGTGGTGGTGGTGGCGGCCGTGGCGCCCGAGCGTGCCGGCATGGCGGTCGCGATCAACAACACGGTGCGCCAGACCGGGCAGGCGCTGGGCGTGGCGGTGACCGGGACGATCATCTTCGCCGCGCGAGCCGGGTTCGTGGCCGGGCTCCACCAGGCGCTCCTGGTGGCCGCCGGCGTGTGCGCGGTCAGCGCCGTGACCGTGGCACTGCTGGTCCCGCGCGCCTGACCCGGGCCGGAGGGCGCCGCCGGCCGCGACCCACCGCGAGCGGCTCGAGCCGTCGGCTCGGCTCGTGAGCTGATGCGCTCCGGCGTGCGCCGCAGCTACGCGGGGTGGAGCTCGCGGCCGTCCTTGCGCAGGGTGCCGTCGCGCTCCATGCGCTTGACCACCCGGTACAGGGACGTCGGGTCCGCGCCGAGCGCCGCGCCGGCGTCCTTGACCGTCAGGCCCGGCCGCTGCCGGACCAGCTCGGCGAGCTGCTCGGCGCGCGGGCCGGCACCCGGCTGGCCCGGGCGCTGCACGGGGCTCCCGGCGGTCGCCCGCCGGGGCTTCTCGCTCGCTGCGGCCGAGGGCCGGGCCGCGGACGGCGGCATGGCCTGCTCGGCCTCCGCCGGCGTCACCACGGCCTCGGCGACCGGTGAGCGGTGGGCGCTCGGGGCGCGGCGGCGGCTGCCACCGGCGCGGCGCGGGGACGGCGCGGGCGCGTCGCCGTCCGCGGCGATGCCCAGCCGCTTCGCGGCTCGTTCGAGCTCGGCGTACTCGTCCAGCAGCGGGCGGAGCTCCGTCAGCCGCGCGCGCACCTTCTCCTCGAGTCCCGTGAGCTCCTCCAACACCGACATGCGTTCCTCCTCGTTGACAGGAGCAGGTTCTACCCCATGTCGGCGCTGGAGGTGCATCGCGCCGTGCAGCGCCCGAGCGCCGCGGCCGCTCACACGGACGTCGACTCCGGCAGGGCGGCGAAGGCCCTCTTCGTCTCCCGGTACCAGCCCATCCCCGCGAGGGGGTGCTTCCACCGGCCGCGCATGGCCGTCCACGCCTCCCGGTGGGTCTCGTCGCCGGCCGCGACCATCTCCTTGAGGTGGCCGTCCTGGGCCTTGATGACGTCGTCGGCCTTCGCTCCGTGGAACCGGGCATCGCAGGGCCCGCCCATCTGCCTGCAGCTCATCGTCTTCACGTTGGTCCTCTCCTCGGTCGACGCGGATCGCGCGTCGGTTCGGCGTCTTCGTCGACGGGGTGGTGGCGGCACCGGGCCCACCTCGACCCCGTCGACGTCTTGCTGCCAAGACGGTACGCAGGGCGCACCGCGAGCGCTTCTCGATTCCTGCTCGCTCGGCCGCCCAGGGCGCTCGGCGTGCACCGCGCCACGGGCTCCGCGAGCCGAGCGTCGCCGAGGGTGGGTCCGGGAGTCCCGGAGGGATGCCCGCCCAGATCGCCGTCGTCCTCCCCTCCTCCACCGGCCACGTGCACCAGCTCGCCGAGGCGCTGGCCCACGGGGCGCGAGAGGCCGGCGCGGAGGTCCGGTTGCGCCGCGCGCCCGAGCTCGCGCCGCCTGCGGCCGTCGAGGCCAACCCCGCCTGGAAGGCCCACCTCAAGGCCACCGCCGACGTCGCCGCGGTCACGCACGACGACTTCGCCTGGGCCAACGGGTACGCGCCGGGGTCACCCACGCGCTACGGGCAGGCGGCCGCGCAGCTCAAGCGGGTCCTCGACGGCCTCGCGCCCCTCCGGCGCGACGGCCGCCTGAAGGACAAGGCGGCGACCGCGTTCACCTCGACCCAGAACCCGCACGGCGGCGCGGAGTCGACGCTGCTGTCGCTCTCGCACGCCGTCTTCCACTGGGGCTCGCTCATCGTCCCACCCGACACGCTGGACGAAACCGGCGTGGCGGCGGGCGGCAACCCGTACGGCGTCTCGACGCACACGGGGCCCGACCGCGATCCACGGGTCCCGCCCGCCGTGCTCGCCGCCGCCCGGCGGCAGGGCGGGGCTAGCGGGCTTCGCCGCCCGGCTGGCCGGCTGACGCGCCGCCCGGAGGTCCACGCGCAGCGGTCCCGACGCCGCAGGGGCGTAACGTTTTGACTTCGGATATTTCGGCCCGTAGGGTTGGCGGCACGTTACACCCGGTGGCGGCTTCGGCTCACGGACCGGCCGCGACGGATCGAGGAGCGCACATGCCGGGCCGGACCACAGCAGGGACCGCGGGGCCTCGCGTCGCCGCTCGCTCGACGCCGCGGACGGCGAGTGCATGCCTGCGCCGGCCGGCTCGGATGCGCCCGACCGGTCATCCGACGAAGGAGCCCTCCATGCCCGACCGTCCCACGGTCATGCCCGACCGTCCCGCGGTCGACCACGCGCGCCTGCGCGCGACCGCGCCCACGCCCGCCGCGTGCGGCGGCGCCGAGGCGAGCGTCCGTCGCTCGGGCCGGCGCTGACGATGTCCGGACACGACGTCGTGGTGATCGGCGCCGGGCCCGCCGGCCTGACGGCGGCTCGCGACCTGGGGGACCAGGGCTTCGACGTCCTGGTGCTGGAGGCGCGCGACCGCGTCGGCGGCCGGACGTTCACCCGGGCGCTCGAGGGCTACCCCGACGTGCGGATCGAAGTCGGCGGCACGTACATCCACCCGTCGCTCCAGCACAACCTGGCCGCGGAGATCAGCCGCTACGACCAGCCCCTGGCCGAGGGCCTCGGCGAGCTGAAGTCCACGCGGTTCCACTTCCGGGGCGAGCTGCGCCAGACCCCCGTCCCGCCGGACCAGCTCGTGGCCTTCGAACGCGCGGTCATCGCCATGGCGGTCTCCGCGCAGCGCATCAACCCCCTCCAGACCCTGGCCGACCAGCACCTCGCCGACCTGGACATCTCGACGGAGCAGTACCTCGCGCCGCTCGGCCTGCCGCCGGAGACGCTCGAGTTCCTCTACGCGGGCATCGCCGCCGCCGTCCAGTGCGACGTCCGGCACGTCTCGATGCTGCAGTGGCTCGGCTGGATGGCCGGGATGGGCAGCCCGCTCTCCACCTTCTTCGGCGTCACCGACGAGAAGCTCGCCGACGGCATGAGCGCCCTCTGGCAGGCGATGGCCGACGACACGCGGGCGGAGTTCGCCTTCTCGCAGGACGTCAACGCGGTCGTCCAGGGCCAGCGAGGGGTCGTGGTGGAGACGGTCGACGGCGGAAGCCACGCCGCGACGCTCTGCGTGGTGGCCGTCCCCACCCAGGTGCTCGCGCGCATCGCGTTCACCCCCGAGCTCGACGCGCAGCGCCGCTCGCTGCTCGACGGGCTGTTCGTCGCCCGGGGCTTCAAGAACTTCCTGGTGGTGGAGGACGCGCCGCGCGGCTTCCTGGGGTTCGGCGGCTACGCGAGCGCGGCCGACCCGCAGCTCGGGTGGCTCTTCGAGGACCGCGAGCTCCCGGACGGCCGCCTGCTGCTCATCGCCTGGGGCAACGGACCGGACCTGACCAGCCGCCCCGCCGACGCCCAGCGCGCGCTGACCGACTACCTCCCCGGCGCCGCGCTCGTCGCCGTGGACGGCCACGACTGGACCAACGATCCCTACGCCAACGGCCTCAACCACTTCCGCCGGCCCGGACAGGCCCTGACCTTCGCCGCGTCGGTGGGAGGCCGCCACGGGAGCGTGCTGTTCGCCGGCAGCGACGTCACGCGCACCATCTGGAACGGCTGGGTCGAGGGGGCCGTGGACAGTGGCCGGATCGCGGCGAGGGAGGCCGCGGCAGCCCTGCGAGCCGAGGCCCGCGGCGGCGCCCGGGCGACCCCCGACGTCGCCGGCGCGTAGCTACGGCCTGCGGCGGCGCTGGGGCGCGACGCCGGAGGTCAGCGCGACCCAGACCTCGCGGTCGAACCCCTCGTCCAACCGGTCGACCGTGTCGCGGACCCAGCGCTCGAACTTCTCGCGCCACAGGCGCTCGGCCTCGGCGGCCCGGCGGCTCACGATCGCCTCGTGGAGGGTGTCGATCTCCTCGAGCATCTGCGGCAGCTGCTCGTCGTAGCGGATGCCCACCGCGCCGATGAAGATCTTCACCTGCCAGGTGAGCTGTTCGAACTGGCGCGCGACCCGTGGGAGGCCCGCGCTGTCGACGATCACCGACTGGTACGCCAGGTCGGCCTCGGCGGCCTGCGGGGCCCGGCCGCGCTCGACGGCGAGCTCGAAGCGTCCGCGCGCCCGCTCGAGGGTCGCGAGGGGCAACGCGTCGGACTCGAGCATCAGCTTGTGCAGGGCGAGCGACCCGAGCGCGGCGCGCATCGCGTAGACCTCGAGCACGTCGTCCGAGCTCAGCTCGGGCACCACGGCCCCTCGGTTCGGGATGATCCTCAGCAGCCCGTCGTGCGCCAGGAGGCGGATGGCCTCCCGGATCGGGCCTCGGGAGACGCCGAGCTCCTCGGCGAGGGGCACCTCCTTGATCCGCTCACCCGGCGCCAGGCGCCCGGAGACGATGGCCTGGCGAAGCGCCTGCGCGACGACGTCGACGTTCAGCGGAGCCGGACCCGCCGAGCCGCTGGGGAGCAGGGAGCCGGTGCGCGCCATGGTCGCCGAGCCTAGCCACCGCCAGGGGCGGCACCGCCGGAGACCTCCGAGGTCGGCGCGGCCGGCGCCCGCCGGTACCAGCGTGGCGAGGTGGTCGGCGGCGGCTTCAACCTCGCCTTCACCACGACGACGCGCGGGGCACGCGCGTCGAGGGCCTCGGCGAGGCTCCGCCGGAACTCCTCGCCGAAGCCGTGGACGGTGGTCGCCGCGACGCCGAACGCCTCGGCCAGCGCCTGGAAGTCCGGCCGGACGAGGTCGACGCCGAAGGGCTCGTCGCCCGCGTGCTGCTGGTCGAACCGCAGCATGCCGTACCCCCCGTCGTCCACCAGCACGACGACCACGGGAGCGGCCGCCTCGACGAGCGTCGCGAGCTCGCCGCAGGCGAAGAGGAAGCCGCCGTCCCCCGTGACGCAGACGGTCGGACCGGCGCCGGCGAGCGCGGCGCCGAGCGACGCCGGGAAGGCGAAGCCGAGCGTGCCCCATCCGACGGGGTAGAGCAGCTTCCGCGGCAGCGGGACCCGGCGGTAGCCGCCGATCCAGTACCCCGGGATGCACATGTCCGCCACCACCACGGTGTCCGGCGCCAGCACGCGCTCCAGCGCGTCGAGCAGCTGCGTCGCCTGGGGCTCGTCGGCGAGCACGGCGTCGCCCACGGCCTGCCCGACGGCCGAGAGCCGGGCTGCCACCGCCGCGGTCGGCGCCCCGGCCGGGAGCCCGTCGGACAGCGCCCGCGCGACCTCGCGCACGTCCCCGACCAGCGTCACGTCGGACGGGTAGTTCTTGCCGGCCTCGGCGGCGTCGACGTTGACGCTCACGAGCGTCCGCGGCGGCGGCATCAGCCAGTTCTGGGTCATCATCCCGTCGAAGTCCGTGCCCAGGGCGAGCACGACGTCCGCCTCGTCCCACAGGACGCCCACCTCCGGGGCGTGGACGGGCCCGGGGACGGTGCACGGATGCTCCGGCGGGAGGAGCCCGCGCCCCATGTAGGTCGTCACCACCGGGGCCGCGAGGCGCTCGGCCAGGTCGGCGACCGCAGGCCCCGCCTCGGCGCGGAGCGCGCCCCCGCCCGCCCAGACGAGCGGGCGGCGAGCAGCCCGGAGGAGCCGCACCGCCTCGGCCAGCTCGGCCGGGGACGGCGTGGCCGAGGGCGCCGGGGCGACGAGCGGTGCGGGCGCCTCCGCGACGGGCTGCGAGAGGAAATCGGTGGGGATCCCCAGGTACACGGGTCCCGTCGACGCGGTGAGCGCCAGCGCGCTGCCGGCGCCGACCGCCTCCGGGATCTCGGCCGCGGAAGTGAGCGTCCGCGCCGCCTTGGTGACCGGCACGAACATCGCCCCCTGGTCGCGCGTCTCGTGCAGCACCCCGCGGTAGACCCCCGGCCGCCGCAGCGCCGCCGGGATGTCCGTGGCGATCACGAGCACCGGCGAGCCCGAGGCCATCGCCTCCCCGGTGGCGCCGAGCGTGTTCGCCGCCCCCGGGCCGGTGGTGACCACCGCGACGCCGAGCCGCCCGGTGGCCCGCGCGTAGCCGTCGGCGGCGTACACCGCCGTCTGCTCGTGGCGCACGCCCACGAGGCGGATCGCGGACCGGGCGAGCGCCTTCCAGATCGGCAGGTTGTGGACGCCGGGCAGGCCGAAGACGAGCTCGACCCCCAGCGCCGCCAGCGTCTCGACCAGGCGCTCGGCGCCGCTCGGTGCCGGCTCCCGTTCCTCCTGACTGCTCATCAGACGACGTTGTACTCCGGGCGCAGCGCGGAGTCGTCGAAGCGCTCGACGCCGAGCGGCCCGATGTCGACGAAGGTGGGGCGCTCGAGCACGAGGTCGCGGAGCAGCTCGCCCACCGCGGGGCCCTGGAGGAAGCCGTGGCCGGAGAAGCCCGTGGCGTACAGGAACCGCGAGGGGCCACGCGCCTCGCCGATGATCGCGTTGTGGTCGGGCGTCATCTCATAGAGGCCCGCCCACCCGCCCTTGATGCCCGCGTCGGCGATGCGCGGTGCCCGCCGGGAGGCGACGTCGATCAGGCCGGGCACCCAGGCGTCGGAGGGCTCGACCGAGAAGCCGGCCTCCTCGTCGGGGTCGGACATGCCGAGCAGGAGCCCCGGACCCTCCCGGTGGAAGTAGAAGCTCGTCGCGAAGTCGATCGTCATCGGCAGGTGCGCGGGCAGCCCATCCATCGGCTCGGTGAAGAGGATCTGCCGGCGCAGCGGCGTGACGGGGAGCTCGACGCCGACCATCTCGCCACAGCGGCGCGACCAGGCGCCGGCGGCGCAGATCACCGTGCTCGTCCGGATCGAGCCGCGACTGGTCACCACCTCGGTGATCTCGCCTCCGGAGGAGCGGATGTCGAGCACGTCGCACCCGACGCTGACGTGCGCTCCCAGCGCTCGGGCCGCCGTCGCGTAGCCCTGGACGACCGCGTCGGGCGTGGCGTGCCCGTCCTCGGGGGAGAAGGCGGCCCCGAGGATGTCCTCGCCCGCGAGCAGCGGGCAGAGCCGCCGGGCCTCGGCGGCCGACAGGAGGCGCGACGGGACGCCGTAGTGGTTCTGCAGCGCGATGCTCTGCTCGAAGATCTCGACGTCGGCCTCCCGACTGAGCACGAACAGGTACCCGACCTGCGCGAGGTCGATCTCCGCCCCGGGGCGGCGGGTGAAGTCGCGGAACGCCGCCAGGCTGCGCTGCGCGATCTGGATATTCAGCGCGTCGGAGAACTGCGCGCGCACCCCGCCGGCAGCGCGGCCGGTCGAGCCGCCCGCGAGCTCGGCCCGCTCCACGAGCACGACGTCGACCCCGGCCTCGGCCAGGTGGAACGCCGCGCTCGCGCCCACCACGCCGCCGCCGACGACGACGACCGCGGCGGCGCCGGGCAGCGGGGCCCCGCGGCGCGTCACAGCCGGCACGCGCTGACGCCGCCGTCCACGCCGAGCACCTGCCCGGCGATGAACGAGGCCTCCTCGGAGGCGAGGAAGGCGACCGCCGCGGCGATCTCCTCCGGGGTGCCCTGCCGGCCGATCGGCACCTGCGCGGCGACCATCTCCTGGGTCTCCGCGGGGGTCATGTCCCGCAGGAACGGGTCGTTGAAGCCCGTGGGCACCCAGCCGGGGCACACGCAGTTCACGCGGACCCCGCCCCGGGTGAAGTCGGCCGCGAGCTGGCGCGTGAGGTTCACCACCGCGCCCTTGGACGCCCCGTAGGCCACGACCTCCTGCTCGCCGAGGATGCCGGCGGTCGACGCCGTGTTGACGATGGCGCCCGCGCCCGCGGCCAGCATCACGGGCAGGACGGCGCGTGCGAGCAGGAACATGCTGCGGACGTTGACGGCGAAGGCGCGGTCCCACTCCTCGATGGTCTGCGTCACCGCGGTCCCCGGGCGCAGGTAGCCCGCGTTGTTGTGCAGGACGTCGATGCGGCCGAACCGTGCGACGACGTCCGCCACGAGCGCCGCCACCGCGTCGTCCTGCGCGACGTCGGCCACCACGGGGTGCGCGCGGCCGCCGTCGTGCTCGATGGCCTCCGCCGCGGTGCGGCCGGCGACCTCGTCCGAGTCCACGACGACCACCTGCGCCCCCTCGGCGGCGAAGCGCTCGGCGCACGCCCGCCCGATCCCGTGCCCGCCGCCGGTGACGATGACGACCTTCTCCACGAAGCGCACGGGCTAGACCCCGGCCGCCGCCGGCGGAGCCGTCTGCACGGCGTCGAGCAGGGCCAGGAGCTCTGAGCGCTGGGCGTCGCCCAGGGGCAGGGTGGGAGGGCGCGGCGCGCCGACCCGCAGCCCGCGCTGCTCCGTGGCCGCCTTCACCGCCGGGACGTACCCCTCCGTCTCGAAGAAGCTCAGGACCGGGAGCAGCGTCGTCCACAGGGCCCGGGCCGCATCGAGATCCGCGTCCGACGCGGTCAGCCGGTGCAGCCGGACCACCGCCTCGGGGACCGCGTTGGGGGAGCCCAGCACGGTGGCGCGCGCTCCCGCGAGGAAGCCGAACAGCGCGAAGGAGTCCTTGCCGAGGAGGACCTGGAGGCCGTCGCCGACCAGCCGGCTGATCTCCGTGAGCCGTGCCGCGTCCGCTGAGCTGTCCTTCAAGTACGCGACGCCGTCGATCTCGGCGAGCCGGGCGACGAGCTCCGTCGAGAGCGAGATCCCGGTCGAGACGTTGTTGTAGAGCATGATCGGCAGCCCGACGCCCGCCACCGCCCGCGCGTGCGCGACGAGCTCCTCGTCGCGCAGCGGCGCGTCGTAGGGCGCCTGCAGCATCCCGACGGAGGCGCCCGCCTCGAGCGCTCGCCGGGCGTTGCGGACGGTCGCGGCGGTTCCCAGGGCGCTGATGTGCGCGGTGACGGGCACGCGCCCACCCGCCACGTCGACCACCACGGCCAGGACACGGCCGTTCTCCTCCTCGCTCAGGGTGAGGCCCTCGCCGGTGCCGCCGCCGACGACCAGGCCGCTGAGGCCGGCGGAGAGCTGATCCTCGACCAGCTCCGCGAGGACCGCCTCGTCGACCGAGCCGTCGGGCGCGAAGGGCGTGACGAGCGCGACGTGGACGCCGTCGAGGGGCGCGGTCATCTCTGGGACTCCTCTGGGGTGCGGGACGGGACGCACCGCTCGTCCGGGTGCGGCTCTTCCGGCGCCCAGAGATCGGTGACGGTGAAGCCCTCCGGGAACGGGTCGTCCTCGGCGAGGACGTACGTCGCGTGGGCGCTGATCCACGCGCGCCCGGAGATGCTCGGGACGATCGCGGGCCGTTCGCCCACGATGACGTCCTCGAGCGCGCGCCCGACCCACATCAGGTCGAGGATCGACTCGTGGCGGAAGGGCTCGCCGAGCTCGAGCTGGCCCCGGGCGCGCAGCACCGCCATGCGAGCCGAGGTCCCGGTGCCGCAGGGGCACCGGTCGATGACCGCCTTCCAGGTCTGCGGCCGCTCGGGGTCGATGGCGCCGGTCGACACCACCACCGCGTTGCGCGCGCTGTGGCGCGGATCCTTCGGCGGCCCGTGCCACAGCAGGCTCTCGATCTTGTCGATGGCCGCGTTCTCCGGGTGGACCACCGCGATCTGCTGCTGCGCGGCGAGCTTGATCTGCTCGCCCAGGCGCACCAGCTCGGCGCCGCAGCGCGGCTCGAGCTCGAGCCCGAGCGCCTCCGCCGGCAGGCAGACGTAGAACATGCCCCCGTAGGCGACGTCCACGGTCAGGCGGCCGAGCCCCTCGACCTCGATCGGGACGTCGAGCGCCGCGGCGAAGCTCGGCACGTTGCGCAGCTCGACGGCCGTGACGCGGCCCGCCGTGCACGAGGCCCGCGCGACGACCAGCCCGGCGGGCGTGTCGAGGGTGACCTCGGTGACGGGAGCGGTGATCGGCAAGGTGCCGGTCTCGAGCAGCACGGTCACCACGCAGATGACGTTGCCGCCCGACATGGGCGGGTAGTACCGCGCCTGCTCCATGACGACCAGGCCGACGTCGGCCGCCGGGTCCGCCGGCGGCAGGACGACGTTCAGGCACTGCGCCGGCATGCCGCGGGGCTCGCGGACCATGAGGCGTCGCAGCCAGTCCCGGTGGCGCTCGAGGTAGAGCTTCTTCTCGAACATCGTCGCGCCCGGGACGTCCAGCGCGCCGAACCCGCCGAGGACGACGCGACAGGGGGAGCCGACGTGCGCGTCGACGGCGGCGAGCAGCAGGGGGGCGTGCGGGGCCTCCGCGCCGCGCCCGCCCGTCGTGGTCTCGGGGTGCGGCACGTCTGCCGAGTCTCACAGCGCCCGGCGAAGTTGTCAACAATCTTCCATCGGCGGGCGGGCGCGACTAGACTCGCGCGACCACGACGAGCGACGCCGGAGGCATGTGTGCGCGCAGACGGAAGCGGGGGCTGGCTGACCGGCTGGAGCCCCGAGGAGCCCCTCGAGCTGGCGCGGCAGATCGTCCGCGCCGAGCCCGGCGCCTGGGAGGACTGGCCCGGCACCGGCCTCGCCGGCCGGGACCTCGGCCTCGCCGCGGCGAGCGGCGGCAGGCTCTCGGCCCAGCGCGTCCGCGCCACGGGCCGCGACGTGCACGGCGGCGGGTGGCACTGCTACGACCTGGACTTCGAGTTCCTCTACGTCGTCGGGGGCGCCCTCACGCTCGAGAGCGAGGAGGGCGCGGTCCACGAGCTCGTGGCCGGCAGCACCTTCTGCCACCCGGCGTTCTACCTCCACCGCGACGTCTTCCGGTCGGGTGACCTCGAGGTGGTGCGCCTCACCTCGCCCGCCGACGGCACGCGCTTCGACGAGGGCGGCAGCGAGCCCCCCGCCCGCGCGGCGGGGCTCCGCGGCACGCGCTCCGGGGTCTACACCCACGCGGCCGGCGCGGCGTACGCCGCCGGGGAGCCGGGCGACGGCCTGCTCCTTCGGGACCTCGGCACCGCGACGCCGACGGCGGGCCGGATCGGCATGCGGCTCGCGCGCCGCGCCCCGCGGCGCGGGGCCGCCGGCCGCCAGGACGCCACCCTCGCGCAGTGGAGCGTGATCCTCGGCGGTGAGCGCCGGCTGCTGCTCGACGGCCGCCCGGCCGAGCGCCTGGGCCCCGGCGACGCCTTCAGCCCGGGCGCGGCTCCGGGCGAGCGCCACGACGCGGGCAGCATCAGCGACGACTACGTCGCGCTCGAGCTCTGCACGCCGGCCCGTGGCTTCAGCCGAAGCTCACCCCCTGGGCGAGCGGCAGCGCGTCGGAGAAGTTGATCGTGTTGGTCGCGCGGCGCATGTAGGCCCGCCAGGCGTCCGAGCCGGACTCCCGGCCGCCACCCGTGGCCTTCTCGCCGCCGAACGCCCCGCCGATCTCGGCGCCGGAGGTCCCGATGTTCACGTTGACGATGCCGCAGTCGGAGCCGTCGGCGGCGATGAAGCGCTCGGCCTCGCGCTGATCGCGGGTGAAGATGCTCGACGACAGCCCCTGCGGGACGGCGTTGTGCAGCGCGATCGCCTCGGAGAGCTCCGAGTAGGTCATGACGTAGAGGATGGGAGCGAAGGTCTCGCGGTGCACCACGCCGGTCTGGGCGGGCATGCGCACGAGCGCGGGCTCCACGTAGTAGGCGTCGTCGTCGCCTGCCGATCGACGCCCGCCGCCCGCGAGGAGCTCGCCGCCGTCCGCCGCGGCCTCGGCCAGGGCCGCCTGCATGGCGAGGTGGGCGCCCTCGCCGATCAGCGGGCCGACGAGGGTGCCGTCCTCCAGCGGGCTGCCGACGGGCAGCCGGGCGTAGAGCTCCCCCAGGCGCGCGACGAGCTCGTCGACGACGTCCTCGTGGACGATGAGGCGGCGCAGGGTCGTGCACCGCTGGCCCGCCGTGCCGGCGGCGGCGAACACGATGCCGCGCGTGGCGAGGTCGAGGTCGGCCGACGGAGCGACCACCGCGGCGTTGTTGCCGCCGAGCTCGAGCAGGCAGCGCCCGAGCCGGGCGGCGATCCGAGGGGCGATCTCGGTGCCCATGCGCTCCGAGCCCGTGGCGCTCACGAGCGCGACGTCGGGACTGTCGACGAGCACCGAGCCGGCCTCGGCGTCGGCGACCACGAGGCGGTGCAGATGACGGGGCGCGCCGCAGTCCTCCGCGGCCCGGTCGAGGAGCGCGGTGGCCGCCAGGGCCGTGAGCGCCGTCAGCGGCGAGGGCTTCCAGACGATCGTGTCGCCGCAGACGAGCGCGACCGCCGTGTTCCACGACCACACCGCCGCGGGGAAGTTGAACGCCGAGATGATCCCCACCACGCCGAGGGGGTGCCACGTCTCCATGAGCCGGTGGCCCGGCCGCTCGGAGGGCATGGTGCGGCCTTCGAGCTGCCGGGAGAGCCCGACGGCGAAGTCGCAGACGTCGATCATCTCCTGCACCTCGCCGAGCGCCTCCGAGGTGATCTTCCCCGCTTCGATGCTGACGAGGTCCGCGAGGTCGGCCTTGTGCTCGCTCAGCAGCGCCCCGAGGCGCTTGACCACCGCGCCACGCAGCGGCGCCGGCAGGGCGCGCCACCCGGGGAACGCCTGCTTGGCCTCCGCGATCGCCGCCCGGACCTCGTCGGGGCCGTCCGCGGCCACCTCGAAGAGCACGCCGCCGGTGATCGGCGTGCGCGCGGCGAGCGCCCGTCCGGCAGGCGGTGCGACATCGGCGCCGCAGCGCTCGAGGGCGCGACGCGCCAGGGCGCGCAGCTCCTCGGTCGAGGGGAGTGCGATCGGCGGCTGCGCCGTGCTGCGAGTGCCCATGCCGCCACCATGCCCGGCGGGTCCGCGATTGTCAACAATCTTCAGGACGCGAGCACCCCGGCGGCACCGCGGCCCCGCCGTGGGGAGGCGCGTGGGCGCCTCCCCGGCCTCACTTCGCCAGCATCACGTGCTTCGTGCGCGAGAAGTCGTCGAGGGAGTAGAGCGACAGCTCGCGCCCGGAGCCCGACATGCCGAACCCGACCCAGGGCATCTCGCTGGCCACGACGAGGTGGGCGTTGACCCAGACGGTCCCGTAGTCGAGCGCGTCGGTCACCCGCAGCGCCCGCCGGCCGCTCTCGGTCCACACCGACGCCGCGAGGCCGTAGAGGGAGTCGTTGGCCCGCCGGACCGCCTCCTCCTCGGTGATGAACGTCTCGACGGTCACCACCGGGCCGAAGATCTCCGTCCGCGCGACGGCCACGCCCTCGGCGACGTCGGTCAGCACCGTCGGACGGTAGAAGAAGCCGCTGCCGCCGTCGGAGGGCGGCCCACCGCCGACGGCGATCGACGCACCGTCCTCGACGGCGCTGTCGACGATGGCGCTCACCCGGTTGCGGTGCGCGTCGCTGATCAGCGGGCCGATCTCGGCGTCCTCGCCGTCGGGACCGCCGACGTGCAAGGTGGCGACCGACTCTCGGAGCTTGTCGATCAGCCGGTCGTGCACGGCCTCGGCGCAGAGGATCCTCGTGGCCGCTCCGCACTCCTGGCCCGCGTTCCAGAACCCCGCCACCCGCACGGTGCTCGCGACGGCGTCGAGGTCCGCGTCCTCGAAGACGATCACCGGAGCCTTGCCGCCCAGCTCGAGGTGCACGCGCTTGAGCGTCGGAGCGCTCGACTGCGCGACCCTGACCCCGCTGTCGACCGAGCCGGTCAGCGACATCATGTCGATCCCCGGGTGGTCGCTCATGGCCTGCCCGACCTGCGGGCCCGTGCCCAGGACCACGTTGAGGACGCCGTCGGGGAGGATCGAACCGGCGAGATCGGCGAACATCACGGTCGTCAGGGGCGTGAGCTCCGAGGGCTTGACCACCATCGTGTTGCCCGCGCCGAGGGCGGCGGCGATCTTCCACGTCGCGGTCATCAGCGGGTAGTTCCACGGCGTGATCGCGCCGACGACCCCGAGCGGCTCGCGCCGGATCATGGACACGTGGCCCTCGACGTACTCGTCGACCGCCGGCGCCTGGAGGGCGCGGATCGCCCCTGCGGTGAAGCGGAACGCATCGCTGGAGGCCGGGATCTCCCCCTGCGCGACCCCCACCGGCTTGCCCACGTTGAGCGACTCGAGCTCCGCGAGGAGGTCGGCGTGCTCGTCCAGGAGCGCCGCCAGCGCCAGCAGGATCGCCGCCCGGTCGCCCGGGGTGCGCGCGCGCCAGGCCGGGAACGCGCGCCGGGCGGCCTGGACCGCCTGGTCCACGACGTCCGCCGTCCCGAGCGGCACCTCGACGATGACCTCACCGGTGGACGGGTCGATCACGGGATGGCGCTCCTGGCCGTCTCCGGTGTCGAGGCGCCCGTCGATCACGTGGCCGAACTCGCGCTCGGTGAGCAGGCGGGTGAGCTGATCGCTCGGGAACGCGGTGACGCTGCTCACTGTGGTCTCCTTCGGGCGGGTGCGGCTGAGCGCCGCCGAGACATGACCGTCGAACCGTATCCGCTCGAATATTCGATGTCAACGATTCCGGCCTCGCGCCCGCGAGGTGACCTCACGGCGCCGGCGGCACCGTCCTACGGGTAGACGCCGCGGAACCGGGCGGCCTCGGCCACGCGCTGGACCGCGACCGAGAGCGCCGCGGTCCTCCAGTCGCAGTCGAGGTCCTCGGCGGCGCGCATCACGCGATCGAGCGCGCTGCGCAGCTGCCGGCGCAGCCGCTCCTGCACGTCGATCGTGTCCCACGAGTACTTCTGGACGTCCTGCACCCACTCGAAGTAGGAGACGCAGACGCCGCCCGCGTTGGCCAGGATGTCCGGGACGACCGGGATGCCCCGGCTGGCCAGCAGCGCCTCGGCCTCGGGCGTCACCGGCCCGTTCGCCGCCTCGACGACCAGGCGGCAGTCGAGCCGGGCGGCGTTCTGCCCGGTGACCTGGCGCTCCAGGGCGGCGGGGATGAGCACGTCGCAGGGGAGCTCGAGGACCTCGGTCCGGCTGACCGCGTCAGCGTCGGGGAAGTCGCTGAGCAGCCGCTGCCCCTCCGACCACGCCGCGAGCGCGGGCACGTCGAGGCCGTTCGGATCGTGGACCCCGCCAGAGGCGTCCGAGACCGCCACGACCCTGGCGCCGAGCGCGTGCAGCTCGCTGGCCGCGACCAGCCCGACGTTGCCGAACCCCTGGACGACGAAGGACAGCTCGCGGACGTTCCAGCCCAGTCGCTCGAGCACCCCCTCGGTGACGTAGACCACCCCGAGGCCCGTGGCCGCGCGCCGCGCCTCGGTGCCGCCGAGCGCCGGCGGCTTGCCCGTGACCACCTCGGGCACGGAGTGACCCACCTGCTGGGAGTAGGTGTCCATGATCCAGGCCATCTCGCGCTCGCCCGTGGCCATGTCGGGCGCCGGGATGTCGCGGTCCGGGCCGATGATCGGGATCAGCTCTGCTGCGTAGCGGCGCGTCATCCGCTCGATCTCGGCGACGCTCATGTCGCGCGGCTCGCACCGCACGCCGCCCTTGGCGCCGCCGTAGGGCAGGCCGAGCAGCGCGCACTTCCAGGTCATCCACATCGCCAGCGCGGCGCACTCCCCGAGCGAGACGTCCGACGCGTAGCGGATGCCGCCCTTCGTCGGCCCCATGGTCAGCGTGTGCTGGACGCGGTACCCCGTGAAGGAGCGCACGCTCCCGTCGTCCATGCGGACGGGGAAGTTCACTGTCAGGCAGCGCCGCGGGTCGCGCAGCCGGGCACGCGACTCCTCGTCGAGGTCCAGGAGGTTCGCCGTGCCGTCGAACTGCGCGACGGCCTGGCGCTGCAGCTCACCGCCCCACTCCTCACCGGCCTCCACGAACGCGCGCTGGGGCTCCCCCTTCGCCGTGGCGGTCTGGAGCGCCGCGGGCATCAGATCGGCAGCCCGTGCCGCACCGTGTTCTCCGTGACCACGACGGGCTCGACGAAGTGCATGAGGTAGTCGGGCCCGCCGGCCTTCGTCCCGGTGCCCGAGAGGCGGTTGCCCCCGAACGGCTGGCGACCGACCATGGCGCCCGTCGTCCCGCGGTTCACGTAGAGGTTGCCCACCGGCGTGCGGCGCACGACCCGGGCGATGACCCGCGGATTGCGCGAGAACAGGCCGCCGGTGAGCGCCTGCGCCTGGAGGTCGACGAGGTCGCAGGCCGCGTCGACGTCGCGGACCGACTCGACGCTCAGGACGGGGCCGAACAGCTCCTCGGCGACCACGGAGGAGGCCGCGCCGGCACCGCTGACGATGGCCGGCTCGACGTAGTAGCCCTCCGGGGACCCGCTCGGCGGCGCGCGGTGCACCTCGACGTCGGCCGGGAGGTCGGCGAGCGCGCCCTGGATCCGCCGCCGGGAGTCCTCGTCGATCACGGACGGGACGTCGGTGGCGAAGTCCTCCGCCGGGCCGGTCCGCAGCGTGGCGAGCGCCCCGCGCAGGCGCTCGGTCAGGGCGGGCGCGACGCGCTCGTGGACCAGCACGCGCGACGCGGCCGAGCACTTCTGCCCGGCGAAGGCGAAGGCGGAGTCGAGCAGCGCCGGCACGACCTCGTCCAGGTCCGCGTCGGCGTCGACGATCACGCAGTTCTTGCCGCCCATCTCCGCCACGACCCGCTTGAGGTGGTGCTGCCCCTCGCCCGGGACCGCGGCGACCTTGAGGATCTCCATGCCGACGGCGTGCGATCCCGTGAAGGCGATCGTGTGGACGCCGGGATGGGCGACGAGCGCGGCGCCGACCTCGCCCTCTCCGGGGAGCAGCGAGAGCGCTCCCTCCGGGACCCCCGCGCGGCGCAGCGCGGCGACCACCTCGAAGGCACACGCCGGCGACTGCTCGGCGGGCTTGAGGCAGACGGTGTTGCCCGTCGCCAGGGCGGCCGCGGTCATGCCGGTCGCGATGGCCATCGGGAAGTTCCACGGCGCGACGACCGCGACGACGCCGCGCGGGCGGTAGTAGATCGTGTTGCGCTCGCCCGGCAGCTGCACGAGCGGCGTGCCGTTCGCGAGCTCCACCGCGGCCCGGGCGTAGTACTCGAGGAAGTCGATCGCCTCGCAGACGTCGCCGTCGGCCTGGTCCCACGGCTTCGCGCACTCGCGGACCTGCAGCGCGGCCAGGGCGTGCCGGTTGCTGCGCAGATCCCCGGCGGCGCGGATCAGGATGGCCGCCCGCTCCTGCGGCTCCAGCGCGGCCCAGTCGGCGAACGCCTCGCCGGCGGTGCGCACGGCGGCATCCACCTCGGCCTCGGTCGCGCAGGTCACCCGGGCCACGAGACGCTGCGGGTCCGACGGGTCGACGCTCTCGAGCGAGGGGTCGTCGCGCTCGGCGGAGCCCGCGAGCACCGGGACGGACAGCGGCAGGCGCTCGTCGAGCTCGGCCAGGGCGACGAGAAGCCGCTCCCGCTCCGAGGTCCGGCGGAGCTCGAGCAGCGGCTCGTTGACGAAGTTGGACAGTTCGGTGCTTGTGGTCATGGGCGGGCGAGAAGCTCCTCGAGGGCGGTACCGGAGGCGTGGTCGGCGAGGAAGGAGTCGTTCGAGGTGTTCTCGAGCAGGCGGCGCACCAGGTAGGCCATGCCGCTGACCAGGTCGCCGACCGGGCAGTAGGTGCGGCTGCGGAACCCCTCGCGGGCGAGCGCGTCCTGCAGCCCGTCGCCGAGCCCGCGCAGGACCTGCAGCTCGATGTCCTGATCCGGCAGGCCCCGGCGGCGCGCGTAGACGATCGCGTGGGAGATCGAGCGGAGGTTGTGCGACGCGATCACCGGGCGCACCAGCGGGTGCGCGTCCATCAGCCGACGGGTCAGCCGCTCGAAGCAGCGGTCCGACTCGACCTTCTGGCTCCACACGGGCGAGGGCCAGCCGTGCTGGATCGCGTCGATCGACTCGTGGTCCCAGTAGGCGCCCTTGACCAGGCGGATGGTGAGCGGCGAGGAGCGCTGCGTCGCCTCGGCCCAGTCGAGGATCCCGTCCAGCATCTCCTCGCTGTCGCGCAGGTAGGCCTGCAAGACCATCCCCGCCGACGGCCCGTCTGCGAACTCGGGCTCCGCGAGCAGGCCGAGGACGAGGCCGAGCACGACCTCGCGCGAGTCGAAGGACTCCATGTCGATGTGCAGGTGGGCCCCGAGCTGCTTGGCCTGGCGCAGCAGCCGCCGGAGCTTCTCGGCGGCGTCCTCGCGCGCGCGCTCGGGAGCGAGCGCGCGGACCACCGGGGTCAGCGCGGTGACCTTGACGGAGAGGTTCACGCGCGGGAGCCGACCAATCGAGTCCCGCTCCAGCAGCTCCCGGGCGGGCCAGGTCCGCGTGGTGGCGCTCAGCGACGCCAGCGCCTGCTCGCAGCGCAGGGCGTAGGACTCGCCCTCGGCCGGCGTGACCGTCGCCTCGCCGAGCAGGTCGACGGACACCGCGCTGCCGCGGCGCCACAGCCGGCCGAGCTCCTTGGCCGCGGCGGCGGGCGACTCCCCCACGATGAAGCGATGGGCCATCTGGTTGATCGCCGCCGAGGCGACCGAGCCGACGGCGCGGTCGGGGAGGCTCGCGACGGTGCGACCGGCGAACGCGATGGCCCGCCCGTCGACGTCGTCCATGTAGGCCTGCAGGTGGGCGGCGACGTCTCCGGCGTCCAGGCACGCCGGGGCCACGTCGACGAGCTGGAAGAGCGCGGCCTTGAGCTGCGGGTCGACGCCCATGAGGGCCATCCCGCGCTCGTGCGGCGCCCGCTTGACCGCGGCCAGCGAGCGCTGCGTGCGGACGAGCCGGCGGCCGAGGTCGAGGACCTCGGCGTCGATCTGCGCTTCGGACACGAGGGTTGCGGTCGCCATCCCCTGACGGTATGCGACGCGGCGCCGCGGCGCCATGGTCGTTCGCCGCGAACGAACTCGACGATCGTTCAGCTGGCGGCGACGAGCTTGAGCGCCAGGTGCACCAGGAGCCTGTCGTCGCCCGCGGAGAGGTCGAGCCCCGTCAGCTCCTGCAGGCGCCCCAGCCGGTAGTACACGCCGCTGCGGTGGAGCGTCAGGCGCTCGGCGGTCCGCTTCACGTCGCCGCCGCAGTCCAGGTAGGCCGAGAGCGTCTCCCGCAGCACGTCGTTCTCCTCCAGCACGCGCCGCAGCGCCACCGGGACGTCGAGGAGCGCCGTCGCGGGGAGCTGCCCCACGAGCCGCTCGGCGCCCAGCCCCTCCCACGCCGCGTGCGCCTCCTGCGGCTCGAGCCGGCGGGCGTACCGCGCCGCGATCTCCGCCTGGCGCCGCGCCACGGGCACGTGGAGCAGGGACGGATGGACCGCCGACTGGCCCACGGCCAGGCTCGCGTCGGCCGCCTGCGCGGCCCAGGCGGCGAGCGCCGTGGGCGGGACGACCCGCAGCACCGGGGTGTCGAGCTGCAGGAGGACGAGCAGCCCCTCGCCCGCGAACCCCGCGAGCACGTGGCCCCGCGAGGCGCGCTGCGTGAGGCGGCGCGCGACGTCGCCGAGCCGGGCGGGCGGGCCGTCCAGCGCGACCACGCGCAGGGCGACGACGGGGCCCTCCACCAGCCGCCCGGAGCTCGCAGCCCGCCGGATGGCCTCCCGCCGCTCGCGCTCGTCCTCGGCGCAGAGCTGGGCGATGAGCAGCGACTCCTCGCTCAGCAGCGCGTCAGGGCGGCGCGCGAGCAGCTCGGCGGCATCCGCCGCCGCTCGCTCGGCCACGGACATCGCGGCGGCGTCGAGGTCGCCGGCCGGGTCCAGCAGCCACACGAAGCCCAGCGTCATCCCGTCCGTGCGCACGGGCACGCAGATCCGCGCGTCCATGGAGAGCTCGGGAACGGCCCTGGTCCGCACCGGGCCATCGGCCCGCGCGATCCCCTGGGCCAGGAGCGCGTCGCGGACCGCCGGGGACGCGCCGCGGCTGAGGATGCTGCCCGAGCGGACCTCGTCGATCACGCCCCACTGGCGGCTGAACGCGAGCGGGACGAGCGCGGCGTCGTCGAGCAGCACGGAGCGCCCGAGGGCCACGCTCAGGCCGTCGATCAGGCCCTGGAGGTCGTCGTCGAGCACCGGACACCAACGTAGCCGCGGCGGCTCGCCGGCGGGTACGGTCGGGGCATGCGCCCTCCGCCCGCCCGCCCTCGGCGTCTCCGGCGACGTGGCGCCGCCCGACGGGCCGGGGCGGGGAGCCCGTGCGGACGTGCCTGAGCTGCGCGATCTGCGGGCGTTCGTCGCCGTGGCCGAGCAGCTGAGCTTCACGCGGGCCGCCGAGCTCCTCCACCTGCGCCAGCAGAGCGTCTCGCGCGTCATCCGCGACCTCGAGCGCGAGCTCGGCGTGGAGCTGCTCGAGCGGACCACGCGGGAGGTCCGGGTGACCCCGGCCGGGGTCGCGCTGCTCGAGCAGGGACGGGACGCCCTGCGGCGCGCCGACGCCGCCTTCGCGGCGGCCCGGGCGGTCGGCACGGGCCGCTCGGGGACCATCCGCATCGGCGCCACCCCGCCCGTCGGGATGACCGATCGCGCGGACCTCGTCGGTGCGCTGCGCCGCGACGGCCCCGAGCTCTCGATCTCCTTCCACGACCTGCGCCCCGGCGACCTGCGGGCCAGCCTCGAGGATCGCCGGGTCGACATCGCGCTGACCCGCATCAGCGGCACCGGGGACGACCGCCTCGACTGCGCCGAGCTGCGCCCCACGCCCATGCTCGTCTGCCTGCCCGGCGACGCCCCGCTGGCCGGGCGGCCCGGGCTCGGGCTCGCCGACCTCGACGGTCAGCGGCTGCTGACGCCCAGCCCCGCCGGCACGTCCTACACGGACCTCCTCCTCTCCCGGTTCGCGGCCGCGGGCGCCACGGTGCATCCGGTCGAGGCACGCGTGACGGGGGGAGGAGCGCTGCTCGCGGAGCTCGTCCACCGCGACGCGATCGCCGTGGTCCCGGTCGGCAGCGCCATCCCCGAGCGGATCGTCGCGGTCCCCGTCGCCTCCTTCACCCTGCCCCTGTTCGTCCTCTGGCCCGCCGGACGGCCGCCGTCGGCCGTCCGGCTCCTGCGCCAGGCCATGGCGAGCTAGGGGCCGCGGTCAGAGGCTCGCCTGCGCCGGGAGCAGGTCCTCGATCCCGACGCGGTGGAAGAACTCGACCCGTATGCGGTCGGCGACCGCGGAGACGACCTCGCTCCCGTCGCGGCTCGGGTCCACGTGGACCCGGAACGGCCGCTGCCCCGCGGGGAGGTCGACGACGCGCGCGATCGCCGTCGCCACCGCGCCGGCGTCCGCGTCGGGCGGCACGAGGGAGCCGAGGCGGTCGGGGAGCTCGCCGAGCAGCTGGCCGTACCGCTCGGCGTAGGCCCCCTCGCGCTCGCCGTCCTCGGGGGAGCCGGCGTTGGCGAAGTGGTTGGTGCCCGAGGTGAAGGCGCCCGGGACGACGATGGTCGTGTCGATGCCGAAGCGGAGCAGCTCGGCCGCGTAGCTCACGGCCAGGGCGTCCCCCGCGGCCTTGGCCGCGAAGTAGGGGCCGAGGAACGGTGGGCACCCCCCACGGGTGCTCGAGCTTCCGACCCAGAGCACGAGCCCCGCGCCCTGCTCGCGCAGCTGCGGGAGCGCGCTCCGGTTGACGCGCTGCGCGCCCAGGACGTTCACGTCGTAGACGCTCGCCAGCTGCTCCGGGGTGAAGGCCTCCGCGGGGCCGAGCACCATGTGCCCGGCGTTGTGGACGATGACGTCGAGCCGGCCGCACTCCGCGACGACGCGGTTGACCGCCTGGTCGACGGAGTCCTGGTCGGAGACGTCGAGCTCGACCGCGCGGAGGTCCGAGCCGCCCTCCGCGGCGTCGGACTCGAGCTCTGCGACCGCCGCCGCGTTGTGGCCGGTCGTGCCCCGCATCCCGGCGTAGACGGTGTGCGCGGAGCGCCCCAGCGCCCGGACGCTCAGCGCGCCGAAGCCGCTGGAGGCGCCGGTGACGAGGACGACCTGCGCGGCGTCGGCACCGGGCATCAGATCGCCCCGCCGTTGGCGCGGATGACCTGTCCGTTGACCCAGCGGCCCTGCGGACCGGCCAGGAACGCGACGGCCTCGGCGATGTCCTCGGGCGTGCCCAGCCGGTCCATCGGCGACGCCGAGGCCGAGGCGTCGAGCTGCTCCTGGGACTTGCCCTCGAGGAAGAGGGCCGTCGCCACGGGACCCGGGGCGACGGCGTTGACCGTGATGTCCCGGCCGCGCAGCTCCCGGGCGAGGATCAGCGTCATCGCCTCCACCGCGCCTTGGTCGCCGCGTAGGCGGAGTAGGTCGGGAAGGCGAGCCCCACCACCGAGGAGGAGAAGGTGAGGATGCTCCCGCCCTCCCGCAGGCGCTTGACCGCCTGCTGGCAGACGACGAAGGTGCCGCGGATGTTGGTGCGGCTCTGGGCGTCGAAGTCGTCGAGGTCGAGCTCGGCGAGCGGCGCGAGCCGCATCTGCCCCGCGGTGTGCACCACGACGTCCACCCCGCCGAACTCCTGCTCGGCCGCGTCGAAGAGCGCCGCGACGGCGTGCTCGTCGGCCACGTCGGCCCCGACCGCGACGGCCCGGCCCCCCGCGCTCTGGACGCCGCGCACCGCGGCCTCGGCGGCCTCCTGGTTGCCGGCGTAGTGGACGACGACGGCGTACCCTTCCCGCCCGAGCCGCTCGGCGCTCGCGCGGCCGATGCCGCCCGAGCCGCCGGTGACGATCGCGACGCGTGATCCCTGCTCTGTGGTGCTCATCTACCCGCTCCTGGAGGTCGGCCTGTGTCCTGACCATCCTGCCCGCCGGCCTCGGGGATCGCCAACAGCGATCCGGTGTGAGCCCACCGCGGATCGGTGTGGGCTCCCGCCTCGCCCCGGGTGAGGCGTCGAGCGCGGCGGTCGCGGCCGCCCGCGGTCAGGGCACCGGGGTGCGGGAGGCCTCCCGCAGCGCCTCCCAGGCGGCGAGCTTGACCCGGGGGCGGCCCTGCGACGCGCCGGCGGCGGTCTCGACCGCGTCGATGGCCTCCCAGCCCGTCCAGTCCACGACGTGCTCGGTGCGCTCGGCGACCAGGCCGGCGATGTCGTCCTTGACGGGCGTGTTCAGCGCTCCGGCCGCGGCGTCCTCGAGCAGCCTGGTGACCGTGTCCTGCGCGTCCTTCTTGTTCGTGCCGATCACGCCGGACGGGCCGCGCTTGATCCAGCCCGCGACGTACTCGCCCGGAAGCGGGGCGCCGTCGTCGCCGAGGACGCGCCCGCCGTCGTTGCGGATCAGGCCGCGCTCCTCGTCGAACGGGACGCCGGGGAGCGGCTCGCCCGTGTAGCCGATCGAGCGGAACACGAGCCCGGCGGGAAGCTCGTCGAAGGTGCCGGTGCCGCGCGCGGCCAGCGAGCCGTCCTCGCGCGCGACGATCTGGTTGTTCTCGACGCGGACGGCGCGGACGTGGCCGTCGTCGTCGCCGAGGAGCTCGACCGGGCCGGCCAGGAAGCGCAGGCGCAGGGTGATCGGCTTGCCGCTCGGCTCGCGCGCCGCGTACTCCCGCGTGATCTCGACGTTGCGGCGCCGCGTCTTGTCGGCGTCGAGGAGCGCGGCCTCGGAGAGCGGATCGAGCGTGCCGCCGACGATGTCGAGGTCCGCGCGCTCCAGCTCGCCGAGCTCCAGGAGCTCCGGGTTCGTGAACGCCGCCTGCAGCGGGCCGCGCCGCGCGAGGATCGTGATGTCGCGGATCCCCGAGGCGTTGAGCACCTCGAGGGCGTGATCGGCCGTGTCGGTCACCGCGAGCTCGGCGGGGGCCAGCGCCAGCATGCGCGCGACGTCGATCGCGACGTTCCCGGCCCCGACCACCACCGCGTGGGAGGCCTGCAGGTCGACCTCCAGCCCGCTGTGGTCGGGGTGGCCGTTGTACCAGGCGACGAACTCGGTGGCCGGGTGCGAGCCGCGGAGCTCCTCGCCCGGGATGCCGAGACGCCGGTCGGTCGAGGTGCCGACCGCGTAGAGGATCGCGTCGTAGTGCTCGAGCAGGTCCGCGCGGGTGACGTCGACGTCGAGCTCCACGTTGGCAGTGGCGGGGCCGTTGGTGATGCCGGTGACGGTCGCCGGCAGCTGGTTGCGTGCGCTGATCTTCATGTCTCGCAGGCTAACGGCAC
>CAXSFZ010000005.1:0-22724 GCA_964236905.1 uncultured Solirubrobacteraceae bacterium | reverse complement strand
CACGTGCCCGAAGAAGCGGAAGCGCTCGTGCTTGGCGGTCTTCTCGAACGCCCGCGTGACCGACTTGATCTTCGGGTGGTCCGGCGCGACCCCGGCGCGGACCAGGCCGAACGGGGTCGGAAGCCGGTCGAAGAGGTCGACGGAGAACTCGGGCTCGGCGGCGGCGAGGAGCTGTGCGGCGGCGTAGAACCCGCTCGGCCCCGCACCGATGATCGCGACGCGGCTCATCGTGCGGCCCTCCTCGCCGGGCGCTCCCCCGGGACGCTCATCGCGACGAGCCGCAGCACCTCGGGCGTTCGCGCAACCGGCGCAGACATGAAAGCTCCTTCGTCGAAGTCGAGGTCCAGCTGGAAGTACAAATGTACATCCTCGGCGCGGCGGTGTCGAGGCCGCGGCGCAGTCCGCCGGGCGCGGCCGTCGGTACGCTCGCCGTTCGGAACGTCCGGCCGCCGCCCGCCGCCCTCCGATCCGACGTCGCGAAAGGAACGCGTTGCCCCGAGGAAGTCCCGACCAGGAGCGCCCCCTCCGCATCGCGCTCGCGGCGCTCGAGGTGGTGGCCGAGCGCGGCGTCGAGGGGCTGACGCACCGCGCCGTCGCCGGCAAGGCCGGCATCCCCCTGGGCTCGACCACCTACCACTACAAGGCCCTCGACGACCTGCTGGCCGCGGCCATCAACCAGGCCAAGCGGGCCACGGACGCCGACCTCGAGCGGTGGGCGGAGCGCCTCGGCCCGGACACCGACTTCGCCGTCGCCCTGGCGGAGTACCTCACGGATCTCCTCGAGCACAGCTGGGGCCGCACGGTGGTCGAGCTCGAGCTCTACCTCGCGGCGCTGCGCCGCCCGCAGCTGCTCGACCTCAGCCGGGAGTGGGACGAGGCGCTGCTCCGGGTGCTGGAGCGCCACCTCGAACCGGTGACGGCGCAGACGCTCGCGGTCGTCTGCGAGGGGCTCGTGCTCCGGGCGATGGTCCACGGGAGGCCGAGCCGTCAGGCCCTCGAGGCGGTGCTCCGCCGCGCCGCGCGCTGAGGCCGCCGATCAGCGGCCGGCGGCGGCCAGGCAGCCCTCGTACCACGCGTAGAAGGCGATCGCCGGCGCCTGGTGGTGCGGGTTGAGCGGGCCGGGCGTGAAGCGCCCCATCCTGAACCCGCGCTGGATCCGGGCGCAGAGCACCTCGTCCTGGCGCATCGTCGTGTCGAAGAACGACGTCAGCGGCTCGACCTCGTAGTCCTCGCCCTCCCGTGCGTCCTCGGACACCAGCCAGTGCTGGGTGAGCAGCGTCCGCTCCGGCCCGAGCGGCTTCACGCTCCACAGCCACGCGTACTCCGGCGTGAAGGCCAGGTGGCCGCTCGGCGCCCAGAAGAACTGGACGGTCATGACGTCCTCGCCCTCGTCGCCGTGCGTCCGCGGCAGCGGCACGCGGCACACCGGGTCGTCCGAGTAGGTGTTCGACCCCAGGTCGACCACCGACCACTCGTCCTCGGTCCACAGGTGCTGCGGGCGGTCCAGGTCCTCCACGACGGTGAAGCCCGACCACGGGTCGTAGGTGCGCACGAGCTCGGGGTGATTGAGCGCGCAGTGGTAGCACTCGTCGTCGTTCTCGACCACCACCTTCCAGTTCGCCGCGATCTCGAGCTCCGCCCGTGCGGCCAGCTTCATCCGGTCGAGGTCCCAGCCCCGCAGGCCGTCCTCGGGCGTCACGATGTGCCGGGTCGCGTCCGCCACGGACACCGGCCTCCGGTCGGCGAGGGAGACGAACACCAGCCCGTGGAGCTCCTCGACCCACGCTCGGTGCAGGCCCCACTGCGACCGGTCGAAGTCCTCGTTCATCCGGGTCGCCGCCAGGCAGGACCCGTCGTCCTTGGAGTACGTCCAGCCGTGGTAGCCGCAGACGAAGGTGCGCTGGAGCGTTCCCCGCTCCGCGGTGACGAGGGGATGCCCCCGGTGGCGGCAGAAGTTGTGGTAGGCCACGAGCTCCCCGACGGCCGACCGCGTGATGACGACCTCGTCGTCGCCGAGCGCGAAGGTGACGAAGGAGCCCGGGGCCGCGCGCTCGGAGACGTGGGCCGCGTAGTGCCAGCGCGGCCGGAAGACGGCCTCCAGGTCCCGCTGGTGCCACTCGGGCGTGACGAAGCACTCCCTCGGGACTCCCGTCTTGACCGGCCGCGTTCCCGCGGGCGCCGCCGAGACCGACTGAGACATCCGTGCTCCTTCGCGTCGCTGGAGGTACGAATGTACATCTGCGGGCGGCCGGCGTCGAGCGCCGCCCGACGCGGCGGCCGGCGTGGCGCCGACGAGGCTCAGGCGCCGGCCGAGCGCAACCGGGCGCCGGCCTCCGCCGCGGCGATCCTCCCGCTGTCGATGCCCCCCTCGATCCAGCCGCTCCACACGCCGGGGGTGAGGTCCGTCCCGGTAGCAGCGCACCTCGCTCACGCGGACGTCGCGTGCCCGCGGGTTCGCGGGCGTCGCGCCGCCGCTCACGGCCGCGCACGGCCCGACATGAGCTGCCAGCCCACCGGGCCGACGGGCTCCGAGCGCAGGTCGGCGGCGGCCGGCAGGACGTGACCGACCCGCTGGTGCGCGGCGTTCGTCAGGATCACCCGGCGCTCGGCGTTGACCACGACGCACGCCTGGTCGCTCGCCGCGAGCCAAGGGGCCAGCCGGCGCTCGATGGCGGCGACCGCGAGGTCGGCCGCCGCGACCCCGAGGAAGCGCCCCTCGCAGACGACGGGCGCCGCGAAGGTCACGGTGTAGTCGTTCGTGCCTCCGTAGTCCACGTAGGGGCCCTCGGCCGCGAGCCGGCCGCTGGTGCGCGGGACCGTGAAGTACTCGTGGGCGGCGTAGTCGTAGAAGTCGTCGCGAGCGGGATCCACCACGTGGCCGTCGTCGGCGACGACGCGGTCGGCCGCGAGCCGCCACCAGCCGACCCAGTACTCCGATCCGAAAACGGCCCACGGCTCGGCGAGGAACCCGAGGCCGTCGAGCTCCAGCTCGCCGTCCACGAGGCCGGACATGGCCGCGCGCGAGAGGGCGGTGCGGAGCTCGGCCTCGTCCGCGCCGCGCTCCACCGCGCCCACGACCTTGGCGGCCAGGGCCTCCAGGACCCGCGTGATGGCGCTCAGGACGCGCGTCAGCTCGGGGCCGAGCTCGGCCGCCTCGACGTCGAGACGGGCGTCGCGGCCGGTACCGCCGGCGGCGATGCTGGCCAGCCTCAGGCTCACCAGCGCCTCGACGGTGCTCGCCGAGTGCTGCTCGGCCGCGGCACGGGCATCGTCCGTCCGGCGGTCGGCGACGGCGTCGGCGATGGCCGCGAGCTCGCGCGCGCTGTCCGTGCGGCGCTGCGGATCGGCCAGCGCCAACCCGAGCAGCCAGTCGAACTCCTCGTACATGGCGAGCTCCGCGCGCGTCATGCGGCTGGACTGCGCCGCGGCGGCGAGCTCGACGTGGAAGCGTCCGTGCGCGCGGCGGGCGTCGAGCTCGGTCTCGGCGGCGTCCAGCGCGGCGGCGTAGGCGCGGAGCCGTGCGATGTTCGCCGTCGAGGCGCGCTGGGCGGCGAGCGCCGCCGACACCGACGCGAGCATCTGGCGCCAGTCGCCGAGCTCGTGCAGGTCGGTCGCCGACATCGCCCGCAGCTCCCCGGAGGTCAGCACGGCGCGATCGGTCCCGTAGGCGACGAAGCTGCCGCCGTGCTTCCCCGCTCGGGTGGTGATCAACCCGTCCTCGCGCAGGATGCTGAGCGCCTCGCGCGTCGCGAACGCCGTGACCCCCAGCCGCCGTACGAGATCGGCCTCGCGCGGGAGTCGGTCGCCGTCCCGCAGCAGCCCCAGCGCGATCGCGGTGCGCAGACGGCGGACGACGGCGGTGACCGGGGACGGCGCGGAGACGGCGCCGAAGAGGACGAGACCGGCCGGGCTCGGGTCCGCGCGGTTCACAGCCGGAAGCTCGGTCATGCGGCCGGGCTGCGGATCGCCGTCGGCCGCCGCGCCGGAGGACACCCCGAAGCTCGCGGGGGTCGTCTCACGCGCCGAGCGCCGCGTGCTTCGCCCCCGCGAACGTCTCCTGCACGAGCTTCAGGCGATCGGCCAGCTCCTGCTCCTCCTCCCGGCCCGGCATGAGGTAGGGCGGGCGCACCGCGCCGACGTCGAGCCCGTCGAGGGCCAGACCGGCCTTGCACATCGCCGCGTAGTTGGAGGACTCCTCCATGAACCGCAGGAAGGCGCGGAGCGTCGGCCAGAGCCCGTCGAAGGAGCCGTCGCCGGAGGTGCACGACCGGATCGCGGTGACGAGCTCCCCCGGGATGAGGTTCCCGGTGCCGATCAGGACGCCGCGCGCGCCGTTGGCGATCGCGTAGGGGAACAGCGAGTCGGCGCCGACGTAGACCGCCAGGCCGAGGTCGGGGCCCCGGGCCAGCAGGTCGCCGTGCAGGGTGACGTCGCCCGAGCTGTCCTTGATGGCGCTCACGTGGGGCAGCGCCGCGAGCTCCTCCACCTGCTCCACGGTGAGGATCCCCGCCGGCGGGGTGTTGTAGAGCATGATCGGCAGCTCGGTCGCCGCGTCGAGGTCCTGGTAGAAGCGGCGGCGCTCGGGCCAGGAGATGGGCTCGCCGTAGGGCGAGGCGACCAGGCTGCCCACCGCCCCGATCCGCTCCGCGTGCTCGGTCAGCGCCACGCAGTCGCGGGTCGCCAGCGCGCCGGTCTGCACCACGAAGGGGATGCGGCCCGCCAGCACGTCGGCGACCGCCTCCGCGAGCTCGCGGCGTTCGGCGAGGCTCAGCGCGCCGTGCTCGCCCGTGCCGCCGCCGACGACGACGCCGCCGGCGCCCGCCTCGACCTGCCGCTCCAGGAGGAGCCGCAGGGCCTCGCGGTCCAGCGCGTCGTCGGCCAACGGCGTGACGAGGGGCGTGACGAGGCCGGTGGGCCAGGCGGCGCTCACGAGGCCTCCTCCACCAGACGTGCCTCGACCGTCGCGGGCGACGGGACCACGGTGCTCGCGTCCGGGTGGCGCAGGAACGCGAAGTCGCACCCCGTGTCGGCCTGCATGACGTGGTCGACGTAGAGGCGGGCGAAGCCGCGCGTCGGGCTCGCCGACGACTTGGGGGGCGGCTCCAGGCGGCGGCGGTCGAGGTCCTCCTCGGGGACGTCGAGGTCGATGCGCCGGTTGGGGATGTCGAGCGCGATGACGTCCCCGGTGCGGACGAGCCCGAGGGGCCCGCCGGCGGCCGACTCGGGCGCGACGTGGAGGACCGCCGTCCCGCTCACCGTGCCCCCCATGCGCGAGTCCGTGATGCGCACCATGTCCCTCACCCCTTCGTTGAGCAGCTTGTCCGGGACCCGGATCCGGCCTGAGTCGGGCATGCCCGACCCCCGCGGACCCTCGCCGCGCAACACGATGACATCATCGGCCCGGATGTCGAAGTCGTCCTCGTAGAGCCGGGCCTCCAGGTCGGCCTTGCTCTCGAACACCACGGCGCGCCCGCGGTGGACGAGGAGCTCGGGCGAGGCCACGCCGAGGCGGACGATGGCGCCGCCGGGCGCGATGTTCCCGCGCAGGACGGCGATGCCCCGCGGCTCGGCGATCGGGCGCTCGAGCGTCCCGATCACCCGGGGGTCCGCGATCTGCGCCGAGGCGACGGCATCTCCCAGCGTCTGCCCCGTCACCGTCAGGACCTCCCCGTCGAGCAGCGGGCCCAGCGCGTGCAGCAGGGCGGGGACGCCGCCGGCGTTGAAGAAGTCGTTCATGTAGTACTCGCCGGACGGCGCGAGGTTCAGGAGCACGGGGGTGTCGACGGACAGCTCGTCGAACCGCTCGAGCTCGAGCCCGATGCCCAGGCGCCCCGCCAGCGCGAGGAGGTGCATGACCGCGTTGCTGGACCCGTCGATGGCCGCGAGCGCGCGGATCGCGTTCTCGAGCGCGGCGGCGGTCATGATCTGCGACGGGCGGACGTCCTCGGCGACCAGGCGCATGACGTGGTCCCCGACGTCGCGGGCCATCGCACCGCGTCGCGCGTCGACCGCGGGGATCGCCGAGCTGCCGGCCGGCGCCATCCCCAGGGCCTCCGCCAGCGTGGCCATCGTGGCGGCGGTGCCCATGGTGCTGCAGTGGCCGGGGCTGCGCTCGAGCGACGCCTCGAGCGACTCGATGTCGCGCTCGTCGAGCTCCCCGCGACCCAGGGCCTCGAACGCCTTGTACGTGTCGTGGCCGGAGCCCACGTCGCGGCCGCGCCAGAACCCGCTGAACGACGGCCCGCCCGGCAGGACGATCGACGGGAGGTCGAGGGACGCCGCGGCCATCAGCATCGCCGGGATGGTCTCGTCGCAGGCGCCGAGGAACACGAGCCCGTCGATCGAGTACGTGAGGACGATCTGCTCGATCTCCATCGCCAGCAGGTTGCGGTGCATGAACGACTGCCCGAGCGGGCGGGTGCAGTCGGCGCCCATCGTCATCGTGTCGAACACCCGCGGGAGCCCGCCGGACTGGAGCACCGCCTCCTTGATGCCGTTGACCATGCCCGCGAAGTGCATGTGGCAGCGGTTGAAGTCGCTCGTGTTGTTGCAGATCCCGATGATCGGCCGGTCGAAGTCCTGCGGGCGCAGGCCCTGAACCCGGAGCGACGACCGCTGCAGGAAGCCGTTCACGCCGGTGTCGCGCGTCCACTGCGCGCTCCGCCGCTGCGTGGTCGCCTTGTCGGTGCCGCTCATGGCCGGAAGCCTCGCACGGACGTCATGCTCCGGCTCCGCCGACGGCGCGCAGGCGGGAGCCGGCGGCCATGACGGGGTCCAGGATGCCCGAGCCGAGCTCCTCGGCGGCGAGGTCGAAGGGCGCCGCGGTACGCGGCCCCGTCGGGTACCCGAGCGACGCGAGCACCGCCGTCGACATGAAGTAGGCCCCGGAGGCGACGGTCGCCACCTGGTCGAACGCGACGCGGTCCTCCTGTGCGAAGCGGGCGAGCGTCGTCCAGTCGATGGGGTCCGGAAGCCGCCCGACGGCGTCGCGGAGCGCGCCGAACCCGACGCCCAGCGCGGTGGCGGCGTCGGTCAGCAGCCCGTCGAGCTCCGGGACGTCCGCCGCCGGCGGCGACGTCGCGTCCCCGGGGATGAGCGCCACGGCGACGGCGCGCAGGAGCTCGCGCTGCTCCTCGGAGAGGACGGAGGAGCTCATGCGGGCACCCGCTGCTGATGGGCGGTCGCGGCGATGTGCTGCGCGGAGCGCAGCGCCAGCGCGGCGATGGTGGCCGTGGGGTTCATCCCGCCGCTCGTCACCATGACGCTCCCGTCGACGATGAAGAGGTTCGGGATGTCGTGGCAGCGTCCGAACGAGGCGACCTCGGGGCCGCGCCCGTAGAGCTCGCTGAGCGTGCGCCCCAGCGCGCGCGCCTCAGCGGGGGTCATCTGCTCGAGCGGCTTGGCGTCACCCTCCGCCAGCTGGTTCAGAAGATCCTGGGTGGGCCGGTCCAAGGCCATGACGTCGCTCCCGGGGTGGTTGTGCGGTGGTGGGCGCACGAGGCGCGACCGACGGGGATGTCATCACGTCGAGCTCGTCCCCGCCGTGCGACCCGGGTCGCTGCGTCAGGCCGCGAACCACCCGCCGCTGAACGTGTACCCGTTGCAGTTGGAGACGCGGTTCGTGCTGATGCCGCGGACCCGCGGCGCGTAGCCGTCCACGAAGTTCAGGTTGGAGTTGATGATGTAGCCGCCCTCCCTGAGCTGGAGCTCCTGCACGGCCTGCCACTTCTGCGCCGCCGCGCCCTCGTCGACCTCGGCCAGGGCGTCGAAGAGCAGCTTGTCGGCCTCGGGCCGGAACCAGCCCGTCTCGTTGAAGGCGGCGTCCTTGTTCAGGGCCAGCAGGTAGAAGTTGGCCAGCGAGTTCGTGTTGACGGACCACTGCGTCATCTGGAACTGGCGGTCCGGCCACGGGGGGACGAAGAAGGACGCGGGGCTGATCTGGCGGACGGCCACCTTCACCCCGGCCTTCGAGGCCGCGTTGGCGAAGAAGGTCGCGTGCTCGTTGACGCCGGGGTAGATGCCGGCGGTGGTGAGGCCCACCCGGAGATCCTGCCGCCCAGCCGCCTTCAGCAGCGACCGCGCGCGATCGAGGTCCGCCTCCCGCTTCGCCGAGAGGTGGTACTTGTCCGTGTTCCCCATGAGGTCGTTGCCGGGGGTGGCGTAGCCGTCGAAGACGGTGACCACGGACGACTGACGGTCGGCGACCAGCTTCATCGCCTGCACCACGCGGGCGTCGTTGAACGGCGCCTTGTTGACGTGCATGACCTCGGCGATGAAGCCGGGGCCGGGCTGGTTGGCGAGCACGATGGACTTGGAGGCCGCGTTCGCGCGCGCGAGCGCGGGCGGCACGCCCGGGACGATGTCGACGGCGCCGGCCAGCAGCGCGTTGAACGCCGTGGTCGGGTCCGCGAAGCTCGAGTCGATCGTCACCGAGTCGAAGTACGGCCGGCCCTCGATCCAGTAGTCCTTGTTCGCGGCGAAGTCGCTGCGGCTCCCCGGCGTGAAGGAGGTGAGCTTGAAGGGTCCCGTGCCGACGCCGGCGTTCCACTTCCGCGTCCCGTCCTGGACGACGAGCGTGTTGCCCGCGGTGAGCAGCGTCGGGAACTGCGCGAGCCGCGCAGCAGCGGGATCTCGACGGTGAGCTCGTCGCGCTTGCGGACGTTCTTGAAGTCGACGAGCTGGCTCATGATCCCGTAGACGACGTTCTCCTTCGATCCCCAGCTCGCCTTGACGGTGTAGACGAGGTCGTCGGCGGTCAGGGGCCTCCCGTCGTGGAAGACCACGCCGTCGCGGAGCTTGAACGTCCAGGCCGTCGCGTCGGCGTTGGCCTCCCACTCCGTCGCCAGCGCGGGGAGCAGGCCGCTGTCGTTGCCGGCGAACACCAGCGGGTCGTAGAGCTGGGGCGCACGGCAGACGTCGGGATTCGTCGCGAGGTGCCGGACGTCGATCGTCTCCGCCGCGCCGCCGGTCGGCATGCCGATGCGGAGCACCCCGCCGCGGACCGGCGTGCCGCCGGAGGCGGGGCCGCTCGAGAACGGCGGCACGGAGAGCCGACGCGTCCCCGCGGCCGCCGAGCTCTTCCCACCTCCGCACGCGGAGAGGAGGCCCGCCCCGGCGATGCTCAGCGCGCCGGCCGAACCCGCCCTCACGAGGTCGCGGCGGGTCAGGCCCGGATCCTGCTGCTGCGTGTCTGCCATGCGGCTCACCTTTGTGGGTGCAGACGGGGCGGGACACGGTTGTGGCCTCGTCCGACGATGGCGGCACTCTAGGTCGACCTCCAGGCTTTGTCAACAACTTACAACCTGAGAGCGAACGTGACGTCCGTTCACGGGCTCACCCGTCATCCCGGAACGACTCGGACCCGCGTCGCCGCGCGCGCCATGGGGGCCTCTCCGGCGGACGTGTCGCGGCGGGCGAGGACGCGGACCTCGTGATCCTCGACCAACGGGATCCACGCCGAGCCGAGCGCGATCTCTCCACCGCCTCCAAGGGCGGCGTCGACGCGCCGACCAGGGGCCTCGCGCTCAAGCTGGCCTCGGCGGGCGTCCGGCGTCGACGCCGTCCTGCCGGGCATCATCCGCACGCCGCTGTTGACCACGCTCCTGCCGGAGTCCGACGACCGCGACGCCCTGCTCGGCCGCTGGAGCGACGCCCACGCGCTCGGGCGCATCGGCGAGCCCGAGGAGATCGCCGCCGTGGTGGCGGTCCCGCCTCCGACGAGGCGAGCTTCGTGACGGGCGCTCGTGGATCGCGGACGGGGGCCTCAGCAGCGGCTGGAGGTCCTAGGAGGTGCGCCCGTGCAGCGCCACGGGCTCAGCCCTTCCGCGCGACGGCCATGATCTCCACGATGAGGTCCTCTGAGTGGATGTCCGCGCGGACGGTCGCCCGCGCGGGCCGGTGCTCACCGAACGCCTGCCCGTAGGCGGCGTCGTAGGCGTCGAAGTCCGCGAGGTCGGCGAGGAACGCCGTGACCTGCACGACGTCGTCGAGGGCGAAGTCGACGGCGCCCAGCGCGGTCGCCAGGTTGCCGAGGGCCCGCGTGGTCTGCGCGGCCACGTCCGGGGCGACGGTGGCGCCCGTCTCGTCGGTGCCGCACTGCCCCGACACGAAGGCCATGTCCCCGGAGACGACCACTTGGGCGAGCGCGCCGCCGGGGGTCGCGAGGCCTTGGGGGTTGACGGCGCGATTGGTCATCTGAGGTGGCCACGCTAGCGCGCCCGGGGACGGCCCCGTCGTGACGCTCGTCACCGGCGCGCTGCTCGCGAGCTTCCACCCGGGTGCCGCCCCGCCCGCCGCCTGCTCGCCGAGCGCGGCTGCTCCGTGGTGCACAACCCGATCTCCAACCTGAGGATCGGCGCGGGCGTCGCTCCCCTGGCTCTGAGCTCGTGGTGCTCCTCCAACGGGCGCCGCGGCGTCCGGGACGGCGGCTCCGCCGGCGTCAGGTGGCGGCGATGAGCGCGACCGCGACGAGGGCCACGGCGAGCCCGACGAGCTGGACGCCGGCGAGGCGCTCCTTCAGCACCAGGAGGGCCAGCAGCACCGTGCCGGCGGGGTACAGCGCCACCAGCACGCCGACGATCGACAGGAGGCCGTGACGCGAGGCGAGCAGGAAGAAGACGTTGGCGAGCATGTCGCCCACGCCGGCGACGAGCACCAGGGGAGCCTCGGCGCGCTCGACGCGGAACGGGAGCCGCAGGCCCCCGGTCAGGACGACGAGGAGGCCGATCGACCCGCACCGGGCGCCCACGAGCGGCCACATGCCGCTGTCGTGGCCGGACCGGGAGAGCAGCACGAAGACGAGACCGAAGGCACCGCCGGCGGCGAGCGCCGTCGCCGTGCCGGGGGCCACGAGCTGCCCCCGAGTCGGGAGGCGCCCGCCCTCCGCGGAGACCAGCAGCACGGCGAGGACGGCGCCAGCCACCCCGACGAGAGCGGCGGGCGACGGGCGCTCCCCCGTCGCCACGCCGCCGAGGACGGGCACCACCGCCGCCGTCACGGCGGTGAGGGGTGCGATCACGGCCATCGGTCCGGTCGCGAGGCCCCGGTAGAAGAGCAGCAGCCCGAGGGCTCCGGCCATGCCGCCGGCCGCGCCCCACGCGAGCGAGGCCGGGTCGGCCTCGCCGCCCACGAGCAGCACGGCCGGCGCGAGGACGACCAGGCCCGCGCACTGGGCGACCAGCGTGACGGAGGCGGCGGCGTTGCGTCGCGACGCCATGCCGCCGCAGAAGTCCGCGACGCCGTAGGTGAGTGCGCCGGCGAGGGCGAGGAGGATCGCTACGGGGAGGGCCTTGCTGCGTCGCGGTGCACGAGCCTGTGCATGGTGCACTGTCGAGCGGTCGCGATGAGTCCGGGCGGAGGAGCGGGTCTTGAGCGGCATGAGCGCCGCCGCCGTCCACTTCGAGGCGACGTGACCCGAGGGGGCGGGTGAGCTCTCACGAGAGCCGGCAGGAGGACCTCACGCTCACCGACCCGCGCCTGTCGTGAGCGGCGAACCGCAGCCGCACCGCTTCCGCGCCGAGACGGCCGGCCGGCCGGCCGCTCACCCCGTCGCCTGAGCCGGGAGCGCGGGCGCGAGGTGCGCGCTCGTCCCGGCGGCCAGCAGGGGCGCGCCGCACTGCCAGCAGTACGTCGCCCCCCGGGAGTGCACCGCCCCGCAGGACCGGCACTCCCCCGTCACGCCCTGGTCGGCGGCGGCCAGCAGCCGCTCGACCTCGCCGAGCTCGGCGTCGGCCTCCTGGAGGATCGCGGCGCGGCGGACGAGGAGATCCAGACGGAAGTGATCGCGGACGGCCATCTCGTAGGTGAGCCCACCGAGGTCCCAGGTCAGCTCGGCCACGCGCTCGGCCAGCTCGTCGCGGCGCCGGCGCAGAGCGGTCAGCTCCGTGGCCATCAGCCGATGTCCTGGAAGCTGCCGCCGGCCGCCGCGGGCTTCTTGTCCTTCTTGGGCGCCTTGCCGCCGACGGCGACCGTCTTGCCGAGCTTGTCGGCGGCCTTCACGGCCGCGGCCCCGGTCAGGCCGTCGAGCTTCTTGACCGCCGAGTTCGTGCTCCGGACGGGCGCCTTGGAGCTGCGCTTGGTGCTGGCGGAGCTCGTGCGCTTCGGCGCGGTGGGGGCGGTCGTGCCCGTCGGGGCGCCCGCGGCGGCGACCGTGGCGGCCGGCGCCGCGGCGGCGCCGCCCTCCAGGCGGATGACCTGCGTGGCGGGGGCCGCGGCCACCTGGGGCGCGGAGTCGTGGAAGCCGGCGCCGATCGCGACGCCGACGAGCAGGGCGAGGAGCAGGACGCCCACCCCCGCCAAGAGCCCGGCGTTCGCCCGCAGGCGATCGGCGACGCCGCCGCCGCCCGACGGCGGCAGGGCGGCCGCGTAGGTCATCGCGGGGAGCCCGACGCCGTAGGGCAGCACCGTCCCGTGGGGCACGACCTGGCTCTCGGGGCCACGGAGCGCGTCGAGGAAGGGGAGGCGCGCCTCGCTCCCGCGGGAGCCGCAGGTCAGGCAGTAGCGCTGGTCGGCGGCCATCGGGCTGCCGCAGGAGGCGCAGGTCACGGTTCGGCTCCTTCGGATGGGAAGACGGTGGGGGCGGGCACGAGCTCGAACCTGCCGCCGCGTGGGTCGGCGCCGACGAGCAGGATGCGGAAGACGATGGGCTTGGGCGTCGGGTCCGGCGGAACGCGGTCGAGGAGCGCGCGACCGGCGGCCACGATGCGCCCGCCCTTGCGGACGATGCCGTAGATCGGCATCTCGACCTGCGCGACGCGGGAGCGGTTGCGGACGACGCCCTTGATGAAGGTGCCGGACTCGTCCGTCTCGACCTTCGCGCCCTCGAGATCGATCCGTGGGATCGAGCGCGGCGGTGAGGGGTCCTTCGCCCGCCCGACCTTGACGTCGACCGCCGCGACCCGCGTGGCCGCCGTCACCTGGTCGTCGATCCAGAACGCCTTGCCGCGCGGCATGGTCGCGAGCTGCTGGAGCGAGCGCTGCAGCCCCTCCGTGGTGTTGCGGTAGACGACCGCGCCCTTGGCGTCCTTCGCGGCGAGCGAGATCGGCAGGGCGACCTGCGCCCCGCGGCCGGTGTTCTCGAGCTCGACGACGGCCGCGGTCGCCCCGCCGCCGCGCAGGAGCTGGGTGTGCACGACGCGGACGTCCGGGTTCGCCGCGCCGATCTTGACCGTCCCGATCACCGCGGCCTTGGCCCCGAGCCTGGCCAGCCGGGCGCTCTGGGTCTGCGAGGACTCGCACGCGCCGAGGGCCAGGGTCGCGAGGAGCGCGAGGGTCGCGACGCCGGGCCGCATCTCAGCCGAAGGCCCCGGCGACGTAGTCGCGGGTGCGCTGCGCGCGGGGCGCCGTGAAGAGCTGCTCGGCGGGCCCGTACTCCACGAGGTCCCCGAGGTACATGAAGGCGACCTGGTCGCCGACGCGGTGGGCCTGCTGCAGGTTGTGGGTGACGATCACGACCGCGAGCTCCGAGCGCAGCTCGCCGATGAGCTGCTCGATGACCTGGGTCGACCTGGGGTCGAGCGCCGAGCAGGGCTCGTCCATGAGCAGGACCTGCGGGCGGGTCGCAATCGCGCGGGCGATGCACAGGCGCTGCTGCTGGCCGCCCGAGAGCCGCAGCGCGGGGCGATCGAGGTCGTCCTTCACCTCGTCGTACAGCCCGGCCCGCTCCAGCGCGTCGACGACGTGCGGCTCGACGACCTTGCGGCCCGGCCGCTTCGTCGCCTGCTCGCGCAGGGCGTACGCGACGTTGTCGAAGATGGACATCGGGAACGGGTTGGGCTGCTGGAAGACCATCGACACGCGCCGCCGCAGCGTGGTGACCTCGAGCTCGTCGACGTCCTGGCCGTCGAGCAGGATCCGGCCCTCGCGCGTGGCGGTCGGGGTGAGCTCCGTGAGGCGGTTGAGGGTGCGCAGCAGCGTCGTCTTCCCGCACCCCGACGGGCCGATCAGGGCGAGCACCTCGCCCTGCCGGATCGCGAGGGAGACCTCCTTCACCGCCGGCTTGCCGGCGTAGGCGACCGTCAGCTCCTCGAGCGCCATGCGCTCCGGGCCCTCGGCGGCCGCGGGGGCGGGGCGCTGCGCGGCGCTCGGCGCGGCCGTCGGCGCCACCACGGTGGGCGGCTGGTCGAGCAGGATCCGCCGCACGGGCGGGACCACCGCCCCGCCCTCGGGCTCCGGCGCGCGGGCCGCGGCGGCCGCGGGGGGCGGGAGCGGCGTGGGCTCGAGGGCGGTGACGCGTTCCACGTGATGCTCCTCAGGCGCCGAGGCGGCCGTCGAGCCCGGTGCTCGAGCCGCGCCGGGCGATCAGGTCGACGGTGAAGTTCAGGGCGATGACGATCATGAGCAGCACGAACGCCGCGGCGTAGGCCTTCTGCGGCGCGTTGCCCTCCCCGGCCGGGGAGTTGTTGTAGACGTAGGAGGTGAGCGTGGAGCCGGTCCCGCGGAGCACGCCGACCCCCGGCACGGCGCCCTCGGGCTCGAGCCGCAGCGTCGCGCCGAGCAGCACGATCACGATCGCGGTGTCCCCGGCGATGCGGCCCATCCCGAGCGCCGCGCCCGTGGAGATGTTGGATCGCACGCTCGGCAGCAGGACCCGGCGGATCGTCGCGATCTTCGTCTTGCCGAGGCCGTAGGAGGCCTCGCGCACGTGCGTGGGCACCTGCTGCAGCCCCTCACGGGTCGCGCTGAACACGAGCGGGAGCGCGATGAACGACATCATCAGCCCCGCGTTCACGAACGAGCGGCCGAAGACGCCGCCCGCGTCCGAGCGGAACGACAGGAAGGCGAACAGGTCGTTCTGGAAGAGCGCGAGCCCGAAGATCGCGATGACGATCGAGGGGGTCCCCGCGATGATCTCGATCCCCGTCTCCACGATCCGCGCCAGCCACGCCGGCCGCCCGTACTCGACGATCCACAGCGCGGAGGCGACCGCCAGCGGGGTGGCGACGACGATGCCGATCACCGTGAGCAGGACGGTGCCGATGATCGGGTCGAGGAACCCGCCCGTCTCGTCCTGCTTCAGGCTCGACTGCGGGTGGCTCGTGAGGAGCTCGAGGTTCACGTACCGGATCCCCTGGAAGGCCATGTAGCCCACCACGGCGGTGGCGATGGCACACAGGGCGAGGCCCGCCGCCCAGCAGGCGAGGAACGCGAGGCGGTCGCTCCAGCGCCAGCTCCCGATGGACTCCCGCACCGGCTTGCGGGGTGTGACCGGACGCGGCCGTTCGAGCTGCGACGGGAGCGGGGCCAGGGCCATCAGGCGCGCGCCCCGTAGCGCTTCATGGGCTGCTTGGCGAGGTAGCCCGCCACGGAGAGCATCAGGCTCGAGAAGAGCAGGACGAGGGCGAAGGCGTAGACGCTTGCGCGGACCGCCGGGGCGTTGAGCGACTCGACGTTCTCCGCGATGGTCGCGCCGAGCGGGCGCAGGGGCTCGAAGAAGAACGACAGGCCGTCGAGCGGGTTGGGCCTGAAGCCCCGGGAGCCCGAGACCATCGAGAGCATGATCGCCTCGCCGAGCGCGCGGGCGGTCGCGAGGACCGCCGCGGCGATGATCGCGGGCCGGCAGGCGCGGACGGAGACCGTCCACATCGCGCGCCAGCGGTTGACCCCGAGGGCGATCGCGCCCTCCTTCCACGCCTTGGGGACCGCGTAGAGCGCATCGGTGATGATCGCGACCATGATCGGGGTCACCATGAGCGTGAGGATCAGCGTGGCCACCAGCAGGTTGGTGCCGGTGAGCTGCACGACGTACTGCACGGCGGTCTTGCGCTCCTCCGAGATGAAGTGGTCCTGCACGAACTTCGCCACCACGAGGATCCCGATGAGCCCGTAGATGACGGACGGCACGGCGGCCAGCAGCCGCACGACGGGGACGAGCACCCGGCGCAGTCGCGGTGGGCAGAACTCGACGATGAAGATCGAGGCCAGGACGGAGAACACCGTGGCGAGCAGCACCGCGAAGCCCGTGGTGAGGAGCGTCGCGTAGACCAGCGGCCAGGCGTGCAGCCGGAAGTCGGCCCCCGTCGGCTTGACGCCGGTGTTGACCTGGCGGGCGATGTCGGCGTCCACGTCGCCGCCGCCGGGCAGCAGCCAGCCCACGACGTGGTTGTGCTGCAGCGTCGGCCAGGCCCGGAGGGTCACGAACACGATGATCAGGACGACGACGAGGCACAGCGAGACGGCCACCGCGCCGAGCGTTCGCTCGGCGCGGCGGTCCGTCCAGGGCTGCCGGAGGCGGCGGAGCTGCACTTAGGTGAGCGGGATCCAGCCCTTGGCGATGATCCGCTGCGCCTTCGGGGACTGCTGCGTCCACCGGATGAACTTCGCCACGGCGCCGCGCGCGGGGCCGCGGGTGACCATGTAGAACGAGCGCACGCCGCCGTACTGGCCGGACTTCGCGTTCGCCAGCGTGCAGCCGACGCCCTTGTAGGCCGCCGCGTTGAGGCCCTGGGTGAAGTCGTAGGACATGTAGCCGATCGCGTTCTTGTCGTCCTTCACCGTCTGCTGCACGAGGCCGTTGGAGGCCTTGGCCGCCGCGGTCGCCGAGGTCTTCTGAGCACCCATGAAGATCTTGTCGAACGCGTCCTGGGTGCCCGAGGCCGGGGTGCGGGTGATGATGTCGATCGGCCCCGTGACCGTGGAGCCCGGGATCTGCTCCCAGTTGCGCACGGCGCCGGAGAAGATGGCCTGGATCTGCTCCTGGGTCAGGTTCCCGATCTTGTTCGCCGGGTTGGTCGAGATGCAGAGCGCGTCCTTGGCGATCTTGTTGAAGACCACGCCCGAATCGGATGCCTTGGGATCACGCGAGGAGTTCCCGATGGAGACCTTGCCCTGCGAGACGTCGGAGACGCCGACGTCTGAGCCGCCCTGGGCGAGCTTGAACTTGAGCTTGCCCTGCAGGTGGTGGTCCCGGAGGTAGCCCTTGGCGAGCTGGGTGTAGAGCGGGGCGACGGAGGTCGAGCCGCTGGCGGTGATGACGGGGACGGCCTGGGCAGCAGCGGGGACGCCGGCTGCGAGGAACGCGGCCGCGGTGACGCCGACACCGAGACGGCGCGAGCGGTTCATGTGCATGGACTCCTTGGGTTGCTTGAGAGGCAGCAGGATCGGGCCGGGCCGTGCGATCCTCGTGAAGCGCCTGTGACGCGGAGGTAGCCAGGTGGTGAACGGGGGTTGCTTCCGGCCGGTCACGTTGGCTTCACACCGTCCGGGTGCGCGGTGCCGCAGGATGCGGCGCGCGATGGCGCCCGCGATCCCTCCCCCGGCCTGCCCGGAGTGCGCCGGCGCCCTCCGGGGGGACCAGCGCTACTGCCTGAGCTGCGGCGCGCGGGTCGCCGCCCCGAGACTCGACCCGGTGCTGCAGGCGCGCGGCGCCGAGCCGGCGGCGCCGGTCGCCGCCGCGCCCGGCGTCTCGCTGCCCGGCCCGCGGCTGGCCGCGCTGCTGACGCTCTCGGTCCTCGCGGCGGGCACGCTCGTCGGCGCGCTGTCCGGCACGGCGCCGACCGCGGAGGGCGCCCCGGCGGCGCGGCGCGTCGTGCTCCTGGCCGCACCGCCCGCGCCCGTGGTCGCCACGGCGCCGGCGCCGGCCGTACCGGCCCCGACCCCTGAAGCCCCCGCGCCGACGCCCGCCCCGAACGCCTCCGTTCCCGCCGCGCCGGAGCCCACCCCGGCCGCGGAGGCACCCGCGAACAGCGCACCGCCCCCGGCCGTCGACCCGGCGCCGACCCCCGAGGACCCGGCGCCGACCCCCGATGACGACACGCCGCTCGTCACGCCCCCCGCCGAGGCTCCCGCAGGCCCGGCGATCACGCACGTCTGGGTGCTCTCGCTGACCGGGCACGGCAACCCCGACGCGTTCGGCCCCGCGGCGCCCGACCCGTTCTTCCGCGAGGAGCTCGCCCGTCAGGGTGTCCTGCTCAACAACGTGCACGCGGTCTCCCCGGGCTCGCTCGCGGACGGCCTGGCGCTCCTCGCGGGTGCGAGCCCGACCCCGGCGACCGCCGCGGACTGCCCTGACCTGGCTCGGGGCTGCATCGTCAACCGCACGAACCTGCTCGAGCAGCTCGACGGCACGGGTCGCACCTGGAAGGCCTATGTGGAGCCGGCCCCGGGTGCTCCCGCGGCCGCGTGCACTCCAGCGCCCGGGCCCCTCGCCGCCCGCGATCCCGTCGTGTTCCTCCACAGCGTCGTCAAGGACCCGGCCTGTGCGAGCCACCTCGCCGGCCTCGACGCGCTCGACGCCGACCTCGCCGACCCCGAGCTCACCCCGGCGTTCTCCCTCCTGGTGCCCAACGCCTGCCACGACGGCAGCCCCAGCCCCTGCGTCCCGGAGGCCCCGGCGGGCCTCCCGGCCGCGTCGGAGCCGACCCGCTCGGTGCTCGACCGCATCCGCGCCTCGAAGGCCTACGCGGACGGCGGTCTGGTCGTCGTGCTCTTCGACCACGGCGCCGCCGGCGATCTCAGCGCTCGCAGGGGGGCGCCGGCGGGGCAGGGCGGCGGGGCCATCGGCGCGGTGCTGCTCTCGCCCTTCGTCACGCCGGGCCACCAGGTGGCGGCGGCCTACGACCAGTTCAGCGTGCTGCGGACCGTGGAGCAGCTCTTCTCGCTCCCGCTCCTGGCCGGAGCGGCGGAGCCGGGGGTGAAGGCCTTCGGCCCCAGGGTGTTCGACGCCACGCCGCCCGCCGCGGGCTGACCCGTCACGACCTGTTCACCACGCGGCAACGAATCCGTCACATCGACGGGGTTCTCGGAAGCGGACGATGCCGCGGCTCGGCCGCGCCGCCGCCGACACGACATCTACGGAGGATCCACACGTGCACATCGCCATCCCCGCACGGGGCAAGAAGCTCACCTTGGCGCTCCTCGCCATCGCGGCGTTCGCCGCTGCAGCCGTGGTGCTGCTGGGCCACTCTGCCACGCCGGCACCCGCCGACACGAACCCGAACAACTACGACTGCCGCGGGGGGATCGAGAAGGGCGCCGTCGACCCGGACACGGGCGAGACCCAGATCCACTACCTGTTCGCCTGCAACGGCAGGATCACCGGCTTCCAAGTCGCACCGCAGATCCAGGCCACCGGCTTCGACACCGAGGTGTTCGGCACGGACAAGGCCACGGGCCAGGTCGACGGCGCGAACGACGCGTTCTCCTGCCAGGGGGACATCCCGAGCTACGGCATCAACTGCGTCGGCAAGTACAAGGGCGGCTACGACGTGATCAACGGCACGTTCACCATCGACGGGAACGTCTGCAACGAGCCCCGCGTCGACCCGCTGCTGACCGTGACCTACGCGAGCGCCGTCGCCGCCACGGCGCCGGCCACCGCTCCGGTCGTCACGCAGGCGATCTCGGGTCCGTTCGACCTCGGGCGCCCGCGTAAGGCCGGCTGCAAGACGACGCTGTTCAGCGGCAAGACCCGCATCCCGGTGGAGACGAGCGAGGACGCGTCCACCTCCGACGTCGGCTGAGGCCGCCGGTGGGCGGAAGGGGCTCGGCCCCCTTCCGCCCACCGTCGAGGTTCGATTCGGCGGTCCCGAGGAGCGGTGGCTACTTCGGCGCCATGCGGATCGCCCCGTCCAGGCGGATCACGGTGCCGTTGAGCATCTGGTTGGTGATGAGCTGCTCGGCGAGCTGCGCGTACTCCTCCGGCCGGCCGAGGCGCTGCGGGAACGGCACGGAGCGTCCGAGCGACGCCCGCGCGGCCTCCGGCAGCGCAGCCAGCAGCGGCGTGTCGAACAGCCCCGGCGCGATCGTGTTCACCCGGATGCCGTGCTGCGCGAGGTCACGGGCGACCGGGAGCGTCATGCCGACCACCGCGCTCTTGGACGCCGCGTAGGCGACCTGACCGATCTGGCCGTCGTAGGCCGCCACGGACGCCGTGCCGACCAGGACGCCGCGTTCCCCCCCGTCGTCGGGCGCGTTGGCGACCATGGATGCCGCCGCGAGTCGCCACGCGTTGAAGGTCCCGATCAGGTTGATCTGGATGACCGTGTCGAAGCTCCGGAGCGGATGCGGCCCGGCGGAGTTGACGATCTTCTGCGCCCATCCGGTTCCGGCGCACACGACGCAGATGCGCAGGCCGCCGGGCCGCGCGGCCGCGGCATCGACGGCGGCACCGACCTGCCTCTCGTCGCGGACGTCGGCCTGCACCCAGCTCGCGTCGAGCTCGGCGGCGAGCTGCTCGCCACCCTCCGAGTCGATGTCGGCCACCGTGACGACCGCTCCCGCGGCGGCGAGTCGACGCGCCGTGGCCTGCCCGAGACCCGACGCCGCGCCCACGACGAGGGCGGAGCTCCCCTCGATCAGCATGTCAGCACCCTTCGGAGGATCGGGAACGAGCCGGGACGCTCACTGCGCGCCGGAGGAGCGAGCGCAGCTCGGCGAGTGCCTCGTACTGGCGCCGGGGTTCGACGTCGACGGGCATCACGACGAGGTGCTCGAGGCCGATCTCGACGTACTCGCCGAGCCGCTCGGCCACGTCGTCGAGGGAGCCGCGGATGATGTAGCGGTCCATCGCCTCGAACGGGACGGCGTACTGGCGGGCGGTGATCTGTCGCGCGGCCTCTTCGGCGGCACGGGCATCGTCGCCGACGTGGACGAAGAGGACGCTCGCGAGGGCGGGCACGCTGCGCCCCTCGGCGGCGGCCAGCTCCGCCAGCTGGTCACGGACCGACCGGAAGAGCTTGGCCCCTGCGAAGGCGCCGATCCAGGTGGCCCCGTGCCGCGCCGCACGGCTCAGCGCAGCCGAGGACCGTCCTCCGATCCAGATCGGCGGCATCGCGCACCCCGGCTCGAGCGGCTCCACCCGGTAGCCGTAGGGTGCGCCGAGGTCGCAGGACCGGCCGGCGAGCAGGTCGGGCAGCGCCCGCAGGAGCGCATCGGTGCGCGCGCCGCGCTCGCTGACCGGGACGTCGGCGGCCCGCCACTCGGCGGGGTTCTCGCCCCCGACGCCGAGACCGAAGACGAAGCGGCCCTCCGAGAGGTGCTGCACGGTGGCGATCTGCTTGGCGACCCACGCGGGCGGCCGCAGCGCCGGCAGCAGCACACCGGTCCCGATCTGCGCCCTCGAGGTCACGGCGGCGACGGCGCCGAGCACGGTGAACGCCTCGACCATGGGCACGTTGAACTGCAGGTGGTCGCCGACCCAGATCGAGTCGACGCCGAGGTCCTCCAGGCGGCGCGCGTCTGCGGCCAGGTCGCCGATGCCGACGCCGTAGGTGTCGAAGGTCGACAGCAGGACGCCGAGCTGCACCGGGGTCTCGCTCACCTCAGCGGCTCCGCCTTGAGGCGCAGCCCGGCGGCGTCGCGATCCCACGTGGACGCGTCGACTCCGACCGCTCGCAGCTCGGACTTGATGACCTTCGCGGTGGGCGTCAAGGGGAGCTGCTCCATCACGCGGACGTAGCGCGGCACCATGAAGGGCGGCACGCGATCGGCAAGGAACTCGACGAGGGCCAGCGGGTCGACGGCGGCGCCTTCGGCGGGGACGACGCAGACCAGCACGTCCTCCTCCCCGTGCTCGGCTGCCACGCCGACCACCGCCGAGGTTCCCACGGCCGGATGCGCGTTGACCTCGATCTCCAGCTCGAGCGACGAGATGTACTCACCCCGTCGGCGCACGGCGTCCTTGAAGCGGTCGACGAAGAAGAGGTTCCCGTCGGCGTCGCGGCGACCGGCGTCGCCGGTGTGGAACCAGCCGTTGCGCCAGGCCGCGTTCGTCGCCTCGGCCATCTTGTGGTAGCCGTGGTTCATCGCCCACGGGGCTTCGGTGCGCACGCAGAGCTCTCCCGTCTCACCCACCGGAACCTCGCAGTCGTCGGCGTCCAGCAGCCGCACCTCCACCCCGGGTCGCGGTTGCCCGCACGTTCCGGGCAGCGCCGGAGTCGGGCCGGTGATGACCGGCGAGGAGATCTCGGTCATCCCGTAGAGCGAGCGCACCTCCACGTCGAAGCGCCGCGCGAAGGCCGGGACGTCGTCGACCACCGGGACCATGAACGCGAGCCGCAGGCAGTGCGAGCGGTCGTCCTCGCGTGGCACCTGGGACTGGATGAAGCTCGCCATCGTCCCGAGCAGGAACACCACGGTCGACCGGGTCGCGTCCACGGTCTCCCAGAAGCGCGAGGTGGAGAACCGCGGCACGAAGGACACCGAACCGCCGCGCAGCAGCATGGAGTTGAAGAGCCCGCATCCTCCCATGTGGAACAGCGGCAGGTTGATCATGTACCGGTCGTCGGCCGTGATGAACGGCATGGTGTCCGGACCGAAGATCGACCACTGGTGCATGTAGGAGGTCAGGACCCCCTTCGAGGGGCCGGTGGTCCCCGACGTGAACATGATCGCCCAGGTGTCCCAGGGCTCGATCGGGCGCTCGAGCTCGCCGAGCTCGTCGCCGCTGTCGGTGGTGAAGGCCGGGTCCTCCGTCGTCACCACCCGCGTCACCGCATGCCGCTCGATCCCCTCCAGGCGACCCACGAGCGACGGGTGGGCGACCGCCAGCCCGGCGTCGGAGACGTCGAGCGCATGGGACAGGAGGCGGCCCTTGTAGCCGGGGTTGACCGGGACGTACACGGCCCCGAGGTAGTTGAGCCCGAACCACACCTCGATCGCCTCGGCGGCGTTGGGCAGGAACGACACGACGTGGTCGCCCTGGCGGACGCCGAGCGCCTGGAATCCGCAGGCCATCCTCCGGGCCATCGCCAGGGTCTCCGCGTAGGTCCACTCCGAGCCGTCCTCGA
>CAXSFZ010000004.1:69044-125866 GCA_964236905.1 uncultured Solirubrobacteraceae bacterium | reverse complement strand
AGCAACGCGAGGTCGTCGGCGCGCTCGCTGATCAGCTCGAAGGCTCCGCGCAGGACCTCGCCGCGGTCGCGCGGGGGCGTGGCCGCCCACTCGCCGCGCATGTCCGCCGCCGCGTCCATGGCCGCCTGCGCATCCTCCGGCGTCGCGTCGGCGACCTGGGCGATCGTCCTGCCCGTGGACGGGTCCTCCACGTCGAGCGTGGCGGCGGCGTCGCGCCACTCGCCGCCGATGAAGAGCCCGGTCTTGACGTTGTCGAGGACTGCCGATTCTGAGCTCATGCGCTGACCGTCTCCTGTCCGAGTTGCTCCTGCAGGCCGATGTCCTGCGAGTAGTCGATGGGCACTACCACGATCGAGGGCTCGTCCAACGCGAGCGCCTTGTCCAGGTGGGCCGGGAAGTCCTCGACGGTCTCGCAGCGGAAGCCGGGGATGCCGAACGCCTTGGCCAGGGTGACGAAGTCCGGGTTGGTGAAGTCGACCCCGAAGTGGCGGCCGAACTTGTTGTCCTGCTTCCACACGATCGAGCCGTACTGCCGGTTCTCCCAGATGATGTTGACCACCGGCGTCTTCATCCGCTTGGCCGTCTCGAGCTCCTGGCAGTTCATCAGGAAGCCGCCGTCTCCGGAGACCGTGACGACCTTGCGGTCGGGATGGACGAGCTGGGCGGCGATCGCGGTCGGGAGCGCGATCCCCATCCCGGCCAGTCCGTTGGCGATCAGCACCGTGTCGGGCTCGGAGGCCGGGAACATCCGGGCGATCCACAGCTTGTGCATGCCGACGTCGGAGATGAGGATGTCGTCGCGCCCGAGCGCCTTGCGGATCTCCCACAGCACCCGCGGCGGGTGCATCGGGAAGGCGTCGTCGTCGGCGCCGGCGCGGAAGGCGCCCTGGACGAGGTCCTCGAGCCTGGACGGCGTCGTCGTGGCCGGCTCGCCCATCGCCACCAGCCCGGTGAGGCGGCGCAGGATCAGGTCGACGTCCCCGATCAGGTCCGATGTGGTCTCGAAGTGCTCGTCGACCTCGGCGGCCACGGTGTCGATGCAGACGATCGTCTTGTTCTTCTTCGGGTTCCAGTTGATGGGCGCGTGCTCGACGAGGTCATAGCCCACGGTGATGACGACGTCGGCGTGGTCGAAGCCGGCCAGCTCGTAGTCGCGCGCCTGCATGCCGACGGTGCCGCGCCAGTGCGGGTCGCCGTCCTCGAGGACGCCCTTGCCCATGAACGTGGCCGCGACGCCCATGCCGGTCGCGTGGGCGAAGGCGCGCAGCGCGGGGGCTGCGTCGCCGCGGGAGATGCCGTTGCCCGCCAGGACCAGCGGGTACTCGGCGCCCCGGATCAGCTCGGCCGCCTCGTCGAGCTCGCCCTGGGAGGGCTCGGGGCGGCGGCGCTCCTGGCGGTGCCTGAGCGGCCGCGCGTCGCCGTAGGCGGACGCCATGACGTCCTCGGGCAGCTCGATGTGGGTCGGCCCGGGCTTCTGGGCCTGCGCGACCTTGAACGCCTTGCGAACCGCCTCCGGGATCATCTTGGGGCTGTTGAGCCGCGTGTTCCACTTGGTGATCGGCTTGAACATGGAGACCACGTCGATGTACTGGTGGGACTCCTTGTGGGTGCGCTCGAGGTCGCCCTGGCCGGTGAGGGCGACCAGCGGCGAGCGGTCCAGCCAGGCGTCGGCGACGGCGGTGACGAGGTTGGTGGCGCCGGGGCCGAGCGTGCCCAGGCAGACGCCGGCCCGATGGGTCAGGCGGCCGTACATGTCGGCCATGTAGGCCCCGCCCTGCTCGTGTCGAACAGGAACGAACTCGATGGGCGAATCCGCCAGCGCCCGGTTGAGGTCCAGCGTCTCCTCGCCCGGTATCCCGAAGACGTACTGCACGCCTTCGGCCTCCAGGCAGTCGACGAAGAGGTCGGCGGCATTGCGATCGTCCATGTCGAAACTCCTTCCCTCTTCTCGTGTCGTCTCTAACGTGCTGTCTTCCATCATGAAGGCCCGTTTCATCATCTGCTTTGCGCTGGTCGCCCTCGCGCCCGCGAGCGCCGATGCGGCGAGCCGCTTCACGATCCGCGGCGCGGGCTTCGGCCACGGCGTCGGGATGAGCCAGTACGGCGCCTACGGCTACGCCCTCCACGGCACGGCCTACCCCGAGATCCTCGCCCACTACTACACCGGCACGCAGCTCGGGGCGCTCACCACCGCGCCCGAGGTCACCGTGCTCCTGCGCTCGAGCCCGAGCGCCGCGTTCACCGGCGCCTCGCGGATCGGGACCCGCGCGCTCGATCCGACCAAGCGCTACTCCGTGGGGCAGAAGGCGGGTGCCGTGGTGCTGCGCAGCCCGACCGGGCGGGCGCTGGCCCAGTGGGCCGGCCCGGTGCGCGTCGCGGACGACGGTGCGCCCGTGACGCTCCTCGGCCGCGGCCCGAACGCGGTGCGCGACGGCCTGTTCCGCGGCGCGCTCGAGTTCCGCCCGGACGGCGGCACGCTGCTCGTGGTCAACGCGCTGGGGATCGACGACTACCTGCGCGGCGTCGTCCCCTCCGAGAGCCCGGCCTCCTGGCCGCAGGACGCGCTGCGCGCCCAGGCCGTCGCGGCGCGCACCTACGCGCTCACCACCAACGCGGGCGGCGCACGTGGCTTCACCCAGTGGGCCGACACCCGCTCGCAGGTCTACAACGGCGTCTCGGCCGAGCAGCCGAGCACCGACACCGCGGTGGCCGCCACGTCGGGGCAGGTCGTCACCTACCTCGGCAAGCCCATCGTCACCTTCTTCTTCTCGACCTCGGGCGGCAAAACCGAGAACGTCGAGAACGGCTTCCCGGGGAGCGCGCCGCAGCCCTACCTGCGCGGCGTGCTCGACCCGTACGACGGCACCTCGCCCAAGCACCGCTGGGGGCCGTACCGGTACACGCTGGCCCAGGCGGAGCGCAGGCTCGGCGGGCTCGTGAAGGGGCGGCTGCGCGGCATCACGGTGACCAAGCGCGGCTTCTCGCCGCGGATCGTCACCGCGCGGGTGGTCGGCAGCCGCGGGGACACGGTCGTGAGCGGGCCGACGCTGCGCCAGCGCTTCGGGCTCTTCGACTCCTGGGCGAGCTTCACGGTGATCGGCGCGAGGGTCACGACGCCGCCGGCCGACACGTCGCCCACCGCCCCGTCCGGTGGAGCCGGCGCCGACGCGACGAGCCTCTCCCTGCACGCCGCAGCGCTCAGCGCGAGCTCTCCGGGTTCCCGCACCGCCTACCGGGGCGTGCTGAGCGGCCACGTCGCGGGCGCGCGCGACGGCGACTGGCTCGAGGTGCTGCGCCGCACGGCCACCGGGTGGCGGACCGCCTTCTGGACGAGCGCCCGCGGCCCGGCCGGCGGCTACCGCGCGACGCTCCCCGGCCCGGGGACCTACCGGGTGCGCTGGCGCGGCTTCGACGGCCCCGACGTCACGGCGGGCTGAGCGCGGGCGGGACGCGGGGCGCGGGGCGCCTCGCGGGCGGGGCGCCGACGCGCGGGGCGCGGGCGGGGCGCGGGCGGGGCGCCGACGCGCGGGGCGCGGGCGGGGCGCGGGCGGGGCGCCGACGCGCGGGGCGCGGGCGGGGCGCGGAGCGCCCCGCGGTCCGCGGAGCGCAGGGCACAGGGCGCCTCGCGGCCCGCGGGGGCCGACGCGAGCGTGACGGGCGCGGCGGGCCCGCGCCGCGCCCTGCCGTTCGGAGTGGAGCCCGCTCAGCGAGCTCGGATCCGAACGCCCGAGCGGCCCAGCCGCCCGGGACCCCCAGACGGCCCCACGCCGCCGCGCCCCCCGAGGCGCCGCCATGTCCGCGCGCACAGCGCCGCGCTCTGCCGTTCGGAGTGGAGCCCGCTCAGCGAGCTCGGATCCGAACGCCAGAGCGGCGTCGAGGCCGAGGCGGGGTCCGACGCCGGCGTCGAGGCCGAGGCGGGGCCCGGCGCCGGCGTCGAGGCCGATGCGGGGCCCGACGCCGGCGTCGAGGCCGACGCGGGCGACCGCCACCGGTCGACGCCGACACGGGCCGCCGGCCACGGCAGCTCCGAAGGCTCCCGCGACCGGCGGGGCGCGCCCCTGCGGGCGTTCGGATTGCGGCCCGCTCAGCGGGCTCGAGGCCGAACGGGCCGAGCTCCCCGGGCCCGCCCCGGGGACCCGCCCCGGGGGCCCGGGGAGCTCGGCGGTCACGGGGGAGCTCGGCGGTCACGGCGGGCCTCGCTGCCCGCCGCGCCGCCAAGACCGTGCCCGGCCTGCGCCCGAGCGAGGGCGCGCTCGCGGCGCCGCAGCGATCCCCGCGGCGCCGCCATGTCCGCGCCTGTACAGCGCCGGGGATCCGCCGCGCCGGTCAGCCGCCCGCGTACACCCGCGAGAGGGACTCCGCCACGCAGACCGGCTTCTCCCCGCCCTCGATCTCGAAGGTCTGGGTGACGGTCATCTGGACGCCGCCCGGCACGTCCTCGACGGCGGCGAGGGTGGCGCGCATGCGCAGGTTCGAGCCGACGGGGACCGGGGCGGGGAAGCGCACACGGCCGTAGCCGTAGTTGAGCGCGAAGGCGACGCCGGTGATGGCGAAGAGCTCCTCGACGAAGCCCGGGCCGAGCGAGAGGGTCAGCAGGCCGTGGGCGATCGTGCCGCCGAAGGGCGTCTCCCGCGCGCGCTCGGGGTCGACGTGGATCCACTGATGGTCGCCGGTCGCCGCGGCGAAGGCGTCGACGCGCTCCTGCGTGACCGCGTACCAACCCGAGACGCCGAGCTCCTCACCGACGAGCGCCCGCAGCTCGTCGAGGCCGTCGATCGTGCGCATGCGCGCCAGCCTACGCGGCGGCCTCGGAGGCGGGCGTGCCGCTGAGCCAGGCCGCCTCCTCCTCGCCGAGCGGCGTGCTCGGCGGTGCCGCGGCGATGTACTCGAGCGCCAGGTCGTGCCAGCGGCCCCCCGCGCGCAGCTCCCCGAAGACCGAGAACAGGAGCCCCTCCATGCGGCGGATCAGCAGGGCCTGGGGCGGCACGGTCTGCCGCCGCATCTGGGCGAAGAAGGGGCTGCGCGGGCTCGAGCCCCGCTCGAGGGTGCGCCGCACGTACTCCGGGTCCAGGCGCCGGAAGCCCGGCTGGAAGTACCACTCCGCGGCCACCAGCAGCTGCTCGAGCAGCGCCTCGCCCGTGAAGGCGCCGGGGTCGGGCAGGTAGCCGAGCTCGGCCATCGACCGCTTGACCTGCCGCGCGTCGCACGCGATCACCGCCCGGGCCAGGGCACGCTCCCCCTCCAGGTACGCGGGGTCCACCCGGCGCACGAGGCCGAAGTCGAGGAACACGAGGCGGCCGTCGGGGGCCAGCAGCACGTTGCCCGGATGCGGGTCGCCCGCGGCGATCTGCTGCCGGGTGAGCAGGCCGAAGAAGAAGCGGAAGCAGACCTCGGCGAAGCGGTCGCGCTCGGCCTCGCCGAGCGCCTTGACCTCGCCGAACGGCCGGCCCTCCGCGAACGCGGTGACGAGCACGCGGCGGGTCGAGAGCGCGGTGTCGACCGCGGGGACCGCGATGAGCGGGTGGCCCCGGAACGCGCGGGCGACCGCGCGCTGGTTCTGGGCCTCGAGCTCGTAGTCGAGCTCCTCGCCGATCCGCTCCCGCAGCTCCGCCGCGATCGCCTTCACGTCGAGGCCGGGCGCCAGGCGCTTGACCAGCGGCAGGAGGATCCCCATGTTGCGCAGGTCCGTCTCCACCGCCTCGGCGATGCCGGGGTACTGGACCTTGACCGCGACGTCGGCGCCCGCGCGGGTGGTGGCGCGGTAGACCTGGCCGATCGAGGCCGCCGCGACCGGCTCCTCGTCGAACGCGGCGAAGTGCTCGGCGAGCCGCCCGCCGAGCTCCTGCTCGATCATGCGGCGCTGCTTGGCGAAGGGCACCCGCGGCGCGTCGTCGCGCAGCGCGGCGAGCTTCTCCTTGAACTCCTCGCGCTCACCCTCCGGGATGAGGTCGAAGTCGACCGTGGAGAGCACCTGCCCGAGCTTCATGGCGGCGCCCTTCATCTCCCCGAGGCGGGCGACGAGCTCGTTGGCGGTGGCGGCGGCGCGCTGCGCCTGCGCGGCGTCCGCGCGCTCGTCGGAGCGGAACGCGTTGGCCGCGCGCATCCCCGCCCACCGGGCGCCCTGGCCCGCGACGAGGCCCCCGAACCGCGCGGTCCGCGCCACCCGGGAGGTCGGGACGTCCGCCGCGTCGTCGGAGGCGGAGCCCCGGGGGTGCTGGTCGCTCACACCACGAGGCTAGGTGGTCGGCTCCTGCCCTCCGGGGCGCGAGCCGCGCGGCTCAGCCCAGGATGCGGCCCAGCGGGTGGGCCGCGAGCGCGTCGCGGTGCGCCTGGGCGCTCGGGGGCTCCGGGAAGCGCTTGCCGAGCGCGGCGACGGTCTGCTCCGCGTCGCCGGCCAGCACGGTGCCGTCGTCGAGGATCACCGCCGGGATCTCGCGCGTGCCGGTGCGCGCCTGCATGACGTCGCGCTCCTCGCGGGGCACGGGCACGGGGAGCGCGACGAACGGGAGGTCGAGCTCGTTGAGGCGCTCGCGCACCCGGGCGGAGAACGGGCACCACTCCGCCTGGAAGACCTGGATCATGGGCTGGGGATTCCCGCGGGCTCGCCCTCGCCAACCTCCCGGCTCAACTCCGCGAGACGCGCTGCCGATGCAGCCACGATGGAGTCCGTCCTCGACGACCCGGCGCGTCTCGCCGCCCTGACCGTGCGCGGCCTGCCCGACGCGTCGCCCGAGGCCTCCTTCGACCGACTGACCCGCTGGGCGCGCCGGGCCCTGGAGACCGACGGGGCCTACATCAACTTCATCGACGGCGTCGAGCACGTCTACAAGAGCGCGGCCGGCCTGCTCCCGCCCGCGCCGACGATGCCGGTCGCCCTCTCGCCGTGCGCCATGGCGGTGGGCCTGGACCGGGTGCTCGTGGTCCGCGACGTCACGGTCGACCCGCTGCTCGCCTCCCACCCCATCGCCGACGCCGGCGTCCGCGGCTACCTCGCCGTGCCGCTCAGGACGGCCGACGGCCTCGCGCTCGGCACGATCTGCGTCATGGCGGTCGCCGCGCGGGAGTGGTCGGCGGAGGACGTCCAGCTGCTCGAGGAGCTCGCGCTCGTCACCATGACCGAGGTCGAGCTGAAGCTCTCCCGCGCGGAGGCGACCGAGCGGCTCGCGGTGGCGCGGCGCCTCGCGGTGACCGACCCGTTGACGGGGCTCGGGAACCGCCGGGCGTTCACCGACCGCCTCGACGCGGAGGTGGCGCGCGCCGGGCGCGGCGAGGACCCCCGCCTGGCGCTGGCGCTGCTCGACCTCGACGGGTTCAAGGCGGTCAACGACCGCGACGGGCACGCGGCGGGCGACGCCGCGCTCGTCACCCTGGCCGAGGCGCTCGCCGACGAGGTCCGCAGCGGCGAGCTGCTGGCCCGCATCGGCGGCGACGAGCTCGCCCTCCTGCTGCCCGGCTCGGGCTCGGTGCAGGCGGCCGCCGCGGCCGAGCGCCTGCGCGCCGCCGTGCTCGCCGCCGGCGCCGGGGTGACGCTCTCCGCCGGCGTCGGGGCCTGGAAGCCGGGGATGAGCGCCGAGGACCTCACCCGGGCCGTCGATCGTGCCCTCTACGCCGCCAAGCGGCACGGCGGGGACCGGGTGGTCGCGGCGGGGGCGGCCGCGAACGGGGCGCCGGCTCCCGCCAAGCTGCGCCGGCTCGATCTCTCGACCCTGGCCGGCCTGGCCGAGCCGCCCAACCTCGACGTGCTGCTCGACACCGTCAACGAGCTGCTCGGGATGGAGATCGCCTACGCCACCCTGATGGACGACGAGCAGCAGGTGTTCCTGCGGGTGCGAGGGGAGGGGGCCTCGTTCGGCGTCGCCGACGGCGCGAGCATCCCCATCGACGGCACCTACTGCCACCACATCCTCGCCGGCCGCCTGCCGGGCCTCTTGGACGACGTGCGCGCCGACCCGCTGGCCGGGGCGATGGAGGTGACCGAGACCGGCGGGGTGGGCGCCTTCGCCTCCGTGCCGCTGCGCCTGGCCGACGGCGAGCTCGTCGGGACGCTCTGCTGCGCCAGCCACGACGCCCGCACCGACCTCGGGCCGCGCGACCTCGCCGTCCTGCAGCTCGTCGCCCGCATGGCGGCCTCCGACCTCGACCACCGCCGCGCCCAGCGCGACGAGGCGCGCCTGCAGTCCCAGTCGGCCGGCGTCGCCGCGCTCGCCGCCGCGATCGCCGCCCGCGACCACTACACCGGCGCGCACTCGCGGTCGGTCGTCGAGCTCGCGGTCCGCGTCGGCGAGGGGCTCGGGCTGGACGCGGAGGAGGTGGCCGAGGTCGAGCACGTGGCGCTGCTGCACGACGTGGGCAAGCTGAGCGTCCCCGACGAGATCCTGCGCAGCCCCGGGGCGCTGACCCCGGAGCAGTGGGAGATCATGCGCACCCACACCCTCGCGAGCGAGGCGGTGGTGCGGGAGGTGCCGGGGCTCGAGGCGGTCGCCACCGCCGTCCGCTCCGAGCACGAGCACTGGGACGGCAGCGGCTATCCCGACGGGCTGGCCGGCGAGGGCATCCCGCTCTCGGCGCGGATCACCCTGGCCTGCGACGCCTACCACGCGATGATCAGCGACCGCCCCTACCGGCCGCGGCTGCAGCCGGAGGAGGCGCGGGGCGAGCTCCGGCGGTGCTCGGGCACGCAGTTCGACCCGGACGTGGTCGCCGCGCTGCTCGGCGCGCTGGACTGAGCTCGGGCCTGGTAGACAGCGGGCGTGCCCGCGCCCCTGCTCGCCGTCGACGCGCCGTCCCTGCTCTACCGCGCCTTCTTCGCGCTGCCCGACTCGATCACCGACGGCGAGGAGCGGCCCGTCAACGCCCTGCTGGGCTGCGCGAACCTCGTGCTCCAGGCCGTGGAGGAGCACGCACCGCGCGCGGTGGTGCTCTGCTTCGGCGCCGAGGCGGCCACCTACCGGACCGACCACTTCGCCGGCTACCACGCCGACCGCCCGCCCATGCCGGACGCGCTCACGCACCAGTGGGAGCAGGCGGCCGCCTTCTTCGGCGCCTTCGGCTGGGAGGTGCTGCACGCGGGGGAGCTCGAGGCCGACGACCTGCTCGGCACCCTCGCCGACCTCGAGCGCGCGGCGGGCGGCACGGCGCTGCTCTTCACCGGCGACCGCGACATGTTCCAGTGCGTGGACGAGCGGGTCCGGGTCCTCTGGCCGGCCGGGAAGGGCGGCCCGGAGCTCATCGACCTCGCCGGGGTCCGCGCCCGGTACGGCATCGAGCCCGCGCAGGTGCCCGACTTCATCGCGCTGCGCGGCGACCCGTCGGACGGCATCCCGGGCGCGAGGGGCATCGGGGAGAAGGGCGCCGCCCAGCTGCTGGCCGACCACGGCGACCTCGAGGCGCTCCTCACCCTGGCCGACGACCCGGCGGCGGTGACCCGCAAGCTGCTGCGACCGCGGGTGGCCGAGGCGCTGCGGACGCAGGCCGCCGAGCTGCGGGCCTTCAAGGACATGGCGACGCTCCGGACGATCGCGCTGACCCGCCCGCCCGACGCCCCGACGAGGTGGGTCGCGGCGGCCGCCGCCGCGCGCGCCAAGGGGATGGAGCGCCTCGCGGGGCGGTTGGAGCGTGCGGGCGGAGCGGGCTGAGCGCCCGGGCCGGCGGCCACGTCCGCTCGAGCCGCGTGCCCTCAGGGCGTGAACTTCACCGTGATGACGTCGCCGTCGCGCATGACGTAGTCGCGGCCCTCGAGGCGCAGCGTGCCGACGTCCCGCGCCTGCGCGTAGCCGCCGGCGGCGATGAGCTTGTCGTACGGGATGACCTCCGCGCGCACGAACCCGCGCTGGATGTCGGAGTGGATCTCGCCGGCCGCATGCCACGCGGTCAGCCCGCGGCGCAGGTGCCAGGACTGCGCGCGCTTGCCCGCGCCCACCGTGAAGAACGCGATCTCGTCCAGCAGCGCGAAGGCGCCGCGCACCACCCGCTGCAGGCCCGACTCGCCCACGCCGAGCTCGGCGCGCATCTCGGCCGCCTCCTCGTCGTCCATCTCTCGCAGCTCGGACTCGATCCGGCTCGAGACCGCGACGACCCCCGCCCCGACGGCCTCCGCGTGCGCGGCGACCTCGGCGGGCACCGCGTCGGAGCCCTCGTCGACGTTGGCCACGAAGAGGACCGGCTTGGCGGTGATCAGGTGGACCGACTGGCTCGGCTCCATCGCGTCGGGCACGGGGATCCCGCGCGCCGGGCGCCCGGCCTGGAGCTCCCCGCGCACCGCCTCCAGCCAGCCCTGCTCGGCCACGGCCGCGCGCTCGCCGCCCCGCGCGCTGCGCACGACCCGGTCCAGGCGCCGCTCGACCTGCTCGAGGTCGGCGAAGACGAGCTCGGTCTCGATCGTCTCGATGTCCCGGGCCGGGTCGACCGAGCCCTCCGGGTGGATGATCGCGTCGTCGTGGTGGGCGCGGACGACGTGGACGATCGCGTCGGTCTCGCGGATGTTGCCGAGGAACTGGTTGCCCAGTCCCTCGCCCTCGCTCGCACCCCGCACGAGGCCGGCGATGTCGTGGAAGGCGATCGTGTCGGCGACCACGTCGGAGGCGCCGATGACCGCCGAGACCTCGCTCAGGCGCTCGTCCTCCACCGGCACGATCGCGACGTTGGGCTCGATGGTGGTGAATGGGTAGTTGGCCGCCTCGGCGCCCGCGCGCGTCAGCGCGTTGAACAGCGACGACTTGCCCGCGTTGGGCAGCCCGACGATCCCGACCTTCACCGCGCCGCGCTCCCCACGAGCGTGCCGAGCGTCGCGCCCGCGAGGATGTCCGTCGGGTAGTGCACGCCGAGCATCACCCGCGAGAGCGCCATGGCCGAGGCCGCCGCGTAGAGCGGCGCGGCCGGCAGGAGCGGAGCGTAGGCGCGGGCCGCCGCGAAGCTCGAGGTGGCGTGGGCGCTCGGGAAGCTGAGCGCCGTCGGGGTCCGGACGAGCTGCGGCAGGTCCTCGAGCCGCGGCCGCTGGCGGCGGAACAGGTTCTTCAGCGCGACGTTCGCGACGTAGGCGGCCACGACCCCCGCCAGGGCCCGGAGCCAGGGTCCGCGCCGCGGGGCGTCGAGCGCGACACCGCCGGCCCCGAGCGCGAGCCACACCGCCGCGTGCTCCCCCGTGTGCGAGAAGGCCGACACGGCCCGCACCAGGGCGGGCGGCCGGGCGGCCCCGCGGACGGCGCGGTAGGCCGCGAGGTCGGCGCGGGCGATCGCCCGCGCCGCGGGCCCGCCCCGCAGCAGGAAGCGGCGGGCGGTGCGCGCGCCCGGGTCCTGCGGCGGCGCGATGGGCGGCTCGTCCGACATCGCGCGGCACTCTAGGGGCACGCTCGCCGGGCGAGTGCCGACTGGCCCCCACCCCCTGGGGCTCAGCCGGCACTCGGCGAGCGTTCAGTCCTCCAGCGCGAGCGCGACGAGGGCGAGGACGCCCTCGCGGGAACCGGCGGCGGCGTAGAAGCGGGAGCTGTGGGCGAAGCGCGCGTCCGGCACGCCGGTGGCCGCGGCGAGCGCCTCGTCGCTCAGCCCGGCCCAGCCCGCGGGCAGGTCGCGCCGGTTGGCGAACGCGCCGAGCTCCCGGGGCACCGCCTGGAGGCCCCAGCCGTCGCTCTTGGGGTAGACGACGAAGAGCGCCTCGGGCGCCTGCGTGAGGACCGGCTCCCGCCACGGCATGTTCCGGTCGAGCTCGATCACCCGCGGGTCGGCGGCGCGCGCGATCGCGTCGCGCACGAGCTGCCGGGCCCGCGCGAAGGCGGCGGCGCCCGCGAGCTCGCGCTCCAGCACGCCCTGGGCGAAGGCCACCGCCTCGGCGAAGCGCGCGTCCTCCTGTGCGGGCGAGAGCGGCTCGTCCCAGGCCGGGTTCATCGCACCGACCAGCCCGCTCACGCTCATCGCCCTCACGTCGCCGACCAGCGAGGTGGCGATCGTCTGGCCCGTGTCGTTGGCGTCGACGCCCTGCACGAGGCGCTCGTCGATCGCCCGCGCCGCCTCCGCGCTCCCGGCCAGCGCCACGCCGTGCTCGCGCCAGACCAGGCCGAAGGTCGCGTAGCGGACGCCGTTCGGGCGCTCGCCGGCCCCGCCCTTCTGGTGGTGGTCGAAGTCCCCCGTGGCGGGGTCGCTCGCGCCGCCGACGTCGAGCCGGAGGTCGGCCTCGGCCTGCCGCGCCCGGTCGCGCGTGCGGACGAGCTCGAACGGGCCGAGGGCGAGGCGGAGCGTCGCGACGGCGAAGACGTCGTCGGCGTGGAAGGAGCCGGGGTGCGTGGCGACGAGCATGCGCCCCACGCTAGGCGGCGCCGCTCAGCTCCCGAGGCCGAAGCCCACGCGCTGCTCGTCCTTCTCCACCTTGAGCCAGAGGACGTGCTGGAGGCTGAGCTTGACGGTGCCGTCCTCGCCCGTGACCTCGTGCCACCCCTCGCCGCCGATCGCGCCCTGCAGCGCGCTCAGCTGCTCGTCGGAGACGCGGAGGGCGAGCGGCGGGGAGGCCTGGAAGCCGATGGAGATGCGCTGGGCCATGGGTCAGTGTCCTTCGTGGGAGGGCTGGACGACTTCGGTGAGCACGCCGCCCGCGGAGCCCGGGTGCAGGAAGGCGACCCGGGAGCCCCGGATGCCGACGCGCGGGCGCTCGTCGATGAGCCGCAGGCCCGCCGCCCGCAGGCCCGCGAGCGCGCGCTCGATGTCCGTGGTCTGGTAGGCCACGTGGTGCAGCCCCGGCCCCCGACTGGCGAGGAAGGCGCCGACCGGCGTGTCGGCGCCGAGCGGCGCGAGCAGCTCGACGTGGTTCTCGCCGAGGTCGAGCAGCGCCGCCTCGACGCCCTGCTCCGGGAGGAGCTCGCGGTGCACCACACCGAGGGCGAAGTCGCGCTCGTAGCGCTCCAGCGCCGGGTCGAGCGCCTCGACGGCGATCCCGACGTGGTCGATGCGGGCGAACATGCTCAGGGGCCGGAGTCTACGGGGTCGCTCCCCCGGCGCTCGCTGGCGCTCACGTGCGGGACCTCCCCGGCGCTGAGCTCCCCCGGCGCTCGCCGCGCTCGCGCGCCTTACGCGGTCGAGGGGCCCTCGGGGGTCTGCCCCTCCGCCGCGACGACCCGGAGGCCCGGCTCCCCGGGGCGGCGCCGCAGCTGCGCGACGCCGCGCATGATCCGGTCGAGCTCGGCCCGGTCGATCACCTCGTGCGCGAGGAGCGCCTGCGCGATCTGCTCGAGCGTCCCGCGGTGCTCGCCGATGAGCCGGCGGGCGGCGCGCTCGGCCTCGAAGACCAGGTCCTGCTGCTCCTCGTCGCGGATCCGGCGCGTGGTGTCGGAGACCACGTTGGCGTCCGTCACGGCGCGGGCGGTCGCGGCGACGGAGCCCATGCCGTAGTCGTGGACCATCGCGTGGGCGACCTCGGCGACCCGCTGCAGGTCGTTCGCCGCGCCCGTGGTGACGGCGCCGAACACGAGCTGCTCGGCCACCCGCCCGCCCAGGAGGACGGTCATCTGGTCGATGAGCTCCTCGCGCGTCTTGAGGTAGGAGTCCTCGTCGGGCAGGTTCATCACGTAGCCGAGGGCGGAGCCGCGGGGGACGATCGAGATCTTGTGGACGCGGTCGGTGGTGATGAGCAGCTCGCGGCAGAGCGCGTGGCCGGCCTCGTGGTAGGCGACGACCCGGCGCTCGTGCGGATTCAGGGTGGTGGAGGACTGGACGCCGGCCACCACCCGCTCCAGGGCGTCCTCGAAGTCGGCGTGGGCGAGCGCGTGGCCGTCGCGGCGGGCGCAGAAGATCGCCGCCTCGTTGCAGATGTTCGCGAGGTCGGCGCCCGTCAGCCCGCTGGTCTGCGCCGCCACGAGCGCCAGGTCGACGTCCGCGCCGAGCGGCTTGCCGCGAGTGTGGACCCCCAGCACCTTCAGGCGGCCGTCGACGTCGGGCGGCGTGACGAAGACCTGGCGGTCGAAGCGACCCGGGCGCAGCAGCGCCGGGTCGAGCTTCTCCAGGAGGTTCGACGCCGCGATGACGACCACGTTCTCCGAGCCCGAGAAGCCGTCCATCTCGACCAGCAGCTGGTTCAGCGTCTGCTCGCGCTCGGAGTTGTTGTCCGAGCCCCGCCGGGCGCCGACCGCGTCGATCTCGTCGATGAAGAGGATCGCGGGCGCGTGCTTGCGGGCCTCGTCGAAGAGCCTGCGGATCCGCGCGGCGCCGAGGCCCGCGAACATCTCCACGAAGCTCGACGCCGACTGCGAGAAGAACTGCGCCCGCGACTCGCTGGCCACCGCCTTGGCCAGGAGCGTCTTCCCCGTGCCGGGCGGCCCGTGCAGGAGCACGCCCTGCGGCACCTTCGCGCCGAGCGCCTTGAAGCGCTTGGGGTCGCGCAGGAAGTCCACGACCTCGCGCAGCTCGGCCTTCGCCTCGTCCACGCCGGCGATCTCCTCCCAGGAGATCTCCCGCGAGGCCGACGGCTTGATCTGCGTCGGCTTGGTCTTGGGCATCAGCTTCAGCGTGCGCCAGAGCACGTAGACGATCGCCCCCATGAACACGAGCCCGAGCGTCGAGCCCCAGTCGGAGGCGAAGTCCTGGACCCGGCGGGCGAGGCTTCCCTGCTCCGGGTCGACGGGCACCAGCGCCGCCTGCTGGAGCGTCGTCCGCAGGCTGCCGAGGGCGTCGATGAGCGCGTGCTTGTCCTCGGTCACGTCAGCGGAGTGTCGGCGGGGCCGGGCGGGGCGTGCAACGGGTGGTGGGCACCTGGACGCATGTCGCGGCTAGGCCGCGAGCTCCACCCGGAGGATCTCCGCGAGCGCCGCGCGGCCGACCTCGAGCTGGCGCTCGGTCGGCTCCCGGGTGCCGAGGACGCGCTGGAGCTCGTGGCCGGGCACCCGGAGGGCCCGCGCGGTCGCGCTCTCGGCGTGCCGCTCGCTCCAGGCGAAGACCTCCACGGCGAGCCCGACCGAGGCGAGCTGGACCGCGGCGCCGTGGACCGGACGCGGGGCCGCGACGAGCTGCTTGAGCAGCGCGGTGCCGACGACGTTGGCGGTCAGCATGGGCGCCATGAGGTGCGAGCCGCAGCGGTCGTGCTCCTTCGCCGCGTCGCGCGCGTCGCCGTCCCCGCGCTCGTAGGCGCCGATCGCCTTGTGCTCCACGCCGTGGTAGGCGGCCAGGTCGCCGCCGCGCAGCGCGAGCAGCGACGGCGCGACGGAGACGGCGGCCAGCAGCGCCTCGCCGCCCAGCCCGCGGACGCGGCGGCGCAGCAGCGAGCCGGCGAGCGCCGCGCCGGCCATGGCGCCGAGCACCTGCGGGTTCTGGAACGGCAGCTGCGCGGCGGGCAGCCGGCGCTTGACGAGCGGGATGACGAGCATCGCCTCGGCGAGCCGCGCGATGCCGCGCGCGCCCGGGACGCCGGTGAGCGCCTCGGGGGCGTGGGGCTTGCGGCCCGAGGCGACCTCGACGGCGCCCGCCGGGGTCCGCACGGCGGCCGCCCAGTGGGTCGGGCCGTGGACGAGCAGGCCGTTGCGCAGCGCCATGCCGCCCAGGCGCAGCTTCTCCGGGGTGGGCTCCGGCTCGCTCATCCGAGCAGCTCCTTCGCGATGTCGTGGTAGGCGCGGGCGGCGAAGCCGAGGTCCGCGCGGTGGATGCGCTCGTCCCTGCCGTGGACGAGCGGCCACATCTCGTAGAGGCTCAGCTCGCGCTGCGGGAAGAAGCCGTACGCGGTGCAGTCGGGGAACGCCGCGCGCCAGGTGCGCGAGTCGGTGAAGGCCGGGAGCATCGTCGGCAGGACGCTCGCCCCCGGGTCCTCACGGCCCAGGAAGCCGGCGATGGCGTCCCACAGCTGCCCCTCGGGCGGCGAGGCGTTGCCGACCACCTCCTCGTCGAAGGTGAGCTCGTAGCCGTCGAGCCCCTCCAGCGCCTCGGTGATCCGGCGGCGCGCATCCTCCTCGCCGAGCCCGGGCGGCACGCGGCAGTCGACCTTCAGCGCCGCCTGCGAGGGCACCACGTTGACCTTCGTGCTCGCGCTGATCATGGTCGGCGCGAAGGTCACCGAGAGCATGGGCTCCACGAAGGCGGCGAGCTCCGGCGCGCTCTCCCGGAGCTCCGCGAGGGCCGCGGCGGGATCGGCGCCGACCGCGATCCCCAGGCCGGCGAGCAGCCCGGCGGGCGCGTCGGTCACGTCGAGGGCGGGGCGCGCGGTGGCCAGCGCGCTCAGCAGCGGCGCGAGCTTGGGCAGGGCGTTGTCGGCCAGCGCCGGCATCGAGGCGTGGCCCGCCCGGCCCCGCGTGGTCAGCGTGAAGCGGAAGACGCCCTTCTCGGCGATGCAGATGCCGTAGTGGCGCTCCTCACCGACCGCGAAGACCGAGCCCGCCCCCTCGTTGAGCAGCCAGCGGCAGCGGACGGCCTCGGGGTGCTCGCGGCAGAGCCACTGGGCGCCCTGGGCGCCGCCCGTCTCCTCGTCGACGACGCAGACGACCAGGAGGTCCCCGCGGGCCGGCCGCCAGCCCGCCCGGGCGAGCGTGAGCGCCGCCGCCGCCTCGCTGGCCGTCTGCGACTTCATGTCCTGCGCGCCGCGGCCCCAGATCTCGCCGTCGACCTCCTCGCCCGACCACGGGTCGCGCTGCCATTCCGACGGGGTGGCCAGCACGGTGTCCATGTGGGAGAGCAGGCAGAGGTTCGGCCCCTCCCGCGCGCCGCGGAGCCGCGCGACGAGGTTCGGCCGCTCGGGCGTCGCGCCGAGCAGCGCGACCTCGAAGCCCGCCTCGCGCAGGACGCCGGCCAGCCACTCCTGGGCCTCGCGCTCGTCGCCGGGCGGGTTGACCGTGTCGAAGCGCAGGAGCCGCTGGAGCAGCTCGGTGGCCAGGGCCTCCATCCCCACTGATGCTACGGCGGGCGGGGCCGGCGCGGGGGACCCGGCCTCGTCGCCGTGCGCCACGATGGACCCATGGCCGACGACCCTGCGGTGAGCTACGGCTCCTACCTCGCCCTGCCCGAGCTCCTGGCGCTGCAGCGGCCGCGCTCCGAGGAGCACGACGAGCTGCTGTTCATCGTCATCCACCAGGTCTACGAGCTCTGGTTCAAGCAGCTGCTGCACGAGGAGCCCGAGCTGCGCCGCCGCCTCGCCGCGCGGAACCTGCCCGGGGCGGTCAAGACGCTCCACCGGATGCGCACGATCGTCAAGACGATCGTGGCCCAGATCGACGTGCTCGAGACGCTCACCCCGCTCGAGTTCCTGAGCTTCCGCTCCTCGCTCGCGCGCTCCAGCGGCTTCCAGTCCGCGCAGTTCCGCGCGCTCGAGGCCACCTTCGGCCCGCTGCTCGCGGCGCTGGACGGACTATTGGGCGCGCGTGGACACGCGCAGGGGAGCCTCGCGGAGCGCCTGACCGCCGCCTACCGCGCCGACCCGGAGGCCGCCGGGCTCTGCGAGGCCTTCGTCGACTTCGACGAGGGGCTGCAGGAGTGGCGCTACCGCCACGTCAAGATGGTCGAGCGCACGATCGGCAGCAAGCCCGGCACGGGCGGCTCCTCGGGCGCGGACTACCTGCGCGCCACGCTCTTCCGGCCCGCCTTCCCCGAGCTCTGGTCGATCCGGGCGGAGCTCTAGCCGGCCGCGCGGAGCAGCTCGAGCAGCGAGTCGGCGTGCTTGTCGATGAAGCCCGGGCCGATGCCCTTGATCTCCAGCAGGTCGGCCGCGCTCCGCGGCCGGCGACGGACGATCTCGTAGAGCGTGGCGTTGGGCGCGACGGTGTAGGCGGGCTTGCCGTCCGCGCGCTCCATGCGCCAGGCCTTCAGCGGCGCGAGCTCGGCCTCGGGCACGTCGGCGCCGTCGTCGGCCGGCGCACCGCTCGGGCGCGACCCCGTGCCCGCGCGCTTCCGGGGGACCGTGATCTCCGGCAGCCAGTCGACGGGGTCGTGGACGTCGCAGCAGCGGCCCTCCGGCGCGGCCGGGGTGTCGTCGCCGAAGTGGTCGAGCAGCTGGCGCCGGCGGCAGGTCTGCGCGCCCGTGGCGTAGCGCTCGATCGTCCGGTAGGCCTGCCAGCGGCGGTCCGTCGCCGCGCGGCAGAGCTGCGCGGCGAGGCGGTGGTCGAGCTGCCCCGCGCCGAGCTGCACCCGCACGCGCCCGCCCGGCCCGGGCTCCAGGCCCAGCGCGCCCGCGCGCTCGGCCACCGCGAGCGCGATCCGGTCGCGGTCCTCGCCCCACTCGAGCTCGACGCCGCCGTCCCCGCCCGCGCGCGCCCGCAGCCGGCCGACGAGCGCGCCGACCTGCTCCACGGTGACCTCGGCCTCCTGGATGAACCGCACGAGCCGCCCGAGGTCGGAGCGGGAGGCCAGCAGCACGGCGCGGGCCGGCGCGCCGTCCCGGCCGCCGCGGCCCGCCTCCTGGTAATAGGCCTCGAGGCTCGCGGGCAGCGCCCAGTGCCACACGGAGCGCACGTCCGCCTTGTCGACGCCCATGCCGAAGGCGTTGGTGGCGACGACCACGTCGACGAGGCCGGACATGAAGGCGTCCTGGCGCTGGGCGCGCGCGTCCGCGCCGAGGCCCGCGTGGTAGCTGGCCACGCGCAGGCCGCTGGCCGCGAGCGCGTCGGCGACCTCCTCGGTCGACTTGCGGGTGCCGCAGTAGACGACGGCCGGGCGGTTCTCCGCCATCCCCACGCCGGCCAGCAGCGTCGCCCGCTTGCGCGCCACGGAGCCCTCGCCGTCGAAGCCGAGCACGTCGAAGGAGAGGTTCGGCCGGTCGAAGCCCGAGCGCACCCGCTCCGGCTCGCGCAGGCCCAGGCGGGCGACCACCTCCTCGGCGACCTTCGGCGTCGCCGTGGCCGTGCAGGCCATGACGGGCGGGTGGCCGAGCTCGGCGATGACGTCGGCCAGCCGCAGGTAGTCCGGCCGGAAGTCGTGGCCCCACTCGCTGACGCAGTGGGCCTCGTCGACGACGAAGAGCGCGAGCGCCCGCTCCCGCAGCGCCGCGCGGAACGGGCCGCTCGCGAACCGCTCGGGGGCCGCGAAGACGACGGTGGCGCGCCCGTCGCGCACCTGCTCGAGCGCGTCGCGGTTCGCCGTCCCGTCCCCGCCCGAGGCCAGCATCACCGCCGGGTGGCCGAGGTCGGTCAGCCGCGCGCACTGGTCGCGCATGAGCGCGATGAGCGGCGAGACGATCACGGTGAGGTCCTCGCCCGCGAGCGCGGGGAGCTGGTAGCAGAGGCTCTTCCCGCCGCCCGTGGGCATGACCACGAGCGCATCGCGGCCGTCCAGGGCGGCCTGCACGGCGGCGCGCTGGCCGGGCCGGAAGGCGGTGAGCCCGAGGAGCCCGAGGAGCTGCTCCGGGGTGACGTCGCCGAGCGGCGCGCGGCGGCGGGGCGGCGCGGCGGGTGCGGGCGGGCCGGGCGTCGCCGCGGAGAAGAGGTCGGCCGGCGGGCCGGGGGCCGCGCGCGGCGCGGGCGCCTCGTGCCCCGGCGGCGGGCCGGCGTCGAAGCGCCCGGGCTCCTCCTCCTCCTCGGGCCCCGCGAGCGAGGCGTAGTAGGCGTCCTCGTCGTCGACGGCGGCCGGGGTGGTCGCCGCGGCGGCCACCCGGGAGGCGGCCAGGCGGGCGAGCGGGGTGAGCGCGGCGCGCTCCTCCGCGGGCAGCGTCCCCCACCGTCCGCGCAGCGCCTCCAGCGCCGCCGGGGCATCCGGGGCGCCCGGGGCGGCGAGGACGGCGGCGAGCTGGGCGAGGGCCTCCTGCACGGCCCGAACCGTAGCCCGCGGGGCGGACCCCGCGGGCTCCGGACGGGGCTACTTCAGCCGGATCGGCGTCGGGAGGCTGAACGTCCGCCCGGTCCGCCTGGAGCCGGGCGAGTTCGGCACCCGCGTGGTCACCCGGTAGATCGCCGCACGCGCGTCCGGCCGCGCCGTGCGCGCGCTAAAGCGGCCTCGCGCGTCGGTGCGCACGCTCGCCACCGTGCGGTACCGGCCGCAGGCGACGAGGCGCCGGACGGAGACCGTCGTGCCCCGGCGCGCCAAAGGCGCCGTCGTGCGCCCGGCGAGCAGGACCCGCGAGCCGCTGCGGCGCAGGCTCGTGACCATCGCCCGCCGCGTGAACTTCAGCTTCAGGGAGACCAGCCGGCCAACCCGCGCCTGGTAGCGGGCGCTGTTCGCGGTGCGCAGCCGCTTGGGCGGCAGGGCCGCGGTGGCCGTGAAGCTGCCGTCCGCCTTCACGACCACCCGGGCGACCACCTTGCGGGTCGCGGTGAAGACGAGCTCGACCCGGCGCCCGACGAGGCTCCGGTCCGCCACCCCGGTCAGCCGCGTGCGGCGGCCCGCCTGCCGGACGTCCACGAGCACGATCCGGGCGTTGGAGCAGCCGAGCAGCAGCGCGGCGGTGCTCGCCGTCCGGAAGTCCGGGCGGGTCCCCGCCGCCGAGCCGAGGGCCACGGCGGTCGAGGCCGTGCCGCGATCGCCGTTGGAGTCGGTCGCCGAGGCGACGATGGTCGCCGTCCCGCCGGCGATCGCCGCGGAGAGCTTCGCCCGGCAGGTGCCGTCGGCCAAGGTGCCGGGGAGCGTCGTGGTCGTCCCGCTGCTGGCCCGCACGGAGAAGGAGCAGGCCGTGATCGTGGTGCCGGGCGGTGTCCCGACCGGCGCGCTGACCTCGTCGCCGTGCACCACCGGCGCCCCCACGGCCGGGCCGGCGACGACCTGGGTGCCGGTCCCGGTGCCGATGCTGCCGAGGTCGTCGGTGCCCGTCGCCGTCACGGCGTAGCTCCCGGGCGGGAAGGCGGCCGGCGCCAGGGCGGCGGTGCAGCGCCCCGTGGCCGGGTCGTAGGTGCCGGTGAGCGCGCGGGCCGCGCCGCCGGCCGGGGTGAGCGTGAAGGCGCAGGAGGCGATCGCCCGGCCCGGCCCGGCGGTGACGGTGGCCGCCACGGTGCGGGTGGCCCCGCTCGCCACCACCGCGACCGCCGGCGCGACCCGGGCGCACTGCACCTCGGCGGAGGCGACCGTCGCCTGGGCGACGTCGAGGCTGAGGACGGTGGCGCCGGCGCTCACGACCGTCACGTGCAGGGCGGTGCGGGTCAGCGTCCCGCCGCTCGAGCTCTCCTGGTTGGGCACGAGGGTCACCGCCGTGCCGGCCGGCAGCCCGCCGATCTCGGCGGGGGTCAGGGTGCGGGCGGTCCCGTCGAGGTCGACCGGAACGCCCGCGACGCGGACTCCGCCGACGTTCGAGCTGCCCGCGAGCGCCGGGAGCCCGTTGACGCAGTGGCCGGTGGCGGCAGCGGTGGCGGTGGTGGCGGTCACGATGCCGGCGGCGCCGGGCACGTCGGCGCCGAAGTCGTCCACCCGTGCGCTGGAGCTCGCCGTCTGGGCGGTCGCGGGGCCGGTGTCGGGATCGATCGAGGTCGCGGCCTCGGCGACGCCCGCGTCGATCCCCGCCCCGTTGAGGGTCGTGAGCGCGCCGGTGGCGCTGGCCAGCGTGCGCGCGTCGTCGGCGCACGGGGTGCGCGACGGGTTGGCGGTCAGGAGCCCCACCGCGCTCGTGACGTCGGTGCCGGCCGTCGAGACCCCGAACGGCCGGGCGTCGCAGCCCCACCGGTCGGGCGGCGCCGCGGACGCGGTCTGGACCCCGGCGAGGACGCCGAGGGTGCTGAGGAGGGCGACGAGCGTCCCCCTGCGGATGCGGACGTGCATGGGCCTGCTCCCCCTGTCGAGTGCGTGGAACCTGCGGACCGGTGGAGCGGAGGCGACGGCGCAAGCGTCGGGATTGCGTCGGGCCGATCGACCAGTCTTCGGTGCGTAAGGTACCCGAGCGCCTCGCGGCCGCCCTCTGGACCTGGACGGATGACCGGCGCGCACGCACGCCGCCGCGCCAGGTCACTCCAGGAAGGCGTAGGTCCCGAGCACCACGTAGAGCGCGATGAGCGCGACGCCCTCGAACCGCGTGGCCTCGCCGTCGCCCGTGATCTGCCAGACCGCCAGCGCGGTGACCAGCAGGGCCCCGATGTACACCGGGTTGAGCGCGAAGGTCAGCGTGTCGGAGAACAGCAGCGAGACGAGCACGAGGGCCGGGAAGAGCAGCGCCGGAACCTGCGAGACGGAGTTCTTCACCACCGAGATGGCGAGGTCCGACTGCCCCTTGCGCGCGAGCACGAGCCCCGCGACGTTCTCCACCGCGTTGCCCGCGAGCGCGACGATGACGAGGCCCGCGAACTCCGGCGAGATGCCGATCGCGTCGATCGCGGGCTCGAGCGCGTGGATGAACCAGTCCGAGACGAACGCCGCCCCGACCCCGCCGCCCGCCAACAGCACGACGGAGAGCCCGAAGGGCACGCGCGCGGCGGCATGGCCCTGCGCACCGGCGTCGTCCCCGCCCGGCGCGTCGCTGCGCAGGTAGGACCAGAGCCACGTGAGGTAGGTGGCCAGGAGGGCGACGGCGGCGATGGCCGAAAGCGCGTCGACGTGCTGGGCCGCCTTCTGCCCGTCCTGCACCGCGATGCCGACCACGACGATGATGAAGACGGCGACGAGCAGCAGGGTCGCCGTGTCGTTCGGGAGCCGGCGCTGGAAGCGCATGACGCCGTCCGCGGCGCTCGCCGCGCCCGTGACGATCACGAGCCCGAGCACGAGCAGCGCGTTGGCGAAGAGCGAGCCGATGACCGAGGTCTGCGCCACGACGGTCTGGCCGGCCGAGAGCGCGAAGAGGACGATGAAGAACTCGGGGAGGTTGCCGAGCGTCGACTGGAGGACGCCGGTGACGGCCGGCCCGAAGCGGTCGCCGACCTGCTCGGTGGCGAAGGAGACGACCGAGGCCAGCGCGGCCAGCGCGACGGCCGCGAGGACGAAGGCGAGCACCGGTGGGGCCCCGGCGTAGCGGGCGACCCCGGCGGCCGTGAGCGCGACGATCCCCACGGCGAGGGTGAGGCGCTCGGTCCGGTTCAGGCTGCCCATCCTCGGCAGTCTGCCCGGCGGCCCGGGTGCGACGCTCGGCGCCGTCGACGGCCGGGTCGGCCTCCTCGCCCGCGAGGGGCCGTGGGGCCGACGGTCGGCCCCGGTTATCCGGCCAGCGGGTCCTCCGGCAGCCCGAGCAGCCAGGCCCGCCACTCCGGGGCCACGTCGGGCACGCCAGCCACCCGGCGACGCAGGACGGGGTCTCCCAGCACGATCGCGTCGAAGTACTCGCGGACGGTGACCCCGTGGGCGGGCCGGTGGACGACCTCCACCGCGTCGCCCGCCCCGAGCTCGCCCTCCACGTGGATGCGGAAGTACGTCCCGGGCCGCTGGGCGGCGACGAAGCGCCGGCCGAAGGCGGGATCCCCCATGCGCAGGTTGAGCTTGAAGCACGGGACCCGTGGGCCGGCGGCCTCGAGCTCGACGCTGCCCACGCGCCACCGCTCCCCGACGAGCGCCCCGCTCACGTCGAGGCCCGCGACCGTCAGGTTCTCCCCGAAGGCGCCCGGTCCTAGGTCGTCGCGCCCCAGCGCCGCGTTCCACCACTCGAGGTCCGACGATCCGTAGGCGTAGACCGCCTTGTCGGGGCCGCCGTGGACGCTGCGGTCGGCCTGGTCGTCCCCCGCGAGGTTGACGCCCTCCACCCGCACCCGCGCCGCCGGAGCGACGGGCGACTTCCGGATCGCGGTCCTGACGACGCGCTTGGGCGTGCTGATCTCCGCCACCGACCCGACGTTGACCGACACGAGGCTCCCGCCACCCATGCCCGGGACCCTACGGGCGCGGCTTGACTCCAGGGCCATCCGCGTCCGCCCGCGCTGCGGTGGCCGGCGCCCGAAGCGCGTCGCACCCGAAGCCGGCATGTCGCGGTTCGGACACCGGCGACGGCGGGGTTCCCGCGGTCCGGGCACCTCGGTGATCCACCCACCGATCCACGGAGCCACCACGCCATGCCACCCGTCAAGCAGCCCGTCACCGACGACAGCATCCAGGTCCGCCAGCTCAGCCACTACCAGTTCACCTGGGTCGCGGGCGAGCCCGGCGAGGCCGGGGTCTGGACGCTCCAGCTCGTCCTGGACCAGGGCGCCTGGGAGGAGGTCCTGACCCTCGACGCCGACGACGCCGACGTCCTGCAGGACCTGCTCTCCACGGCGGGCGTCGTCCACTACGACGTGGGGCGCCGGACGCTGATGTTCGGCACGACCTCCGTCGGCCACGCCTGAGGCGCCCGTCGCACGCGGCACTGCGTTCGGATCCGCGCCCGCACAGCGAGCCGGAATCCGAACGCCTGCCGCGAGGGTGGCCGCTGGCGCCCCGCCGCGAGGCTGGCCTTCGCTGCGGCGCCGCGAGGCTGGCCCTTCGCGCCCCGCCGCGAGGCTGGTCGTTCGCGGCGGCGCGGCGCCCGCGGTCCGTCAGGCCGTGGCGAGCTCGGCGTCGCGGTAGGCCTCGCCGGCCTCCGCTCGGGCCACGAGCGACGCGGGCGGCTCGAAGCGCTCGCCGTAGCGGGCGGCGAGCTCGCGCGCGCGGGCCACGAACCCGGGCAGGCCGGCCGGGTGGCCGTCGGACTCGTAGCCCGTCATGTACTGGACGACCCCGCCGGTCCAGCCCGGGAAGCCGATGCCGAGGATCGAGCCGATGTTCGCGTCGGCCACCGACGTGATCACGCCCTTGTCCAGGCACTTCACGGTCTCGAGCGCCTCGGCGAAGAGCATCCGCTCCTCGAGGTCGCGCAGCACCACCTGCGAGGGATCGCCCCGCGGCGGGAACGTCTCCCGCAGGCCGGGCCACAGCCCGGTGCGCTCGCCCTCCGCATAGGCGTAGAAGCCGGCGCCCTCGAGGCGGCCCGGGCGGCCCGCGGCGATCATCGTGTCGATCACCGCGAAGGCGGGATGGTCCACCCATTTGCCGCCGTCGGCCTCGACGGCCTCCCTCGAGGCCTTGCGGATCCTCGCCATGAGCTCGAGGTTGAGCTCGTCGGAGAGCTGCAGCACCGGCGCGGGGTAGCCCGCCTGGGCGGAGGCCTGCTCGATGGTGGCCGGCGTGATGCCCTCCGCGAGCATCGCGATGCCCTCGTTGAGGAACGTCCCGATCACCCGGCTCGTGAAGAAGCCCCGCGCGTCGTTGACCACGATGGGCGTCTTGCCGATCGCCTTGGCCACGTCGAGCGCGCGGCCCAGGGTCTCGTCCGTGGTCCGCTCGCCGCGGATGACCTCGAGCAGCGGCATCTTGTCCACGGGGGAGAAGAAGTGCAGCCCGACGAAGTCCTCCGGGCGGGAGACGTACTCCGCGAGGCCGGTGATCGGCAGCGTCGAGGTGTTCGAGCCGAGGAGCGCGCCCTCGGCCAGGAACGGCTCGATCTCCGCGAACACCTGCCGCTTGACCTCCGGGTCCTCGAAGACCGCCTCGATCACGAGGTCGGCGCCCTGCGCGAGCGACGCGTCGTCGGTCGCGGTGATCCGCGCGAGGAGCGCATCGCCCTGCTCCCGGGTCACCCTGCCGCGCTCCACGCCCTTGGCCACGAGCCCCTGCGAGTGGGCGCGCCCCTTCTCGGCCGCCTCCTGCGAGACGTCCTTGAGCACCACCTCGAGACCGGACTTCGCGCACTGGTAGGCGATGCCCGCGCCCATCATCCCGGCGCCGAGCACCACGACCTTCCCGGGCGTGAAGCGCGCCGCGTCCCTGGCCCGGCCGCGCGGGCCGTTGACCCGCTGGAGGTCGAAGAAGAACGCCTGGATCATGTTCTTGGCGACCTGACCGGTGGCCAGTGAGGTGAAGTACCGCCCCTCGATCGCGAAGGCGGTCTCCACGTCGACCTGCGCGCCCTCGACCGCCGCGGCCATGATCGCCTTGGGGGCGGGGTAGTTCGCGCCCTTCAGCTGCTTGCGCAGGTTGGACGGGAAGGCCGGCAGGTTCTGGGCCAGCGCCGGGGTCGACGGCGTGCCGCCCGGGATCCTGTGGCCCTTGATATCCCAGGGCTGGGCGGCCTCGGGGTTCCCCGCGATCCACGCCTTGGCCGCGGGCACGAGCGCCTCGGCGGTGGGGACCACCTCGTCGACGAGCCCCAGCTCGAGCGCCTGGGCCGGCTTGACCTTCTGCCCTTGGAGCAGGAGCCCCGTCAGCGCGGTGACGATCCCGAGCATGCGCACGCTGCGCACCACGCCGCCCGCCCCGGGCAGCAGCCCGAGCTGGACCTCGGGGAAGCCGAGGACCACGCCGTCGGCCACCGCCACGCGGTGGTGGCAGGCCAGCGCGATCTCCAGGCCGCCGCCGAGCGCGGCGCCGTTGACGCAGGCCACCACGGGGCGCCCGAGCCGCTCCAGGCGCCGCAGGTCGGCCTTGAGCGCCGCCGCGTGCGCCGAGAACGCCTCGGCGCCGGCGGGGGTGATCGCCTTGAGCTCGTTGAGGTCGCCGCCGGCGAAGAACGTCTTCTTGGCCGAGGTGACCACCACGCCGGCGATCGCCTCCCGCTCGGCCTCGAGCCGGTCCACGGTCGCCGCGAGCGCGGCCCCGAACGCCCGGTTCATCGTGTTGGCGGACTGCCCCGGAGCGTCGAGGACCAGGTTGACGACGCCGTCGCCGGCGTCCTCCCAGCGGATGGGAGCGCTCGCGCCGGCCATCAGAGCGCCTCGACGATGGTCGCGATGCCCATGCCGCCCCCGACGCACAGGGTGCAGAGGCCGTAGCGGCCGCCCGTGCGGTGGAGCTCGTCGATGAGGGTGCCGAGGATCATCGCCCCCGTCGCGCCGAGCGGGTGGCCCATGGCGATGGCGCCGCCGTTCACGTTCACCTTCTCCATGTCGAGGTCGAGGTCCTGGACCAGGCGCAGCGCCACCGCGGCGAAGGCCTCGTTGATCTCCACGAGGTCGAGGTCGGAGGCCTGCAGGCCGGCCTTGGCCAGCGCCTTCCGGGAGGCGGGCCCGGGGCCCGTGAGCATGATGGTCGGGTCCGCCCCGCTCAGCGCGGTGGCCACGATGCGGGCCTTGGGCGTCAGGCCGAGGCGCTCGCCGGTCGCGGCGTTGCCGACGGTCACCAGGGCGGCGCCGTCGACGATGCCCGAGGAGTTGCCCGCGTGGTGGACGTGGTCGATCTTCTCGATCCAGTGGTACTTCTGGAGCGCCACGGCGTCGAAGCCGCCCATGTCGCCCAGGGCGGCGAACGACGGCGTGAGGCCCGAGAGGCTCTCCACCGTGGTGCCCGGGCGGATGAACTCGTCCCGGGCCAGCACGACGTGGCCGTTCAGGTCGCGGACGGGGATGACGGAGTCCTCGAAGCGGCCCTCGGCCTGCGCCGCGGAGGCGCGCTCCTGCGAGCGCGCCGCGAAGGCGTCGACGTCCGCGCGGCTGTAGCCCTCGACCGTGGCGATGAGGTCGGCCCCGATCCCCTGCGGCACGAAGCCCGTGTCGAAGTTCGTCTCGGGGTCCATCGCCCAGGCGCCGCCGTCGGCGCCCATCGGGACCCGCGACATCGACTCCACGCCGCCGGCGAAGACGAGGTCCTCGAAGCCCGAGGCGACCTTCTGGGCCGCCACGTTCACGGCCTCCAGGCCCGAGGCGCAGAACCGGTTGAGCTGCACGCCGGCGACCGTGTCGGGCAGGCCCGCCTTGATCGCCGCGGTCTTGGCGATGTCCCCGCCCTGGTCGCCGACCGGGGAGACGCAGCCGAGCACCACGTCGTCGACCAGCGCCGGGTCGAGCCTCGGGTTGCGGACGAGCGTCTCGTGCATGAGGCCCACCACCAGGTCGACGGGCTTGGTCCCGTGCAGGGAGCCGTTGAACTTGCCCTTGCCGCGGGGAGTGCGGATCGCGTCGAAGACGAGCGCTTCCGTGCTGGCCATGTTTGGTTCCTCGTTCAGGGTCGGTGCGGACGTGGAGTGAACGCGTTTCATGTTAGGGCACCGGCGCCCCGAGCCGGCCGCGCGAGGGCCGCGGGGAGCCGACCGCACCGGCGGTCAGGATGCCGGTCGTGGACCAGCTCTTCGACCCCGCACCCCGGCGGCCCGCCCCGCTGGCCGCCCGGGTGCGGCCGGCCCGCCCGGAGGACGTCGTCGGCCAGGACCACCTGCTCGCGGCGGGAAGCGCGCTGCGGGCGGCGATCGAGCTCGGGCGGCCGCACTCGATGATCCTGCACGGCCCGCCCGGCACCGGCAAGACGACCCTGGCGCGGCTCGTCGCGCAGGGCGCGGAGGCGACCTTCGAGGAGCTCTCGGCGGTGGACGCGGGGCGCGCGGAGGTCCGGGCGGTGCTGGAGCGGGCGCGCCACCGGCCGGGCGCGACGGTCTTCTTCCTCGACGAGATCCACCGCTTCAACAAGGCGCAGCAGGACGCGCTGCTGCCCGCCGTGGAGGAGGGCCTCGTCACGCTGATCGGCGCGACGACCGAGAACCCCGCCTTCGAGGTCAACGCGGCGCTGCTCTCGCGCTGCGCGCTCTACGAGCTGCGGGCGCTGGAGCCCGCCGACGTCCGCGTGGTGCTCGAGCGGGCGCTCGCCGAGTTGGAGGGAGCCGGCATCGACGCCGACGCCCTGGACTTCCTGAGCCTGCGGACCGGCGGGGACGCCCGGGCGGCGCTCGGGGCGCTGGAGCTCGCGAGCGCCCAGGGCCACGTCAGCCTCGCGGTGGCGCAGGACGCGCTGCAGCGGCGCGCCGTCCGCTACGACAAGCAGGGCGACGCCCACTACGACCTCATCTCCGCCTGGATCAAGGCCGCGCGGGGCTCGGATCCCGACGCCGCGCTCTACTACCTCGCCGTGATGCTGGAGGGCGGCGAGGACCCGCGATTCATCGCCCGCCGCATGGTCATCCTCGCCTCCGAGGACATCGGCAACGCGGCGCCGCAGGCGCTGCAGGTCGCGGTCGCGGCCTCGCACGCGGTCCAGCTCGTCGGGATGCCCGAGGGTGCCCACGCGCTCGCCCAGTGCGCCACCTACCTCGCGCTCGCGCCCAAGTCGAACGCCTCGTACGCCGCGCTGAACGCCGCCCGGGCCCACGTGCGCGAGCACGGCGCGCAGCCCCCGCCCGAGGCGCTGCTGCCCGGCGCGCGGGGCGTCGGGTACGAGTATCCCCACGAGCGCCCGGGCTCCGTCTCGCCGCAGGAGCTGCTGCCGGCGGCGCTCGTCGGGACGCGGTTCTACGCCCCCGAGGGCAAGGAGCCCCAGCAGGCCGAGCGGCTCGCGCGCCTCCGCGCCGCCCGCGGCCGGGGGTGAGCGGCCGGGCCGCGTCGCGAGGCGGCTCAGGCCGCCAGGCGCTCGCCGAGCGGCAGGCCGGTGCGCGCGCTCGGCACCTTGCGCACCCGCCCCGGGAGGAGCGGGAGGACCACGCGCCGCACGTACTCCTGGTTGGCCTTGAGCGCCAGCGCCCGGGCCGGATCCCAGCGCAGGCCGTAGCCGCGGCGGACGCGGCGGGGCAGCAGGCCGACCGTGAGCTGGTTGACCGCCTCGCGCAGCGGCACCGCGGCCAGCGGCACGGGCACCTCGAGGACGATCCGGCGGCCGAGCTCGCGCGCGCCGGGGGTGACCCACAGCCGCCGGACGGTGGCCGCGACGTAGGCGTCGAACGCCTCGATGTCCGCGGGCATCTCCTCCGGGCGCAGCCCGAAGCAGCGGCCGACCACGCGGTAGTCCTGCCACAGGCCGTCGCGCTCCGCGCGGCTCAGCGGGCCGACGTAGGCCCGGTACATGAGGTCGGCGGCGTCCACCAGGCAGGCGAGGATCCACAGCAGCAGCTCGGGGTCGTCGGCGGCGTAGGGCGTGCCGGCCGGGAACGGGCCGGCGTCCGCGGGGGTCACGCCGCGCACCCGGGCGTGGGCGGCGCGGACGCGGGCGCAGTAGGCGTCGGCCTTGGCCCGCGAGCCCCAGATGATCTCGTCCATGACCACGGCCGTCCGCCGCAGGCGCGCGTAGGGGTCGTCGAGCGCTCCCGTCGAGTTGAAGAAGCCCTCGAAGGCCACGGGATGGGCGGCCATCATGAGCAGCGCCCGGGGGCCCGAGACGGCGACGGCGTACTCCCCGAGCACCCGTCGGATCATGGCGTCGTCTGCGAAGTACGAGTTCGGGTCCACAGCCGTACTACGCAGTGAAGCACCCGGAAGCGCACTGCCTAGATTGGAGAAGACCATGCCAGCCGCCGCCTACGCCGGGAAGGAGTGCGTGTGCCAGTTCAAGCGCGGGATCTGCGACCAGACCTGCGTGAAGGACATGCTGGCCACCCCCTTCTACATCGCCTGCCTGAAGCTCCGTGGGCGCACCTGCCTCGTGGTGGGCGGCGGCGAGCTCGGCCTGGAGAAGGCCGAGGGGCTGCTGGCCTGCAGCGGGGACGTCCGGGTGATCTCCCCCGAGGTGCGGCCCGAGGTGGCGCAGCTCGCGGCGGAGGGCTCCCTGGTCTGGGAGCAGCGCGAGTACGCCGGCCGGGAGGACCTCGAGGGCGTCTTCATGGTCATCGCCTGCACGGACGACACCGATACGAACATCCGCATCTACGACGACGCGGAGGAGCGGGCGATGCTCGTGAACATCGTCGACGTCCCGCCGCTCTGCAACTTCATCCTGCCCGCGATCGTCCGCACGGGCCCGCTGGCCATCGCGATCTCCACCGCCGGCGCCTCGCCCGCCCTGGCCAAGCGGATGAAGCGCGAGATCTCCGAGCTCTTCGGCGAGGAGTACGCCCAGCTCGCGATCATGCTCAACGACGCCCGGGGCTGGGCGAAGGGCACCCTGCCCACCTACCAGGACCGTAAGGCGTTCTTCGAGGAGATCGTCAACGGCGATCCCGACCCGATCGCCCTGCTCCGGGCGGGCAAGGCCCAGGACGTGCTGGCGCTCATCGAGGCGGCTCGGCGCACCCACGAGCCCGCGTAGGCGGCGCCGCTCAGCCCGTCGCGCACATCGCGTAGGCGACGGGCCGCCGCGACTCCGTCCCGCCGTTGAACAGCGAGATGCGCCACTTCACCGGGACGGGCGCGTCGCCGACCGGGAGCGTGTCGACGACCTTGTCGTTGACGCTCGGCTTGCTCTCGAAGCCGCCGCCCCCGCCCGTCACGCGCTCCCCGGGCTTGCAGACCGCGGTGGCCGAGCCGACCGCGCCGGGCGCGATGGGGTCCCCGGTGAGCGAGCGGACCACGCTCGTCCCGGGCACGGGCTTGGGGATGACGCCCGCCCTGAGGTCCTTGGCCAGCAGGGTGCCGTCCCGGACCTTGGAGCTGTCCACCGCGTTGACGCGGAGGTTCGAGGAGCCGACCGCGCCGTCGCGCAGCTGCTCGCGCCCGACGGACTTCCGCGGGAGCTTCGTCGCCGCGTAGCTCGTGCCGCCGAGCGCCACGACGAGCGCGAGGCAGGCGACGACCATGGCGGGGCTGGGGAGGGTCAGGCGACGGCGCATGCGGGCTCCTCGGGACGGGACGGGTGCCGAAGCCTTCCCCCCGGGCGGGCGCGTGAATCGAGCCGACCCGGCCAGCGTGGCGCGTTTCGGCGGCATGACCGCCACGACGCGCCACGCAGGCGCCGCGGCCCGGGCGCCGGGGCGGGGGTACAGTCGCCGCGGATGCCCGAGCGCCTGACCCACCTCGACGCCACGGGCACCGCCCGCATGGTCGACGTGGGCGCGAAGGCGCCGAGCCGGCGCCGCGCGGTGGCGCGCGCGACCGTGCGGATGGCGCCGGCGACCGCGCGGGCGGTCGCGGCCGGGGACGCGCCCAAGGGCGACGTGCTCGCCGTCGCGCGGATCGCGGGCATCCAGGCCGCCAAGCGGACGGGCGAGCTCATCCCCCTCTGCCACCCCCTCGCGCTGGACCACGTCGACGTCGACGCGCTCGTGGACCCCGTGGCGGGCACGGTCGTGCTCACCGCGGAGGCGGGGCTCGAGGCCCGGACGGGCGTGGAGATGGAGGCGATGACCGCCGCCGCGGTGGCGGCGCTGACCGTCTACGACATGGTCAAGGGGCTCGACCGGGCCGTGGCGATCGAGCAGGTCGTCCTGCTCGAGAAGTCCGGCGGACGCTCGGGCACCTGGCGCCGGGACGCGGAGCGCTAGGTGCGCACCGTCGTGCTGACCGTCTCGACCTCCGTGGCCCGACGCGAGCGGGAGGACGCCTCCGGGCCCGAGCTGGCGCGCCTGGCCGACGCCGCGGGCTGCGACGTCGTCGCGCTCGAGGTGGTGCCCGACGACGTCGGCCTGGTGATCGAGCGCCTGCACCACTGGGTCGGCCAGGGCGTGGCCTTCGTCTTCACCACGGGCGGGACGGGCTTCACCCCCGACGACCTCACGCCCGAGGCGGCGCTCGGCGTCATCGACCGGCGGGCGACCGGCCTGGAGGCCGCGCTGCACGCCGAGGCGCGCGCCCGCCATCCGATGGGCGCGCTCAGCCGGGCGGTCGCCGGGCTGGCCGAGCGCACCCTCATCGTCACGCTGCCCGGCAGCCCGCGGGCGGTGCGCGAGCTGTTCGCGGTGCTCGCGCCCCTGCTGCCCCACGCGGTCGCGACCCTGCAGCGGACGGGTGAGCACACCCCCGGCCACTGAGCCCGGGCCCGCGGTCGAGCTCACCGGGCTCACGCGGCGCTACGGGCTCCGGGCCGCCCTGGAGGACGTCTCGCTGACGCTCGAGCGGGGGCGGACCCTCGTGGTCTTCGGGCCCAACGGCGCCGGCAAGTCGACGCTGCTGCGCGTGCTCGCGACGCTCCTGCGCCCGCACGCGGGCACCGTGCGGGTGCTCGGCCAGCCGCTCCCGGAGCGCGGGTGGGCGGTGCGCGGGCGCGTCGGCCTGCTCTCCCACGATCCGCTGCTCTACCGGGACCTCTCCCCGCGGGAGAACCTGCGCTACCACGCGCGGCTGCACCGGCTGGCGCCCGAGCGAGTCGAGGAGGTCCTCGCGCTCGTGCAGCTCGAGCTGCGCGCGGACGACCCGCTCCACACGTTCTCGCGCGGGATGGTGCAGCGGACCGCGGTGGCCCGAGCCGTCCTCCACGATCCCGAGCTCCTCCTGCTCGACGAGCCGCGGGCCAACCTCGATCCCGCCGCCGCCGCGCTGGTGGAGCCGCTGATCGGCGCTGCGAGCGGGCGGACGCGGGTGGTGACGAGCCACGACCCGGCGGGCGGGCTCGAGGAGGCCGATCTCGCGCTGGGGCTCGTCGGCGGCCGTGTGGCGCTCCTCGCCCCGGCGGCCGGGCTCGACGCGGCGGCGGTCGGGGCGCTGTACCGGTGAGGACCGTGCTGACGCTCCTGCGCAAGGAGCTGCTGCTCGAGCGGCGGGTGCCGCAGCTCGTGCCCGCGATGTCGCTCTTCACGGTGACGACCTTCGTGGTCTTCCACTTCGCGCTGCAGCAGCGCTCGGTCGACGGCGACCTGGCGGCGGGGATCCTCGTGGTGACGCTGCTCTTCGCCACGGTCCTCGGGATCAACCGGCTCTACGTGGCCGACCGCGAGGAGGGAGGCTTCGACGCGTTCCTGCTCGCGCCCGTCGACCGCACCGCGCTGGGGGTCGCGAAGGCGCTGACGCTGCTGGCCTTCCTGGCGCTGCTCGAGGTCGTGATGGTGCCGGCCTTCGTGATCCTGCTCTTCGGGCCCGAGCTCGGCCTCGAGGCGCTCGGCAAGCTCGTGCTCGTGCTGCTCCTGGTCGACGTCGGCCTGGCGGTGGTGGGCACGCTCGTGGGGGCGCTGGCGATCCAGACGCGCGCGCGCGACCTCATCGGCCCGCTGATCGCGCTCCCGCTGCTGATGCCGGTCGTGATCACGGCGGCGCGCGCCCTCGCGCCCGTCCTCGGCGCGGGCGGCGCCGGGGCGCTGGAGGGGCGCTGGCTGGGGGTCCTCGGCCTCTATGATCTGGTCTTCGGGCTCCTCGCCTACGCCGTCTTCGACTTCCTCCTCGAGGACTAGCCCATCCCGGCGCGCCGCCCGTAGCCCTCGACATGACGTACGGCTCCCGCCTCCGCCTCATCTCCGTCGCCGCCGCCCTCGTGCTGCTGGCGGCCTACGGGCTCGCGTTCTTCTCCGCGAGGATCGAGTCCGACCAGGGCTTCTCGCAGAAGATCTTCTACGTGCACGTGCCGCTCGCGATCGTCGCGCTCGGCGGCTTCGTCTACGGCGCCGTGATGGCCGTCCAGCACCTGCGCACCGGCGACGCGCGGTACGACCTGCGCTCCTACGTGGCGATCCACATCTCGATCGTGCTGGGCGTCGGCGCGCTGCTGACCGGGGCGATCTGGGCCCGGGCCGCCTGGGGCGTGTGGTTCGAGTGGCGCGAGCCGACGCTCGTCTCGTTCCTGATCGTCTTCCTCCTGTACTGCACCTATCAGCCCCTGCGCTTCTCGATCGAGGACCCGGACAAGCAGGGCCGGTACGCGAGCGTCTTCGCCGTCACCGCGGGTGCGTTCGTGCCGCTGAACTTCCTGGCCATCCGGTTGGCCAACCCGTACATCCACCCCCGGGTGCTGAACGAGGCCGGCAGCGACCTGCCGAGTTCGTTCCGAGCGCCGTTCTACCTGGCGATCCTCGGGATGGTGCTGCTCTTCGCCGCGCTCTACCACTACGAGCTGTCCCACAAGAACGCGCGGGCCCAGGTCCGGCGGCTGCGCCGCAAGCTGGGCGGGGAGCTCGAGGGGCCGAGCCGGTCGGCCGCCCCGCAGGTGCATCTGTGACCTGGGTGCTCGCCCAGGCCGCCGACACCCTTCCCGACGACAACACGGGCTACGTCGCCGCGGCGTACCTGGTCTTCTTCGCCCTGGTCCTGGTCTACTTCGCGATCATGGCCTCGAAGCTCCAGCGCCTGGAGCGCGAGCTCGTCGACCTCAACGAGCTGGCGGACCGCCGCGCTCCGGAGGGCGCGGCCGCGAGCATCGTGGCCTCGCCCGGGGTCCAGCAGACCGTGGCGGAGCAGCGCTCGTGAGCCCCACCGGCGAGCTCCTGGTCCTCGGCATCTCGCACAAGACGGCGCCCGTGGCACTGCGCGAGCGCCTCGCCCTGACCGAGGGGGAGACCGAGCGGGTCGTGCGCGAGCTGGCCGACGCGGCCGAGATCCACGAGGCCGTCGCGATCTCCACCTGCAATCGCACCGAGCTCTACCTCGTGGTGGGCGACCCGGTGGAGGCCGAGACCCAGCTGCTGGGCATGCTCGCCCGCCGGGCGGGCATCCGCCCGACCGAACTCGCGGGGCTCATCTACTCCCCTCGCAACTGCGACGCCGCCCGGCAGCTCTTCCGGGTGACGAGCGGCCTCGAGTCGATGATCCTCGGCGAGGCGGAGGTCCAGGGCCAGGTCAAGCGCGCCCACGAGGCCGCCCGCGCGGCCGGCACCACCGGGCCGATGACCAACCGGCTCTTCGCCGCCGCCCTCACCACGGGCAAGCGGGTGCGCACCGAGACCGGGCTCGGGGCGCAGCGCACGTCGGTCTCCACGGTCGCCGTTGAGCTCGCCGCGCGCGCCGCCGGCGACCTCGCGGCCCGCGAGGTCGTGCTGATCGGTGCGGGCGAGACGAGCGAGCTGACCGCGCGGGCGCTGGCCGACCGCGGCGTGCGGACGATCTTCCTCGCCAACCGCCGGGCGGCCCGGGCCCGCGCCATGGCCGAGCGCGTCGGTGGCGAGGTCGTCTCGCTCGACGAGCTGCCGGCCCGCATGCAGGAGGCGGACATCGTCGTGAGCTCCACCTCCTCGCCCCACCCCATCGTCGGCGCGGACGCGCTCGAGGAGGTCATGGAGGCGCGCGGCGGGCGCCCGCTGGTCCTCATCGACATGGCCGTGCCGCGGGACGTCGAGGCGGCCTGCGGGGAGCTGCCGGGCGTGACCCTCTACGACATCGACGACGTGCAGGCCGTCGTCGCGCGCAACCTGTCGGGGCGGGAGGGCGAGCGCGTGGCGGCCGAGGCCGTCGTCGAGGAGGAGATCCAGCGCTTCGCGCGGTGGATGGGCCAGCTCGACGTCCGCCCGACCCTCGCCGACCTGCGGCGCCACGGCGACGAGGTCGTGGCGGCGGTGCTCGCGGAGAACTCCGGCCGCTGGGAGAGCGCCTCCGCGCGTGACCTCGCCCGGGTCGACGCGGTGGCCCACGCCGTGATGCAGCGGCTGCTCCACGAGCCGACGATCCGCCTCAAGGGGCTGCCCGAGGCCGCCTCGCCCACCCACGGCCGGCTGCAGATCGTCCGCGAGCTGTTCGGCCTGGACGCCGGCGGCGCGCGCGGGGGAGACGGCGGGGCGCGCGAGGAGGACCCGTCCGCCGCGGCGGACAACGTGCGCGAGCTCGGCGCGAGCCGGCGCCGCGCCGCGCGGTGAGGCTCGGGACGCGCGGAAGCGCGCTGGCGCTCGCCCAGGCGCACTGGGTGGCCGGGCTGGTGGACGAGCCGTGCGAGGTGGTCACGATCACCACCTCGGGCGACCGCGACCGCGCGCTGCCCGACAAGTTCAAGTGGGTGAAGGAGCTCGACGAGGCGCTGCTCGACGGGCGGATCGACCTGGCGGTCCACTCCGCGAAGGACGTGCCGAGCGCGCTGCCCGACGGCCTCGCGCTGCTGGCCGCGCCGCCGCGGGAGGACCCGCGGGACGCGCTGATCGGGAGGCTCGGGCCGCGGGTGGGGACCAGCTCGCCGCGTCGCGCGGCGCAGCTGCGCGCCGCGGCGCCGGGGATCGAGGTCGTCGAGATCCGCGGGAACGTCGATACCCGCCTCGCGCGGCTCGCGGCCGGGGAGTACGACGGCATCGTGCTCGCCGTCGCGGGGCTCAAGCGGCTCGGGCGCCAGGAGGAGATCAGCGAGGTGCTCGACCTCGTGCCGGCCGCGGGGCAGGGGACCGTGGTGCTCGCCGGCCGTGCCGGGACGGCGGTGCCGCGTGGCGTCGGCGATCCGGCCACCTGGACCGCCCTGTGCGCCGAGCGCGCCTGCGTCGCGGCCCTCGACGCCGACTGCCACACGGCGGTCGGCGCGCACTGGGGCGGCGGTAGGTTCCGGGCCTGGGTCGGCGCGGAGGACGGCGGCGCCTGGCTGCGCGACGAGCTCGAGGTGGCCGGCAGCACCGAGGAGCCCGAGGCCCTCGGCCGCCTCCTGGCCGAGCGCCTGCTCTCCGCCGGCGCGAACGCGGTCCTCGGCCGATGAGCGGGCCAAAGGTGCCAGGCACCCCCGGCCCGCCCGGTGGGCCAAAGGTGCCAGGCACCCCCGGCCCGCCCGGTGGGCCAAAGGTGCCAGGCACCGGCGGCCCGTCGGGTGGCAGGGTGTATCTGGTCGGCGCTGGGCCGGGTGATCCGGGCCTGATGACCGTGCGGGCGGTCGAGCTCGTCGCCGCCGCCGACGTCGTCCTCTACGACAGGCTCATCCCGGAGAGCGCGCTGGCCGGGGCGCGAGCGGACGCGGAGCTCGTCGACGTGGGGAAGATCGGCGGCGGCGCGCAGGTCCCCCAGGAGGTGACGACGGCGCTCGTGCTCGAGCACGCGCGGGCGGGGCGGCAGGTCGTCCGGCTCAAGGGCGGCGACCCGTTCGTCTTCGGGCGCGGCGGCGAGGAGGCGCAGGCGTGCGTCGCGGCGGGCATCCCGTTCGAGGTCGTGCCGGCGGTGACGAGCGGCGTCGCCGCCCCGGCCTACGCCGGCATTCCGGTCACCCAGCGCGGGATCACGAGCGCCGTGGCCTTCGTCACGGGCCACGAGGACCCCGGCAAGCCCGAGACGCTGATCGACTGGCCCGCGCTTGCCGCCTTCCCAGGGACCCTCTGCTTCTACATGGGGATCCGCACGCTCGAGCGCACCTGCGCGCAGCTTGTCGCGGGCGGGCGGCCCCCCGACGAGCCCGCCGCGGTGGTCATGCGCGGAACCTACGGCGACCAGCGCTCGGTGCGCGGCACCCTCGCGGACATCGCCCGCCGGGTGCGCGAGGCCGGCCTCGGCGCGCCGGCGATCACCGTGGTCGGCGGCGTCGCAGCGCTGCACGACGAGCTCGGCTGGCTGCGCGCGGCGCGCCCGCTCGGCGGCCGCTCGGTGGCGGTCACGCGCGCGCGGGCCCAGGCCAGCGGGATCGCGGCGAGGCTCCGCGGCCTCGGCGCCACCGTCGTCGAGGCGCCGGCGATCCGGATCGAGCCGCTCCCGGCCGAGCTCCCCTCCCTCGCCGGCTACGACCTCGTCGTCTTCACCTCGGTCAACGCCGTCCGGCAGCTCTTCCGCCACGTCCGCGACGCCCGCGCCCTGGCCGGCGCCAGCATCGCCGCGATCGGCCCCGGGACGGCCGCCGAGCTGCGCGCCCACGGCATCGCCGCCGACGTCGTCCCGGAGCGCTCGATCTCCGAGACGGTGCTCGAGGAGCTCACCTCGCGCGGTCCGTGGCGACGGGTGCTCGTCCCCCGTGCCGAGGAGGCGCGCGACGTGCTCCCGGACGGCCTCCGCGCCCAGGGTGCCGAGGTCGACGTGCTCGCGCTCTACCGGACCGTCGCGGCGCCGCTCGAGCCGGAGGACCGGGCCGCCGCGCTCGGCGCGGACTACCTCTGCTTCACGAGCGCGTCGAGCGTCACCGCGTTCCACGACGCCGCCGGGACGCTCGACGGGCCGCGGGTCGTCTCCATCGGCCCGGTGACGAGCGAGGCGATCCGCGCCCTCGGACGCACCGTCGACGTGGAGGCGACGCGCCACGACCCCGACGGTGTGGTCGCGGCACTCGTGGCGGACGCCACGAACGCATGAAAGGGGTCAGACCCCGTTGATGCGCGCGGGATGAGCCGGCGGCAGCGGTTCAGGCTCACGGTGGTCCTCGGGGCGCTCAGCGCCTTCGGGCCGCTCGCGATCGACCTCTACCTCCCCGGGCTGCCGGAGCTCGGCCGCGACCTCGGCGCCTCGGCCTCGGCCTCGCAGCTCACGCTCACCGCCTGCCTCGCGGGGCTCGCGCTCGGCCAGCTCGTGGCCGGGCCGCTGAGCGACCGCTTCGGGCGACGTCGGCCCCTCGTCGCCGGCGTGGCGCTCTTCGCGGTCGCCTCCGTGGTCTGCGCGGCGGCTCCCTCGGTGGCGACGCTCGTGGCGCTGCGCTTCGTCCAGGGGCTCGGCGGCGCGGCCGGCATCGTCGTCGGGCGCGCCGTCGTCCGCGACCTCTACTCGGGGGACGAGGGCGCCCGCTTCTTCGCCGGCCTGCTCCTCGTCAACGGGCTGGCACCGATCCTCGCGCCGATCGCGGGAGCGCAGCTGCTCGGGCTGACGAGCTGGCGCGGCGTCTTCGCCGTCCTGGCCGGAGTGGGTGCGGGGCTGCTCGCGGCGGCGGTCTGGGCAGTCCCGGAGTCGCTGCCCGAGGAGCGGCGCCGGCCCGGCGGGCTCGCGGAGGTCCGCAGGACCGCGACGCTGGTGGCCTCCGACCGCGCCTTCCTCGGACACGCGCTCTGCGGCGGCCTCGTGCTCGGCGCGATGTTCGCCTACATCGCCGGCTCGCCCTTCGTCCTGCAGGACCTCTACGGCCTCTCGCCGGCCGCCTTCAGCGCCGCGTTCGCGGTGAACGGCCTCGGGATCGTCGCCGCCTCGCGGCTCACGGGCCGCCTGGTCGGTCGCATCGCGGCTCCGGTGCTCCTGCGCGCCGCGGTCGCCCAGGCGCTCGCCGGGGCGACGCTCCTCACGGCCGCGGTCCTCCTCGGCGGCCTCGGCGTCTGGTCGATCCTCGTGCCGCTCTTCCTCGTGGTCTCGTCCGTGGGCGTGGTGAACCCGACCACGATCGCGCTGGCGCTCGAGGAGCACGGCGAGGTGGCGGGGACCGCGGCGGCGCTCGTCGGCGTCCTGCAGTACCTCCTCGGGGCGCTTGCCGCCCCCGTGGTCGGCGTCGCCGGTACCGGGACGGCGGTGCCCATGGCCCTGCTCATGCTCGCCCTGGTGCTCGCGGCCGCGGCCGCGCTGCGGCTCAGCCCGCGTCGGGCGGGTCACCGCCCGTGACGATCCCGGGCATCGCCTCCTCGCCGGACGCGGGAGCCGGCTGCTCGTCCGGAGCGCCGAGCGGCGAGGGCTCGGCGGCCTCCTCCTCGTCCGGGAGGCCCGTCGGGATGTCGTCCTGGTCGTGCTCGGCTGCGTCCATCCGCTGCGCCTACCCGCAGGCGGCCCCGGACTAGACTCGCCGACCGTGCCCGGCGCCCGTCCGATCTCCTTCCTCTCGGACTACGGCGTGGACGACGACTTCGTCGGGGTCTGCCACGGCGTCATCGCCCGCCTGGCGCCCGCGTCGCGCGTGCTCGACATCACCCACGGCGTCCCGCGGCACGACGTGCGCACCGGCGCGCTGCTCCTGCGCCGGGCGCTCCCCTACCTGCCGGCGGGGGTGCACCTGGCGGTGGTCGACCCGGAGGTCGGCACGCAGCGGCGGGCCGTCGCGGTGCGCACCGCCGAGGAGGACCGGCTGCTCGTCGGCCCGGACAACGGCCTGCTCTCGCTGGCCGTGCAGCGGTTCGGCGGCGCCGTCGAGGCGGTGGACGTGACCCGCTCGGGACACCGCCTCGAGCCGGTGTCGGCGACCTTCCACGGCCGCGACCTGTTCGCCCCCGTCGCCGCCGCCCTCGCCGCCGGCGCGCCGCTGGAGGAGGCCGGGGACCCGCTCGACGCCGACGAGGTGCAGGCGCTGCACATGCCGCTGGCCGAGGTCGACGCGGACGGGCTGACCGCCCACGCGATCGCCTTCGACCGCTTCGGCAACGTCACGCTCGACGTCGAGCACGAGGAGCTCACCTTCGCCGGCCTGCGCCTCGGGCGCGCGGTCGAGGTCAACGGCCAGGCCGCGATCTACGCCGTGACCTTCGCCGACGTCCCCCCGGGTGAGCTGCTCCTCTACCAGGACGCCTACCGCACCCTCGCGCTCGCGGTGAACCGCGGCTCGGCGCGCGAGACGCTGGGGGTCGCGCTCGACGACGCCCTGCGCATCACCGTGGCGTGAGCGCCCTCGGCACGCCGCACCTCCACCTGCGGCGCACCGATTCGACGAACGCCCGTGCGCGCGCGCTGGCGAGCGCGGGGGCGCCGCACGGCACGCTCGTGACCGCCGCGGAGCAGACCGACGGGCGCGGGCGCCAGGGGCGCACCTGGAGCGCCCCGCCCGGGCGGGCGCTGCTCATGAGCCTCGTGCTGCGGGAGCCCCACCCGGCGCTGCCGCTGGCCGCCGCGGTGGCGGTCTCGGCCGCCTGCGGACAGGAGGCGCGGGTGAAGTGGCCGAACGACGTGCAGCGCGACGGGCGGAAGGTCGCGGGGATCCTCGCCGAGGCCCGGCCCCAGGAGGGCTGGGCGGTGCTCGGCGTCGGGGTGAACGTCGCCGTCCGGCCCGAGGAGCTCCCCCCGGAGCTCCGGGGGACCGCGGGCGGGCTCGGCCGGCGCCCGGACGAGATCCCGGAGGTGCTCCGCACGGTGCTCGGGGCGCTGGGGGCCGCGCTGGCGCTGCCGCTCCCGGCGCTGCTGGCGGCGTGGCGGGAGCGCGACGCGCTGCGCGGGCTGCCCGTGGCCTGGGCCGGTGGGACGGGCGAGGCGGCCGGCATCGACCAGGAGGGTCGGCTCCTCGTCCTCCGCGCCGACGGGAGCACCACCGCGCTCGAGGCGGGCGAGGTCCACCTGCTTCCCGGCTGAGCGGAACTCCCCCGCCCGCCCCGGGTTCGAGCGGGCGTGCGCTCCCTGATCCTCGCCGCCCTCCTCGCCCTCGCCGTCGCGCCGCCGGCGCACGCCCAGGCGACGGGCACCACCGGCGTGACCGGGCCGACCGGGCCGACGCCGGCGGCCGTCGCGACCGACCCGGCCACCGAGCTGACCCAGACCACCGCCACCCTGCACGGGCGGGTGACCCCGAACGGCGGCGAGACGACCGTCCGCTTCGAGTACGGGACCTCCACGAGCTACGGGGTCACCACGGCGACCCAGACGCTCCCGGCCGGCACGGCCGCCGTGGCCGTCGCGGCGCGGCTCGAGCGGCTGACCAGCGCGACCACCTACCACGTGCGCCTCGTCGCGACCAACGCCGCGGGGGTGAGCCGCAGCAGCGACCGCACCTTCCGCACGATCTCGCCGCCGAGCCGGCCGGCCGTGGCGAGCGAGCCCGCGGTCGCCACGGCCCTCGACGCCGCCACGCTCTCCGCGCGCGTCGACCCGAACCGGCAGGCGACGAGCTACGCGTTCGAGTACGGCACGAGCAGCCGCTACGGCTCCCGGACCCCGGCCGCGGACGCCGGCGCCGGCGACGCCGGCGTCCGCGTGCAGGCCAGGATCGGCGGCCTCGCGCCGGACACGAGCTATCACTTCCGCCTGCGAGCCACCAACGCGACCGGCACCACGCTCGGACGCGACCGGACGTTCCGGACCGCCGCGGTGCCGCTCGGCGTCACCGCCCGCGCCGTGCCGAGCCCGGTCCGCTACGGGACGACGCTCACCGTCACCGGGACGGTGAGCGGCTCCGACCACGCCGGCGTCGCCGTGGCCCTCGAGCGCCGCAGCTTCCCGTTCGGCACCGGCTTCAGCGCCGTGGGCGGCCTCCAGCTCACGAACGCCGCCGGGGTGGTCGCCTTCCTCGTGCCCCCGTTCACGCTGAGCTCGCAGTTCCGGCTGTCGCTGCCGACGCGCGGCGGCGTCACGAGCAACGTGGCCAGCGTTCCCGTGCGCGCCGCGCTGACGCTGCGTGCGCGGCGGCTCCGCGGCGGCCGCCTCCAGCTGCGGGGCACCGTCGCGCCGGCCGGCGCTCGCGGCCTCGTGTCGCTCCAGCGGCGCGGCGCCGACGGCCGGTACCGGACCGTCAAGCGCGCGGCCCTGCGGCGCGCGGGTGGCAGCGGGGTCCGCCGGTACGCGGTGGTCGTCCGGGCGCGGAGCGCGCTCACCCGCTACCGCACGGTGACGCGGCTGCGCGGCGGAGCCCTGCGCGACGCCCACAGCGCGATCGTCCGCGTCCACGGTCGAACCGGTAAGTAGGTAGACCAGACGTCCATCGCGATACGGACGGCGCCGGCGAGGGAACAACGGACGTATGGGACCCTGGCGCGACGACGGCACGATGGTCGAGGAGCGAACGGGAGCGGAGTTCGTGCTCGAGGTCCACGGCGAGGTCGACGTCGCCTCCTCGGGCGAGCTCCGGGAGCGGCTGCGGGCGGCGATCGAGGCCGGGGCCACGCGCCTGCTGGTCGACCTCGGCGACGTCACCTTCATCGACTCGATCGCGATGGCGGGCATCGTCGGCGCCCAGCGGCGCCTGCCGCCGGACGGCCGCCTGGCGCTCGTGGCCCACCACCCGTACGTGCTGCTGGTCCTGGAGGCCGTGGGCCTGCGGCACATCGTGACGGTCTTCCCGTCCCGCAAGGAGGCGCAGGCGCATCTCCTCGCCGCCGGGGAGCCCGCCGCCTAGGGGCCTCTTGGGGAATAGCCGGGTGCGGTCAGCGGGCCGCATCGATGACCGTGCCCGGACTTCAACCGGCGCCTAGGACTCGACGGGCTGAGCCGCGGGCGTCTTGCGCGGCGCCCGCTTCGGCTTGGGCGCCACCGGGGCTCCCACCACCTCGAGCTCCTCCGCCACCACCGCGGCGGGCTTCCTGCGCGGCGCCCGCTTCGGCTTGGGCGCCACCGGCACCGCCTCGAGCTCCTCCGCCACCGCGGCCGCGGGCTTCTTGCGCGGCGCCCGCTTCGGCTTCACCGCCACCGGCACCGCCTCGAGCTCCTCCGCCACCGCGGCCGCGGGCTTCTTGCGCGGCGCCCGCTTGGGCTTGGGCGCCGCCGGCACCGCCTCGAGCTCCTCCGCCACCGGCGCCTGCGCCACCGGGCCGGCCACGAGCGCGGCCGCCCGGGCGGCCGCGGCCGCGCGGTCCCGTGGGCCACGGCGATGAGAGCGCCCAGTCGGCGCCTCGCCCACCGCCTCGGCGAGCACCGCGGCCGCACCGCTGATCGCGGCCAGGACCTCGTCCTCGCTGGCCTGCGTGGCGGGGGCCCGCGCCGCCGCCGGCGCCCGGGCGGCACGCTCGGCCTCGCGCTCGTGCCGCTCGCGCGCCTCGGCCTCCGCCGCCTGCGCCGCGAGCACCGCGGCCTCGTCGCGGACGGCCCCGGGAGCCGCCCCGTTGCCCACGAGCCCCTTCTTCCGCCGCCGGGTGCGCCGCCCGCGCCCCTTCGGGAAGTTCCGCAGCAGCTCGCGGGAGAGGGAGCTCGGCTTGCGGGCCATCCGCGTGCGGGCGCCGCGGACGACCTCCATGGCCTCCGGGGTGTGGGCCACGGCGGCGGCGAGGATCGCGGCGCTCAGCCGGCGATCCTGCTTGCGTGACGCGTGGACGAGGCGGCGCGCGTTCCGCCCGTGGGCGCTGCCGCTCGAGTTCACGAGCAGCCCGAGGAGCCGCTTGGTCTCCGGCCAGCGCTGGACCGCGTACTCCTCGTGCACGTCGCGCGTCATGTCCGCGAGGTCCCAGATCCACTGGTTGGCCTGGTCGCGCCGCCCGATCCGCCGCTCGGCCAGGCCCTGGAGCAGGAGCTTCACGCCCTCGCGACGGTCCTCCCGGGCCCAGCCGGCCACGAGGTCGACCGCCTGCTGGAAGGCCTCCGGGTCCTTGCCGGCCGCGATCTCCTGCAGCGCGCGCATGCGCAGCGGCGCGTTCGGGTTGCGCTCGAGCGCGGTGACCAGGAGGCGGCTCTTGAGCTCGCCCGTCTTGTCGAAGTGGAGCATGGCCCGCGCCCGGCGCCACCCCGACGGCGTGACGCGGGCGCCGGCGAGCGCCGCCCACATGTGCTGCTCGCCCCAGTCGAGGAACTCGACGGCGATCCGCCAGAGCTCCTTCTCGAAGACCTCGTGGCGGCGCTCCTCCTCCGCGCAGACCGGCACGACGCGGCGCTCGACGCGGACCCGCCGCCCGCGGCCGCGCCGGACGGGACCGACCACGATCGCGCCGCCGCGGTAGACGTCGCGGTCCAGGAGCGAGTGGAGCGTGATGACGGGGTCGTCGTTCTTCGTCGCCGGGTGGACGAAGTCGACGACCACGCCGGCCTCCTTGCCCGGGTGCCGGCGGGTCACGCGGCCGACCCGCTGCTGGTAGATGCGCCGCGAGGCGGTCGGCGCCAGGTGCATGCAGACCGTCGCGCGGGGCGAGTTCCACCCCTCGGCGAGGAGCTGCGCGTTGACCAGCACGTCGATGTCCCCGCGCTCGTAAGCGGCCAGCGAGGCGGCGAGCTCCCGCTTCGGCGTCTCGCCGGAGACCGCCTGGGCCTTGATGCCCGCCTGCCGGAGCGCCTCGGCGACGTTGTAGGCGTGCTTCACCCCGGCGGCGTAGAGCACGCCGGGCACGCCGTTGAAGCGCGCCTTGTAGAGGTCGGCGATCGCCAGGTTGAACGGGAGCTGGTCGAGCAGCTCGGCCAGCAGCTCCTGGTCGAACTCGACGTCGACGTCGCCGCGCCGCAGCGGCACCTTGGCGATGGAGCGCACGCCGACGCCCGGCGGGATCCGGATGCCGCGCAGCGGCGCGATCACGCCGCGCCGCGCGGCCTGGGCCAGGTCGAAGCGCGAGGTCTGCGTCGGGAAGAGGTCGGTGACGTGGCGGGCGATCAGCGCGCCCGTCGCGGTCATGCCGACGAAGATCGGGCCCGTCCACTCGCGGATCGCCGCGCTCGTCTTCTCGCCGAGCGCCGTGTGGGCCTCGTCGCAGATGACCACGGTGTAGACCGCGGAGATGCGGCCGGCGTTGCGCACGAACCACTGGTAGGTCTCGACGGTGACCGGGCCGTCCGCGCGATCGTTGTGGCCCTCGCCCAGCAGCGGCGGGGAGATGCGGTCCCCGTAGCCGCGGGTGGTGAGCTCCTCGTTGAACTGGTCGACGAGGTTGCGGCGGTGGGTGAGGATCAGAACGCCGCCGGTGCGCGAGGCCTCCACGAAGCCCATGGCCGCGACGGTCTTCCCGGCACCCGTCGCGTGCTCGAACCAGAAGCGCTTGCCCGCGTTGGGGTCGTCGGCCGCCGCCTCGTCGAGGTCCTCGTCGACGTCCGGCTCCGCGTCCTCCTCGTAGGAGTCGGCCTCGTCCTCGGGCTCGTCCTCCTCCTCGGCGACGGGCGCCGCCGGCTCCTCGTCCTCCTCGTCGTCCTCGTCCTCCTCCGGCGCGGCGGCGAGGACCTCGTCCTCGTCGTCCTCCGGGAGGGCGTCATCCTCGTCCTCGTCGTCCTCCTCCTCGGGCTCCTCCGGCTCGGGGGCGGCCCGCGGCTCGGGGCGGGCCGCGTCGGGGACGGGCGCGTAGGCGCTGGTCTCGTCGATGGCCAGGACCGGCGCGGAGGCCGACTCGGCGACGGCGTGGCCGTTGCCCTGCTCGCGGGTGAGCAGGGCGGTGAGCGTGCCCGAGAGCGCGTCGACCTGGTGCGGGTTCAGCGGGGTGCCGTCGGCGAGGACGACCTCCTGCTCGGAGAGGACGCGCTCGAGGCCGAGGAGCAGCGAGTAGCGCCGGCGCCACTTCGTGGAGGGCACCGCGTGGCCGCCGTCGAGCTCCTCCAGGGCGCGGTCGAGCGCCCGGCGGCGGGGGCTGCCGGGCCCGAGCGCGACGGACGGCTCCTCCCCGGGGTGCAGGAAGAGCTCGCGCGTGAAGCGCTCGGCCTGGGCGATGCGCTCAGGGTTGGGAAGGACGGCGGTCGCCGCCACGCTCGTGGACTCGGCCATGTCTGGCACCTGCGGATTGGCCGTGCGGCGATCCCGCACCGGCCAGGGACTCGGGACCGGGGACTTCAGGTGGCCGGGCCACCCGGTGACGCGCTCCCCCGGGGCTTCGCCGGAAGGATACCGCACCCGGCGGACCCGCGGCGCCCACGGCGTACCCTGGCCGCATGCGCCGCCGCACCCTCGCGCTCCTGGCCGCCGCCGCGGCGCTCGTGGCGGTCGTGGCGATCGGGCTCAGCCAGTCCACGGGCGGCAACGGCGGCTCGGACGCCGAGCCGCCCACCCCCGCCGAGGCCCGCGCCCTGCTGGCCGGCGCGCCGGCGCCCCTGGCCCGCCTCCACGCCCGCAGCTCGCAGCTGCTCCCCGCCGCGAGCGCCAGGGCGGAGCTCGCCGCGCTCCGCGGGCACCCCGTCGTGGTGAACAAGTGGGGCTCGTGGTGCGGCCCGTGCCGCACGGAGTTCCCGACCTTCCAGCGCGTGAGCGCCGAGCTCGGCAGGCGCGTCGCCTTCCTCGGTCTCGACGTCGAGGATCCCCGGGGGGACGCGGCCGGCTTCCTGCGCGCGCACCCCGTGAGCTACCCGAGCTTCTACGACCCCGACCTCAAGGCCTCGCAGGCCTACGGGGTCGCCGCCACCTTCAACCCGACCACTTTCTTCTACGACGCCGCGGGCAGGCAGACCTACGTCCACCAGGGGCCCTACACCACGGTGGCCGACCTGCGGGCGGACATCGCCGAGTACACGCGTGGCTGAGCTCCGGGTCGACGCGCTCAGCGGCCTGCGCGCGCTCATCGCCCCGGGCGCGCACGTGCCCCCGGCGCGCCCGTCGCCCGGCCCGCCCGCCGACCTCGACCCGTCGGCGGCGCACGTGCCGGTGCTGCGCCCGGACGCGGCGGCGCCGCCGCGGGAGGCCGCGCTGGACCTCTTCACGAGCGCTGCCGCGCGCGGCGCCCACGAGGTGCTGCTGAGCGCCGAGCGGCCCACCGCGACGCTCGGCGCCCTGAGCCGGGAGGAGCTCGCGAGCGCCATGGAGCGGTGGCGCGCGCGCATGGCCGCCCACCCCGAGGCCGTCCACGTGCATCTCCACGTGGACGAGGGGCCCGGGCGCCCGCGCTCGCACGCGCAGCTCTGGGCGCTCGACTTCGTGCCGGCCGCCGTCGCGCGGGAGCGGGAGCGGAGCGCCGCCTACGCCACGCGGACCCAGGGCTCGGACCTGCTGGGCGACCTCGTGGCCGCCGAGGTGCGCGGGCGCGAGCGCCTGGTGGGCTACGACGACGAGGCGGTGCTGCTCGCGCCCTACGCCTCGCAGGTGCCCTACCAGCTCGTGCTCGTCCCGCGGACGCCGGCGCCGCGCTTCGAGGCGCCGGGCCCGCTCGGGGCCGGCCTGCTGCACCGGGCGCTGAACGCCCTGGCCGCCCACGCCGGCGCGCCGCCGCCGCTGGCGCTCTGGGTGCGCACGGCGCCGCGCGGCGCGGCGCACTTCTGCTGGCGCATCGACGTCCAGCCGCAGCTCCTCGCCCCGGACGGGCTCGCGCTCGGGACGGGCGTGGCGCTCAACCCCGTGAGCCCGGAGCAGGCGGCCGCCGAGCTGCGCCCGCTCCTCTAGGAGCAGACCTCGCCCGTGCGCGCGCTCGTCCAGCGGGTCAGCGAGGCCACCGTGACCGTCGCCGGCGAGCGGGTCGCCGCGATCGGGCCGGGGCTGCTCGTCCTGCTCGGGGTGACCCACGGCGACGACGCGGCGGTCGCCGACCGGATGGCGGCCAAGCTCCGCGGCCTGCGGCTCTTCCCGGGGGCCGACGGCCGCATGGAGCTGCCGCTCGGCGACCGCGAGGTCCTCGTCGTCTCGCAGTTCACCCTCTACGGCGACGCCCGGAAGGGGAGCCGGCCGAGCTACCTCGCCGCCGCTCGGCCGGAGCAGGCCGAGCCGCTCTACGAGCGGGTGGCCGACGCGCTGGGCGCGCGGCGCGGCCGCTTCGGCGCCCAGATGGAGCTCGCGCTGGTCAACTCCGGGCCGGTCACGGTGCTGGTGGAGCTCGACGCGGCGCCCTGAGGAACGGGGTGGGGCCCGGGCCTGCGAGACTGCGGGGACGATGGCCGCCGCGGAGCCGCGCTGATATGGCGCCCACCACGACCCCCGCGGAGCCGCGGAGGGAGGACCGGGAAGAGCTCGACGCCGTCGTGGTCGCGAAGCGCGGCTGGCGGGAGCGGATGGGCACCCACCCGGCGACCCGGCATCCGTACCGCATCACCGTCTTCGTGGTCGGGCTGCTCTGCATCGCCGGCGGGCTCGCGCTCGCCGTCCTTCCCGGGCCGCTCACCATCCCGCCCGTGCTGCTCGGCCTCTGGATCTGGTCCTGGGAGTTCGCCTTCGCCCAGCGGTTCTTCGACGCGTTCAAGCGCAGGGCCGAGGAGGCCTGGGAGCAGGCGCGGGCCCGGCCGTTCCTCTCGGCGCTCGTGACCGTCGGCGGGCTGCTCGCCGCCGGCGTCGCGCTGTGGGCGGTGGCCCACTACGACCTCGTCGCCCGGGCGAAGGACGCCGTCGGGCTCTGAGCCCGGTCGCGGGGCGGCGACGTAGACTCGGGCGCCATGCCGCCGACCGAGCGCTTCGTCATGGCCTTCGCCGCCGAGCCCCCGCAGGACGAGCTGCCCTACGGCCGCTGGGCCGACCGGCTGCGGGTCGAGTTCCTGGCCGCCTGCCTGCGCCTCGACGACGAGGGCGAGGACCTCGGCCAGGCCGGCGACCTCGTCTGGTATCCCGACCGCACCTACGGCGGGCGCACCTACGTCCCGGTCACGAGCCGCACCACCACGGGCTACGAGCTCTACGGGCACGTCTCCTTCGTCCCGGCCACCGGCGACGACGAGCCGACCGACCTCGACGCGACCGCGGAGTTCACCGCCGAGGTCGCCGAGCAGAACCCGGACTGGAAGCTCGACCTCTGCGAGGACGTGATCGCCACCTGGCGCGGCGAGCACGACCGCGCGGCGCAGGTGACCCTCGTCTGGGGGCGCCCGCTCGTGCGCGGGGGGCGCGTGGTCACGGCGGAGCTCGCCGGCCTCGCCGTCGACCAGTGCGCCCTCGCCGACGAGCGCTTCACCCTCGTCGCCCCGGACGACTACCGCGGCGACGTGCTCGACATCAAGCTGTGGGGTGCCGGCAACCGCGAGCTGGCCTCCGAGTCGCTCTACGAGGAGGACGACGAGGCCGCCTGAGCCGCCGGGCCGCGGACGGGCCGCGCGGCTACGCCGCGGCGGTGGGCACGCGCAGGGCGATCTCCTGGTCGGAGAGCGGGAAGTGGCAGGCCGCGAGGTTGCCGCCCGGCTTCGGGGTCAGCGGCGGGTCCTCGACGTCGCAGGTGCCCATGACCGCCTTGGGGCAGCGCGTGTGGAAGCGACAGGCGGGCGGCGGATCGCTCGGCGAGGGCACGTCCCCGCCCAGCACCTGGCGCACCTTCGTGCGGGCCAGGCGCGGGTCGGGGACCGGCACCGCCGAGAGCAGCGCCCCCGTGTAGGGGTGCCGCGGGCGCGCGTACAGCTCGTCGGCGCCGGCGAGCTCGACGATCCGCCCGAGGTACATGACCGCGATGCGGTCGCACATGTGGCGCACGACCGAGAGATCGTGCGCGATGAAGACGATCGTCAGCCCGAGCTCGCGCTGGAGCTCGCGCAGCAGGTTCAGGATCTGCGCCTGGATCGAGACGTCGAGCGCGGAGACCGGCTCGTCGGCCACGATGAGCTTCGGCTTGAGCGCGATGGCCCGGGCCACGCCGATGCGCTGGCGCTGGCCCCCGGAGAACTCGTGCGGCAGGCGGTTGTAGTGCTCGGGGTTCAGGCCGACCTGCTCCATGAGCGCCTGCACCCGCAGCCGGCGCTGCTTCTCGCTCGGCTCGGCCCCGTGGATCACGAACGGCTCGGCGATGATCGAGCCGACCGTCTTGCGCGGGTTCAGCGACGAGTAGGGATCCTGGAAGATCATCTGCATGTCGCGGCGCAGCGGCTTGAGCTCCCGGCGCGACAGGAACGCGATGTCCTTGCCCTGGAAGGAGATCGTCCCCGAGGTGGGGTCCAGGAGCCGCGTCAGCAGCCGCGCCGTCGTCGACTTGCCGCAGCCCGACTCCCCGACGATGCCGAGCGTCTCGCCCTCGACGATGTCGAAGGAGACGCCGTCCACCGCCTGCACGGCGCCGACCTGCTTGTTCAGGATCAGGCCCTTCTTGATCGGGAAGTGCTTGACGAGGTCGCGCACCTCGATCAGCGGGTCGCCGGCCGCCATCAGCTGCGCTCCTCGAGCCGGACGGAGCCGGCGGGCTCGGCGACGGCCTTGGCCGCCTCGGGATCGGCGCCGTCGGCCAGCGCGGCCCACAGCGCCTTGCGGGTCGGCGCGGCCAGCAGGCAGGCGACGCTGTGGTCCCGCGCGCCCGGGACGGGCTCGAGCTGCGGTTCGACGCGGGTGTGCGCCTCGCGCACGTAGGGGCAGCGCGGGTGGAACGAGCAGCCCGACGGCGGGGTGATGAGCGACGGGGGCCGGCCCGGGATCGGCACCAGCGCCTCGTCGCGCGGGGAGTCCAGGCGCGGGATCGAGCGCAGGAGCCCCCAGGTGTAGGGATGCTCGGGGGCGGCGAAGATCGCGTCGCGGGAGGCCTTCTCCACGATGCGCCCCGCGTACATGACCGCGATGTCGTCGGTCACCTCGGCCACCACGCCGAGGTCGTGGGTGATCAGCACGATCGCGGTGTCCAGCTCGCGCTTGAGCTTCTCGAGGAGCTCGAGGATCTGCGCCTGGACGGTCACGTCGAGCGCGGTGGTCGGCTCGTCGGCGATGAGCAGCTTCGGGTCGTTGCACAGCGCCATGGCGATCATCACGCGCTGGCGCATGCCGCCGGAGAACTCGTGCGGGTAGGAGTCCGCCCGCCGGCGCGGATCCGGGATCCCGACCAGGCCGAGCATCTCCACCGCGCGGTCCAGCGCCTTGGCCTTCGTCACCTCCTGGTGGACGCGCACGGCCTCGACGAGCTGGCGGCCGATCGTGTACATCGGGTGCAGGGAGCTGAGCGGATCCTGGAAGATCATCGACACCGGGCCGCCGCGCACCGCCCGCAGCTGCGGCTCCGAGGCGGTGAGCAGCTCCTGGCCGTCGAAGCGGATCGACCCGGTGATCTCCGCGTTCTTCGCCCGGGTCAGCCCCATCACCGTCATCGAGCTCACGGACTTCCCCGAGCCCGACTCCCCCACGATCCCGAGCGTCTGCCCCGGCTCGATCGAGTAGGAGATCCCGTCGACGGCCTTGACGACGCCGTCGTCGGTGCGGAAGTGGACCCGGAGGTCCTCGACCTCCAGCAGCGGAGCCATCGGCTAGTACCTCACGCGCGGGTCGAGGAAGGCGTACAGGACGTCCACGGTGAGGCTCATCAGGCAGACGCCGAGGGCGAGGAAGAGCGTGGAGCCCTGGACGATGTTGATGTCGTTGCGCTGGATCGCGTCGAAGGAGAGCTTGCCGATGCCCGGGATCCCGAAGACCGACTCGGTGAGGATCGCCCCGCCGACGAGGATGCCGATGTCGAGGCCGAGCACCGTGATGATCGGCGTGATGGCCGAGCGCAGGCCGTGGCGGAAGATGACCCGGCGCTCCCTCACGCCCTTGGCGCGGGCGGTCCGGATGTAGTCCTCGCTCATCACCTCGAGGAGGTTCGAACGCAGGAGGCGGGCGTAGATCGCCGCGAACGAGGCCGCGAGCACGATCCAGGGCAGGAACAGCGAGGAGATGTGGGAGAACGCGCCCTTCGAGGCGTCGTAGGTCCCGGCCGCCGGGAAGACGGGGAACTTGCCGAGATCGCTCGAGAAGACGTAGAGCGCGACGAGCCCGAGCCAGTAGACCGGGGCGGAGATCGCGACGAGCGCCGAGGTCATCGCGAAGCGGTCGAGGAAGCTGCCGCGGCGGACGGCGGAGATGGTGCCGATGACCACCCCGGAGACGAACCAGATGACCGCCGCGCCGAGCACGAGCATGAGCGTGTTGGGCAGCGCCTCGAAGATCAACGGCCGGACCTGGGCGTCACCGAACACGGAGGTGCCGAAGTCGAAGTGGAGCACGAGCTGCTTCAGGTAGTCGAAGAAGCGCGAGTAGACCGGGTCGGAGAGGTGCAGCTGCTCCCGGATGGCCGCGATGCTCGCCGGGGTCGCGTTGCGCCCGGCCCGGATAAGGGCGGGATCCCCCGTCGGGAGGATGTTGAAGATGAGGAACGTCAGCGCCACCACGAAGAGCAGCAGCAGGACGGTCCAGAGGAGACGGCGGATGATGAAGATGCCCATGGGGGTCCCGGAGGAGGAGGAGCGCGACCGGCGCGCCGCCCGGGGGACGGCGCGCCGGTCGTGCGTGGCGAGGCTGCTACTTCAGCGACGCGAAGTCGAAGTCGAGCGTCGTGTAGTAGTCGTTGACGACCCCCTGGACGTTCTTGGACCAGATCACCGTCGTCTTGTCCCAGTCGAACGGGACCGCGGGTGCGTCGAGCGTGATCATCTTGTCGATCTCGCCGTAGGCCTTGAGGCGCTCGTCGCCCTGCAGCAGCGCCGCCTTGTCCATGGCCGCGTCGATCTTCGGGTCGTTGAGCTGGGCCAGGTTGTTGTTGTTGCCGCTCAGCGAGATGTTCGAGCCCTTGAAGGTCGGCTCGAGCATCGACTGCGGGTCCTGGTAGTCCTTGAACCAGCCCGCGCCGCCGCAGACGGCGACCTTCTTCTTCGGGACCTGGCAGTACTCCGTGTAGACCGAGTCCTGCGGCACGAGCCGCAGCTTGATCTTGAACCCGAGCTTCTCGAGCTGCGCCTGGGCGACCTCGGCCTGGGCCTTGTTCGGGTCCGCCGTCGCCGAGACCATCAGGAACGTCTCGCCGCCGGTGTACTTGCCGGACGGGTAGCCCGCGGCCTTCATGTACTTCGTGGCCACCGCCATGTCCCCCCGCGGATTGGCCAGGAAGTCCGCCCCGGTGCCCTTCGCCCCGCCGGCCTCGTCGTAGCCCGGGAATTGGGGCGGCAGGAAGTGCGACGGGACGTCGCCCGTGAACTTGCCGCCGCGGGCCTTCAGCGCCGCCTCACGGTCGAACCCCGCGATCACCGCCTTGCGCACGTTGATGTTGTCGAACGGCTTGATCGTCGTGTTCATCGGGAAGTAGCGGTAGCCGCCGGCGGGCACGGTCTGGAACTGCCCCTTGTACTTCTGCACCGCGAGCTTGAGCTCCGCCGCGGGTGGGTTCTCGTCGCTCGACAGGCTGCTGCCCTTCAGGATCTGCTGCGCGGCGACCGAGGCGTCGGCGACGTCGGTCTTCAGGTTGATCGCATCGAGGTAGGCCGGCTTGAAGTCCGTCGCCTTGTCCCAGTTGGGGTTGCGGATCAGCTTGATCGACTTGCCCGGCTTGAAGCCCGTCAGGGTGCCGTCGGCGTCGTTGGCCACCATGTAGGGCCCGGAGGCGACGACGTGCGTGTTGTAGGTCGAGGGGCTCTTCGCGTCGAACGGCTTCGCGTACTCCTCGGGCACCGGCATGGTGATCGGCATGACCAGTGCCCCCGCGACGCCGGGTGCCTGCGCGCTGGCCAGCTCGAGCTTCAGCGTCTGGTCGTCCGGCGTGGTGATGCCGGAGATCGGCTTGACGCCGTCGGTCGGCTTCTTCGGCGCGCCCTTCAGCGAGCCGAAGTAGGCCGTCGCGTACTGGCCCCCGACGTTGGCCGAGAACGAGCGCTCGATCGCGTACTTGATGTCCTTCGTGGTGACCTCGCGGTTGACCGGCGGGCCGAACTTGATGCCCTTCTTGATCTTCACCACGATGGACTTATTGTCCGCCGCGATCTCCGGGGCCGCGGCGGCGACGTCGGGGACGGGGTCGGCCTGCCCCGGCTTGAAGCCGTAGAGCGGCCGCCCGATCGCGTAGGCGACCTGGTACCCGATCGTGTAGTACGTATGGCCGGGATCGAGGTAGTCGACGTCGCCCGAGGTGTTGAGCTGGTTGAGGACGCCGCCCTGCTTGCCGGCGGGGGCACCGGCGGTGGACGTGGTGGGGGCTGCGCCCGAGGAGCTCGAGGAGGACGTCGAGCTGCTGTCGCTGCCGCCGCAGGCGGCGACGAGCAGGGAGGACGCAGCGGCAGCACCCAGAGCGAGTGCGCGCAGCGAGCTGCTTGTCATACGTGGTCCTTTCGTGTTCGGGGCCCCAGTGCCCCGAAGGTCCTTGGAAGTGCCCGTGAGGTCTTCACTTGGCGGTTCGCGGGTTCAGGGCGTCCTGCAGCCCGTCCCCGACGAGGTTGAACGCGAGGACGGTGAGCAGGAGGGCGAGCCCCGGGAAGGTCATGTACCACCAGGCGTCGCGGAAGATCGAGGTGGCGTCGGAGATCATCGCCCCCCAGCTCGGCTTGCTCGGGTCGATCCCGACGCCGAGGAAGGAGAGCGCGGCCTCGAAGAGGATGTTCTGCGGGATGAGCACGGTCCCGTAGACGATGATCGGCGCCACGAGGTTCGGGAGGATCTCCTTGAAGAGGATCCGCCGGTCCGAGGCGCCCAGCGAGCGCGAGGCCTCGACGAACTCCTTCTCGCGCAGCGAGAGCACCTGGCCGCGCACGATGCGCGCCATGTACGGCCACGTGGAGAGCGTGATCACGAAGATCACCACGGTCAGCCCGGGCTGGAGGAGGCCGCCCAGGCAGCCGTCGGTCCCCGAGCAGGCCACGCCGATCCCGATGGCCAGCACGAGGACCGGGAAGGCGAGCATCAGGTCCATCGTCCGGGTGAGCACCGTGTCCACCCAGCCCTTGTAATACCCCGCGAGCAGTCCGAGGGTGACCCCGATGAGGATGATGAGCGCCGTGGCGATGAAGGCGACCTCCAGCGAGACGCGCGCGCCGTAGACCGTGCGCGAGAAGACGTCGCGCCCCCGCTTGTCGGTCCCGAACGGGCCCGCCTTGGCGAAGCTCCCGTCCTGCGAGGCGGTCGTGGCCTTCGCGTTCGGGCCGAGCGGCGAGCCGAAGTCGTCGGTGAGGTCGGCGTTCTGCGTCTGCGGGTCGGGGGTGCCGGCGACGCTCACGATGACCGGGGCGAGCACCGCCGTCGCGACGATCAGGACGACGAAGGCCAGCGCCGCCAGGGCCAGCTTGTCCTTCTTGAGGCGGCGCCAGAAGAGCTGGAGCGGCGACCGCGCGGCGATCTCCGCCGCCGTCTCGCTCCCCACCGGGAGCTCGGCGTCGTCGGGCTCGACGAACGCCTCCGAGGTGACGGTGCTCACGCGGCGGGTCCGGTGGTGGCTGGAGGCGGCGGGGTGATCAGGGCTCTCCCAGGTCGGGTCGTGCAGCCGGTTCCCGCGAGGCGGTGCGCCGGTGTCCACCGCGCACTGAGCGGTGAACGGCGGGAAGCATAGACCCGTCACGGAGCACGTGCAGCCGGTCTGGACCGCAGGTCGGCACCGCGGCGCAACCGGACGCGCACGCGCTGGACCGACGGTCCCATCCGGGCGGCGCGGTGAGGTTCGCTGACCTCCGCTGGTCCGCAGCGCTTACCGCATGCCCTCGGCAGGAATCGAACCTGCATCTAGCGCTTAGGAGGCGCTCGTTCTATCCGTTGAACTACGAGGGCGCGCGCCGGAGGCTAGTCGCGGTCGGGCCGCCCGGGGTACACGTCGTCGATCGTCGTCAGTGCCAGATACGGGGCGCCGCTGGCCGCAGCGGCGATCGCCTCCGCGCCCCCCATCAGCCGGTCGAGCACGCTGATCACGCCGGCCACCGTGTGGCCCTCGCTGGCGAGGGCCTCGATGGCCTGGACCGTCGAGCCGCCGGTCGACACGACGTCCTCGACCACCACGCAGCGGTCCTGCGGCGTCAGCAGCGGCCCCTCCACCCGCCGGGCGAGGCCGTGGGCCTTGGCCTCCTTGCGCACGAGGAACGCCTTGCCCGCGAAGCCGCCGGCCAGCGCGGCGCACGCGACGGGGTCGGCGCCGAGCGTGAGCCCGCCGACCGCCGTGGCCCCCCACGCGTGCGCGTGCCGCGCGACCAGCTCGCCGAGGGCGGCGAAGCCGGCCGGCAGGAGGATCGCCCGCTTGGCGTCCACGTAGTACTGGGCGACCGCGCCCGAGGTGAGCACCACCTCCCCGAGCACGAGGGCGTGCGTGCGCAGCTCGGCCACCAGGCGCTGCTCGGCGTCCATCGGCTCGGCCGGCGGCTAGCGGTAGGTGTCCACCGGCGTGCCGTACCGGATCCAGCGGAAGATGCTCGCCGCGTCGGGGATCGGCACCCGCAGGCAGCCGTGGCTCGCGTTGTAGGTCGGCACGGAGGCGTAGCCGTGGATCGCGTAGCCGCGGATGAAGTACGAGGAGTCGAACATCCCCTTCGCGTTGGTGCCGGGGTCCTTGCGGTAGACCCTGA
>CAXSFZ010000004.1:0-69034 GCA_964236905.1 uncultured Solirubrobacteraceae bacterium | reverse complement strand
CGGCTACGCCCTGGCTCTGCCACTCCCAGATGAACGAGCCGAGGATCGTCGGCGTCCCCCCGGTTCCCGTGGAGGTGGTGTAGATGCGCTCCACCTTGCCGCCGGAGCCGATCAGCGCCAGCACCTGCCGCGAGACGTCCGCCTCGACGTGGCGGCCGTGGCGGGGGAACCGCACCTTGAAGGCGCCCTGCCCGCGCGCCAGCCGCCGGAAGACCGCCGCGTCGGCGCGGCTCGTCCGCGCGATGCCGGTCACCTTGCGGAAGGCGGTGACGGCGCGCGCGGTCGCGGCGTCGAAGGAGCCGCGGCGGCCGACGACGTAGCCCAGCGCCGCGAGGCGCTCCTGCAGCGTCCGCACGGCGGTGGGGCTGGACCCGCGCCCCACGCGCAGCGGCAGCACGTCGACGGAGGTCGACCGGGCGGCCACCGCGGCCAGCGCCGGGGAGGCGGCGTGGGCGGCGCGCACGGTCACGCGCCCGGCTCCCCGGGTGCGGAAGGCGATCAGGAACCCGCCGCTGCCGCCCGTGCGACTGGCCCGGAGGGTGACCGTCCGCTTGGCCAGGCGCTTGGCGCCGCGCGAGAACCGCACGACCACCTGCTGCCCGGCGACGAAGGGCGTGAGCGTGCCCCGCACCCGCCAGCGCGCGCCGGCCAGCACGGTGCGGCTGCCCCCGACGCGCTCGGCGCGCAGGGTGAGCTTGCCCGCCACGGGCGCCGGCGCGGGCACGGGCGCCGGGACCGGCCCGGTGGCCCCGGTCGGTCCCGTCGGCCCGGTGGGGCCGGCGGCGCTCGCCACCCCCGGCACCGCGAGCAGGATCAGGGCGGTGAGGACGGCGGTCGCGGTGCGCACGGCGGCGATCCTAGTGGGCGCGCGCCCGGTCGCAAGCCGGGTGGTGGACGTTCAACCGACGAGCGCCGGCGCGGGCCCGGCCAGCCGCCGGACGAGCAGGGCGAGCAGGGCGATCGAGCCGAGCGCGCCACCGAAGAGCAGGACGAGCTGCCAGGTCCACCCGTGACGGGTCCCCGCAAAGGCGCTGCAGTTGTTCAGCGCGTGCAGGACCATGCACGGATACAGGGAGCGCGTGCGCGCGTAGAGCAGGCAGAGCACCGTGCCGAAGACCGCGAGGATCGGCAGGTCGAGCACGTCGGGTGCCGAGCCGGCGTGGATCGCGCCGAAGACGAGCCCGGTCAGCCCGGCGGCGACCCACGTCCCCCTCCAGGTGCGCAGCGCGGTGAACACGAAGCCGCGGAAGAAGAGCTCCTCGGCCACCGGGGCGATCACGGTCACGAGGAACGCCGCGGCGACCAGCGCGAGCGTCCCGCCGTCGGCGCCGAGCTGATCGGGCAGCTCCTTCTGCTTGCCGACGTGGACGACCGCGTCGTAAAGCAGCGAGAGCAGGAGGAAGGAGACCAGCGCCACGAGCACCGAGACGACGAACGGGCCGGGACGGAGGCCGCGCAGGCCGAACTGCCAGGGCGCCGGCCGCGCGACCCGGCTCGCGACGTAGACCGCCGCAGCGACGAAGGCGCCGTCCTGCGCCACCGTGAGCAGCACGTTGACCCCGCTCGGCAGGCGCTGGGCGTCGGCGCCGAAGGCGACGGCCACGAGGGTGATGACGAGCGCGCCGGCCAGCGTGAGGCCGAGGCCGACCGCGAAGCCGAGCGCCGCCAGACCCGGTCCCCAGCGGGGCGGCGTCGGCGCCCCGCCGTCGGGCAGCTCCGGGCGCTCGGGCGGCGGCGGCGTGCGCGCGAGCTCGTTCGGCTGGACGGAGGACATCAGGCTCCCAGACGACGGTAGCGGACGAGCGCGGGAAGCCCCGCCAGCGACCCGAGCCGCACCACGTCCGCGGGCACCGTGTCCGGCGCTCCGGGATCTCCGGGGGGCTCGCGGCGCACGAGGACGGGGCGGATCCCCGCCGCCCGGGCGGCGGGGACGTCCGTGTCGGGGTCGTCCCCGACCATCCAGGCGTCCTCGGCCCGGCCGTCCACCAAGGCGAGCGCCCGGTGCAGGAGCGCCGGGTCCGGCTTGGCGGCGCCCGCCTCGGCGCTCGAGATCGCCGCGTCCACCAAGGAGGCCAGGCCGGTGGCCGCGAGCGCCTCGTGGAGCGAGACGTCCCAGTTGGACGCGACCACGAGCCGGGCGCCGCCGGCCCGCAGCGCCGCGAGCGCCGGGGCGGCGTCCGGCAGCGCGACGAAGCGCAGCGCGGCGAGCAGCGCGGCCTCGACGTCCGCCGGGCGCGCTCGGGCGGCCGGGGCGCCGAGCTCCCGCTGCAGCACCTGGGCGCAGTCGCGCCGCAGCTCCGCGAGCGCCGCCGGGCCGTCGGCGCGATGGTGGCCTGCACGGTAGAAGGCGATCTCCACGCGGAGCGCGGCCTGCGCCCGGTCCGGCGCGACCGTGACGCCGCGCAGCGCGAGCTCGCGCACCAGGAGCGGCCCGGGCGGCGCGAGCTCCAGCAGGGTGCCGAGCGCGTCCAGCAGCACCACGGGCGCCGGGGTACCGTCCGGCGCCATGCCGCTCGCCCTGCTCGCCGCCGAGCGCTTCACCGCCCGCTACCAGGACGAGCTGATCGCCGTGGGCGTGCTGGCGCTGACCTTCGCCGCGGTGCTCGCGCTCCACCGCCTGGCCGCCCGGCGCGGGCGCCGGCTGGCCACCGCCGTGGCCGGCGGGCAGCTGCGGCCCGAGCTCGACACGCGGCTGCGCTTCCTCCTGCGGCTGGCCGACGTGGCCATCGTGCTGATCGGCGTCGCGATCGCCCTGCGGCGCTTCGGCGGGGTCGGCGACGTGGCCAGCGCGGTGCTGACCTCGGGCGCGATCGCCGCCGCCGTGGTCGGCTTCGCTGCGCGCCAGACGCTCGCGAACGCGATCGCCGGGGTCCTGCTGGCGATCACGCAGCCGCTGCGCATCGGCGACGTGGTCGGCTTCGAGGGCGAGTCGGGGACCGTGGAGGACGTGCGGCTCACGAGCACGTGGCTGCGTACCCCGGGCGGGACCCGGGTGATCGTGCCGAACGAGCGGCTGGCCGCCGGGGTGCTGCGCAACGACTCGATCGCCGGGCCGACCCTGGCGGTCGAGCCCTCGCTCTGGCTGGGCGGCGAGGTGGACGTCCTCGCGGCGGTGGACCTGCTCCGCCACCGCCTCGAGGACGTCGGCGTGCGGCTGGCCGAGACCAGCGCCGACGGCGCGCGGCTGCTGCTGATCGGGGCCCACGCACCGCCCGCCGAGCGCGCCGGGCTCGAGCACGCGCTCCGCGAGCAGGCGCTGCGCGCGCTCCGGGACGCGGGCGTGGTCCGCGCGAAGGGGGATCCGGGCCCCGGCGTCGAAGAACGGGTCCGGGCGCCGCGCTAGTGCGTCGGGCCGGGGCTCGGTGGGGCTACCATCGAGACCCGCTCGGGCAGCGGGGCGCCGCCGCCGCCCCCGTCCCCACCGACCTCCGAGCCCGCCGCCATGTCCCGTCGCGACCGCCAACGACGCCGCAACCGCAGCAAGGGCGGCCCCGGCCGCATCGTCCTGCTCGCGCTCGGCGTCCTCGTCGCCACGCTGGCCATCGGCGTGCTCAGCGCGGTCGGCTACGTCATCTCGATCGCCAACGGCGCGCCGGACCTGGACAGCCTGAAGGCCAAGGACCAGGGCCAGAACTCGATCATCTACGCCGCCGACGGCAAGCAGCTCGGGGTGATCGAGTCGAGCACCCTGCGGCGCACGATCCCCTCCTCCTCCATCCCGCAGTCGCTGAAGGACGCGACCGTGGCCATCGAGGACAAGCGCTTCTACGACCACAAGGGCGTCGACTTCGAGGGCGTGGTCCGCGCGGCGATCAAGAACGCGGAGAGCGGCGGCACGGTGCAGGGCGGCTCGACGCTGACCATGCAGCTGATCAAGAACGTCTACTCGCAGGACAGCCGGCGCGACTACAAGCGCAAGATCCGCGAGGCGAAGATGGCCGAGGAGCTCGAGGACCGCCACCCCGGTGCGCGCGGCAAGCAGTGGATCCTCGTCAAGTACGTCAACAACGTGCCCTACGGGAACGCGCCGGGCGGCCAGGAGGTCGTCGGGATCTGGGCGGCCGCCCGCGTCTACTTCAACAAGCAGCCGCGTGACCTCACGCTCGAGGAGAGCGCGCTCCTGGCCGGGCTGCCGCAGGCGCCCACGAGCTACAACCCGCGCCTGCATCCCGCGGCGGCGATCAAGCGCCGCAACGAGGTGCTGGCGCAGATGCGCGACTCGGGCTACATCACCGCGGCCCAGGAGACGGCGGCGGCCGGCAAGCCGCTCGGCCTCGAGTCCACGCGCTACTACACCCACCGCCGCGAGAACTACTTCTTCGACTACGTCCGCGCCGAGCTCATCCGGACCTACGGCGCGGCGAAGGTCCGCGCGGGCGGCCTGAAGGTGTCGACCACGATCGACCTGCGGCTGCAGAAGCTCGCGCGCGCGGCGATCCGCAAGAACCTCGCGGCCCCCGGCTCGCCCTCCTCGGCCCTGGCGACGGTCGACCCGCGGACGGGCTACATCCGCGCGATGGCCTCCTCGTCGAACTACGGCAGCTCGAAGTTCAACCTCGCCGCGCAGGGGCGCCGCCAGCCCGGCTCGACCTTCAAGATCATCGTGCTGATGACCGCGATCCGCCGCGGGGTCGACATCAACCGGACGAGCTACGTCTCCCACAAGCTGAAGTTCACCGACCCGATCTACGGCCCGATCGACGTCTCGAACTCCGACGGCGCCGAGTCCGGCAAGGCGAAGTCCCTCTTCCAGGCCGTCGTCACCTCCGACAACACGGTCTTCCAGCAGCTCGACCTGGACCTCGGGCCGCCCAACGTCACCAAGACGGCGCGCGACATGGGCATCACGGCGAAGCTCAACTCCTACCCCGCCGAGGCGCTCGGCGGCCTGGAGGAGGGCGTCTCCCCCCTGGAGATGGCCCGCGCCTACGCCTCGGTGAACAACGGCGGGTCGCGGGTCAAGCCGATCGCGGTGACCAGCGTGCGCTTCGCGGACGGGACCGTCGACCGCAAGATGGGCCGCGTCCGCAAGACGAAGGTCTTCACCGACGGCATGACCCACGAGGCGATCCAGGCGATGAAGGGCAACATCACCTCCGGCACGGGGACCGCGGCGCGCCTGAGCGACTGCGTCGCGGCGGGGAAGACCGGCACCACGAGCGGCTTCAAGGACGCCTGGTTCGACGGCATGACCCGCGACTTGAACACCGCGGTCTGGGTCGGCTACCCCGGCCCGCAGGGCAAGGCCATGGACGCCGTACCGGGCTGGGGCACGATGTTCGGCGGCAAGGCGCCGGCCTCGATCTGGCACGACTACATGACCGACGCCGTGAAGGGCACCCAGTGCGCCGACTGGCCGGAGCCTAAGGTGCCGTTCGTCGCGCAGCCCTTCTTCGGAAGGCTCTTCCGGGAGCGCGGTGGCGCCGAGCCCGACGCGACGCAGACGCCGTCGGGCGCCGCCGGCACCGGCGCCGGCGGCGGCCTCACGCCCGGCGCGGGGTCGACGCCGGGCGGCGCGGCGTCACCCGGCGGCGCCTATCCGCCCGGTGCCTACGAGTCGCCGCCGCAGGGCGCGCCGGCCTCCCCGGGGACCGCCGGCGGCGGCACCGCGGGGGCCGGCGGCACGCCGACGACACCCTGAGGACGCCGGCCGGGCCACCCCCGGGCGGCTAGGCTGTGGCGCAATGGCCAAGGAAGAGAAGGTCGAGTTCGAAGGGGAGGTCGTGGAGGCGCTGCCCAACGCGATGTTCCGCGTGAAGCTCGACAACGACCACGAGGTCCTGGGCCACGTCGCGGGCAAGATGCGCCGCTTCCGCATCCGCATCCTCCCCGGCGACCGGGTCCGCTGCGAGCTCTCGCCGTACGACCTGAGCCGCGCCCGTATCGTCTACCGCCACCGGTAGCACTGCCTCCGTCCGGCGGCGAGCGCGACCTGATCGCCGCGCTCCAGGAGCGGCTGGCGGTCCGCTCCACCCGCCTCCTCCGCGGCTCGGGCGACGACGCATCCGTCGTGCGCGCCGGAGCCTTGGCGGTGACGAGCACGGACGCGATGGTCGACGGCGTCCACTTCCTGCGCGGGCATCCGGGGGTTACGAGCGAGGACATCGGCTGGCGCGCGCTGGCCGGCGCCGCCTCCGACCTGGCGGCGATGGGCGCCGTGGAGCCCGGCGAGGCCTACGTGGTGCTCGGCGCCCCGCCCGACCTCGGCCGCGCCGAGGCGCTCGGGCTCGTCGACGGGCTGGAGGCGCTCGCCGCGCGGACCGGGCTCACCATCGCCGGGGGGGACGTCACGCGTGCGCCGGCGCTCCTGCTCTCGGTGACCGTCGTCGGCTGGGCGGCCACCGAGGCCGACGTGGTGGGGCGCGACGGCGCCCGGCCGGGCGACGCGGTCGGCGTCAGCGGCACGCTCGGCGCCTCCGGCGCCGGCCTGGCCCTGCTCCAGGGGCGCGCGCCGCGCACCGCGACGCCGCACGCGGACGCGCTCGTCGCGGCCCACCTGCGCCCGCTCCCACGGCTCGCGCTCGGCGCGGCGCTGGCCCGGGCCGGCGCCCGGGCGCTGATCGACCTCTCCGACGGCCTGGCCACCGATGCCGGCCACCTGGCCCGGGCGAGCGGCGTGGCGCTCGCGCTCGACCTCGACGCGCTGCCGGTGGCGCCCGGGGTGGCCGAGGTGGCCGCCGCGCTCGGCGTGGAGGCGGACGCGCTGGCGGCCACGGCGGGCGAGGACTACGAGCTGTGCGCCTGCGGCCCGGCGGCGGCGCTCGCGGGCTGCGGGCTGCGGCTCGTCGGCACGGTCGGTGCCGGCCCGCCCGCCGTGCGGCTCCGGCGCGGCGGGGCCGCGGTCAGGCTGACCGGATTCGAGCACCGCCTGGGCTGATCGGTCCGAGGACGCCATGGCGCAGCACGGCCTCGGCGACCTGCACGGGGTCGACGACGTAGGCGCGCGCGTCGATCCGGTGCTTGAGCTCGCGCAGCAGCGTCGGGCGGTGGGCGGGGGAGCGGAGGTCAGTGATCATGGGGTGGGTGCTGCGGTCGGGGAGCGGCGCACGGCGGGCATCGGACGCCGTCGCCGTCGCTCTTGAGCCGCGGGCCACGCCGCTGGACGACTTCTCGACGCTCGCGTGCCGCCGGCCGGCCGCTGCGACGCCCTAGCGCCGCAGCGCCGAGTCGGTGCCGCCGAGCGAGCCGGGCCCGGCGTAGCTCCGCGGCCCGCGCACCGCGACCGCGGCGGCCTGGGGCGGTGCCTCGGGCCGGCGCCGGGCGACGAGCACCGCCACGCCGACCCCGGCGCCGCCCAGCAGCGCCCAGGTCAGCCAGGCCAGCGGCCCGACGTGCCCGCCGGCCACGAGGAGCACGGCGCTCCACGCCGCGTCCCCGGGCCCGTAGCCGAGCTGGAGGGCGACGCTCCGCAGCGCCAGCCCGGCCGGCAGCAGGGCGAGGAGGGCGATGAGGGCCGCGACGCCGCGCGGGAGCCGCGCCTCGGGCGCGACGGCCAGCAGCCACAGATGGGCGGGCACCACGAGCAGCGCCGCCGCGAACGGATTGGCCACCCACACCCCGAGGCTCACCGCCGCCACGACCAGGGCGACGGCCGCGGCGTGCGCGTCGCCGACGGGTTCCCGCGCCCCGACCGCACGCAGGACGGCGGGCCGCACACCGACCCAGCCCAGGACGAAGGTGAGCCCGAGCGCCACGAGCGCCCCCACGGCGCTGCCGTCCACGGCCACCACGCCGGCCGGGACGGGAGCGCCCGGGTGGGCGCTCAGCAGCCCCGCCACCCCGAGCGCGCGGGCGAGGAGCGCGACGAGCGCGAAGGGCACGGCGGTGGCGAGCGCCCACCGCAGCGCGGCGCCGAGCGGCAGGCGCCGCCGGCGGACGCGGGCCGCCCCGTCGAGCACGGCGACCCAGACCGGCAGGAGCGCCGCGGCGACCACCAGCCGGACCGCCCAGGTCGGCAGCACCTTGCGCCGGACCACGAGCGCCCGCTCGGGCCCGGCCGCGACGTCCGGGCCGTTGTCCAGCGCGAAGACCGTGCGGAGCACGGCCCGCCCGGAGGCGGTCAGGCGGCCCTCCTCGACGGGGGCCGACGGCGCGGGCGGCCGCTCGCCACCGGCCGAGACCAGGACGCTCGGGAGGCCCGCCGCGCCGAAGGCGCCCTGCTCCCCGAGCGTCGCGGGGAAGGCGAGCCGCGCCCACTGCGCGCTGGCGTGGAGCCCGCCCGGCGCCTGCCGCGCCTCGGCGCGCACGGCGGCCTCCACCGTGCGCTGGAGGCGCAGCGGCGCGCTCCCCCCGCCGTTCGACCACCCCGTCACCCAGGGCTTGTGCACCGACCGGGAGCCGAGGTCGCCCAGCACCAGGACGGCGTCCACGGGCCGGGGCAGGCGCGCCACCGCGGCGGCCGCCCCGGCCAGGCCGCCGCTGCCGCCGCTCGTGGAGACGAAGGTGACGCTGCGCCGCAGCCGCCCCGTGGCGGCGATGCGGGCGAGCTCGACCAGGACGGCGGTCCCGGACAGCTCGGCGGTGGCCGGCCCGTGGGCCGCGTCGCGGTGCGCGACCACCACGAGCCCCGGCCCCGAACGGCCGGGGCGGGTGGCCACGACGGTCGTCAGCCGCTGCCGGCCGTCGATGGTCTGCGCGTCGGCGCGGTAGGCGTGCACCGCGCCGGGGCCGAGCACGGAGAGGTCCCGGGCCACGCGCGCGGCGAGCTCCTCGTCGCCGCGCTGCCCCGGCCGGCGGGCGGGGAAGCGGTGGGCGTAGTCCTGCAGCGTCTGCTGGGCGTCGGCGCCGTCGAAGGCGTCGGGGGCCAGCGTGGTGCCGATCGGCCGTGGACGGGCCTGCAGGGAGAAGGCCGCCACGAGCACCGCCACCAGGACCGGCACGAACGCGGCCCGGTAGGTGCGCGGGTCCAGCATCGAGCCGCGGAGGGTACGTCGTGGCGGCCCGACCCGGGCTACGCTGGGAGCCTCGATCCCCTGACACCATGTCCGACCGCCCTCCGCGCATCCTGCTGGCCGACGACGAGCAGGCGATCCAGACGCTCCTGAGCTACCCGCTCCAGAAGGACGGCTACGAGGTGGTGCGCGCCTCCGACGGGCGCGAGGCGCTCGCCCGCTTCGCCGAGCAGCCCTTCGACCTCGTGGTCCTCGACGTGATGATGCCCCGCGTCGACGGGCTCGAGGTCTGCCGCAAGCTGCGGGCGCGCAGCTCGGTGCCGATCATCATGCTCACGGCCAAGGCGGAGGAGATCGACAAGGTCGTCGGCCTCGAGCTCGGGGCCGACGACTACATCACCAAGCCGTTCTCGATGCGGGAGTTCCGCTCGCGCGTGAAGGCGGCGCTGCGTCGGGGCGGGATGTCCCCGGTGACCGCGGACGGCGACGCGGAGTCCCCCGTCGCCACCCACGAGCTGCGCGTCGACCCGGCGAAGCGGGCCGTGGAGGTCCGCGGCGCCCCCATCACGCTCACCTTCGTGGAGTTCGAGATCGTCCTGGCCCTCGCCCGCGCCCCGGGCCGCGTCTTCACGCGGGACATGCTGCTCACGCGGATCTGGGGCGACTCGGCCTACCGCGACCCGCGGACGATCGACGTGCACATCCGGCACCTGCGCGAGAAGCTTGAGGTCGATCCGAAGGAGCCCGAGTACCTCTTCACGGTGCGCGGCGTCGGCTACCGCTTCCGCGACACCACCGACGCCTGAGCGCGCGTGCGGGCGCTCACCTCGCTGCGCGCCCGCCTGACGCTGGCCTCCTTCGCCATCGCGGCGGCGGCGGTGGTGCTCGTGTCGGTCGCGGTGCTCCCCGGCCTGGAGACGCGGCTCGTCGCGGCCAAGCTCTCCGACCTCGCCGAGCTCTCGGCCCAGTACGCGCCGCGGCTCAAGAAGGCGGTCGGCAGGAACGTCCAGCAGTCCACGCTCAAGCGGCTCGTCCAGCGCACGGCCGACCAGACCGGCACGCGGGTCACCGTCCTGCTCGTGGTCAACACCGACGACGGCGTCACGGTGGAGCCCGGGGCCGACTCGGCCTCCGAGCGCGACGTGTCGCTCGCCTTCCCGCTCGGCGCCACCGCCGCGCGCTCCAACCGGACCGAGCGCGGCACGGAGACCGGCGTGGCGGGCCGGGTGGGCGAGGTCGCGGTGCCCTTCGCGTTCAGGGTGACCGGGACCCGGCAGCTGCGGGTCGGCCGGGTCGTGGTCTTCTCGAGCCCGCTGCGGGACGTCGACGCGAGCGTGGCCGTCGTGCGCCGGCGCGTCCTGGTCGCGGGCGGCGCGGCGATCGCCCTCGCGCTCCTGGCCGGCCTGCTCGTCGCCCAGGGGCTCACCCGGCGGGTGCGCACGGTGCAGGCCGGCGCCCGGCGGGTAGCGGCCGGCGACTTCTCCGCGCGCTTCCCGGTCAGCCGCCAGGACGAGCTGGGCGAGCTGGCCCGCACGCTGGACGGCATGCGCCGCCAGCTCGCCGAGCTCGACTCCGCGCGCAAGCGCTTCATCGCGACCGCCTCGCACGAGCTGCGGACGCCGATCTTCTCGCTCGGCGGCTTCCTCGAGCTGCTCGCCGACGAGGAGCTCGACGCCGAGACCCGCGCGGAGTTCCTCGTCCAGGTGCGCGAGCAGGTCGCCCGGCTGAGCCGCCTGGCCGTCGACCTGCTCGACCTCTCGAAGCTCGAGGCGGGCTCGCTCGTGCTCCGCACGGAGCCCACCGACGTGACCGACCTCGCCCGGCGCGTCGCCCACGAGTTCCTGCCGGCGCTCGCCGCGCACGACTCGCGGCTCGAGCTCCGTGTCGCCGGCGACCCGGTCCGAGCCGAGCTCGACCCGGAGCGGGTCGCGCAGGTGGTGCGCATCCTCATCGACAACGCGATCACCCACACGCCGGGCGGCACCGACATGGTGGTGAGCGCGTCGCGGCGCAACGGCCGCGTCCGGGTCGGGGTCGGGGACTTCGGCCCCGGCATCCACCGCTCGATGCTCCCGCACATCTTCGAGCCGTTCATCACCTCCGACGACGCGCAGGGCTCGGGCCTCGGTCTGGCCATCGCCCACGAGCTGGCGGAACGCATGCGCGGGCGCCTGGTCGTGGAGAGCCAGCCCGGGCGCACGACGTTCACCCTCGAGCTGCCCGCCTGAGGGCTCCGGGGCGTCGGGTGGGCGCCGGCGCCGATCGGCGCTAGCGTTCGCGGCCGCATGAGCGACGACGGCAGCCGGCTCGTCCTGGTCTCCAACCGGGGTCCCGTGACCTACCAGGACGACGGGACGGTCTCGCGCGGCACGGGCGGGCTCGTGACCGCGCTGACCGGCCTGGCCTCCCACCGCGAGGCCACCTGGATCGCCTCGGCCATGACCGACGCGGACATCGCGCGCGCCGAGGAGGCCGGGGGGCGGCCCATCGCGGTCCAGTCGCCGGCCGGCGGCGAGTACCAGGTGAAGCTCGTGGCCTCCGACCCGGACGCCTACGACCGCTTCTACAACATCTTCGCGAACCCGATCCTGTGGTTCATCCAGCACTACCTGTGGGACCTGTCCAACGCCCCGGACATCCGCCGCAACGAGGTCGAGGCCTTCGAGGACGGCTACAACGCCGTCAACCAGGATCTCGCGGACGCGGTCATCGAGGAGATCGAGGACGTCGAGCAGCCCGTGGTCATGGTCCACGACTACCACCTGTACACGCTGCCGGCGCTCGTCCGCCGCGCCCGCCCGGACGCGTTCCTCCACCACTTCATCCACATCCCGTGGACGCAGTCGGACGCCTGGCGGGTGCTGCCGCGGGCCATCCGCGAGGAGATCTACCGCGGGGTGCTCGCCAACGACATCGTCGGCTTCCACACCTCGCTCTACCGCCGGAACTTCCTGCAGTGCTGCGACGACCTCTTCGAGGAGTTCGACGTCGACCACGATCGCGGCGTGGTGCGCGTCGGCGACCGCGAGGTCTGGGTCCGCCACTACCCGCTGCCGATCGACGCGCGGGCGACCCGGGCGCTCGCCGGTCGGGAGCGGGTTGCCGCGTTCGAGGCGACGCTCAACACCCGGCGGCGCGAGCACCTGATCGTGCGCGTCGACCGCGCCGACCTCTCCAAGAACGTCCTGCGCGGCTTCTCCGCCTTCGACCTCTTCCTCGACCAGCACCCCGAGTTCAGCGAGCAGGTGACCTTCATCGCGCAGCTCATGCCCTCGCGAACCGACGTGCCGGAGTACGCCGAGTACCTCGAGCGCATCGAGGCGCTCGTCGCGGTGGTCAACCACCGCCACGGCACCCCGGACTGGATGCCCATCCAGCTCAAGCTGCGCGACGACCTCGAGGAGGCCGTCGCCGCCTACAAGAACTACGACGTCCTGTTGGTCAACGCGATGTTCGACGGGATGAACCTCGTGGCCAAGGAGGGGCCGCTGCTCAACGAGCGCGGCGGCGTCTCGATCCTCAGCGAGAACACGGGCGCCCACGAGGAGCTCGGCGAGTTCGCGCTGTCGGTCAACCCGTTCGACATCCAGGAGACGGCGGACGCGATCCACGGCGCGCTGACCATGGCGCCCGAGCGGCGCCAGGAGCGACTGGACGGCCTGAAGGCGATCGTCACCGCCCGCGACCCGGGCGACTGGATCGACGACCAGCTGAACGACATCCGCCAGAAGGCCGGCCTCTTGAGCTGACGGGCTCGGGCGGCGGTCAGGGCCGGGCGAGTCGCTCGCGCTCCCACGGACGCCCGCGGCCGTCTCGACCTCAGCCACCCGCGGGGAACTCGGACGGGGCGGGACCGAACTCCGCCTGCGCGGGCGCCGCGCGCCGCGCGGGAACGGGCGGGGTGCGACGCGCGGGAACGGGCGCGGGAACGGGCGGGGCGCGGCGCGTCTGAGCAGGCGGGGCGCGGCGCGTCTGAGCAGGCGGGGCGCGGCGGGTCGGAGCGGGCGCGGCGCGGCGGGCCCGCGCGGCCGGGGCGCGGCGGGCGCTGGCCGCGGGCGACGCGCTCCCGCGCGGCGAGGCCACGCGAGGCGCGCTCCCGCGCGGCGAGGCGGAGGCCACGCGAGGCGCCGAGCGGGCCGATGCGGCCGTCCGGCGACCGCTTCGGCCCTCGCGCCGTCCGGACGTCGGCCGCGCGGCGCGGCGGCGCGACGACGCAGAACGTCGCGACGCGGGCGACGCGCCGCCGCTCGCCGCAGGACGACCCTCACCGGCGCCCTCCGCGGCACCCGTCGGTCCCGTCGCCGTTCGAGCCGCGGGCGCGCCTGCCGGAGTCGTGACCGCCGGAGCGGCGACCGGCGGCGCGCGCACGTCGAGCAGCGCCGACGGCGGCGGCTCCGGGGCGCGCGGACCGAGGTGGGGCCAGGCGACGACGAGCGCGAGGCAGCCGAGGACGGCGGCGGCGCGGGCGACGTTGCCCCAGCGGATGCGGGAGAGGAGCGGCTCGTGACCCATCACCCCCACTAGGGCCGCGCGCCGGGATCTCGCCCCCCTTGCTACCGTCGAGCGTCGCTCATGGCCACGAAGAACCCCACGTACGACCTCACGCTCCTGCTCAACACCTCGACGGAGGACGAGCGCAAGAAGCAGATCCTCGCCGACACCGAGGCGACGATCCGCACCTCGGGCGAGGTCGTCGGCACGCACGACTGGGGCGTCCGCGCGACGGCCTTCGAGATGAACAAGCGAACCGACGCCGAGTACCACCTGATCCAGTTCCACGGCGACCCGGCCCTCCTCTCCTCGCTGGACCACACGCTCCGGATCACCGACGGCGTCCAGCGGTTCCGCATCATCAAGCTCCACCCGCAGGTCGGCCCCCCGCCGGATCTGCGCAACACGCCTGCCGTCGTCGGTGGCGACGACGTGCCGGGCGACGAGGACGACCGCGGCGACCGCGGCGACCGGCGCTAACCCTCGCGCCACCCGCGCAACGCCTCGACGCCGCGGTCGGTCCGCTGTGACGGCCCACGAGTCCGGGTGCGGACAACCGCCGCATGTCCCCGTTCACGTCCGTGCGCGGGCCTGCAGCGGGCGATTCGCCGCGCTCTGCGCCGACCCTGCACCGAAATCGCGGAAGAACCGCGCACGGCCCGACTCGTCGCCGCGACCCGTCGGGACCCCCGCCTAGTATCGGCCCCAGAGCAACCAGCAACGGCAAAGGAGCCCCGTCACCATGGCGGCGAGCAACATCAACCGGGTCGTCCTCACCGGCAACCTCACGTCCGACCCCGATCTGCGCGACACCGCGAGCGGCATGAAGGTGTGCAAGCTCCGCGTGGCCTGCAACACGCGCCGCAAGGACGGCTCGGGTCAGTGGGTGGACAAGCCGAACTACTTCGACGTGACCGTCTTCGGCGCCCAGGGGGAGAACGCCGCGCGGTTCCTCTCGAAGGGCCGGCCGGTGGCGATCGACGGTCGCCTCGAATGGCGCGAGTGGCAGGACAAGGAGACCGGCAAGAACCGCCAGTCGATCGACATCATCGCCGACTCCGTGCAGTTCCTCGGTAGCCGCGACGGCGGCGAGGGCGGGGGCAGCGGCGGCGGCTACGGCGGCGGGAGCTCGTACTCGGGCGGCGCCAACGGCGGCGGCTTCTCCGGCGGCTCGGACGTCCCGGTGGACACCTCGGACTTCGCCCCGGCAGCGCCGGTGGGCGGGGGATCGTCCACGGGGGACGACGACATCCCGTTCTAGGCGATCCCCGCCCGGTACCAGGCGGGGATCGCCCCCACCCAGGCGGTTCGCGCCTCACCCACCGCGGCTCCCGCTCCACCCACGCCGGCTCCCGCCCACCGAGGTGGCTCGCGCCTCGCCCGGGCGGCTCGAGCCTGGCCCAGGCGGCTCGCGCCCCACCCACCGCGGCGGCGGCGACCCACTCACGCGGATTCGTGCTGCTTCGCGCCGGACCGAGCGGTTCGCGCGGTCGTGCCGCGGTGGCACGACCGCGGCGTTCGCGTCCGGCTGGTGCTGTGGGTACCGCTCGCCCACCCGGCAGCGGCTAGGATGACCGTTCGCGCGCCCCTCGGCGCGCGTTCGCCCGCCCGGACCGAACCCGAGGACTGACCACGTTGGCCAAGCAGCGCTCCAACAGCGGCACCAAGCCGCGTCGTGACAAGAAGGGCGGCCCCGGCAGCGGCCGCCGCAAGCCGTGCCTGTTCTGCAAGGACAAGGTCGAGCAGGTGGACTACAAGGACGTCGCGACGCTCCGGAAGTTCATCTCCGAACGGGGCAAGATCCGCTCGCGGCGGATCACGGGTGCCTGCCGCCGCCACCAGAACCAGGTCGCCACGGCCGTCAAGCGGGCACGGGAGCTGGCGCTCCTGCCCTACGTCAACGAGTCGGGCAAGGAAGAGCGCCCGAGCGGCGGTCGCGGGCGCGACCGCGAGGACCGCTAGCCGTGCCCGAGGCGATCCTCCTCCAGGATGTCGACGGGGTCGGGGCCAAGGGCGCCGTCGTCGAGGTCTCCAAGGGCTACCTGCGCAACTTCCTCGCGCCGCGCAAGCTCGCGCAGCCGGCGACGAAGGGTGCCGTCGCGGTGGCCGCGCAGCGCGCCGCCTCGCAGGAGCGTGCGCAGCGCGACGCGGCGCTCAAGGCCCAGGAGCACGCGGACCTGCTGAACAAGACCGTCCTGACGCTGGCCGAGAAGGCCGGCGACGACGGCCGCCTCTTCGGCAGCGTGACCACGCAGGACATCGCAGACGCGATCCGCGAGGCGCGCGGCATCACGGTGGACCGACGCCACATCCACCTCGAGGAGCCGATCAAGCAGATCGGGACCTTCCAGGTCGTCGTCGAGGTCGCCGCCGGCGTCCAGGCGACGGTCAAGACGATGGTCACCGAGCTGAAGTAGCCCCCGGCTCCCGCGGCGATGCAGCACCACGAGCGCCCCCCACCGGGGCGCTTCGTCGTCGCGGCCCCGCGCACCGTGGCGTCGTCGCGCAGGAGCTGCGCAAGCCGTCCGCGCAGAGCGGGAACGGGAGCGCTCGGCCGGGGTGGGCGGGTTATCGTCAACCGCCGATGAGCGAGCACCGCTACGACGCCGCGCCACCGCCCGACAACGTCGTGCAGGGCATCGCACCGCCCCATTCCATCGAGGCGGAGCAGGGCGTCCTCGGCGCCGTGCTCCTCTCCGACCGCGCGATGTACTCCTACGTCGTCGAGTCGCAGCTGCGGCCCGACGACTTCTACCGCGAGCGCCACCGCGTGGTCTTCGGCGCGATGGTCGAGCTGTACCGCGAGTCCGAGCCGATCGACGTGCTCACGGTGACCGAGCACCTCCGTGCCCGCGCCCAGCTCGACGCGGCCGGGAGCCAGGCGGGCATCGACGAGCTGGCGGGCGCGGTGCCCGCGGTCGGCAACATCAAGCGCTACGGCGAGATCGTCAAGGAGATGTCGCTGATGCGCCGTCTCCTGCAGGCGACCTACGAGATCCAGGCCTCCGTCCACGGCCGCGAGTCGCTGCCCAAGGAGATCGTCGAGCAGGCCGAGCGCGCGATGCTCGAGGTCGCCCACGACGACGCCACGAAGGCCTTCGTCGCCGCGGGCGCGATCATCGACCACGAGATCGGGATCTGGCACAAGCTCTCGACCGACGGCATCGCCCTCACCGGCACCGCCTCGGGCTTCACGGACCTCGACACCATCACCGGCGGCTTCCAGCCCGGCAACCTCGTGGTCCTCGCGGCCCGGCCGTCCATGGGCAAGTCCGCGCTCGTCACCAACATCGCCGAGAACGTCGCGCTGCACCCGGAGCGCCCGATGCCCGTCGCGCTCTTCTCGCTCGAGATGAGCGAGGGCGAGCTCGCCCAGCGGTTCGTCGCCTCGCAGGCCGGCATCGAGGGCGACGACCTGCGCAAGGGGCGCCTGAAGGACGAGCGCAAGTGGAAGAAGGTCCTCGACGCCGCCTCGCGCTACGACGCGGCGCCGCTCTTCGTCGACGACTCCTCGGACATCGGCGTGCTCGAGGTCCGCGCGAAGTCCCGCCGCCTGCACCAGCAGATGCAGGCCGACTACGGCGGCCTCGGCCTCATCATCGTCGACTACCTGCAGCTCATGCGCCCCGACGGGCGGACGGAGAACCGCGTGGAGCAGGTCGGCCAGATGTCGCGGGGGCTGAAGATCCTGGCCCGCGAGCTCGAGGTCCCGGTCATCGCCCTCTCGCAGCTCTCCCGCGGCGTCGAGTCGCGGACGGACAAGCGGCCGATGCTCTCCGACCTGCGCGAGTCCGGCGCCATCGAGCAGGACGCCGACCTCTGCGTCTTCATCTACCGCGACGAGTACTACTTCCCGGACACCACCGAGACGCCCGGGGAGGCCGAGCTCCTGATCGCCAAGCACCGCAACGGCTCGCTCGGGACGGTCCACCTCGTCTTCCAGGGCAAGTACACCCGCTTCCGCAGCATGACGCGGGAGTACGACTGATGCTCCGCCCCGACGACCCCTGCCCGTACGGGGCGTGCGACGGCTCGGGCTTCGTCGACGACGAGGCGACGCAGAGCGCCCACCCCTGCCGCTGCCGGCCCGAGCGGATGGCCGGGCGGCGCAGCGCCGTGCTCTCCGCGGTGATCCCGAAGAAGTACCGCGGCGTCGGGTTCGACCGGCCACCGGTCACCGAGATCGCCGAGCGCGCGGCGCCGCAGGTGCGCGCCGTCCGGGCCTTCGTCCGCGAGCTCGACGCCAATCTCGACGCCGGGCGCGGGCTCTGGCTCTTCGGCGGGCCGGGGACGGGCAAGACGACGCTCGCGATGATCGTCTCCAAGGCGGCGCTGGACGCCGGGCGAACCGTCGCGATCTACTCCCTGCCGAAGCTGCTGGCCGAGATCCGCACGACCTTCGACGAGGACGCGGTCCACTCCTACACCGGCCTGCTCGACAAGCTCACCGAGGTCGACCTGCTCCACATCGACGACGTCGGCGCGGAGAAGACGAGCGAATGGGTGCTCGAGCAGCTCTACGCGATCGTGAACGCCCGCTACGAGGAGGAGCGCTCGGTGATCATCACCACGAACCTGCAGGGCAGCGAGCTGGCCGAGCAGATCAAGGAGCGCACCGTGTCGCGCCTGGAGGAGATGTGCCAGGTGCTGCCGCTCTACGGCGAGGACGCGCGGCGGCGCATCGCCTGATCCGCGCGGCTCGGCCGGCCGCGCCGTCCCGGCCGCCGGTCCCGGCGGGCCCGGCGGCTCGCCGTAGACTGCGGCGACATGCCGGGACTCGTGATCGTGGGCGCCCAGTGGGGCGATGAGGGCAAGGGCAAGGTCGTCGACCTCATGGCCGAGCGCGCCGACGCCGTCGTCCGCTTCCAGGGCGGCAACAACGCCGGCCACACGATCGTCCGCGACGGCGAGGAGTTCAAGTTCCACCTGGTGCCGAGCGGCATCCTCTACCCCGGGAAGACGTGCATCATCGGCAACGGCGTGGTCGTCGACCCCGCCATCCTGCTCGGGGAGCTCGACGGCCTGGGCCGCGCCGGGATCGACGTGTCGGGCCTGAAGGTCTCCGCCAACGCGCACGTGATCATGCCCTACCACATCGCCCTGGACCACTCGGGCGAGGCGCGGCTCGGCAAGCAGGAGATCGGCACCACCAAGCGCGGCATCGGCCCGTGCTACGCCGACAAGGCGGCCCGGCTCGGCATCCGCGTGCAGGACATGCTCGACGAGAAGATCCTGAAGAAGAAGATCATGGCGGCGCTCGCCCCCAAGCAGCTCATGCTGCGCCCCTACGAGCGCGACCCCGGCTGGGCGCCGCGGCTCGACCTCCAGCAGATGACCGAGGATCTGCTGACCTTCGGGCACCGCCTCGAGCAGCACATCGCCGACACCTCAGCGCTCGTCTGGCGCACCCTCGACGAGGGCAAGCTCGCGCTCTTCGAGGGCGCCCAGGCCACGATGCTCGACATCGACCACGGGACCTATCCCTTCGTCACCTCGAGCAACCCGGTGGCGGGTGCCGCGACGATCGGCGCGGGAGTCGGGATCCACGACATCGACGAGATCTGGGGCGTCGCGAAGGCCTACGCCACCCGCGTCGGCGCCGGCCCGTTCCCGACCGAGCTCTTCGACGAGACCGGCGACCGCCTGCGGGAAGCCGGGCGCGAGTACGGGACGACCACGGGACGGCCGCGGCGCTGCGGCTGGATCGACCTGGTCGCCCTCCGCTACGCCGCGCGACTCAACACGCTCGACGCGCTGGTGATCACGAAGCTCGACGTGCTCACGGGCTTCGAGGAGCTGCAGGTCTGCACGGGCTACCGCGGCCCCGAGGACGCGCGGTTCGACAGCTTCCCCTACCACCAGTCGGTGCTGCACCGCGCGCGCGGCGACTACACCACGCTGCCGGGCTGGAGCGAGGACCTCACCGAGTGCCGCACGGAGGCAGAGCTGCCGCAGGCCGCGCGCGACTACCTCGCGTTCGTGGCGGAGCACACACGGGTGCCGATCGTCCAGGTCGGCGTCGGCCCCGGCCGCGAGCAGCAGATCTGGCTCGAGGGCGGCCGCAGCGCGACGACGCTGCGCGAGCAGGCCACCGCCTAGGCGGGAGCGCTCCGCGTCGAGGACGCCGAGCAGGCGGGCGCGCTCTGCAGTCCGCAGTCCGCGCGCCGATTCGCGCGTTCGTCCACTGCGGGGCGCCGGGCTCCGCAGGGAGGGCGCCGCGGCCGATGCGTCTCCCATGGCGCGGTCGTCCTCGAGGAGCACCCGTGCGAGCGCCGCCTGCTGCGCCGGCGTGGCGCTGCACGGGCTCCACGCCCTCACGGGCTTCGGCGGCCCGCGCGTGGACCGGCTCATCTCGGAGGGGCTCTACGACCTGCTGATGGCGCTGGCCGTCGCGATCTGCCTGCGCAACCTCCGCCGGCACCCGAGGGAGTGGCGCGCCTGGAGCCTCATCGCCGCCGGGATCACCGCGTCGCTGCTCGGCGATCTCGCCTACTCCGCCGGCCTCGGCGATCCGTCCGGGCAGCCGACGGTCTGCGACCTCGCCTACTTCGCCTTCTACCCGCTCGTGCTGGTGGGCTGCGTGCGGCTCGTCGCCACGGGCCACGGCCAGCGTCCCGTGACGAGTTGGCTGCACGCGGCGGGCGCGGCGCTCGCGGTGAGCGCCGCCGGGACCTCGTTCGGGCTGCGGGAGGTGTTCGTGGCCGACGGCGGCCGGGGGCTCGCCGCGCTCACGGCCTTCGGCTACCCCGCCCTGGACCTCACGCTCGTGGCGGTGGTGGTCGGCCTCGCCGCCGCTCAGGGCTGGCGGCTCGAGCCCCGCTGGCTCGTGCTGGGCGGCGGGCTGCTGCTCGGAGGCGTCGCCGACGCCGTCTACTACCGGCAGATCACCGCGGGGACCTACGTCGAGGGCGGCCTGCTCGACACGGCGTGGCCGGCCGCGATGCTCCTGATGGCCCACGCCTCCTCGCTGCGCCCGGGGCACCGGCCGCGCCCGCACGCCCCGACCCTGTTCCTTCCCGGCGTGCTCGGCCTCGTCGCCCTGTCGGTGCTGGTGGCCGACCACGTGCGGTCCGCGCCGACGCTCGCCATCGTGCTGGCCTGCGGCGCGCTGGCCGCGGTCCTCGCCCAGGCGCTGCTCGCGTTCCGGGAGAACGACGCGCTCGTCGAGCGCCTCCGCGTCGAGGCGCTCACCGACGGCCTGACCGGCCTGGCGAACCGCCGGGCGCTGACGCGGCGCCTGCAGTCGCTCGCGGACGAGGACGCGCCGTTCACGCTGCTGCTGTACGACCTCGACGGCTTCAAGCTCTACAACGACACCTTCGGCCACCCGGCGGGCGACGCCCTGCTGGTGCGGCTGGCGGAGCGCCTGCGCGAGGCGGTCGACCCGGGCGCGGGCGACGCCTACCGCATGGGCGGCGACGAGTTCTGCGTCCTGCTGCCGGGCGACCACCCCTCCGCGCCTCGCGCCGAGCTCGCGCTGCGCGAGCGCGGGAAGGGCTTCGACGTGACCGCCTCCTTCGGCGCGGTCGCGGTGCCGCGCGAGGCCGGGGACCCGACGGAGGCCCTGCGCGTCGCCGACCAGCGCCTCTACGCCGGGAAGGAGCGCCGGCGGGCCTCGGCGGGAGCGCAGACCAGCGACGCGCTCGTCCGCGTGCTCGACGAGCGCGAGCCGGAGCTCTGCGACCACCTCGACGGGGTGGCGGCGCTGGCCGCCGCGGTCGCCGCCGAGCTCCGCCTCGAGCGCGACGCGGCGGAGGAGGTCCGGCAGGCCGCCCAGCTGCACGACATCGGCAAGGTCGCCCTGCCGGACCTCATCCTGCACAAGCCGGGGCCGCTGCACGCCGAGGAGTGGCGCTTCGTCCGGCAGCACACGCTGATCGGCGAACGGATCCTGGCCGCGGCCCCGGCGCTGGCCGGCGTGGCGCTCCTCGTCCGCTCGAGCCACGAGCGCTGGGACGGCGCGGGCTACCCGGACGGGCTCACCGGGACCGCCATCCCGCTCGGCGCCAGGATCGTCGCGGCGTGCGACGCCCTCGACGCGATGACCCACGAGCGCGCCTACCGGGCGGCGGTCGACGAGGACGCCGCCCTGGCCGAGCTCGAGCGCTGCGCGGGGGGCCAGTTCGACCCGGCGGTCGTCGCCGCGCTCGTCGCGGTGGTCCGTCGCCCGCCTCAGCCGCGCGGGCTCTCCAGCAGGTCGTCCTCGCCCACGTAGCGCACCACGCGGCCCGGGACGCCGATGACCACGCCGCGCGGCGGCACGTCGTTGGTCACCACCGAGCCCGCGGCGACGTAGGCCTCCTCTCCCACCTCGACCCCCGGGGTGAGGATGGCGCCCCCGCCGATGCGACAGGCGCGCCGCAGGGTCGCGCCGGCGAGCGCGTCGCCCGAACGCTGGCGGGCCATCGTGTTGTCGTTGGTGGTCATCGCGCAGGGTCCGAGGAAGACGTCGTCCTCCACCACCGAGAAGCCGGTGAGGTAGACGTGGGACTGCAGGCGCACCCGCGCGCCGACCACCACGTCGTTGTCGACGCAGGCCCCCCGGCCGACGACGCTCTCGGCGCCGATCGTGGTGCGCTCCCGGACGTAGCTCTGGTCGCCGACGATGACGCCCGGCCCGATGCGCGCGCCGGCGAACACGATCGCGTGGGCGCAGATCGAGGCGCCCGCCTCGATGACCAGCGGCGTGTCGACGGGCCCCGCGGTGGTCGAGCGGGCGGAGAGCCGGGGCGGCTTGCCGAGCACCACGCCGTCCTGCACGACGACGCCCGGGCCGATGACCGTGTCGCCGTGGACGACCACATGGGCCCCGAACTCGACGTCCTCGGCGATCTGGGCGGTGGGGGAGAGGACCAGGCCGGGGGCCGTCGCAGCAGACGCCATGCGGGGTACCCTACGTCGCCCGTGGACGCCGACGAACCCAGGGTCGCGCTGCGCGGCGCGGTGCTCGGGCTGGGCATGATCGGCCGCCACCACGCGCGCCTGGCGCAGGCCTCGCCCCGCGTGCGCTTCGTGGGCGCCGTCGACCCGGGCGGCGACCGCTTCGGGGTGCTCGCCGACCCCGGGCTCCTCTTCGCCTCCGTGGCGGCGCTGCTCGCCGCGGGGCCGCTCGACTTCGCGGTGGTCGCCGTGCCCACCGAGGAGCACCTGGCCGCCGCGGGAACGCTCGCCGCGGCCGGTGTCGACGTGCTGGTCGAGAAGCCGCTGGCCGCGACCGCGCGGGAGGCCCGCTCGCTCATCGCGCAGGTCGAGGCCGCGGGGGTGCGGGCCGCGGTCGGGCACGTCGAGCGGTGCAACCCGGCGCTGCTCGAGCTCCGGCGTCGGGTCGGCGCGGGCCAGCTCGGCGAGGTCTTCATGATCGCCACCGAGCGGGTCGGGCCGTTTCCCGACCGGATCCGCGACGTCGGGGTGGTGAAGGACCTCGCCACCCACGACCTCGACCTCGTGCGCTGGCTCGGTGGCGCGCCGATCGCCCGCGTCGCCGCGCAGACCCAGCACCGGATGGGCCGCGTCCACGAGGACCTGGTGCTGGCGACGGGCAGCACCGCCTCCGACGTCGCCTTCACGCTCACCGTCGACTGGCTCTCGCCGACGAAGGTGCGCCGCACGCGGATCCTCGGGGAGCGCGGGATGCTCGTCGCCGACACGCTCACCTCCGACCTGACGTTCTTCGCCAACGGCGAGGTGGCCAGCGAGTGGCCGGCGGCGCAGGCCGCGCGCGGCGTCAGCGAGGGCGACATGACGCGCTACGCGCTCCCCCGCCGCGAGCCGCTCCTCGTCGAGCTCGAGACCTTCTGCGACTGGGTGGCGGGCGACGAGACCGCGGCCGTCGTCACGCTCGCGGAGGGCCTGGAGACCGTGCTCGCCGCCGAGGCGGTGCTCGAGGCGGCCGCCACCGGCGAGACGGTCCGCCTGTGAGGGCGGTGGTCGTCGCCCTGGGGAAGATCGGGCTCCCGCTCGCCGCCCAGCTCGCCCGCACCGGCCACGAGGTCGTGGGGTGCGACATCGACCCGCGCGTCGTGGACACCGTGAACGCGGGGCGCGAGCCCTTCCCGGGCGAGGCCGACCTCGGCGCGGTGCTCCGCGAGGTCGTCGACAGCGGGCGCCTGCGGGCGACGAGCGACACCGTCGCGGCCGTCGCGGCGGCGCCCGACCTGGTGCTGCTGGTCCCGCCGCTCCTGGTCGACGCCGCGGCCGCACCCGACTGGGCGATCCTCGACGCGGTCCTCGCCGACGTGGGCGCCGGCCTGCGCGCGGCGGGCGCCCCCGACGCCTCCCGCCCGCCGACCACGGTCGCCCTGGAGACCACCGTCCCCGTCGGGACCACCCGCGGCCGGGTCGCCCCCGCGCTGGCGGCGGCCAGCGGGCTCGCGCCGGGCGCGGGCTTCCACGTCGTCTTCTCCCCCGAGCGGGTCTACTCCGGCCGCGTCTTCGCGGACCTCGCCACCTACCCGAAGCTCGTGGGCGGCCTCGACGCGACGGGCGAGGCGCGCGGGGCGGAGCTCTACCGCGCCTTCCTGCCGGGGGTCGAGGTCCGCGCGATGGGCGGCGCCGAGGCGGCCGAGCTGACGAAGCTCGTGGAGACCACCTACCGCGACGTGAACATCGCGCTGGCCAACGAGTTCGCCCGCCACGCCGACGCCCTCGGGCTCGACGTGCAGGCCGTCATCGACGCGGCCAACACCCAGCCCTTCTCGCACGTCCACCGCCCCGGCGTCGCGGTCGGCGGCCATTGCATCCCGGTCTACCCCCGCTTCTACCTCGCCGGCGACCCCGGGGCGCGCCTCCCGCGCGCCGCCCGGGAGGTCAACGAGGCGATGCCCGCGTACGCGGTCGACCTCCTGGGCGACGTGGCGGGCGCCACCGCGCTCATCCTCGGCGTGGCCTACCGCGGCGGGGTCAGGGAGACCGCCTTCTCGGGCGCCTTCGGCCTGCGCGACGAGCTCCTGCGGCGCGGCGCGCGCGTGCTGGCCGCCGACCCGCTGTACGACGCCGGCGAGCTGGCGGGCCTGGGCTTCTCCGCCTGGACCGGGGAGCCCGTCGACGTGGCGGTGCTCCAGGCCGACCACCGCGAGTACGCCGCGCTCACCCCCACCGACCTGCCGGGGCTGCGGCGCATCCTCGACGGCCGCGGGGTTCTCGACCCGGCCGCCTGGGCGGGCGTCGAGCTCCGCCGCATCGGGAGCCCCTGAAGCGCCGCGGACTTCAGCCGTGGCCGAAGGCGGCCTGCAGCGCCGCCACCACCCGCGTCCCCGCCTGCCCGTCGCCGTAGAGCTCCGGGCGCGCGGGCGGAAGGGGGCGCTCGAGCGCGGTGACGGCGGCGTCGCGGTCGAGACCCACGAGCACGTTCCAGCCCGCGTCGACCGTCTCGGTCCACTCGGTACCCTCGCGCAGCGTCAGGCAGGGGACCCCGGCCAGGTAGGCCTCCTTCTGCACGCCGCCCGAGTCGGTGAGCATCGCCCGGGCCCGCGTCAGCAGCGCGGTGAAGGCGAGGTAGCCGAGCGGCGGCGTGACGCGCACCCCCGGGTGCTCGAGCAGGTCGTCCAGCAGCCCGGCGGCGGCGAGCCGCGCACCCGTGCGCGGGTGGAGCGGCAGCACCACCGGCAGCGGCAGTCCCGTGAGCAGCTCCACCAGCCGGCGCAGCCGGGCCGGGTCGTCCACGTTGCCGGCCCGGTGCGCCGTGGCCAGCACGTACTCCCCCGCCCGCACCCCCGCGTCGCGGAGCGGGACGTCGTCGGCGCGCGCCCGGGGCTGGACCAGGAGCGCGACGTCGACCATGACGTCGCCGACCACCTCGATCGTCGCGGCCACGCCCTCGGCGCGCAGGCGCTCGGCGGGCGCGGCGCTCGAGCAGAGCAGCAGCGTGCTCAGGTGGTCGGTCAGCACCCGGTTGAGCTCCTCGGGCATCGCACGGTCGAACGAGCGCATCCCGGCCTCGACGTGCGCCACCGGGATCCGCGCCTGGGCGGCCGCGAGCCCGCCGGCCAGCGTGGAGTTGGTGTCGCCGTAGACCAGGACGCAGTCCGGGCGCTCCTCGGCGAGCACGGGCGCGAGCGCGCTCAGCATCCGCGCCGTCTGCTCGGTGTTCGTGCCGGTGCCGAGCTGCAGCTCGCGCGACGGTCGCGGCACGCCGAGCTCGGCGAAGAAGACCGCGCTCATCTCGTCGTCGTAGTGCTGCCCGGTGTGCACGAGCACCTCGTCGGCCTGTTCGCGCAGGATCCGCGAGACCGCGGCAGCCTTGACGAACTGCGGGCGGTTGCCGATCACGGTGAGGACCTTCACGGCTCGGCGAGCATGCGAGCGCGGACCGCCTCGGCGACGGCGGCGGTGCGCGGACCGGGCGCGGCGGGCAGCGCCACGCCGTCGATCGACCCCACGGGATGGGCGTCCTGCAGCGTCGAGGCCAGGAAGGCCTCCTCGAGCCGCGGGAGGTCCTCCCGGGTGAGCACCTGCTCGCGTGCGTCGCTGACCGCGAGGACGGTGCGGCGCGTGATCGAGTCGAGGATGTGGTCGCTCAGGGGCGGGGTCAGGAGCTCCCCGCCGAGCACCGCGAAGAACGCCGCCGTGGGCGCCTCGAGCACGCGCCCGTGCGGCGTCAGCAGCAGCGCGTCGTCGGCGCCCTGCTCCTGCGCCAGGCGGCGGGTCAGCATGTTCGCCGCGTAGGAGAGCGATTTGACGCCGTCCAACACCCGGGTGGGCGCATAGGCGATCGTGGCCAGCCTGAGGGTCGGCGGGAGCGCCCGGGGCACCTCGAGCAAGCCGATCCGGCGCCCGCCGCGGGTGACGAGCACCCGCAGCGCGCAGTCCACCTCGCCGGCTTCGTCGAGCAGCGCGGCGATGTCGCCGGCGATGTCCGCCGGGGAGAACTCGAGGCGCAGGTTCGCCGCCGAGCGCGCCATGCGCTCCAGGTGCGGCGCCAGGGCGTAGGGCCGGCCCGCGACGACGCGGATCACCTCGAAGACGCCGTCCCCCCGCAGCAGCCCCTCGTCGGTGATCGGGACCGTGGCCGTCGAGGCGGGCTGCACGACGCCGTCGAGGATCGCGAGGTCCATGCCCCGGACGCTACCGCTGCAGCATGCGGTCCAGCGTGACCTCGGGGTTCTCGCGCTCGACCAGCGCGAGCAGGAACTCCGAGGTGAAGAGCGCGAGCGTGGTGCCGTCGGCGGAGTGGAGCACGTCGCCGCGGCGGGTGGCCCGGAGCACCTCGGCGCCGGCCGCGTCGGTCCGGCGCGCGACCCGCCAGGGCGTCGGGTCGAGCCCGACGGTGCAGCCGAACTCGCCCTGCAGCCGCTCTACCGCGACCTCGAACTGCAGCGGGCCGATGCCGGCGAGCACCGGGGTCGGGTCGGCGACCACGTCACGCCGCAGCACGTGCATCACGCCCTCCTGCGCCAGCTGCTCGAGCCCCCGGTGGAACTGCTTGTGGCGGGAGGCGTCGCGGTTGCGGATCGTGACGAAGTGCTCCGGGGCGAGCGTCGGGATCGGCGGGAAGGCCACCGGCGGTCCCTCCGCGTGCAGCGTGTCGCCCACCCGGAGGTCCCCGGCGTTGACGATGCCGATGACGTCCCCCGGGAACGCCTCGTCGAGGACCGCGCGATCGTCGCCGAAGAGCTCGTGCGCGTGGGCGATGGTCAGCGGCTTGCCCGTCCGCGCGTTCACCGCGCGCATGCCGCGCTCGAAGCGCCCGGACCAGAGGCGCAGGAACGCGACGCGGTCGCGGTGGCGCGGATCCATGTTCGCCTGCACCTTGAAGACCTGCGCCGCGAACGGCGCGTCGAGCGGCCGCGACTCCTCCTCCCCGAGCCCGGCCCGGGGCCCCGGCGGCGGAGCGAGCGCGACCAGCGCGTCGAGGAGCAGGCGGACCCCGAAGTTCGACACCGCCGAGCCGAAGTAGACGGGCGAGGCCCGGCCCGTGGCGAAGGCCTCGGGGTCGAGCTCGCCCGAGACCGCCTCCAGCAGCTCCAGCTCCTCGACGGCGGTCGACCACGCCTCGCCCTCCCGCGCAAGCGCGGCGGCCGGATCGAGGTGCTCCTCGGGCGCCTGCGTCGCGCCGCCCACGGTGCGCGTGAAGCGCACGAAGCCGCCGCCGCCCGCACGGTCGACGACGCCGCGGAAGTCGCCGGGGATCCCGACGGGCCAGGTCATCGCGACGGGCTCGATCCCCAGCACCGCGGTGATGTGGTCGAGCATCTCGAGCGGCTCGAGGCCGGGTCGGTCGTACTTGTTGACGAAGGTCAGCAGCGGGATGCCACGCGCGCGGGCCACCTCGAAGAGCCGCAGGGTCTGCGCCTCGACCCCCCGGGCGGCGTCGAGCAGCAGCACCGCGGCGTCGGCGGCGGCCAGGACCCGCAGGGTGTCCTCGGAGAAGTCGTGGTGGCCGGGGGTGTCGAGCAGGTTGAGCACCACGCCGCCGTACTCGAAGCGCAGCACGGTCGAGGTGACGGAGATCCCCCGGCGCCGCTCGATGTCCATCCAGTCCGAGGTCGACTGCCGCCGCGCGCCCTTGCCCTGCACCTGGCCGGCCTCCTGCAGGGCGCCGCCGTACAGCAGCAGCTTCTCGGTGAGCGTCGTCTTCCCCGCGTCCGGGTGGGAGATGATCGCGAAGGTCCGACGCCGCGCCGCCTCGCGCTCCACCGTGCCGCTCGCGCTCGGCGCGACGGCGACCGGCGACCCGGCGCTCACGAGGATGGGATCGGGCGGGGCTCCACGACGCCTCCAGCCTAGCCCGGCCGCGCTCCGCGGCCGGGCGAATGCCGACAGCCGCGGTCGGGATATCTGTTAGGGTCACCTAATGATTTTGTGGGACCCGACGATGCCGACACACGCCGTCGCGCTGCGCGGCGCGCGGCGCTCCGGCCGGAACCCGCTGCTCGCGCGCGGACCGCGGGCGGCCGGATGAGCGCTCTCGGCGTGGGGGAGCGCTGGGCGCGCCTGGCCGGCGGGCCGTGCCCCGCCCCCGACGACCTGCTCCTCACGGCCGCCGAGCTCACCGGCGACCCCGCCGTCCAGGGCACCCGCGAGGCGCTCGACGAGCAGTCGCGGCGCCTCTTCGCCGCCTCGGGACGGGTCGCGTGCGCGACGCTGCTCACCGCGGTGCTCGAGCTCGAGCTCGGCTACCGCGCCGACGCGCGGGAGCGGCCCGAGCTGCTCTCGCTGACGCGCGTGGTGCGCACGCGCGTCGGCCACCCGCTGCTCCTCTCGGTCCTCGGCGTCGCGCTCCTGCGCCGGGCGGGCCATGCGGCCACCGTCTGCTTCGCCGACGGTCGCTGGCTGGCGGCCGCCTGCGGCACCCCGCTGGTGATCATCGACACCCTCCCGGGCGCGCGGCCCGAACGGGTCCGCCCGGTCTGCGGCCACCTCGCCGGGTTCGCCGCGCTGTCCGCGCTGCGGCGCGCGCTGGACGAGGACGGCCAGGTCCGCCGCGCCGCGGAGGTCGACCGCCTCCTCGGGGCGCTGCCGATCGAGGCGCCCCGCTGACGCGCCGGAAGACGGACGGCCGCGCGGCGCTGTGCCGCCCGGTCTACAGTCCTAGCATGTCCGGAGTCGACGATCCGCTGCCGGCGACGGCGGAGCTCCCGGAGCGCCGCCTCGCGGACACCGTGGCGGCGGTGGGGGCGGCTGCCTTCCTGATCGGACTCGTCGCGCAGCTCTGGACCAGCCGCGAGGCCTTCGAGCTGCTGCTGTCGGGTGGGCTGAGCGTGATGCTCGGGACGCAGCTGCTGCAGTCCGCCGTCGAGCGGGTCGCGGCCCGGCGCGGCGCCTCGAGGTGGGCCGTGAAGGAATCGAACCTTCAACCTTGGGATTAAGAGTCCCCTGCTCTGCCAATTGAGCTAACGGCCCGCGGCGCGGGAGTGTAGCTCCCGGCCGCTAGGGGGTGGTGGCGCCCGTCGCGCCCTGCGCCTGCTGCACGGCGGCCTGGGCGGCCTGCGACTTGAGGCTGTCGACCTGCGACTTGACCTCCGATCGCTGGGCCTTCGTGGCCAGGCTGACGGCCTTGTCGCCCGCAAGATCGGCCTTGCGCGTCTGGTTGGCGGCGTAGGCGAAGGAGGCCAGCTGGAGATAGCTGCCGACGTCGTTGCGGTCGTCGGCGACGATCTCCTGGGCGGCGACCGCGTCGGCGGGCTGGTTCAACCCGCCGGCACCGTACACCTGGGCCATGATGACGGCCAGCGTCGGGTCCGTCTCGGGCGGATCGAGCTTGAGGTACTGCTTCCACGCCTCGTCGGCCTTGCGCAGCTGCACCTTGCCCTCGGCGTTGAAGGCGCCCGTCGTCTCGTCGACGCCGCCGGAGGCGCTGGCCTCCTGGTAGCGGGCGCGGGCGAGGGCGGCCCACGCCGCCGCGTCGGTCCGGTTGGCCCGCACGCGCTTCTCGGCGGCTTCGCGCCGCTCGCCGAAGATGCCGGTGTTCGGCGTGTCGGAGCCGCCGGTGAACGCGTCGAGCAGGCCGCCGCCGTTCGTGCCGCCGCCGACGCCCAGGAGCACGAGCCCGCCGCCCATGAGGAGTGCGAGCCCCAGGTAGACGGCCTGGACGGTGCGCCTGCGCCCGCGCCCGCGGAGATCGAAGAGCATCGCGGTCGAGGTTAGAGGCCGCTCGTCGACGGCGACGCGCTCGGCCCGCCGGACGGGGCGCCAGGCTCGTCGTCGTCCTCGGGCGGCCCGTCGTCCTCGTCGAGCGCCATCCCCCCGTGGGGGCCGAAGGGGTCGGCGTCCTCGTCGATCGGATCGTCGTCCTCGTCCTCGTCGTCCCAGTCCCAGCGCGACGGACGGCGTGCCGCGCGGCGCTCGAAGATGCGGGCCAGCACCAGGCTCAACTCGAAGAGGACGATGAGCGGCGCCATCGTCACGAGCATCGTGAAGGGATCCGGCGTCGGGGTCGCGACGGCCGCGATGACCGCCACGGCGAGCACGACGTAGCCCCGGTTCTTCGAGAGCTGCTTCGGCGTGATGATCCCGAGGCGCGTGATCGCGAGCACGCCGACCGGGATCTGGAAGAGCAGCCCGATGACCAGCAGCAGGACGATCGCGAACTTGTAGTAGTCCTTCGCCCCGACGAGGATGTCGAAGTTGTCGTCGTTGAAGTTGAGCAGGAAGTCGACGGCCCGCGGCAGCGCCAGGAAGTACCCGAAGGCCACGCCGCAGACGAACAGCACCGGCACCATCAGCATGAACGGGACAGCCATCTTCCGTTCCTGCGGGCTGAAGGCGGGCAGGATGAAGGCGTAGATCTGGAAGAGCAGGAACGGGAGCGCGAGCAGCAGCGCGGCGTAGCCGGCCACCGTGAAGGTCGTGACGAAGGGCTCGGTCACCCCCAGCGTCACGGGCTTCGGGGTGGCGTTCGGCACGGCGGCCGCGGTCCGCTGCGCCTGGGCGAGCGCTCGGCGCAGGATGCGCTCGCTCGTCTGCGCGTTGCGCACGGCCTGGGCGGATGCCCCCTCGACCTGCGACAGCCGCTCGAGCGTGTCCTGCTGCGCCCGCAGCGCCGCGCCGAAGCTGAGCACCGTCGCGGAGAGGCTCCGGTCGAAGCGCCGGCCCTGCTCCAGCGCGTCCCCTTGATCCTTCTTCGTCGGCTTGTCGTCGTCCCCGGACTTCTGGCTGTCGGTGAACGGCTTGTTGACGATCTTGAGGATCGCGTCGTTCTGCCAGTAGGCGAAGGAGAAGCAGACGAAGAAGGCGACGATGCAGACGATGAGCCGCGAGCGCAGCTCGTCGAGGTGGTCGACGATGCTCAGTCGGTCCTCGTAGCCGATCGGCCGGACCTTCGTGGAGGGCATGGCGGGGTGCTGCGGGGGTGCTCGGGGTGCTAGCTGCGGGGGGTCGAGGCGGGCTTCGCGGCGGACTCGGGGGCGGCGGGCTCCGCCACCACGGGCTTCACGACCACGGGCTCCGCCGCCGGAGCGGCGCTCAGCACGGAGCGCGAGGCGACAGCGTCGTCGTCGTCGTCCTTTGCACCGCTCGTCAGCGAGTCCTTGAACTCCCGCATGCCGTTCCCGAGCTGCTTGCCCAGTCCGGGCAGCCGCTTGGGGCCGAAGACGAGGAGCACGATCACCAGGACGACGATGAGCTCCATGGGACCGATGTTGGGCACGAGAGTTCCTTTGCTCCGGACGTGAGGTGCAGGGAGGGTAGCGGCGCGGTGCGCGGAGGGGCGCAGGTATGACGCGGGAAGGGACCGTCCCCGCAGGCTCAAGGCGGCACCGGCCGTCGCCGATGCTGTGGGCGTCCCCGACTCCCACCCTTCTCGAGATGCCCTCCCAACCAGATCACCCGCACACCGCCCGCCGCGTCGTCCTGCCCTCGGGCAAGACGGTCGAGGTCGTCTTCTTCGAGGATCAGCCGGGTGCCGCTGCGGCCCACGGCACCTCCATGGTCCTCCCGGCGCTGCACGTGTGCGCGGCGTGCGGAAGCGACCTGGTGCATCCCGTGGACTGGCAGGAGGCGGGCCCGTCGCACTGGGAGGTCTCGCTGCGCTGCCCCAACTGCGAGACCCGCTCGGCCGGCGTCTACGAGCAGAGCGTCGTCGAGCGGTTCGACGCGCGCCTGGACGACGGGACGGACGCACTCGTGCACAACCTGCGGCAGCTGGTCCGGGCGAACATGGAGGAGGAGGTCACGCGGTTCGCCGCCGCGCTGCAGGCCGACTTCGTGCGGCCGGAGGACTTCTAGGCGTAGCGCGCGACGACGGAGTCCGCCACGAGCTCGAGCGCACGGCGCCGCGAGGCCGACCCGCTCGGCGGGAGCGCCGCCTTGGCCTCGGCGACCAAGTCCAGCGCGTGCCTGCGGCTGGCCTCCAGGGCGCCCGTCGCGGCGATCCGGTCGCACAGCGCCTCCGCCGCCTCCGGGGTGGTGACGCTCCGCGGATCCAGGGCCGCGAGGGCCGGCGAGCGCTCGCGAGCGAGGATGAACGGAAGCGTGACGGTGCCGTCCAGCAGGTCCGTGCCGCGGTGCTTGCCCGTCCGCTCCGCGGGCCCGGAGACGTCGAGCACGTCGTCGAGCAGCTGGAACGCGAGCCCGATGCGGCGCCCGAAGCCCGCGAGCTCGTCGGCGTCGGCCGCGCTCCCGCCGGCCTCCAGCACCCCGAGCGAGCAGGCGGCTTCGAAGAGCCGCGCGGTCTTGAGCTCGCAGCGGTGCAGATAGCGCTCGAGCGGCACGTCGGCGCGCCAGGCGTCGGCGCGCTGGACGAGCTCGCCCTGGGCCAGGGCGCTGCCGGCCCGGGAGAGCGCGCGCACCTCGTCGGCGCGGCCGTTCCGGGTGAGCTCGGCGAACGCGGCGGCGAACAGCAGGTCGCCCGTGGCCGTCGCGGCTTCCCGACCGGCCGCCGCCCAGACCGTCGGGTGGCCGCGGCGCAGCGGCGCGGCGTCGAGCACGTCGTCGTGCACGAGCGTCGCGGAGTGCACGAGCTCGACGGCGACCCCGGCGCGGACGAGCCCGTCCGGCGCCGCCGGCGGCTCCCCCGCGGCGACGAGCACGAGCAGGGGCCGCAGCCGCTTGCCGCCGGCGGCGATCGTCGCCCCCGCGTGCCCGGCCAACCGCTCGCCGTGCCCGGCGGCCACCTCGGCCAGGCGCTCCTCGACCGCGCGCAGCAGCCCGGGGACCCACGGGCCCGCCTCCGCGACGATCGGCGCCGCCTCGGGAGCGACGCTCATCAGGCGGCCGGCGCGCCGGCCGCCCCGGGCTTCTCGCCGACGTGGATCGCGATGATGCCGCCCGCGGTCAGCATGTAGCGGAGCCGCGTGAGCCCGGCCGCGTCCATCCGCGCGGCGAGCTCGTGCGGCCCGGGAAAGCGCTTCACCGAGGCGGGCAGGTAGGCGTAGGCGTCGTCGAAGCGGCCCAGCAGGGGCACGAGCTTGTCGAACCACGCCTCGTAGAAGGTCGACAGCGGCGGCCGGGTCGGCGTCGTGATCTCGAGCACCACCACCCGCCCGCCCGGGCGCGCGACGCGGGTCATCTCCCGCAGCCCCCGGTCGAGGTCGGAGAAGTTGCGGGCGCCGAAGCCGACCGTCACGGCGTCGAAGCGGTCGTCGGGATAGGGCAGCTCCAGCGCGTTGCCCCACTCGAAGCGGACGGGGATCGGCGTGGTCTTGCGCCGTGCGCCCGCGAGCATCTCCTCGGAGAAGTCCGAGCCGACGACCTCACCCGTGGGCCCGACGCGGCGCGCCGCCTCGATCGCCAGATCACCCGTCCCCGTCGCGACGTCGAGGACCCGGGAGCCCGCCCCGACGGCGGCCAGATCGACGGCGCGCTCCCGCCAGCGGTGGTGCAGCCCGGCCGTCATGACCGAGTTCATGACGTCGTAGCTCCGGGCGATGCGGTCGAACATCGCCCGGACCTGCGGCTCCTCCAGCGTGCCCGACGCGTGCGCGGGCCGGGCGGCGGGCCCGGTGCCCGCGGCCCTGCTCACTTGAGCTGCGACAGGAACGTCACCAGCGCGTCGAACTTCTGGGGCTGCTTCTCCTGCAGCACCTTGAACGACGGCATCGGCGCGGTCGGGTTGATCAGCGTGCGCGAGATGGCCTGCTTCGGCAGCCGCGAGGCGATGTCCGTGAGCGGCGGCCCGGGGCCGTTGTTGCCGTTCTCCCCGATCTTGTGGCAGGCCTGGCAGCCCGACTGCGCCACCACCTGCTTGCCCGCCTCGTACTGCGCCAGCATCGTGCCGCCCTGGGCGACGATGCGCGCGGGCGTCGGCATGTCGATCTGCGTCGGCGGCCCGGCCACCGCGCCCTCGTAGGTGAAGTACCCCATCGCGCAGATGACGAAGATGCCGGCCGTGGTGGCGATGGGGCGCCGCTCGGGGCGCCGCTCGGGATTGCGGTCGTAGAACGGCAGGAGGAACAGCAGGATCATGCTGATCGTCGGGATGCCGATGGTCGCCAGCGGGACGAGGTTCGCCGGCTTGATGACCCGCAGCAGCTCGAAGAGGAAGAAGAAGTACCACTCGGGCCGCGGGCTGTAGGTCGTCGTCGTCGGATCCGCCTTCGGGCCGAGCTCGGCCCCCAGGAAGATCGACATGAGGATGATCGCCAGCATCGTGACGGCCGCCATCCCGCCGTCCTTGGCGACCGCGTAGGGGAAGAACGGCTTGCCCTCCTGCTTGAGCAGGGCGTAGTCGCGGAGGTAGTGCTCCTTCTCGCGCTGGTTCACGCCATCTCCTCCTGGCGGATCGGCTCCGTCGGCTTGATCCACGGCGGGGCCGTGGTGCCGAGCTTGGCCACGAGGTAGAGATGCGCCCCGATCAGCGCCGCGAGGGCCCCGGGGATCAGCAGCATGTGGATCGCGTAGAAGCGCGAGAGCGTCGTGGCCCCGAACTCCGGGCCCGCCCGGAGGAAGTCCGACAGGTACGGGCCGACCAGCGGACCCGTGCCGTTGATGTTCACCCCGACGATCGTCGCCCAGTAGGAGCGCTGGTCGAAGGGCAGCAGGTAGCCCGTGAACGACATGGCCATGGTGAGGATCAGCAGCGCCACCCCAATCACCCAATTCAGCTCCCGCGGGTACTTGTACGCGCCGAAGAAGAACGTCCTGGCCATGTGCAGGAAGATCAGGATCACCATCACCGACGAGCCCCACTTGTGCATCCCGTGCACGAACTCGCCGAGGAACACCTCGTTGTTGACGTACCGGATCGACTCGTAGGCACCGCCCGCGGCGTCGGGCCGGTAGTACATCGCGAGGAAGACGCCGGTCACCGCCTGCGAGAGGAAGGCGAACATCGTCGAGGAGCCCAGGGTGTAGAACCAGTTGGTGCCCTTCGGGACCTTCCGGAACATCATCCAACGGGCGCCCTGCGACAGCGACGTGCGTTCGTCGACCCAGTCGATCGCGGAGATGCCGGCCTCGGCGGCCACGTCGAGCGGGCCGGTGTGCGTCGAGCCGGGCCGCGCGGGGCGGGGGTTGAGCTTCGCCGGGATCGGCGGGGCGGGGAGCTTGATCTTCGGCATCAGTCAGGTCGCCTAGGTGTTCGGGAGCTTCCGGATCGAGGGGCGCGACGGGTAGAGGTACTGCCCCACCCCGTCGAGGGGCTCACCGGGATCGCGCGGGGAGAACCGCTTGATCTCGCGGTTGACGGAGAAGCGCGGGCCGACCTCGACCCGGTCGTTGCGCACGCGCGTGTAGAAGCGGTCGAGCGGGCGGACCGGCGGCCCGCCGTCCACCTCGCCGCGGAAGTTGTAGACGCCGCCGTGGCAGGGGCAGATGAAGCGCTCGGCGGCGGGCACGAAGCGGATCGGGCAGCCCAGGTGCATGCACCGCGAGGAGAGCGCGATGAAGTCGTTGTACTCGTCCTTCGGCTCCGTGTCGACGTTCGGGTCGAACTTGCGCATGTAGACCGTGGACTTGCCCGCCTCGCCCACGCCCTCGGCGATGGTGATCGTCTTCGGCAGGTAGGTCCCCGTCTCGAAGTCGTCGGGAGCTCCGACGTCCTGCCAGGGCAGCCGGTGGGACTCGAAGATCGGGCCGAGGGCGAAGGCCACCGACGGGAGGACGAAGGCCATCGTCGCGACGCCGCCGGCGGTGTGCGCCGAGGCGGTCATGAAGCGACGACGGCTGACCGTCTCCCCCTCGAAGGCGCCCGGGATCCGCCGGTCGCTGGTGTACTTGCTTTTGGTCTGGTGACGATCAGGCACGGACGTGGAACTCCTCGTGGTCCTCCGGGGCGATGGAGGAGGCTCCGACTGGGGCAGGAACCTTAGCGCCGGCTGAACGATAGGGCCGCCACCGCGCGGGGCCGGGGGCGCCGGGCTTCACGGCGCCACATCCCCCGCAAGCTGGCGCGAGACGGCTCGCAGCGCCTCCGCCGCCCCGGGAGCGAGCGCCCGCGCGGCGGCCTTGGCGGCCGCGAGCTCCGGGACGGCGCCCCAGCCGACCGCCGCCGCGCCCGCGACCCACACGGCGTCGGCGAGCGCCGGGTCCCCCGCGGCGTGCGCCGCGGCCGAGAGCGCGATGACGTCGGCGAGCTCGGCCACCGAGGCCAGGTCGCCCACGTCGGCCAGGCTCGCCAGGCCGAGCGCGTAGAGCCGGTCGCCGGCCAGCAGCGCGAGGTCCGGGTCGGTGATGTCGAGCAGCCGCGAGCGCCCGCCGTAGTGGAGCAGGTAGCCCTCGCGGACCGCCTCGACGACCCGCGCGACCTCGGCCTCGCGGCCGGCCGCGAGCGGCCCTCGGGCGGCGAGCTCCCCGTGCGGCGCGGCGCCCTCGGGCGCGGGGAGCAGGCCGTCGGCCACCAGGCCGCCCTCCTCGCGCAGCGCGGCGGCCAGCGCCGCCAGGCACGGGGCCGACGCCACGGTGCTCACGCGATCGCCGCGAACGCGGCGGCCGCGGCTTCGAGCGTGCTCTCGACGTGCTCCTGGGTGTGCGCCAGCGACGGGAACCAGGCCTCGAACTGCGCGGCCGGGGGGAAGACGCCGCGCGCGAGCAGCTCCCGGCACCAGGCGCCGTAGGCGCCGGTGTCGCACGCCCGCGCGCCCGCGTAGTCGTGCACGGGCTCGGGCGAGAAGAACACCGTGAAGAGCCCCGGGACGCTCGCGACGTGCGCGGGGACCCCCGCCGCGGCGGCGAGCTCGCGAAGGCCGGAGGCGAACGCCTCGGTGGTCGCACCCAGCCGCAGGTAGGCCTGGGTGTCGAGCATCTTGAGCGTCTGCAGCCCGGCCGCCACGGCCAGCGGGTTCCCGCTCAGCGTGCCCGCCTGGTAGACGTCGCCGGCGGGCGCGACGCGGTTCATCAGCTCCGCGGACCCGCCGTAGGCCGCGGCCGGCAGCCCGCCGCCGATGACCTTGCCGAGGACCGTCAGGTCGGGGGCCACGCCCGAGCGCTCCTGGGCGCCGCCCGGCCCGACCCGGAAGCCGGTGATCACCTCGTCGAAGACGAGCAGGGCGCCGTTCGCGTCGGCCTGGTTGCGGAGCAGCTCGAGGAAGCCCTCGTGCGGCAGGACCAGCCCCATGTTCGCGGGGTACGGCTCGGCGAGCAGCGCGGCGAACTCGTGCTGGGCGCAGGCGGCGACGACCGCCTCGCCGTCGTTCCAGGGCACGATGATGGTGTTGGCGGTCGCCGAGGCCGGCACGCCGGGCGAGGCGGGGAGCGCCGCCGTGGCCAGGCCGGAGCCCGCCTCGGCGAGCAGCCCGTCGAGGTGGCCGTGGTAGGCGCCGGAGAACTTCAGGAGCTTCTCGCGGCCCGTGGCCGCGCGCGCGAGGCGGATGGCGCTCATCGCCGCCTCGGTCCCGCTCGAGGTCATGCGGAGCATGTGCACCGAGGGGATCCGCCGGCCGACCTCCTCGGCCAGCTCGACCTCGCCGGCGGTCGGCGCGCCGAAGGTCGTCCCGCGCGCGGCGGCCGCGTGGACGGCCGCGAGGATCTCCGGGTGGGCGTGGCCGTGGATGAGCGGCCCCCACGAGCAGACGAAGTCGACGTAGCGGTTGCCGTCGACGTCGACGATCTCCGCGCCCTCCGCCCGGTCGATGAAGAGCGGGTCGCGGCCGATGGCGCGCATCGCGCGCACGGGCGAGTTCACGCCCCCGGGCAGGCGCTGCAGCGCCCGGGCGTAGAGCTCGGCGGACCGGGTGTCCGAGAGGGAGACCGGCATCAGGCCCCGGCGTGCTCCCGCTCCCAGTCGCGGAAGTCGTCGGTGAAGTAGAGCAGCCGGATCTTCTTGAACTCCGTGGAGGAGTAGAGGGTCGCCCGCTCGCTCACGCCCGTCTCGGCGGCGATCGCGTCGAGGATCGAGTCGCACTCCTCCTTGGAGCGGCCGTGGGCCATCGTGAAGACGGAGTAGGGCCAGTCGGCGTAGGTCGGGCGCTCGTAGCAGTGCGAGATGCCGCGGTAGGCGGCCATGCGCGGGCCGATCTCCGCGATCCGCTCGGCGGGCACCTTCCAGACCCCCATGCCGTTGGCCGAGAAGCCGGCCCGGCGGTGGAAGAGGATCGCCGCCACCCGGCGCAGCAGCCCGCGCTCCCTCATGCCCTCGAGATGCGCGACGAGCGCCTCCTCGCTCACCCCGAGCTGCGCGGCCGCGACGCGGTACGGCCGTGACGCCACCGGTAGGTCGCCCTGGGTGGCGCGGACGACGGCACGGTCCCAGTCGTCGTAGTCCTGCTTCCCGAGCTCGACGGGCTCCTCGACGGTGGCCATCCTCGCGAGGTCCTGCGTGGTGCCCGACATCTTCAGGTCCATGCGGATCTTGAAGAGCTTGAGCGTCGGCAGCTGGCGGATCGACTCCGCGCCCGTGAGCTCCTGCAGGACGTCGAGCGTCCCCTGCAGCCCGAGCGCCGAGTCCTCCTCGACGGCGAGCGTGAACCACATGTTGAACTCGTGGTTGCGCAGGTAGTTGTGCGACACGCCGGGGTGGGCGTTGATGACCCTGGCGGCGCGCCACGGATGCTCGGCGTCGACCTTCGCGGCCACGAGCATCGAGCCGTAGCCGAAGGCGCGCGTGTCGTAGATCGGCGTGACCTGGCGGATGATGCGGTCCTTCAGCAGGCGCCGGACGTCGGCGAGCACCTCCTCCTCGCTCGCGCCGAGCGCCGCGGCGACCGCGGCGTAGGGGCGGGGCTCGATCGGGAACGAGCCCTGCATGAGGTCGAGGAGCTGCTTGTCGCGGCCGGAGAGCGCGACGGCGGCGCCGTCGGCGCGGCTGCGCACCTTGTCGGCGCCCGCGAGGGTCCCGTCGCTCGTCACTGCATCGGTCGAAGCCATCCGGCGGCGTCCTTCGCGTGGTAGGTGATGATGATGTCGGCGCCGGCGCGGCGGATGGAGGTGAGCGTCTCGAGCACGCTGCTCCGCTCGTCGAGGAACCCGGCCGCGGCGGCCGCCTTGACCATCGCGTACTCGCCGCTCACGTGGTACGCGGCGACGGGCATCCGGGACTGCTGCTTGATGCGCCAGAGCACGTCGAGGTAGGGCAGCGCGGGCTTGACCATGAGCACGTCGGCGCCCTCCTCCACGTCGAGGGCCGCCTCGCGCACCGCCTCGTCGCCGTTGCCCGGGTCCATCTGGTAGCCGCGGCGGTCGCCGAAGCTCGGGGTGGAGCCGGCCGCCTCGCGGAACGGGCCGTAGAAGGCGGAGGCGAACTTCGCGGAGTAGGCCATGATCGGCGTGTCGGCGAAGCCCTCCTCGTCGAGCGCCGCGCGGATCGCGCCGACGCGGCCGTCCATCATGTCGCTCGGGGCGACGATGTCGGCGCCGGCACGGGCCTGGGCGACCGCGGTGCGGGCAAGGAGCTCGAGCGACGGGTCGTTGTCGACCGAACCGCGGTGGTCGAGGACGCCGCAGTGGCCGTGGCTCGTGTACTCGCACAGGCAGAGGTCGGTGATGACCAGGAGCTCCGGGTGCGCCGCCTTCACCGCGCGGGTGGCGAGCTGGACGACGCCCTCGGCGTCCCACGCTCCCGAGCCCTCGGGGTCCTTCTCGGCGGGGATGCCGAAGAGGAGCACCGCCGGGAAGCCGAGCGCGACGAGCTCGGCGCACTCGGCCACGAGCCCGTCGATCCCGAGCCGGGAGACGCCCGGCATCGCCGCGATGGCCACGGGCTCGGGGCCCGTGTGGACGAAGTAGGGCATGACGAGGTCGCCGGGATCCAGCCGCGTCTCGCGCACGAGCTCCCGCAGGACGGGCGTGGCGCGCAGCCGGCGCATGCGGGTGGCGGGGAAGGCCATGCCCCCACAGCGTAGAGCGGGCGGGCCGCTCACTCCCGGGGCCGCGCGCGCCAGTCCTCCCGCGTGAGCGCGTAGATGTGGTGGTCCTCCCACACCCCGGCGATCTTCAGGTAGCGCAGCGCGGTGCCCTCGTGGCGGAAGCCGGCCTTCTGCACGACCCGGCGCGAGCGCGCGTTGCGCGGCATGACCGCGGGCTGGACGCGGTGCAGCCCCGCGTGCTCGAACGCGAAGCGACAGGTCAGCGTGACGGCGGAGGTGGCGTGGCCGCGGCCGTTGGCGGCGACGTCGACCCAGTAGCCGAGCGTCGCGTTCTGCCAGGGCCCGCGCACGACGTTCGAGAGCGCGATCCGGCCGACGAGGCGGTCGTCGTCGGCCGCGTCGAGCACCGCGAACGCGTACCCCGCCCCGGCGGCCCAGGCCTCCGTGTCCAGCGCGATCTCCCGCGCCTGCCCGGCACGGGTGAAGAACGCGTCGGAGCGATCGGCCTCGTAGGGGGCCATGAACGCCCGGTTGGAGAGCCGGAGCGCCAGGAGCGCGTCGAGGTCCCCGCGCGAGAAGGGACGGATGCCGGTCCTCCCCTCGTCGAGGCGCATGCGCGGGACCGCGGGGCTCATCGCGCCCCGAAGCGCCGAAGCGCCAGTCGGGCCAGCAGGCCGTAGGCCGCGGCGAGCAGCGCGAGGTGCAGCAGCGGCAGGCCGAGCGTCCCGGTGTCGTTGAGCCCCGCGTCGAGCGCCTGGAGCGTCGGCTTGAACGGGAAGGCGCCCGAGACGACGCGGACCCCGTCGTAGGCCGTGGCGGAGATCGTGCCGCTCGGCACGAGCGCGAGCGCGGCGATCGGCAGCGCGAGCAGGACGGCCAGCAGCGAGGCCGCGCGGACGTCGCGGGTCAGCGCGCCGACGGCGACGCCCAGCGCCGCGAAGCCGACCGCGCCGAGGGCCAGCGCCGCCACCCACTCCGGGGCGCGGTCGAAGGCGACGGGCTGGAAGAGCGCGAGCAGGCCGAGCAGCGCCGCGCCGACGACGAGGGCGCAGAGCGCCCCGAGCAGCACCTTCTCGGCCAGCAGCGCCCAGGGCCGCACCAGGCCGCGGACGAGGCGGCCGAAGGCGTGCTCCTCCCGCTCGAGCGCCAGCATCCCCGCCCCGAGCAGCACCGCGACGAACATCAGCGCGACCGTCGCCGCCGCGGCCACCGCGAATCCCTCGAGCGTGCCGCCGCCCCCGGTCCCCACCTCGGTGGTGTCGACCTTGATCGGCGCGGCGATCGCCCCGAGGACCGGGTTGGCGAAGTCGAGCGAGGTGATCGCCACGTCGGCGAAGGCCACCACCTGGCCGACCGCGGCGCGCTGCGGGTCCTCGGGGGCGAGCCCCTGCTCGGCCGCCTGGAGGATGGTCCGCGCGCGCTTGAGGCCGAGCACGTCGATGCGGCCGGTCGGCAGCGTGAACGGCCCGCCGTCGAGCAGGATGCGCAGCGCGTCGGCGGCGACCTTGGTGACCTCGCCGGAGAGCGCGAGGTTCGCGTCCGCCAGCCGGGCCTTCACGGCCTGCTCGACGTAGCGGCGCTTCAGCGGGTTGTCGGCCGCGTAGAAGACCTCGAGGGTCGGCGGCTCGGAGACCCCGGGCAGCCGCGTCGCGTTCTGCAGCTGCTGGGTGATCGCCGCGGGCACCACGAGCGCGCCGAGCGCCTCGCCGTCGCGGACCTTGGCGATCGCCTCCTCGCGCGAGCCGACCCGGATCGGGTCGATGTCCTCGAAGAGCTCGTCGGCGTAGCGCGAGGCGTCCACCTTGCGCCCGCCGAGGTCGAAGGCGTTCGCGGAGGCGGGCACCCCGTTGTAGAAGGCGACCCGCGGCTTGGCCGGCGGGGCGGAGACGCCGTAGCCCACCGGCAGGCCGATCACCACGGCGTAGGCGACGAGCAGCGCGAGCAGCAGCGGCGAGCGCCGCAGGATCTGCAGGTCCTTGAGGAGCAGCCAGCGCACGGCTCAGTGGCCCCGCTCGCGCAGGAAGCGGACGAAGGCGGCCTCGAAGCCGCGCCCCGAGGATCCGGTGGCCTCCTCCAGCGCCGCGGCGGAGCCCTCGAAGAGCAGCTCGCCGTCGGCCAGGACGAGCACGCGGTCGGCGTAGCGCTCCGCCTCCCCCACGTCGTGGGTGGAGAAGACCACCGTGGTGCCCCGGTCGCGGGCCAGCGCGGAGATGAGCTCCCACAGCCGCGCGCGCTGGCGGGGGTCGAGCGACGAGCTCGGCTCGTCCAGCAGCAGCACGGGCGGGTCGGCGAGGAGGCCGACCGCGATGTTCACCCGCTGCTGGTTGCCGCCGGAGAGGCGGCCGAGCTCGTCGCCCTCCCGGTCGGCCAGGCCGGTGAGCGCGAGCATGCGGCCGACGGCCTCCTCGCGGTCCGCCACCCCCTCCAGGCGGGCGAAGAGCCGCAGGTTCTCCCCGACGGAGAGCTTCGAGTAGACCGCGGGCTGCTGCGGCACCCAGCCCACCTCGCCGCGGGAGACCGAGACGCTGCCGGAGCTCGGCTGCTGCAGTCCGGCGAGGATCGACAGGAGCGTCGTCTTGCCCGCGCCGTTCGGCCCGATGAGGGCGACGACCTCGCCGGCGCCGGCCGCGAAGGAGACGTCCCGCAGCGCCTCCCGGCGGCCGTAGGACATGGAGACGGCGTCGGCCCGCAAGGGGGCAAGGCTGCCACAGTGGGCCGATGGCTGCGCCCGCCAGCATCCTCTTCGTCGGCGACGTGGTCGGCGGCCTCGGCCGGCGCACGCTGCTCGGCCTCCTGCCGCGTCTGCGCGCCGAGCACGCGCCGACCTTCGTCGTGGTCAACGGGGAGAACGCGGCGGGCGGCCTCGGGATCACCCCGAAGATCGCCGAGGAGCTCTTCGCGGCCGGCGTCGACGTCATCACGCTCGGCAACCACACCTACCACCGGCGCGAGATCGGCCCCTACCTCGACGCCACCGAGCGGATCCTGCGGCCCGCGAACTTCCTGGCCGCGCAGCCCGGCCACGGCCACGTCGTGGTGGAGCGCGACGGCGTGCGCCTCGGCGTGCTCAACCTGAGCGGCAACGTCTTCCTGCAGGCCGGGCGGCCCGCGTTCACCGAGGCCGACGTGGCCCTGGGCAAGCTCGACGGGCGGTGCGACCACATCCTGGTGGACATGCACGCCGAGGCCACGAGCGAGAAGGTCGGCCTGGGCTGGTACCTCGACGGCCAGGTGACCGCCGTGGTCGGGACCCACACCCACGTCCCCACCAACGACGCGCGGGTGCTGCCGGGCGGCACGGCCTACATCACCGACGTGGGGATGACCGGCCCCCGCGGCGGGGTCATCGGGGTCAAGAAGGAGCAGGCGATCCACACGATGCGCACCCACATGCGCGTCCCGTTCGAGACCAGCGAGGAGGACCCCTGGCTCATGGGGGTGCTCGTCACCTGCGGCCCGCGGCGCTGTCAGGCGACGGCCATCGCCCCGGTCCTCGCGCCCTGGGACGGCACGGTCGACGGCGCGTCCTCCTCGTAGCGGGCGAAGAGCGCGACCGCCAGGAGCGGGAAGAACCAGACGATGTAGAGGTAGAACCAGTGGGTCACGCCCGCCTGGAGCGCGATCACCACCGCGGCGGCGCAGGCGGCGAGCCCCACGACGTCGCGCCGCCGGGGGACGAGCGCGATCCCCACGGCGAGCACGACGCTCGCCGCCTGCCAGAGGTGCTGCGGCCCCGGGAGGTCGTAGAGCCCCCACACGCTGAACGGGGAGCCGCGCTCGGCCTGGAAGCCGAGCGTCCGGTCGTAGACCGTCGAGAGGGACTCGCCGCGGAGCAGCACGGGCGCGAAGGCGACGGCGGCCACGAGCGTGAACGCGGAGGCGAAGGCGAGCAGCCCGCGCAGCCGCGTCCGGGCCAGGCCGTGGGTCGCGAAGAGCGGGCCGAGCGCGAGCGTGGCGAACTTCGTGAAGCCGCCGAGCGCCACGGCGGCGCCCCGGGCCGGGGCGCTGGTCGCCACGTGGAGCGCCAGGAGCACGAAGGCGGCGACCAGCGCGTCGTTCGTGTTCGACATGAGCACGTAGAGCGAGAACGGGAAGGCCACCCAGAGGTAGGTCAGCACCACCCCGAGCGTCGGCCCCCGCAGGCGCCGGCCGATGAGGAAGAGCAGCAGGCAGCAGACGAGGTCGAAGCCGATCGCCGCGGCGTGCGCGGCGGGCATGTCCCTGTCCCAGCGCCCGCTCCAGCCGAACGCCTTCACGAACGGGACGTAGGCGGCGTAGGTCACGGGCCCGTAGGTGTCGCCGTGCTCGTTGTCCTTGGGGAAGGCGCCGTAGAGCGGCTTCCCCGTCGCGAGCTTCTCCGCCCCGATGACGCCGGCGTAGCCCACGTCGATGACGTTCGAGCTCGTCACGTCGAGCGCGACGCGGAAGCCGATGAGGAAGACCACGCCGACCGCCAGCACCCGGACCGGGACCAGCAGCCGGAGCGGCCCGCGCGGGCGCGCCGCGTCCCGCCGTCGCAGCCCGAGCCACAGCGCGCGAGCCAGCAGGTAGGCCAGGAGGGGATAGACGAGCGGGACCGACGTGTCGATGTTCGCGTCGTTGAAGTACGCGACCGACACCCCGAACGCGGCGAGCACCAGCAGGTCGAGCCGGACGCCGCGCGCCCGGGCGAAGGGGAGCAGGAAGGCGAGCGTCAGCCCGATCCAGATCCAGGGCGAGTTGACCTTCCGGCCGAACGCCCCGGGGTAGCCGCGGGCCATGGTCCAGGCGACCTGGTAGCCCGTCCAAGCCTCGGTGACCCGTGCCGTGCGGTCGTCGACGTAGATCTGGGCGAGCTCCTTGGCCGGCGTGTCCCGCGAGAACCAGGAGACCTGCCAGCGCCCCGGGCGGGCGGGGATGGTGTAGGCGCCCGGGTAGGCGCCGCGGGCCTCGCGGAGGGCCTGGCGCGCGGCGGGCGTGCGGCGGGCGATGCGGATGGCCTGCCGGCCCGTGAGCCGGTACCCGGCCTGCCGGGCGTCGAGGTCGGGCACGTTGACCGGCCTGTTGGGGTCGGCCGCGGTCGAGGTGCTGGGCGCACGCGCCGCCGTCGGGGTCGCGGCGGCGGCCGTGCCGCCGAGCGCCGCGAGCGCGAGCACCAGCGCCGCCAGGAGCCCCGCCGGCCACCTCACCGCCCGAAGCTCCAGAGCTTGGTCCCCAGGAAGTTCAGCGGGGTCGCCGCGGCCACGGCGACCGCCTGGGCGGGGAGCTCGGGCACGCCGCCCCAGACCACGAGCGCCTCCAGCAGGCCGAGCGCCACGAGCTGCGCGCCGAGCGAGACCGCGAAGAAGCGGGCGGCCTGGAAGCCGGCGTGGCCGCCCTCCGCCGCGTGCCGGAAGGTCCACGCGCGGTTCCAGGCGAAGTTGTTCGAGACCGCGACGAGGTAGGCGAGCACGTTGGCGAGGCGGTAGTCCTGCCCGCCGGGGTGCACGAGCGCCCAGAACACCACGAGGTTGACCGCGAAGCCGGAGCCGCCGACCACCGCGAAGCGCAGCAGCTGCAGCCAGTTCGTGCCCTCGCGGAGGCCGCGGCGCACCCGGCGGTGCAACGGGGTCGCGAAGGGCCGCGGCGCCTCGACGACGGCGGCGTCCTCCGTCACGGCGCTCAGCGTAGAGCCTCGCCGCCCGGCGGGTCGAAGTGGGCGAGGGCCATCGGGGCGACGTCGCGGATCGACCACGGCCGCCCGTCGCGCAGCTCCTCCGGCGCCGTGACGCCGGAGAAGACGAGCGCCCCGAGCGAGTCCACGGCGTGCAGGGAGCCGTGCGAGCCGCCGCCGACGTGGTCCACGCCGCCCCAGTCGGGCACCTCGTAGCCCGGGGCGGCGCTCAGGACCACGTCGCCCGAGGTCGGGCAGGTGAGCGCCGCCCACACCCGCGCCAGCGCGTCGGGGTACTCCGGGCTCTCGAAGCGGTCGCCCTCGAGGCTCGCGCCGAGCACGTCGAGGTCGCCGTGAACGCGCCAGCGGCCGAGCCGCGCGTCGGCGACGCTCGTCCCCGGGGCGAAGCGCAGCTCGCCGCCGCCCGCCCGGGCGACGACCCCGTCGCCGTCGGGCGCGCGGAAGCAGGCCAGGTCGACGCCCTCCACCCCGAGGGCCGTCTCCACGAGCCGGGGCACCACCGCCGCCCGGTCCTCGCCGAGGGCGTAGAGCTGGGCGGAGCGCTGCGAGGGGCAGTAGGCGACCTCCGCCTCGGCCGCGCGCCGGCTCCCCGGCGTGAGCACGGTGAAGCGCGCGCCGACCGCCTCCTCGAGGGCGATGGTGTGCTCGATGTCCGCGTGCGAGTGGTCGGCGACCGCGATGACGGCCCAGGCGTCGAGGAACGCCTCGACGCCGCCGGCGGCCAGCGCGAGCCGCTCGAGCTGGCGATCGGCGTCGGCGATCGAGGCGACCTGGGCGTCCGGCCCGTTCTTGTGCGAGTGGGTGTCGTTGTCGGGCAGCGAGAAGAGCAGGAAGTCGCACAGGTCCCGCTCGAGCAGGTGGGCGCCGACGCAGCCCGTGTGCTGGTCGCGCGCGCCCGGCAGCCCCAGTGCGGACGAGCAGCCGGTCTCCCGGCTGGCGAAGAGGTCGGCGTAGAAGAGCTCCTGCGGCCCCATCACCGGGCGGCGGATGACCGTGCTGGCCAGCCGGCTCAGCGGCGAGCCCTTGGCGGGCCGGTGCTCGTGGCGCCCGCGGTAGACGAGGTAGGTCGTGCCCGCCGTGCGGACCCCGCGGTCGTCGAGCTCCTCGAAGAGGGTGAGCGTCTCCGCGGGCAGGTGCTCGCCGTTCAAGTTGTAGATGAGGTCCTTGAGCTGGCGGGCGAAGCCCATCCGGCGGGTGCTCTGGAAGCTCGAGCCGTAGTCGACGTAGCGGCCCTCCGCCCGGTCGTACCAGCACATCGCGGGGATGTGGTGGGCATCCTGCCGGACCCCCGTGGCGATCGAGGTCGCGCAGACGGGGGTCACCGACGGGAACATCGCCGCCGCCGTGGTGGAGGTGCCCCGTGCGGCGATCGCCGCGAGCACGGGCGCGCGGCCGGTCTCGATCGCCCGTCGGAGCGCCTCGGGCTTCATGCCGTCGATGACGGCGAGGACGAGCTTCGGGGCGATGGCGCTTACCGGAGGATCCGCAGGCCCGCGTACTTCTCGCCCGCGCGCCGCCGGCCGCCGAGCTCGAGGCGGACGAGCAGGCCGAGGGCGACGAGGGCGAGCGGCGGGAAGAGGACGCTCAGGCCGGCGACCGCGAGCGCCGCGCCCTCGGCGTAGAGCGGCAGCGCCCCGGCGGCGTCGGCGTCCAGGCGCCCGCGCACGCGGGCGAGCAGGGAGCCGGCGACGTGGAAGGCGAGCCCGGCGCAGAGCACGCCGACGAGGAGCCCGGGCCACCAGGTGCCCGAGCGGTCGTCGAGCGAGCCGGCGGCCAGGAGCGCCGCCAGCACGATGCCGACGATCCCGAGCCCGCGGAGGACGCCGGCGTCCTCGTGAGCCCGGCGGCCCAGCGCCGCTGCGGCCACCGCGGCGGCGGCCAGCACCACCAGGAGCACGGGGCTCTCGAGGAAGGCGAAGCTCGTCCCGTCGAAGTCGACGCCGAGGTCGAGGAGGGCGAGGAGCCCCACCAGCAGAGCGGGCAGGAACGGCCGGAGGCCGAGCGCCACGGCGATGCCGGCGCCTTGGAGGAGGTCCAGGAGGTAGGTCATGGGCGCGGGGCGCGGTCGGGACCGTCGGGTACCGTGGGCGCGGCCATGACTGTAGACGACCCCGGTGAGCGGCCCGCGTCCCTGGATCGGCCGCGTCGCCGGGCCGCCCAGGCCGACCTCGAGCGCTACGCGGGCCTCTTCGCCCGGCGCACGCAGGGCATGCGCTCCTCGGCGATGCGCGACCTCATGGCGCTCACCCAGCGCCCCGAGGTCATCTCGCTCGCCGGCGGGCTGCCGGACACCGCGCTGTTCCCCGCCGAGGATCTCGCCAAGTTCCTGTCGATCACCGCCGCGGAGAGCAGCGCCCGGGCGCTCCAGTACGCCCCGACGGAGGGGCTCGAGGAGGTCAAGGCCGCGATTCTCGAGGTGCTGCGGGCCGAGGGCGACGACGCCGACCCGCAGGACATCCTCGTCACCACGGGCGGCCAGCAGGTCATCGACCTGGTCTGCAAGGTGCTCGTCGATCCCGGGGACGTCGTGCTCGCGGAGGCCCCGACCTATCCGGGCGCCGTGCCGGCCTTCGCCGCCTACGAGGCCGACGTGGTCCAGGTGGCCATGGACGCCGACGGGCTCCGGATCGACCTGGTCGAGGAGGCGCTCGACCGCCTGGCCGCCGAGGGCCGCCCGCCGAAGTTCATCTACACGATCCCGAACTTCCAGAATCCGACAGGCGTGACCATGTCGCTGCCGCGGCGCCGGCGCCTGGTCGATCTCGCGCGCGAGCGCGAGCTGCTGGTGCTGGAGGACAACCCGTACGGGCTGCTCCGGTTCGAGGGGACCCCGCTCCCCACCCTGCGCTCGCTCGACGGCGGCGACTTCGTGATCTCGCTCGGGACCTTCTCGAAGATCCTCTCCCCCGGCCTGCGCCTGGGCTGGGCCGTGGCGCCGCGGCCCGTCCTCGCGAAGATGAACGTCGGCAAGGCGGCGAGCGACCTCAACTCGAGCTCGCTGACCCAGCTCTTCGTGGCGACCTTCTTCCGCGACGGCGACTGGCGCGGCTATCTCGCCCGCCAGTGCGAGGTCTACCGCGCCCGCCGCGACGTCATGCTCGGCGCGCTCGCGGAGCACCTGCCCTCGGCGGCGAGCTGGACGCGGCCCGAGGGCGGCCTGTTCGTCTGGGTCACGCTGCCGGACGGGCTCGACACCACGGACCTGCTGGCCAAGGCGCTCGGCCGCAACGTCGCCTTCGTCCCGGGGCGGGCCGCCTACCTGGACGGGCGGGGCGGGAGCTCCCTGCGCCTCAACTTCTCGGGGGTGGGCGAGGAGGAGATCCGCGAGGGCGTGCGGCGCATCGGCCGGGTCGTCGCCGAGCAGCTCGACCTCCTCGAGCGCCTCACGGGGCGGCCGGCCGCGGCCGAGCCCGCCCCGCCCGCGGCCGCGCCGCAGGCCACCCTGGCGGAGGTCCTCGAGCTCCGCCGGCGCGGGGACGACGCGGCGCGGCGGAGCTCGTGAGCCTCGTCGCCGTCCTCAAGGGCGGGCGGTCGCTCGAGCGGCAGGTCTCGCTCCAGAGCGGCGCGCGGGTCGAGGACGCGCTCGAGCGGCTGGGGCATGAGGTGGTCGGCCTCGACGTCGACCACGACCTCGTGCGACGGCTGCGGGAGATCGGCCCGGACGTCGCCTTCGTGGCGCTCCACGGCCGCGACGGCGAGGACGGCACGATCCAGGAGCTGCTCGAGCTCGTCGGCGTGCCCTACACCGGCTCGGGGGTGAGCGCCTGCGTGCGCGCCTCGGACAAGGTCCTCACCAAGCACGAGCTCCGCGACGCCGGCCTCCCGACGCCGGACTTCCTGAGCTTCAACGAGACGGCGTTCAAGGAGCTCGGCGCCGCCGACGCGCTCGACGCCATCGAGGCGCGCCTCGGCTTCCCGCTCGTGGTCAAGCCGGCCGACCAGGGCTCCGCCCTCGGGATCAAGTTCGCCGCCACGGCCGCCGACGTCCCGGCCGCGCTGGTCGCCGCGTTCTCCTACTCCGCGAAGGTGCTGCTCGAGCGGTTCGTGCCGGGAGCCGACCTCGCGGTCTCCGTGCTCGACGGCGTTGCCCTCCCCGTCGTCGAGGCGGTGCCGCAGGACGGCGAGGCCTACGACTTCGCCAACCGCTACACCATCGGCCGCACGCACTTCGTCTGCCCCGCCGCGCTGCCGGACGACGTTGCGGCCCGGGCGCAGGAGCTCGCGCTGCGCAGCCACGAGCGGCTCGGCTGTCGCGGCTTCTCGCGCGTCGACCTGATGCGCCACCGCGACACGGGCGAGCTCTGGGTCCTCGAGGTCAACGCGATCCCCGGTCTCACCGACACCAGCCTGCTCCCCCAGGCGGCCGACGCGGCCGGCATCGGCTTCGACGAGCTCGTCGGCCGGATCCTCGCCCTGGCCGGCCGAGCGCCGGCGCGCGCTACTGCTGCTCGCCGGTGAAGTCCTCCGGGGTGACCTGGTCGAGGAACTCCTTGAAGCGGTCGACGACCTCCTCGGTGTCCTCGACCTCGTGCTCGAACTCGATGGCCGACTCGACGATGACCTCCTCGGCGGCGAAGATCGGCGCGCCGGAGCGGACGGCCAGCGCGAGCGCGTCGCTCGGCCGCGAGTCGACCTCGATGTCGCGCCCGGCGACCTGCAGCGTGATCGAGGCGAAGAAGGTGTTGTCGCGCAGCTCGGTCACCGCGACCTGGGTGCACTTGACCTCGAGCTCCCCGAGCACGTCGACGATGAGGTCGTGGGTCATGGGCCGCGGCGTCGTGGCCCCCTGCAGCTTCATCAGGATCGCGGCGGCCTCGGGATGTCCGATCCAGATCGGCAGGAACTTGTTCGAGTCCACCGTCTTGAGCAGCACGATCGGCTGCTTGCCGACCATGTCGAAGCTCACGCCGTAGATGACCATCTCCTGCATGCCGGCGAGTGTAGACGTCGCCGCAGTCCGCTCCGGGCCACCGGCCGGGCGACCCGCGCGGAGCGGACCGGGGCCGAGCTGGCCGGCCTTCCATGGGCGATCCAGGATTCGAACCTGGGACCTCTTCCTTATCAGAGAAGCGCTCTAACCGACTGAGCTAATCGCCCTCCTCCGGCGTGCTGCCGGCCCGGCAGTGTAGCGAGCGGCGGGTGGCGTCGGGCGTCCCGCTCCTAGTCGCGGGCGATGCGCGCGGCGAGCGCCAGCGCGGCGTCCGACGTCGCGAAGCCGAGCTCCACCTTGTACCCCGTGCCCCGCGGCCGGACGCGCACCTCCGTGCCGAGCGCGGCGCCGAGGGCATCCGCGATCTCGCCCATGGCGGCGTCCTGATCGGGATGCACGGCCGCGCGGCCCCCGGGACGTCGGCCGCCGCTCGCCTGCGCGCCCGCCTCCCGCGCCCGGGCCTCGGTCACCCGGACCGACCACCCCTCCGTGGCCGCGTCCCGCGCGAGCCGCCGCCGGTCGGCGTGGTCCGGCGCGAGCAGGAGCGCGCGGCCGTGGCCCTCGCTCAACGCGCCCTCCTCGAGGAGCGCGATCGCCTCGTCGGGCAGGTCGAGCAGCCGCAGGAGGTTCGACACCGCCACGCGGGAGCGCCCGACGCGGCGGCCGACCTGCTCGCGCGTCAGCTCGAGCTCCTCGACGAGGGCGGCCACCGCGCGCGCCTCCTCCATCGGGTTCAGGTCCTCGCGGGCCATGTTCTCGACGAGCGCCGCCTCCAGGGTCTGCGCGTCGTCCCGGTCGCGGACGAGGGCGGGGATGGTCTCGAGCCCGGCGAGCCGCGCCGCCCGCCAGCGGCGCTCCCCGGCCACGAGCTCGTAGGTCCCTCCCGCCACGGGCCGGACGAGGACGGGTTGGAGGACCCCCTCCTCGCGCAGCGACTCAGCGAGCGCCTGCAGCGCCACCGGGTCGAACTGCCTGCGCGGCTGGCGTGCGTTGGCCACGAGGAGCTCGACCGGGAGCTCCCGCAGGCTCTCGCGCGCGGCCCCGCCCTCGGGCTCGGAGACCGCGAGGATCGCGCCGAGCCCGCGCCCCATGCCGGACCTAGCCACGGGCGGCCACCTCCTTGGCGAGCTCGAAGTAGGCGTCGGCCCCCGAGCAGTGCGGGTCGTGGTGGATCACCGGCAGGCCGTAGGACGGCGCTTCGCCGATGCGGACGTTCCGGGGGATGACGGTGTCGTAGACGAGCTTCGGGAAGTGCTCGCGCACCTCGCGCTCCACGTCGCGCGCCAGGCGGGTGCGGCCGTCGTGCATCGTCAGGAGCATGCCCGCCACGGTCAGCCGCGGGTTCAGCTCCCGCTGCACCAGGGCGAGCGTGTCGAGCAGCCCCGCGAGCCCCTCGAGCGCGAAGTACTCCGTCTGCACCGGGACGATGACCCGATCGGCCGCGACCAGGGCGTTGACGGTCAGCGGCCCGAGCGACGGCGGGCAGTCGAGGATCGTGAACGCGAAGCGCTCGCGGACGCCGGCCAGGGCGTCGCGCAGCAGGTTCTCCGACCCGGGCCGGCGGGGGAGCTCCATCGTCGCGCCCGCGAGGTCCGGGTGCGACGGCAGCACCTGCAGGCGCGGGATCGCCGTGGGGAGCAGCGCCTCGCCGACCGTGGCCTCGCCGACCAGGACCGAGTAGACGTTGGGCTCTGCGTCCTTCGGCAGGCCGATGCCGACCGTGGCGTTCGCCTGGGGGTCGATGTCGACCAGGAGCGTCTCGTAGCCGGCCTCCGCGATGCAGGCCGCCACGTTGACCGCCGTGGTGGTCTTGCCGACACCGCCCTTCTGGTTGGCCATCGCGTAGATCGTCCCCATCGCCGCGAAGGGTACGGCGCGGGTCGGGCGGACAGGGGCGGCGCGCTCAGCGGGCCGGGCCGAGCGGCCGCTTGCGCGCCATGCCCGCACGGCGGGGAAAGCGCTCGGGCGTCGGCGCCACCTTCTCGAAGACGTGCAGGTGGCGGTGCTCGGCCCCGGGCCGCGACGGGACGCGCAGTACCGGCGCCGGCGCCAGGCCGGTGGAGACGGCGGCGGCCATGCCGTGCGCCTCCTCGGTGGCGTCGCGCGCGCCCTTCCAGGCGACGAGCCGGCCGTGCGGGGCGAGCAGCGGCGCCGCGTACTCGACGAGCACGCTCAGCGGCGCGACGGCGCGAGCGGTCACGGCGTCGTGCCCGCCGATGCCCGCGGGCCACTCCTCGACGCGCGCGTGGACGACCTCGACGTTCGCAAGCCCCGCCGCCGCGGCGGCACGGCGCATGAACGCGCACTTGCGCCCGACGCTCTCGACGAGCTCCACGTGGGCGTCCGGGCAGGCGACGGCGAGGACCAGCCCGGGGAACCCGGCGCCGGCGCCGAGGTCGGCCACCGCGCGAGCGGCCCTGAGCTCGGGGACGAGGAGCCCGTCCAACGCGTCCGCCACGTGCGTCTCCACGGCCAGCGCCGGGTCGGTCGCCGTCGTCGGTGCCGTCGGGTCCTGCTCGAGCGCGTCGAGCAGGGCCCGCAGCTGCCGCCCGGCCGCCTCGGGCAGTCCCCAGCAGTGGACGAGGTCGGCGATGCGAGTCCGCAGCCGGCTCACCTCCGCGGGGTCACCGTCGGCCGGCCGGAGCGGCGTTCCACGTGAAACACCCTCAGGAGGCGGGCGCCGGGGCGACGACCAGACGGCGCTGTGGCTCCTCGCCTTCCGAGTGCGTGGCCACGCCCCCACGGTCGCGGAGGAATTCGTGGACGACGCGCCGTTCGCCCGCCGTCATGGGCTCCAGCGCGACGGCCCGACGCTCGCGGATCGCCTGCTCCGCAGCGTCGGCGGCCTGGCCCTCGAGCGCCTCCTGGCGTCGCCGGCGATAGCCCTCCGCGTCGACCACCACCCGGCGCTGCTCTCCGACCAGCGTGGCGATCGCGCGCTGCGCGAGGTGCTGCACCGCGTCGATCGTCTGTCCGTGCCGCCCGATGAACAAGCCGAGCTCCTCGCCGTGCAGGGTCCCGACGAGGACGCCCTGGTCGTCGGCGGCGCTTGCCTCCGCCTCGAGGCCCAGCGCGGAGCCGACGCGCTGGAGGAGCTCCCGCAGCAGCTCGGCTTCCGACCGGGCCGCCATCTACCGCCGGCGCCCGGTCTTCTTCTTCTTCTTGCGCGGCGGTGGAGGCGGGCTCGTCCGCACCGCGGTGCTCCCGTTGGTCGCCTTGGCCGCCTTGCCGCCGGAACCGCCCGTCGCCACCGTCACGGGCTCCTCGGCGGTCGCCCTGCCTCCGCCGAGGAGCTTGCCGAAATCGATCGGATCGGGCGCCGGGAGCGTGCCCGGGCGCCCGGGCACGGCCATCCCCACGGACCGCCGCACGAAGTACTGCTGGCCGACGGTCCAGAAGTTCGTCGTGATCCAGTAGATGAGCAGGCCGGCCGGGAACCGCAGGATGAAGAAGACGAAGACGAAGGGCAGCGCCATCATGATGCGCCGCTGGTTCTTGTCGACCGTGGTCGACATGAGGGTGCTCGAGAGCAGCTGCGACCCGACGTAGAGCACGATGAGGACCGCGAGGACCGCGCCCTTGCCCGGAGCCGTGATGTCCGGGACGAACAGGAACTTGGCGACGCCGTGCTGGATGCTGTCGCAGTACGTGGTCGCCAAGCTCGTGCCCGCGTTCTTGATGCCCGGGCAGATGTCCTCCTTCAGGTCCTTGCGCAGCATGTAGAACAGCGAGATGAAGACGGGCATCTGCGCCACGAGGGGCAGGCAGGAGGCGAAGGGGTTCACCTTGTTCTCCTGGTAGAACTTCATCATCTCCTGGTTGAGGCGCTGCTTGTCGCCCTTGTACTTCGCCTGGAGCGCCTTCATCTCCGGCGCGAGCTTCTGCATCGCGGCCATGGAGCGGAACTGCTTGAAGGTCAGGGGCAGCAGGATGGCCCGGACCGTGATGGTCAGCAGGATGATCGAGAACCCCCACCCCACGCCGACCGTGTCGTGGAAGAACAGCAGCACCGACTCGAACACGTCGATGAGCGGCTGGAGGACGTTCGCGGAGACGAGGGGCATGGAGGGGCTCAGGCGGAGGGCGGACCGGCCGCGACGCGCCGGAAGAGGGCCTGGCGCTCGACGGGATCGTACCCACCGTGGCTCCAGGGATTGCAGCGCAGCAGCCGCCAGGCGGCGAGGACGCCTCCTCGCAGGATGCCATACCGCCGGACGGCCTGCGACGCGTAGGCCGAGCAGGTGGGCTCGTACTTGCAGCGGCGTGGGAGCAGCGGCGAGACCACCCGCTGGTAGAGCACGATGGGCGCCACGAACGCCCGGCGCAGGCCCCTCACGCGCCGGCCTCCGGGGGGACGGGCGGCGCGCCGGGAGCGACCTTGGCGACGAGCTCGGCGAGGGCGCCGCGCACGCCGGCCAGGCCCTCGCGCTCGGCGAGCTCGCGCGCGGGCGGGCGCGCGACCACCACGACGTCCTGCCCGGGCGGCAGGCGAACGGCCTCGACCGCGAAGGCCTCGCGCAGCAGCCGCTTGACGAGGTTGCGCTCGACCGCGCCGCCGACCTTGCGCGAGACGGAGAGCCCGAGCCGCGAGCCGGCCTCGGACCCGGCCGCCGCGCGGGCCGGCTCACCACCGCCGCGCGGGAAGACGTGAAGCACGAGGAACCGGTTGGCGTGCGAGCGCCCCTGCCGGTACACGCGCTCGAACTCCGCCGACCGCGACAGCCGCCCTCGCTTGGCCCGGGTGCGGGAAGCGCCGGCGGGCCGCGGCGCCCGGTCCACTAGCCGTCCGAGACGGAGAGCCGCTTGCGGCCCTTGTCGCGGCGCCGCTTGAGGACGACCCGGCCCGCGCGCGTGGACATGCGCTCGCGGAAGCCGTGGGTGCGGGCGCGCTTGCGCTTCTTGGGCTGGTAGGTGCGCTTCATGGCCTCGGAGCTCGGGTCGGAGCCATCGGAAGGCGACGGCCGGGGCGTCCACTGTACCGACGCCGCGGCGGGCCGAGCGCGCGGGAGGCGTTCCTCCGGGCGGCTCGCGAGTCCGGTGGTGGCGCGTCGCCGCGCTTTCGCCGCGATTTGCGCGGTCGGTGGGAGCGACCCCGCGGCGAGTGTCCAGCGCGCCCGCCGGGCCCCGAGAGCTCTGCTACGTTGCGCCACCCGGCGGCCGGAACCGCGTCCCGCCGGCGCCCTCGCCCATCCATGCGACACCGTCCGCCAGGAGCCGCTCCCGCCTGCCGTGAACCAGGACACCGTGCACATCTGGACCGCCGTGCAGGAGGTGCTGCGGCGCACCGTCGACCCCGGCACCTACGACGTGTGGCTGGCCCCGCTGCAGGTCGAGGGGCTCGAGGGGCGCAGGCTCGTCCTCGGCGCGCCACCCGAGCTGCGGGAATGGGTCGCGGAGCGCTTCGAGCGCACGTTGCGGGAGGCGGCCCGGGCGGTCCTCGGCACCGATGCGGCCGTGGACGTGGTCGCATCGGGCGGCCCGCGCGAGACGCCCGGCGCCGACCCGTCGGGCCCGTCCTCGGTCCCGACGGCGCCGGCGGAGGCGGGGCTCAACCCGAAGTTCACCTTCGGCCAGTTCGTGATCGGCGACGCCAACCGCCTGGCGCACGCGGCCGCCCTGGCCGTCGCCGAACTGCCCGGCCAGGCCTACAACCCGCTCTTCGTCTACGGCCCGCCCGGGGTCGGCAAGACCCACCTGCTCCACTCGATCGGCAACTACGTGCGCGCGCACGGCAACGGGTTGACGGTGCGCGCCACGACGATCGAGCGCTTCACCAACGAGTTCCTGGCCTCGATCCACGCCGGCGCGGGCGCGGCGAAGGAGAGCTTCAAGGAGCACTACCGCCGGACGGACGTCTTGCTCATCGACGACGTCCAGTTCCTCGAGAAGAAGGCGCGCACCGAGGAGGAGTTCTTCCACACCTTCAACGCCCTGCACGACGCGGGCTCCCAGCTCGTGCTGACCTCCGACCGGCTCCCGCGGGATCTCGGCGCGCTGGAGGACCGGATGCGCGAGCGGTTCGAGTCGGGCCTCGTGACCGACATCGAACCGCCCGATCCCGCCACGCGGCTGACCGTCCTGCGCAAGCGCGTCCAGCACGACGCGATCGAGCTGGCGGAGGACGCGGCGCTCGAGGTGATCGCCGAGCGCATCCCGACGAACATCCGCGCGCTCGAGGGCGCCCTGATCCGCGTGGTGGCCTTCGGCTCGCTGACCGGCCGGGCGCTGACGGCCGACCTCGCCGTGGAGGTGCTCGACGGGCTCTACGGCGGGGGTGCGCCGCGGCGCCCGGGGCGCACCCCCGGTCCGGGCGCCCCGGGTCGGGCCCAGGTCGGCTACGGGCTTCCCGACGTGACCGTCGCCCGCGTCCAGGAGCTCGTCTGCGAGGCCTTCGCGCTGACCCGGGAGGAGCTCCTCTCCCCGAGCCGCGCCGTGCGCGTCGCCTGGCCCCGGCAGGTCGCGATGTACCTCGCGCGCGAGCACACGCACGAGTCCCTGCCGGCCATCGGGCGCTCGTTCGGCGGCCGCAACCACACCACCGTGCTGCACGCGGTGAAGCGGACGGCGGCACGGCTGGCCGCCGACCCCGACGCCCAGGCCGCTGTGCAGGAGCTGACCGCGCGGCTGACCGGCCCCTGAGGTCAGACCGCCGTCCCTGACAGGATCTGCACCACCGGAGGCTGCCGCTGTGCGCCCTTCACCCGCTCTTTGCAGGGCACGGCAGCGCGCTGTGCACAGTCAACACCCCCTGTGACTCCCCCTTCCTCGACCATGAGGTGCCCATCGTGAAGTTGTCCACCACGAGTTCCGAGCTGCTCGGCGAGCTGCAGACCGCCGCGCGCGTCGCCTCGACCCGCTCCGCCGTGCAGGCGCTCTCCGGCGTCCAGGTGCACGCCGCCGACGGCGCGGTCGAGCTGCGCGCGACCGACATGGACGTCGGGCTGCGGGTGCCGCTCATCGCCCAGGTGGAGCGCGAGGGGACGGTCGTGCTCCCCGCCCGGCTCCTGCTCGACGTGGCGCGCCAGCTGCCGGGCGGGCCGCTCACCCTCGAGCTCCGGCCGGCCGAGCAGGACGTCGAGATCATCTGCGGCCCCGCGCGCTTCCACCTGCGGACGCTGCGCACCGAGGACTTCCCGCCGCTGCCCGAGCCGGGGGGCGACCAGGTCGTCCACCTGCCGGCCAAGGCGTTCACGGACACCATCGCGAAGGTCGCCCGCTCGGCCTCGCGCGACGAGACGCGGCCGATCCTCACCGGCATCCTCGTGAGCGCGTCGGGGACCGAGCTCCGGATGGTCGCGACGGACTCCTACCGGCTCTCGGTCAAGGAGACGGAGCTCGAGACGCCGCTCGACGGCGGCTTCGAGGCCAACGTCCCGGCGCGCGCGCTGCAGGAGCTCGAGCGCATCGTCTCGGCGGGCGCGGCGGCGGAGACGATCGAGATCGGCGTCCGGGCCAACCAGGTGGTCTTCCGGGCCGGCGACGTCGTGCTGAGCTCGCGGCTCATCGACGGGCAGTTCCCGAACTACCGCCAGCTGCTGCCCGAGACCTACGAGCACGAGCTGAGCGTCCCGGGGGAGGAGCTCGTCGGCGTCGTGCGGCGGATCTCGCTGATGGCGCAGAAGAACGCGCCGCTGCGCCTCTCGTTCGCGGAGGGGGAGCTGACCATCTCGGCGCAGACGCCGGACGTCGGCGAGGCCTCCGAGCCTCTTCCCGTGCCGTTCTCCGGCGAGCCGTTCGAGATCGGCTTCAACCCGGACTTCCTGCGCGACGGCCTCGAGTCCGTGGAGGGGGGCGACGTCATCCTCAAGCTCATCTCGCCGCTGCGGCCAGGGCTCATCGAGGCCGGGGACGGCTCGGGCTTCCTCTACCTGATCATGCCGATCCGGCTGAACGTCTAGCCGGGGCGCGGGGGCCGCATGCTCGTCACGCGCCTGCGCGCCCGCGACTTCCGGACCCACGCGGCGCTGGACGTCCGCCTCGGGCCCGGGCTCACGGTGGTCCACGGGCGCAACGGCGCGGGCAAGACCAACCTGCTCGAGGCGCTCTACTTCGGCTGCACCGCCCGCTCCTGCAGGACCTCGAACGAGCGGGAGGTCCTGCACTTCGGCGCGGAGGCCTGCCGCGTGGAGGTCTCCACCCGCGACGAGCACGGCGGGGACCACGAGCTCTTCGTCGGCTTCGCCCCCGGTCAGGACAAGCGGCTGCGGGTGGACGGGGCGCCGGTGGAGCGGCTGCTCGACGCCCCCGGCCGTCCGCTGCTGAGCGTCTTCCTGCCCGAGCGCCTGGAGCTCGTGAAGGGCCCGCCGGCGCTGCGCCGCTCCCACCTCGACGCCCTGGTCACCGGCCTGTGGCCCGCTCGGGCGCAGACCCGGCGGCTCTACTCCGCGGCCCTCGGCCAGCGCAACGCGCTGCTGGCCCGCTTGCGCGCCGGGGCCTCGCGGGCGTCCGTGGCGGCGTGGGACCTCGAGCTCGCCCGCCACGCGATCGCGCTGCGCGAGGACCGGGCGCGGGCGGTGGGGCTCGTGGCCGCCCGGTTCGCGGCGGTGGCGGCCGAGCTGGGGCTCGACGGGAGCGCCGAGCTCCGCTACAAGCCGCGCTCGGCGGCCACGACCCCGGAGGAGCTGGCCGCGGAGCTCGCCGAGCGGCTGGAGTCCGACGTGGAGCGCGGCTTCACCCAGCACGGTCCCCACCGCGACGAGCTGGCGCTGCAGCGCGACGGCCGCGAGCTGCGCGTCTACGGCTCCCAGGGCGAGCAGCGGCTCGGGCTGCTCGCCCTCCTGCTCGCCGAGCGCGAGGCGCTCGCGGAGGAGCGTGGGGCGCCGCCGCTGCTGCTGCTCGACGACGTCATGAGCGAGCTCGACGCGGACCGCCGCGAGCTGCTCGTCGCGCGGGTCGCCGCGGTCGGGCAGTGCCTGGTCACCACCACCGACCTCGCGCACGTCCCGGGCGGTGACGGACCCGGCGTGGTCCGCCTGGCGATCGCCGGCGGCGAGGTGCGGCAGGAGGTCGCGGCGGCATGAAGCACCGGGCCGCCCCGCGCCGCGCCGGGAGGACCGCCATCGCCGAGCTGGTCCGCGGGCTCCAGCCCGCCTCGCTGCTGGCCGACGTGCAGCGCGTGTGGCCCGAGGCGGTGGGTGCCGCGCTGGCGGCCCGGGCCACGCCGACGGCGGCGCGGGACGGCGTGGTCTCGATCACCTGCGAGAGCGCAGGCTGGGCGCACGAGCTGACGCTGATGTCGCGCGAGCTGGTCGGCCGCCTGGACGCCCGGCTCGGTCCGGGGGTCGTGCGCGAGCTGCGCTGCAGCGCGGCGCCCGCGCGCTCCTGGGTGCGCCCGGGGTGAGATGTGCGTAAAAGGCGCTTGTTTGCTGGCTTTTCGCGGCTCCGTCGCGGCAATTCCGGCACCCCTGACTGCTATAGTTCTGACAACCAGTTCCCCAGCCCCGGTGCGGCCCCGACAGGGCGCGGCAGCCGGGGCTTCCCAGGTCCGGAGGACCATTGAGCCAGGACGACTCCAAGCGCGACGGGCAGCGCGGCTCGGCCGGCTACGACGCCCAGGACATCACCGTCCTGGAGGGCCTCGAAGCCGTCCGCAAGCGCCCCGGGATGTACATCGGGTCCACGGGGATCCGCGGGCTGCACCACCTCGTCTACGAGATCGTGGACAACTCGGTCGACGAGGCCCTGGCGGGCCGCTGCGACCGGGTCGACGTGACGATCCACCCGGACAACTCGATCACCGTCGCCGACGACGGCCGGGGGATCCCCGTCTCCACCATGGCCAAGGAGGGCAAGTCCGCGCTCGAGGTCGTCCTGACGGTCCTGCACGCCGGCGGCAAGTTCGGCGAGGGGCAGGGGTACAAGGTCTCCGGCGGCCTGCACGGGGTCGGCCTCTCGGTGGTCAACGCGCTCTCGGAGTCGCTGAAGGCCGAGATCCGCCGCGACGGCCACGTCTGGCGGCAGGAGTACCGGCGCGGCGCCCCGCAGAGCTCGATCGTCCAGGGCGAGGCGTCCTCGGAGCACGGCAGCACGATCTCGTTCCTCCCGGACTCGGAGATCTTCGAGAGCATCGAGTACGACTACGCGACGCTCGAGACGCGCCTGCGGGAGACGTCGTTTCTCACCCGCGGGCTCCGGATCACGATCACGGACGAGCGCGGCGAGGGCAAGCGCGCCGAGTTCCACGCCGAGGGCGGCATCCAGGACTTCGTCCTGCACCTCAACGACGGCAAGGAGGCGCTGGGCAAGAAGGTCGTCTACTTCGACGGGGACTCCGAGAAGGAGGGCTACGTCGAGGTGGCGATGCAGTGGAACGGCACCTACCAGGAGTCGGTCTTCTCCTTCGCGAACAACATCAACACGCACGAGGGCGGCTCGCACCTGTCGGGCTTCCGCTCGGCGCTCACGAGCCAGATCAACAAGTGGGCCCGCGAGAAGCAGGTCCTGAAGCCGAACGATCCCGAGCTCTCGGGCGAGGACGTGCGCGAGGGCCTGACGGCGATCATCTCCGTCAAGCTCGCCGACCCGCAGTTCGAGGGGCAGACGAAGACCAAGCTCGGCAACCCGGGCATGGCCGGGCACGTCCAGCGGGTCGTCAACGTCGGCCTGGCCGAGTTCCTCGAGGAGAACCCCCAGGAGGCCAAGGCGATCGTCTCCAAGGCGGTGCAGGCCGCCCAGGCGCGCTCCGCGGCCCGCAAGGCCCGCGACCTCACGCGGCGCAAGAGCGCCCTGGAGAACTCGCGACTGCCCGGCAAGCTCGCCGACTGCTCGGTCAAGGACCCCTCGCTGGCCGAGATCTTCGTGGTGGAGGGCGACTCCGCCGGCGGCTCGGCCAAGCAGGGGCGCGACCGGCACACGCAGGCCGTGCTGCCGCTGCGGGGCAAGATCCTGAACGTCGAGAAGGCGCGCATCGACAAGGTCCTGCAGAACAACGAGGTGCAGGCGCTCATCACCGCGATCGGGACGGGGGTGCGCGACGAGTTCAACATCGAGAACGCGCGCTACCACAAGGTGATCCTGATGACCGACGCGGACGTGGACGGCGCCCACATCCGCACGCTGATCCTCACCCTGATGTTCCGCGAGATGCCCGAGCTCTTCGAGGCGGGCTTCGTCTACATCGCCAAGCCACCGCTCTACAAGCTGAAGGCAGGCCGCACCGAGCGGTACATCGAGCACGAGCTCGAGCTCGAGGAGGTCCTGCTCGCCGACAAGTTCGACAAGTTCGAGGTGCTCGACCGCCACGGCCGGCAGTTCAAGCTCACCGAGACGCGCTGGCAGCGCTACTGCCGGCTGCTCAAGCAGCTCGACGGGTGGGGCTCGACGCTGCGCGCCACCCACGGCGCGCGGGCGGTCGGCTTCCTCGAGGAGTCGAACCTGCTGACCGAGCACGTCACGGACTCGGCGGCGGCGGTCGCGCTCTTCGCCCGCACGGAGGACGCGAAGGCGACCCTGGTCACCGAGCTCGTCTCCGAGGAGGACGGCGATCTGGTCGTCCGCGGGATCGAGAACAAGACGGGGCTGGCTCAGACGCACCGGCTGCCGCGTGCGCTCTTCGACTCGAAGGAGTACCGCGAGTTCGTCAAGGTCCACCAGTCGATCGCCGAGCTCGCCGGGATCCCGGCCTTCACCGTGTCGCTGCCCGGCGCGAAGACCGAGGAGGCGCCGACGTTCGAGGCGCTGCGGCTCGCGGTGCTGCGTGTGGCGCAGAGCGGCGTGCGGCTGAACCGCTTCAAGGGGCTCGGCGAGATGAACGCCGACCAGCTCGCGGACACGACCATGAACCCGGCGTCGCGCACGCTCCAGCAGGTGAGCATCGAGGACGCCGCCGACGCCGACCGCCTCTTCTCGATGCTCATGGGCGACGTGGTGGAGCACCGCCGCGAGTTCATCGAGGACAACGCACTGGCCGCGACGGTGGACGTCTGAGCCGCCGCGGCACGCGCGCCGCCGTGCCGCGGCGACGGTGTGAGCCGCTCCCGCCCGCAGTGACCCCCGAACCGAAGGATGAGGTGAGCCTGGATGTCGTCGACTGACGTGTTCAACGGCGGCAACGTCGAGCCCCGCGCGCTCGAGGACGAGATGCGCAGCGCGTACCTCGACTACGCGATGTCGGTGATCGTCGGGCGCGCGCTGCCCGACGTGCGCGACGGCCTCAAGCCCGTCCACCGCCGGGTGCTCTACGGCATGAACGACCTGGGCCTCCAGCCCAACCGCCCGTACTCCAAGTGCGCGAAGATCGTGGGGGAGGTGATGGGCAACTACCACCCCCACGGCGACGCCTCGATCTACGACACGCTCGTGCGGATGGCCCAGGACTTCTCCCTGCGCTACACGCTGGTGGACGGGCAGGGCAACTTCGGCTCGGTCGACGGCGACGCGGCGGCGGCCATGCGGTACTGCGTCTCGGGTGACACCCGCGTCGCGACCCCAACCGGGACGCGAACGCTGCGCGACGTCGCGATCGGCATGGCGCCGGACTCCGAGCGCGACGTCGAGCTGACGGTCCTCGACCGTCTCGCCCGCCCGGTCAAGGCGTCGAAGCTCTTCCACTCCGGGGAGCACCCGACGCTCCGGCTGACGACGCGCGAGGGCTTCTCGCTCACGGGCACAGAGAACCACCCGGTCCTCTGCCTCGTCGACGTGGCCGGCGTGCCGATGCTGCTGTGGAGGCTCCTGGAGGAGCTCTCGCCCGGCGACCGGGTCGTGCTCAACCGCACGCCGCGCCCGACAGGCGGGGAGCTGTCGGCGGACGAACGCGCCGAGGCGGTGCTGCTCGGCGCGTGGGTCTCCGAGGGGTGGATCGGCGCCGAGCGCGCGGGCTTCAACAACGACGACCGCGCGTTCTTTGACGCCGTCGTCGCGGCCTACGACGCCGTCGTGGGTGGCGCGCGGTACGTCTCGTCACGGGTCATCGCATCCGGCAACGAGTGCTTCGAGCTCGACGTGCACAACCTCCACGAGCTCATGGGCAGCGTCCTGGGCCCGCTGACCGGTCAGCGCAGCGCCCACAAGCACGTCCCGGAGCGGGTCTGGGGCGCATCGATGCCCTACAAGCGCGCGTTCCTGCAGGCGCTCTTCACCGGCGACGGCTCGTCGTCGCTGCTGCCGCGCAGCACGATCCAGGTCTCCTACTCGACGATCAGCCCGAAGCTCGCACGCGAGGTGCAGCAGCTCCTGCTCGAGTTCGGCGTGGTCTCGCGGCTGAGCCGGCAGTCCGGTCGTGACGAGACGAAGGTGGTCATCACCGACCGTCGGGACGCGCGGCTCTTCGCAGAGCGCGTCGGCTTCCTGGGGGTCAAGCAGGCCAAGCTGCGCAGCGCGCTGCGGCAGATCCCGCAGTCGAGCCGCGCGCTCTCGAGCGACCACGTCCCGTTCGTGGCCGACTACATCCGCGAGGAGGCGGCGGGCGGACCGAACGGGCAGTGGCTGCAGCGCCACGACGTGGATCGGATCGAGCGTTGGGAGCGCGACGGCATCGCCCTGCGCGAGCGCATCGCCTCCGAGGAGGTGTGCGCGGTCGTCGAGCCGCTGGTGAGCGGCGACTACTACTACGCGGAGGTGGCGACGGTCGAGCCGGCCGGCGTCCAAGCGGTCTACTCCCTGCGTGTCGACGCGGAGGACCACGCGTTCCTCACCGACGGCTTCGTCTCGCACAACACCGAGGCGCGGCTCTCGCGGCTGGCCACCGAGATGCTGCGCGACCTCGACATGGACACGGTCGACTTCGTGCCCAACTACGACGGCTCGAAGCACGAGCCGACGGTGCTGCCGGCGCGGTTCCCCAACCTGCTGGTCAACGGCTCCTCGGGGATCGCGGTGGGGATGGCGACGAACATCCCGCCGCACAACCTGCGCGAGGTCGTCCACGCCGTCAACGCCTTCATCGACGACCCGGACATCTCGGCCGAGGCGCTGATGCAGCACGTCTCGGGCCCGGACTTCCCGACGGGCGGGATCATCCTCGGCCGCCAGGGCATCCGCGACGCCTACGAGACCGGCCGCGGGCGCGTCCGCGTGCGGGCCAAGGTCGGCGTCGAGGACATCCAGCGCGGCAAGGAGGCGCTCATCGTCACCGAGCTGCCCTTCCAGGTGCGCAAGGGCGGCGAGGGGGGGCTGATCACGAAGATCGCCGACCTGGTCAACGACAAGAAGATCCCCGAGATCTCCGACATCCGCGACGAGTCGGACCGCCGCGGCATGCGCCTGGTGATCGAGCTCAAGCGCGACGTCATCCCCAAGGTGGCGCTCAACAAGCTCTACAAGCACACGCCGATGCAGTCGACCTTCGGCGTGAACATGGTCGCGCTGGTCGACGGCGTGCCGAAGACCCTGTCGCTGCGCGAGGTCATCCACGCCTACGTGACCCACCAGCGCGAGGTGGTGGTCCGCCGCGCGAAGTACGAGCTGGCCCAGCGCGAGGCCCGCGCGCACGTGCTCGAGGGGCTCCTCGTCGCCCTGGACAACCTCGACGCGATCATCGAGCTGATCCGGGCGTCGGCCAATCGCGAGGCGGCGCGGGGCCAGCTCATGGAGCGCTTCGCGCTCTCCCAGATCCAGGCCGAGGCGATCCTCGCCCTGCGGCTCTCGCAGCTCACCGCGCTCGAGTCCGGCGAGATCAAGCAGGAGCACGCGGACGTGACCGAGCGGATCGGGGAGCTCCGCACGCTGCTCGGCGACGAGGGGCTCGTCATGGCGCTCATCAAGGAGGAGCTCGGGGAGCTCGTCGAGGCCTACGGCGACGAGCGCCGGACCCTGATCCAGGATTCCGAGGACGAGCTCGACATCGAGGACCTGATCGCCGACCAGCAGATGGTCATCACGATCACCCACACGGGGTACATCAAGTCGCTGCCGCTGGCGACCTACCGCCAGCAGGCCCGCGGCGGGATCGGCGTCACGGGCATGGACATGAAGGACGGCGACTACATCGAGCACCTCTTCGTGTGCTCCTCCCACGACTACCTGCTGTTCTTCTCGAACCGCGGCAAGGTCTACCGCTCGAAGGTCTACGAGCTGCCGGAGGCCTCGCGCACGAGCAAGGGCCGCGCCCTGGTCAACGTCCTGCCGCTGCGCGAGGGGGAGCGGATCCAGTCCGTCGTCTCCACCCGGGACTTCCGCGAGTCGCAGTACCTGGTCTTCGCGACGAGGGCCGGCGCCATCAAGAAGACCGAGTTCCTCACGTACAACACGCCGATCAAGGCGGACGGCATCATCGCCATCAACATCCGTGAGGACGATTCGCTCATCGCGGTGCGGCGGGTCGACCCCGGCGACGAGGTGATCATGGTCTCCAAGGCCGGGCTGACCGTGCGCTTCGAGGAGGAGCAGACGCGGCCGATGGGCCGCGACACCTCCGGGGTGCGCGGCATGGACGTCGGCCAGAGCGGCGAGGTCATCGCGATGGACGTGGCGCGCGACGAGATGGAGCTGCTCGTCGTGACCGAGAACGGCTACGGCAAGCGCACGAAGATCGACCAGTACCGGAAGACCTCCCGCGGGGCGAAGGGCGTCAAGACCATGGGGCTCACCGACACGAAGGGCGGCCTCGCGGGTGCCCTGGTCGTGCGCCCCCACCAGGACCTGGTGTTCATCTCCGAGAACGGGATGGTGCAGCGCACCGCCGTGCGCGGGATCTCCCAGCAGGGCCGCTCGGCCACCGGCGTCCGGGTGATGAACGTCCGTGACGACGACCGCGTGTCGGCCGTCGCGCTCGTGATCGAGTCCGAGCAGGCCGTCGCCCAGGAGCCGCTCGACGGGCTGGCCGGGGCGCCCGTGGACCTCTCGGCCGACGCCGGGGGCGCCGAGGCCGCCGCGGCGGATCCCGCCACCGCCGCGAACCCCGACGATGACACGCTCGACATCGTGGCCGACGTGGCTGACGAGGGCGCGGACTCCGACGTCGAGGCCGAGCCGGACTCCTAGGAGCCTGGTGAGGCATTCGCTGACCGCACCCGGCTCTGCCCCACCAGGCTCCTAGCGACGATGGCCGGGTCGTACACGTCGCCGGGACCGCGGGCCACCCCGGCGATCCTGGCGCTGTACGTCGTGGTCGGGGCGTGCCTGCTGGTCATCGGCGCCGACGTCGGGCGGATCTCCGTCGCACGGGGCCTCGCCGGACGACCGAGCCCGCCGGAGGCGGCCGCCGCGGTGCAGCGGCTGGTGGACGCCGACCGGCTGGTGCAGCTCGCGACGGGGGCCGAGGTGATCGCCGTGGTGGCCGCGGTGGTGCTCGTCGCCCGCTGGCTCCGGGTGGTGCGCGGCAACCGCGCGCCGCTCGGCGGCCGTGGGCCGCGGGCGCCGCTCACGCCGGTCTTCTGGGCGCTCGTGGCGGCGGCGGTCGTCGCGGTCGCCCTCAGCCAGACGGTCCTCGGCGCCGCCGAGACGGCGGCCGACCGCCAGAGGATCGACGCGCTGCGGGCCGGGGCGACGGCGCTCGCCGCCCTGGCCGCCGGCTCCGCGATCGCGCTCGTGGCGCAGGTCACCCGCCGGCAGGCGGCCGCGGCCGGCGCCCTCGCCGCACGGCTCCCGCCTCCGCCCGCGAGGACCCCGGGCCCCACCCACACCGAGGGCGGCCTGCGGGTGGTCCGCGAGGAGGACGCGCAGCGTCGCGAACTGGACGCTTGAGCGCTTTGCGCCGTCCCCCGGCGTTGCTACATTTCCGCCACCAGAGAAAGGAGGTGGTCCGAATCTGTAGTCACAGTTCTTGCGGGACCCTGGAGGTGCCCGGCCGCTAGGTCGGGGAGGCTGGATCCGCTAGCGAATCCAGACCGGGCCACCGTCGACCCGCCCACCGGAAGTGGTCCCTCCGGTGCAGTGCAGGGCAGGTCGATCTCGTTCCAGCCAAGTCGGTCACGAAGGGCGCCCCGTCGAGGCGCCCTTCGTCGTTCTGCGAGCGGCTGCGCGGAGCACGGCACCGCCGAGGCGCACGGCTCGTCCTCGACGCTGGCCTAGGCGGCGTCGGCGATCGGCGTCGAGGTGCCCGCGGCGGTGCGCGCGCCGGGCAGCCAGCGCCGCCAGGCGGCGGGGATCGTCGGGCTGGCGACGTGGATGAAGACGTCGGGGTGAGGTGCGGTGGGCTTCAGCTTCGGATGCATCCCCGCCCGCGCGGGGAGGTGGTCGCCCTTGCGGCGGTTGCACGGAGCGCAGGCGGCGACGATGTTCGTCCACTCGCTCGAGCCGCCCTTCGAGCGCGGGATGACGTGGTCGACCGTCAGCTGCTGGCGGGAGCCGCAGTACTGGCAGGTCCAGTCGTCGCGGGCGAAGACCGCGCGGCGCGTGATCTTGCGGCGGTGCGTGTCGCGCGGCACGTTCACGTAGCTCACGAGCCGGATCACGACGGGCCGCGGCATCGCCGTGTGCTCCGAGCGGAGCTCCCAGGCCGCCTGCTCCACGACCTCGGCCTTCGCCTTCAGCAGGAGGATCGCTGCACGGCGCACCGTGCAGACGTTGATCGGCTCGTACGTGGCGTTGAGGACGAGCACTCGGCCACCATCACGTCCACGCCGCCGATGCTCGTCGGGCGACGTGAACCCCACTGGGTCACCTGGCGTGGCTGGTCCCATGGCCGTCGGGGAGTGTAGCGACGGCTCCGACGGAGCCCGCCGCGCGGTAGGCCCCGAGGAGGCGCACCTCCTCGCAGTGGCCGCGCAGGCCGGCGAGCGCCTCGTCGACCGCCGGCTGCCCGGGGGCGCCCTCCAGGTCGACGTGGAACAGGTAGTGCCCGAGCACCGAGCGCAGCGGCCGCGACTCGATCCGCGTGAGGTTCACCCCGCGGAAGGCGAACTCCGAGAGGCAGCGGACGAGCCACCCCGGCGAGGCGTCCCCCGCGCCGTGGAAGATCAGCGAGGCCTTGGTCGGCGGGTGGTCCGGCGGCGTGCCGGCGGGAGCGAGCCAGACGAAGCGCGTGGCGTTGTCGGGCTGGTCCTCGATGTCGCCGGCGAGCACCTCGGCGCCGTGGCGGGCGGCGGCGGTCCGGGTGCCGACCGCCCCGACGCCGCGCTCGTGCGCCGCGCGCTCGACCGCGCCCGCGGTCGACGCGACGGCCTCGGTCCGCGCACCGGGCGCGAGGCGGCGGAGCGCACCGGCGCACTGGGCCAGGCCCTGAGGATGGGAGAGGACCACCGCGAGCTCCGCGGCGACGGCGCCCGGGGCGGCCACCAGGCAGTGGTGCACGGCGTGCACGAGCTCCCCGACCACCACGACGTCCGGGGCCTCGGCCAGGAGTTCGGGCTGTGGGTCGAGCCCGAGATGGTCACCCCAGACTCCGAGCTGGCCCGCACGCATCCCGACTGGCTGCTGGGCACCGGGCACCGCGAACCGATCACCTTCCGCTCCCAGCAGGTGCTCGATCTCAGTCATCCCGAGGCGTTCGCCTACATCCTCGAACGGCTCGACGCGCTGGTGGGCGAATACCGCATCGACTACCTCAAGTGGGACCACAACCGCGACCTGACGG
>CAXSFZ010000003.1:65043-136414 GCA_964236905.1 uncultured Solirubrobacteraceae bacterium | reverse complement strand
TTCGGGGGCGTGGAGCGTCGCGTGGGGCGCGACGTGTGACGCCGGCTGTGGGGCGTGTGGTTCGGGGGCGTGGAGCGTCGCGTGGGGCGCGACGTTTGACGCCGGCTGTGGGGCGTGTGGTTCGCGGGCGTGGAGCGTCGCGTGGGGCGCGACGTGTGACGCCGGCTGTGGGGCGTGTGGTTCGGGGGCGTGGAGCGTCGCGTGGGGCGCGACGTGTGACGCCGGCTGTGGGGCGCGTGGGGTCGGGGGCACGGTGCCGCGAAGGATGGTGCCCGCTGCGAGAAGGTTGTGGCGTGGTCGAGACGGTCCCCGGGCCTCGAGCGGCTTGCCGACGCTCAGGCGCGCTACCGCAGGCGGGAGCGTGCGCGACCTCAGGCGGGCGCGTGCGCGACCTCAGGGCGGGAGCGTGCGCGAGCTCAGCCGGGCGCGTGCGCGAGGCAGGCCCGAGCGAGCCGCGAGCCAGGCCCGAGCCAGGCGCGAGCTCAGCCGGGAGCGAGCGCGAGCCGCGGGCCGTCGGGGCGCACGCCCGCGGCGTCCACGGCGAACCAGCGCGCGCCGAGGTTCGGCAGCGGCGCGGGGTCCCGGTCGAGGGCCCGCAGCACGCCCTCGTGGAGGACGACCAGGAGCGGCTCCCCGGCGAGGGCCTGGAGCGCCGCGGACGCCCGGGCGCGCAGCGCCGCCTCGGCCTCGTACCCCTCCGGCCGCCAGCCGCTCGCGCGGGCGCCGGGGTGGCGCCGGTCGATCTCGGCGTGGGTGAGGCCGGTCCACGGCCCCGCGTCGCGCTCCTCGAGGCCCGGGACGGGCCGGGGCTCGTCCGCCGGCGGTCGTCCCGCGCGCAGCGGAGCCGGCGGTCGTCCCGCGCGCACCGGAGCCGGCGGTCGTCCCGCGAGCAGCGGAGCAGGCGCCTGCCTGAGCAGCAGCTGAGCGGTGCGCAGCGCGCGGCGCAGCGGGCTCGCGTAGACCGCGGCGAACGGGCCGAGCGCCGCGAGCGCCGGCGCCGCCGCGCGCGCCTGCGCCTCGCCGCGCGCGGAGAGCGGCGGATCGGCCTGGCCCTGCCAGCGCCCCGCGGCGTTCCAGGTCGACTCGCCGTGGCGGACGAGCAGCACCCGGCTCACGAGCGGGCGAGCGCGGGCCGCGCCCCGGGCCCGGGAGCGGCGCGCGCCCGCGGCGGATGCTCGTCGAGCAGCGCGCGGCGTGTCCCGTCCGCGTCGGCGAAGGCGCTCGAGAGCGCGGGCGGCTCCTCGAAGCGCGCGGCGAGCGCGGCCATCAGCTCGTAGGCGGCGAGGGGCGGGTCGGCGCGCGGCGCCGGGGCGGGTGCGGCGACGCGGCGCTCGGCCACGGCGGCGAGGCCGTGGCCCCGCCAGGTGTCCACCAGGACGGTGAGGTCGGCGGCGTCGCCGTGCGGCAGGGCGAGCCCGGCGAGCAGCTCGCGACGGGCCGCCCAGGTGCGCGTCAGCGGCGAGGCGAGCACGGCGAGCTCGGGGGCGTGGAGGTTGAGCGCGGGGCGCGCGACGAGCTCGGCCAGCGGGTCGGGGTGCGGCTCGGCGGCGCGGACGAGCAGCAGCGCGGGATCGGCCCGCAGCGCCTCCACGAGCGGCGCGGCCTGCGCCGCCTCCACGCCGGCGCCCAGCGCCAGCACGATGCCGCCCGCCCCGGCGCGGACGGCGTGCAGCGCGCTCCCGCGCTGGCCCGCCGCGCCGACGAGCGTGACGGCGTGCGCCGCCGGCCGGGCCAGCGCTCCGGCGGCGCGGCGCGGGCGGGCCGTCCCGCCCGACTGCCAGGTGGCGGCGCGCAGCACCTGGGCGAGACCGCGCGGCACGCGCCCGTCGGTGCGGGCGGAGGTGGTGACGCGCACGTCGGCGGCGTAGGCGATCCGGAAGCCGGCCGCGCGCAGGGCGCGCTCCAGCGCCTCGTCCTCGAGCGCCGTCACCGCCGGGATCCCGCCGACGGCGTCGTGGGCGGCGAGGGTGAGCGCGAGCGAGGCGCCGGAGAACTGGTGGTGCTCGGCTTCCGGCGCGTGACGGCGCACCGCCGCGAGGCGCCGCTCGGCCTCGGCCTCCCGCGCCGCGAGCACCCCGGGCGGCAGGCGCGCCGCCTCACGCGGGTCGAGCCGGATGCGGCCGCCCACCGCCTGGGCGCCCGCGTCGACGTGGGCGAGGGTGCGCGCGAGCCAGTCGGGCGCCACGACGGAGTCGGCGTCGGTGGAGGCCAGGACGCTCGCTGGCGGCGGCCCCGCGCGGCGCGGCGCGCTCCCGTCCCCGACCCGGGCGCCCGGCGGCGCCGCGGGATCGTCCAGGTGCCCGAGCGCCGCCGCGTCCGGGTGCCCGCGCCCCGCGGGATCGTCCAGGTGCCCGAGCGCCGCTGCGTCCAGGTGCCCGAGCGCCGTCGCGTCCAGGTGCCCGGGCGCCGCCGCCGGGCGCAGCCGCGCCGCGGCCGCCCGCATCCCGAGGCGGCGCGCGTGCCCGACCCCGCGGCCCGGGCCGTCGAGCAGCTCGAGCGCCAGGCCGGTCCGCGCGGCGCTCGCCCGCGCGACCTCGGCCGTCGCGTCGGCGCAGCCGTCGAGGACGAGCACCACCCCGGGCCGCTCCACGCCCTCCTGCGCGGCGAGCGCCTCCAGGCAGCGCGCGATGCGGTCCTCCTCGTCCCGCGCGGGGACGACCACCATCGCCCTCACGCCGGCACCGGGTCGCCGCGGCCGACGAGCTCCCTGCCGCGGTCGTAGTCCGCGTCGGCGTCGTGGGTGAGCACCCCGACGCAGGCGCCGTCGCGCTCGTACCAGACCGTGAAGCCGCCGCCCGGATGGGCGACGAGGTGGTCGCGCTCCCAGCCGTCGCCCCAGGCGGCGAGCTTCAGCGTGCGGGTCCCGACCGTCGACCAGAAGCCGGGGACGGTCTCCCACCGCGCGCTCCCCCCGGCGAGGGTGATGCCGATGGCCTCGCCGTGGGCGAGCGCGTCGCCCCAGTGCTCCACCCGCAGCGCGCGGCCGGCGAGCGGGTGCTCGGCGACCGCGATGTCCCCCGCCGCCCACACCCGCGGGTGCGAGGTCCGCAACTCGGCGCTGCAGCGGATCCCCGGGGCGCCCTCGTCGAGCTCCAGCCCGGCGTCGCGGGCGAGCTCGAGCCGGGGGGAGACGCCGGAGCCGAGGACCACCAGGTCGCAGCCGACGGCGGGCGTCCCGTCCTCCGTGAGGACCTCGAGGGCCCACAGCCGCCCGCCGGGGCCCGCCGCACCCGCCGCGGGCCGGATCTCGCCCACCTGCGTGCCGAGCTGGAGCTCCACGCCGTCGCGCTCGAGCCAGCGGGCGAGCTCGCGGCCCACCGCCTCGCCGAGCCGCCCGGCCTGCGGCGCCGGCTCGCCCGAGACGAGCACGACCTCGCAGCCGCGCGCCCGCAGCGACGCGGCCGCCTCGCAGCCGATGAAGCCCGAGCCGACCACGACCGCGCGGCGGGCGCCCTCGGCCACCCGCCGCTGGAGCGCCTCGCTGTCGTCCAGCCCCCGCAGGACGAGCACGCCGTCGAGCTCGACGCCCGGCACCGGCGGGCGCCCCGGCTCGGAGCCCGTGGCCAGGACGCAGGCGTCGAAGGTCAGCACGTCGCCGCCCTGGAGCGTGAGCCGGCCGGCGTCGGGGTCGAGCGCGACCGCGGGCGCGTGGCGCACCTCGATCGCCTGCTCGCGGTACCAGGCGGCCGGCTCGAGCCAGAGCTCCTCGCGCGGGCTCTCGCCCCGCAGGTACTCCTTGGTCAGCGGCGGGCGCTGGTAGGGCAGGTGCGGCTCGGCGGCCACGAGCGTCACCGCGCCGCGGCCGCCGGCCGCGCGGTAGCTGCGCGCCGCGGACAGCCCGGCGGGCCCGCCCCCGACGATGGCGACGCGCTCCGGCGGGCTCACCCGACGCGCTCCAGCAGGTCGAGGCGGTAGCCCGGGTGGCGCTCCGCGTGGCGCCCGCGCAGCCGCGGCTCGCCGAGCAGGCGGCCGTGGACGGCGTCGGCGCTCAGCGGGTGCGAGGCCGCCCGGCCCGTCCAGTGGACCGCGAGCAGCAGGCCGCCGGGAACGAGGTCGTCCAGCAGGCGCGCCAGCGTCACCTCGAGCAGCTCCGGGCCGAGGTAGTAGAGGACCTCGGAGGCGACGACGAGCTCCCAGGGCCCGGCGGGCAGCTCCTCCGGGACGAGCCCGAGCCGCACCGAGACGCCCTCCTCGCCCGCGAGGCGCTCGGCCGCCCGGGCCACCGCCGAGGGCGCGCCGTCGAGCGCCACGAGCCGCTCGCAGTGCGGCGCCAGCAGCGCCGTGAGCTCGCCGTTCGCGCAGCCGAGCTCCAGGGCGCGGGCGAACCGCCGGCCGGCAAGCGCCGCGACGGTGCGCGCGTACTTCGCCCGCTCGTACGGGTCCTCGGCGAAGCCCCACGGGTCGGCCTCGGCGCGGTAGCGCCCCTCGAACCAGGCCGGCGCGGTCCTCACGGCGCCTCCAGCGCCGCCCGCCCCGCACGGGCGACGATGGGGTCGAGGCGGTGCTGGAGCAGGTAGGTCCCGAGGTCGCGCCGCGCGCGCTCGAGCCGGCCGCCGGCCGCGAAGGGCCGCGAGCCGCAGGCGCGCGAGGCCTCGTCGAGGATCGCGCGGACCGCCTGGTCAACCGCGTCGCGGAGATGGGCCGCGAAGCCGCGGTCGGCCCGGAAGGCGCCGGTCGCGGACGCTGCGGCCGCCTCGCGATCGCCGTCGATGCGGCGTCCCGCCTCCGCGAGCCACAGCTCGATCGTCGCGAGCGCCGTGCCGAGGCGACCGGCCGCGAGCGCCTCGAGCTCCCCGACCGGCTTGGCCCGCATGAACTCGAGCGCTGCCTCGACGGCCGCCTCGGCGCCGCCCGCCCAGCTCGCCGCCGTCCGGATCGCGTCGCCCGAGAACCACGGCTCGGCCAGCAGCGCGCCGGGCTCGGGCGCGAGCCACAGGACGGGCGCGCCCGTGAAGAGGACGCGATGGGAGGCGCTTCCGCGCATGCCCGCGCCACGGAACCAGTCGCGGTCGACGCGGGTCGAGGGGCCGGTCAGGTCGACGTAGGCCATCCGGGCCGGCGCGCGCTCCCCCGGCCCGCGGACGAGGACGAAGGCCCGCTGCAGCCCGCCCGCGCCGGAGCAGAACACCTTGCCGCCCGAGAGCCGCGCGCCCGGGCCGTCCACGTCGAGCTCGGCCGGTGCCCCCTCGCCGGGCGCCGGGTCGGCCCCCCACACGCCGAGCCGCAGCCGTCCGGCGCGCACCCCGGCGAGCTCGGCCTCGGCCAGCGCCGGATCGACCTGCACCGCCAGGCGCTGCACCGCGTTGAGGTGGCCGTCGAGCAGGCGGCCGAGCGAGACGTCGGCGCGGGCGACCGCCCGGACGAGCGCGAGCTCCTGCCCGGCGGGCAGCCCGTCCAGGGTCGCCGCGGCGACGCCGGCCGCCTCGAGGACGGCCCAGGCCGCCTCGGGGAACGCGCCGTCCGCGCGCCGGTCGTGCTCCTCGGCGAGCGCCGCAGCCCGCTCGAGCGCCCCGCCCAGCGCCTCGGGCGCGAGCGTCAGCACGCCGGCCCCGAGCGCCCGGGGGCGGCCTCGACGCGGTCGGGATCGAGCGCTGCGGCTCCCTTGCCCGCACGCGCCGGAGCGCCCCGGGCGAAGCGGCGCGAGCGCCGGGGGCGCAGCGCAGGCAGCGGACCCGGCTCGAGCCCCGCGCCGCGGACGGCCGCCACGAGCGGGGCGACGAGCGCCACGGTCTCCGCGCAGCCCGTCCGCCGCGCTCCCGGCCCCAGCCCGTCGTGCATGAGGATGACGGCCTCCGCGACGAGCCGGTCGGCCACCCGGGCCAGCAGCGCCGGCGCTTCCTCGCCGGCCCAGTCCTCGGTGTCGGCCGTCCAGCGCACGAGCGACAGGCGCCGGGCGGCGGCCACCGGGCCCGTCGAGGAGGAGACGACGCCCCACGGCGCCCGCCACCGCGTCGGGCGCACGCCGAACGGCTCGAGCGTCGCCAGCGCCCGGTCCGTGTCGGCCGCGAGCTCCTTGGCGGTGAGCGCGGTGTGGCGCCGGTGCTCGTGGCAGTGCAGCTGGACGTCGTGCCCGGCGGCCACCACGTCGCGGAGGACCTGCGGGGAGCGCGCGACCGCGCTGCCCATCACGAAGAACGTGGCCTGCACGCCGGCCGCGGCGAGCGCCTCGAGGAGCCGCGGGGTCCAGACGGGATCCGGTCCGTCGTCGAAGGTGAGCGCGACGCCGCCGCGCCGTGCCGCATCGGAGGCGCCCTCTGCCGTCACGCGGCCTCCAGGGCCAGCGAGGCGAGCGGCGGCCGGACGGGGGCGCCGCCGGCCGCGGCGGGATCGAGCCGCCCGCTCGCGGCGAGCCGCGCGCAGATCGCGGCGAGCACCTCGTCGGCCATCGCGCCGAGCTCCTCGAGCGGCCGGTGGCGGTTCTGGCGGACGTCGAGGTCCGCCTCGGCGAGCGCGCCCGGCCCGGCCAGCGCGGCCGCGTCGAGCAGGAGCCCCACGTCGACGCCGTAGCCGCAGGTGAACGGCAGCCGCTCGAGCAGCTCGCGCCGCGCGGCCACCTCGCCGGCCAGGGGCTGGGCGAGCCAGGCGAGCTCCGGGAAGAAGCGGCGCAGCAGCGGCCGCGCGGTGAGCTCGGTCACGCGCCCCCCGCCGCTGGGCCGGGCGCCCCCGACGCCGGGGTCGAACGGGCGGCGGTAGCGCCCCTTCACCAGCGCGACGCCCGGGGCGGTGACGAGCGGGCCCAGGAGGCCGCAGGCGAAGTGCGCCGAGAAGCTCCGGGTGTCCGCGTCGAGGAAGCAGACGAGCTCGCCGTCGCAGGCGGAGAGCCCGCGCCACATCGCGTCGCCCTTGCCGCGCACCGCTCCGTGGTCGGCCAGCACGGCCGCCTGCTGCACCACGTCCGCGCCCTCGGCGCGGGCCAGCTCGGCGGTCGCGTCGCAGGAGTCGTCGGCGACCAGCACCTGGTCGATCGCCCCGGCCGCCACGAGCTCCATGAGCGCCCGGACGATCGGCCCGATCGTCGCCGCCTCGTCACGCGCCGGGAGCACGACGCTGACCCGCTCGGAGCGCTCCGCGGCGATGCGCGCGGGCGGGAACTCGGCGTGGTGGAAGCTGCGACGCACGTTCCCGGTCTCTCCAATACCGCCACCCGCGAAGCGCCCTCAGCGCGCCACGCGCTCCCCGCAGCGGTGCAGCCCGAGCCCGCGCGCGGCCGCGTCGTTGCGCGCGTCGAGCGCGTCGACGCGCTCGACGAGCCGGGCGATCCGCGTCTCGTCCTGCGCCTCGAAGCCGCGCGCGAGCTCGGTGGTCAGCGCCGCCTGGCGCCGCCTGGCCGCGATCCAGGCGCGGATGGCGCCGTCCGCCGCGGCGGGCCGCTCGAGCACCTCGATCCGGTCGATGCTCGCCCGGCTGATGCCGGCGCCCTGGCGCAGCAGCCGGCGGTGCGGGCGAAGATCGCGTCCGGGTCCTGGCCCGCGGCGGCCCCGTCGATCGCCGCCCGCACGCCGCGCAGCCGCTCCAGGGCGGGCCGGCAGACCGCGTCGGCCTGCCGCGCCCAGGTGGCGCGCGACGGGCTCCCCCCGCCGCAGCCCCCGAGCGCGAGCAGCGCCGCCACGCCCGTCGTGGCCACCCTCGCTACCAGTGGACGCCCTTCATCAGGTTGGCCATCGCGAGCTGCTCCATCGACGCCTTCTCCTCGGGGTCCTTCTCGCCCTTGGCCGCGGCCGAGTCGGGGAACACCTTGTAGGCGAGGTGCAGGATCTGGTCGACCGCCTTCGGCATCAGCGCGTAGGCGACCTGGCCGAAGGTGCCGAGCCTCGTGTTGAGCTCCTTCGGCCTCGCGCGGAGCGCCTCGCAGACCATGTCGCCCGCCTCGTCGGGCGTGAGGGTGGGGAACGCGTCGTACATCTTCGTCGGGGCGATCATCGGCGTCTTGACCAGCGGCATGTGGATCGTCGTGAACGTCACGCCGCGGCCGACCACCTCGGAGGAGACGCAGCGCGTCCAGGCGTCGAGCGCGCTCTTGGAGGCCACGTAGGCGGCGAAGCGCGGCGGCGCGGCCTGCACCCCGATCGAGGAGATGTTCACGATGTGGCCCGCCCCGCGCTCCTTCATGTGCTCGATCAGCCCCATGATGAGCTTGATCGTGCCGAAGTAGTTCAGCTGCATCGTGCGCTCGTAGTCGTGGAAGCGGTCGTGCGAGAGCGTCATCGAGCGCCGGATCGAGCGGCCCGCGTTGTTCACGAGGAAGTCGATGGCGGCGTGCTCGTCGAGCAGCCGCGCGCAGAGCTCGCCGATCGCCTCGGTGCTCGACAGGTCGCAGGAGTACACGTAGGCCGTGCCGCCCCGGGCCTCGATCTCCGCTCTGACCGCCTCGAGCTTCTCCCGTCCGCGGGCCACGAGGATCGGGATGCCGCCGGCGGCGGCGATCTTCAGCGCGGCCGCCCGGCCGATGCCCGAGGAGGCGCCCGTGATCACGACCGTCTTGCCGTTGACCGCCGCGCCGAACGAGCGGTCCTTGAAGAGGTCGGGGTCGAGGTTGCGCTCCCAGTAGTCCCACAGCACCTCGGCGTACTCGTCGAGCTCGGGCACCGCGATGCCGCTGCCGCGCAGCGCGCGCTCGGTGTCCCGGGTGTCGAAGCGCGTCGGGAGGCCGACGTGCTCGATGACCTCGCCCGGGATCCCGAACTCCCCGAGGACGCCGTCGCGCACGCCCTTCAGCTGGGGCAGGCGCAGCAGCATGCTGAGGGCCCCCTTGGGCAGGGCGTCGGTCAGCTTCTTGTCGATGCGGACCGCCAGCTGCGGCGCGTGGGCGGCGCGCGCGAACGCGTTCAGGACCTCCCCCGAGCGGATCCCGCGCGGGTGGGCGAGGTGGAACGCCTCGCCGTCGTGGCCCGGGACGTGGGCGATGTGGTCCAGGGCGCGCGCCACGTAGTCGACCGGGACGAGGTTGGTCCAGCCGAGCTCGGGGCCGACCAGCGGGACCCACGGCGGCAGCGCGTCGCGCAGCTTCTGGATCGCCTGGAAGAAGTAGTAGGGGCCGTCGACCTTGTCCATGACGCCCGTCCGGGAGTGGCCCACGACCACCGCGGGGCGGTAGACCCTGAACGGCACGCGCGCCTCGCGGCGGACGATCGCCTCGGACTCGAACTTCGTGCGGTGGTAGGCCGACGGGAGCTTCTGCCCCTCGTCGAACATGTCCTCGCGGAAGAGGCCCTTGTACAGGCCCGCCACCGCGATCGAGGAGGTGTGGTGCAGGCAGCCGGCCCCCAGCGCGTTGGCCAGCGCGACGGCGTGGCGGGTGCCGCTGACGTTCATCCGCTCGTTGACCTCCTCCCCGGCGGTCATGTCGTAGACCGCGGCCAGGTGGAAGAGGTGCTCGATGCGCCCCGCGTGGGCGTCGAGCCAGCCCGGGTCCACCCCGAGCCGCTCGAGCTGGAGGTCGCCGACCACCGGCTTGACGCGCTCGCGCGCGCCCGGGTGCTCGCGCTCCCAGCCCTCGACGAGCACGTCGAGCCGTGTCCGGGAGCCCTCGCGCACCAGCACGTGCACGTCGCCCTCGCGCGCCAGGAGCTCCCCGACGAGGTGGCGGCCGATGAAGCCGGTGGCGCCGGTCACGAAGTACGTCATGGGGCTCTGTCTCCTCATCCGCCGGGGCTCCCCCGGCACGGGTCACCCTAACCCGCCCGTTGGGGCGGCGACCTGCGGGCCGGGAGCTACCAGCCGCCCTTCCACACCTCGTCGGTGGAGCGGACCGCGGCCGCGGCCTTGCGGGCGTACTTGCGCTTGTCCAGGCGCCACTGCAGGAGGCTCATGAGCAGGATGAAGAGCGGGAACGCGGCGATGAGGATGAAGCCCGCGTTGGTGACCATCTTGTCGTCCGTCTCGCCCAGGAGCCCCTGCCCGCCATCGTGCGGGCCGGCCAGCGCCATCGGCGCGGCGAGGGCCAGGGCGAGCAGCGCGGTCGGGAGGGCGAGGAGCAGGCGGCGCATGGGCTCCATGGTAGGGAACCGCCCCGGACGAGCGGGCCGCGGCGCGAGCGGGTCGACGCCGGGATCCCGGCTGGGCGCGCCGCCGGGTCGCGGGCGTGGAATGCCGGCTCCGACGCGACGTTCGACCCCCGCCGTCGCGCGGCGGGCGGAACCCGGCGCCCCGTGCCGACGTGGCCCGTGTGCGGTGGCCGGGCCGCCGTACGGGTAGGCGACCGGGATGCTGTCCGTCGACCTCGGGTCCATCGCCTTCTCACCGGGAGCGGAGGAGTGGATCGAGTACGGCCCGCCGAGCGAGCGCCGGCGCGTCGGCTTCCACGACTACGCGGCGCTCTACGACGTGCCCGGCCTCTACGAGCGCGTCTTCCGGGACGAGCTCGGGATGCGCTCCGCCGAGGTGGTGGTGGGGCTCTACGTCGACGCCCTCGCGCGGCGCGGCCGGGCTCCCGCGGACGAGCGGGTCCTCGACCTCGGGGCGGGCAACGGCGTCGGCGGCGAGCTGCTGCGCGCCGCCGGCGTCGGCGGGGTCGTCGGGCTGGATCGCGAGCCCGCGGCCCGGGTGGCGGCCGAGCGCGACCGACCGGGCGCCTACGACGCGTTCCTGGTCGCGGACCTCGCGGGCGGGCCCGAGGTTCTGGCGCGGGTCGCCGCCCACGCCCCGACGGCCGTGCTGGCCATCTCGGCGATCAGCGCGGACCACATCCCGCTGGCGCTGCTCGCCGAGGCCGTCGAGCGGCTCCTGCCGGCCGGCGGCCTGTTCGGCTTCGCCGTCGCCGACGAGCTGCTGCCGGGGTTCTTCGCGGAGTTCTTCGCGCGCGTGCGCGCCGACCGCCTCGGCGAGCGCGGCTACGTCCATCGCCGCCGGGCCGACGGGAGCGAGCACCGTGCGACGGCGGTGCTGGCCGAGCTGCGCTGAGGCGTGCCGGCGCGCCCGCGCGGGCAGGCTCGCGCCATGGGGGTCCAGGAGCTGCTCGACCGCGCCCGCCTGGGGCTCGACCGCGTCGCCCCGGCCGAGCTCGACGAGCTGCTGGCGGACCCCGACGCCGTCGTGGTCGACATCCGCTCGGACGCCCAGCGCGCGGCCGACGGCCCGCTGCCCGGCAGCGTCCGGGTCGCGCGCAACGTGCTCGAGTGGCGCTGCGACCCGGGGTCGCCGTGGCGCGAGCCCGCGGTGAGCGACCCCCGCAAGCGGCTCGTGCTGGTCTGCCAGGAGGGCTACCAGTCGAGCCTCGCCGCGGCGACGCTGCAGGAGCTCGGGCTCCCGCGGGCGACCGACCTGGAGGGCGGCTTCCTGGCCTGGCGCGCCCGCCGGGCCGCCGGACCCGGCGCGCCGCCGGTGTCCGCAGGCTGACGCGCGGGTCGAGGACCGCCGGAGGACCTGGGAGAGTGGCGGGCTCGATGTCCCGCCCCGACTCCTTCAAGCGCCTGCGCGAGCTCCCGATGGTCGGCCGCGCCGCGGACTGGGGGATGGGCGGGATCGCCGCCTCGAAGCAGACCCGGCAGGCCGGCGCCCGGATCTCGGGCCTGCGGGCCACCGAGTCGGTCTGCCCGTACTGCGCGGTCGGCTGCGGGCAGGTGGTCTACACCCGCGGTGGCGAGCTCGTGGACATCGAGGGCAACCCGCGCTCGCCCATCAGCCAGGGGACGCTCTGCCCGAAGGGCTCGGCGACCCGCCAGCTCGTGCAGCAGCCCGGCCGGCTCACCACGGTCAAGTACCGCCGCCCGGGCGGGACGGCGTGGGAGGAGCTCCCGCTCGAGACGGCGATGGACATGATCGCCGAGCGGACGATCGCCGCCCGGGAGAACGGGTGGCAGACCCACGACGACGAGGGCAAGCGCGTCGACCGCACCCTCGGCTTCGCCCACCTCGGCGGCGCGACGCTCGACAACGAGGAGAACTACCTGATCAAGAAGTCCTTCACGGCCATGGGCGCCGTGCAGATCGAGAACCAGGCCCGCATATGACACTCCAGCACCGTCCCCGGTCTGGGGACCTCGTTCGGGCGCGGAGGCGCCACCTCGTTCCAGCAGGACCTGCAGAACGCCGACTGCATCCTCATCCAGGGCTCCTCCCTGGCCGAGGCGCACCCCGTCGGCTTCCGCTGGGCCATGAAGGCGCGCGAGCGCGGCGCGAAGCTCATCCACGTGGACCCGCGGTACTCGCGCACGAGCGCCGTGTCGGACCTGCACGTGCCGATCCGCGCGGGCACCGACATCGCGTTCCTCGGCGGCCTCATCCACCACGTGCTCGAGACCAAGGGCTACTTCGAGGAGTACGTCGTGCGCTACACGAACGCCTCCACGATCCTGCGCGAGGACTTCCAGGACACCGACGAGCTCGCCGGCGTCTTCTCCGGCTTCGATCCCGAGACGGGCACTTACGACCCGACCACCTGGATGTACGAGGGCGGCGGCGTGGCCTCCTCGGCCGGCCAGCGCGAGCACACGACGCAGGCCTTCGAGGAGAACACGGGCGCCGGGATGAACGAGGGCGCGATCCGCCGCGACGAGACGCTCCAGGACCCGCTCTGCGTCTTCCAGGTCCTCCGCCGCCACTTCGCCCGCTACACCCCGGAGATGGTCGAGGACATCTGCGGCATCACCCCCGAGGCCTTCGCCGAGGTCGCCGAGGCGCTCGTGGCCAACTCGGGCCGGGAGCGCACGACGGCGCTCTGCTACGCCGTGGGCTGGACCCAGCAGTCCGTGGGGGTGCAGATCATCCGCAGCGCCGCGATCCTCCAGCTCCTGCTCGGCAACATCGGCCGCCCGGGCGGCGGGATCATGGCCATGCGCGGCCACGCCTCGATCCAGGGCTCGAGCGACATCCCGACGCTCTACGACCTGCTGCCGGGCTACCTGCACTCCCCCCGGGCGCGGGAGGGGGAGCTCACGCTGGCCGACTACATCCAGAGCGGGAGCGCGAGCCGCGGCTGGTGGTCGCACTTCGACCTCTACATCACCTCGCTGCTGAAGGCCTGGTTCGGCCCGGCGGCCACGGAGGAGAACGACTTCGGCTTCGGCTCGCTGCCGAAGATCACCGGCAACCACGCCCACTACCCGACGATGATGCGGGCGGTGGACGGCGGGTTGGACGGGCTGTTCGTCATGGGGCAGAACCCGGCGGTCGGCTCGCAGAACGGCGGCCTGATGCGGCGCGCGCTGCGGAACATGAGATGGCTCGTGGTCCGCGACCTGCGCGAGATCGAGACGGCGTCGTTCTGGAAGGACTCGCCCGAGGTGCGCTCGGGCGAGGTGCGCCCCGAGGACATCCAGACCGAGGTCTTCCTCATGCCCGCCGCGACCCACATCGAGAAGGAGGGCACCTTCACGAACACCCAGCGGCTCGTGCAGTGGCGCGACAAGGCGCTCGAGGCCCCGGGCGACTGCCGCAGCGAGCTCTGGTTCCAGCACCACCTGACCAAGCGGATCAAGGCCCACTACGCCGGCTCGACCGACCCCAAGGACTGGCCGGTCGTCAACCTGCACTGGGACTACGCCGAGCACGGCCCCGAGGCGGAGCCGCACGCCGAGGACGTGCTGCGGGAGATCAACGGCTACGACGTCGCGACGGGGGCGCCGCTGCCCGGCTTCGCCCAGCTCAAGGCCGACGGCTCGACCGCCTGCGGCTGCTGGATCTACTCCGGGATCTTCGCGGACGGCGTGAACCAGGCCCGCCGCCGCGAGCCCGGCGACGTGCACGACCCGGAGGGCGGCAACGTCTCCCCCGAGTGGGCCTGGGCCTGGCCGGCCAACCGGCGCATGCTCTACAACCGCGCCTCCGCCGACCCGGAGGGCAGGCCGTGGTCGGAGCGCAAGAAGTACGTGTGGTGGGACGAGGACGCGGAGAAGTGGGCGGGCTACGACGTGCCGGACTTCCCCGTGGACAAGCGGCCGGACTACCGCGCGCCCGAGGACGGCGGCGAGGGCATGGACGCCATCGCCGGCGACAACCCGTTCATCATGACCGGGGACGGGCGCGCCTGGCTCTACTCGCCCAGCGGCCTGCTGGACGGGCCGCTCCCGACCCACTACGAGCCCGTGGAGTCCCCGGTCACCAACGCGCTCTACCCCGAGGTCGGCGCCAACCCCGTCGCGATCCGCTGGGAGCGCGACGACAACCCGATGAACGCCACGGACGACCCGCGGTGGCCCTGCGTGCTGACGACCTTCCGCCTCACCGAGCACCACACGGTCGGCGCCATGTCGCGCAACCTGCCCTGGCTCAACGAGCTGCAGCCCGAGATGTTCGCCGAGATCGACCCGGTGCTCGCGGCCGAGCGCGGGATCGAGGACGGCGGCTGGCTCGTGGTCCTCACCGAGCGCGGCGAGATCGAGGCGCGCGCGGTCGTCACGGAGCGCATCCGCCCGCTCCACGTCCGCGGCCGCACGATCCACCAGGTCGCGCTGCCCTGGCACTGGGGCTACGGCGGTGAGAACACGGGGGACAGCGCGAACGACATCCTCCACCTCTCCGGCGACCCGAACACGAACATCGAGACGACCAAGGCGCTCACCTGCGACGTGCGCGCCGGCCGCCGCGCCACCCCGGCGACCTCCCGGGTCGGCTCCGTGCCCACCGGGGACAGCCAGGTCAACCGCAACCACCCGGCCGAGCGGCCCAAGCTCGGGCCCTCGAGCCAGGCATGAGCCCCGCCGCCGCCCCGGGCGAGCTCTCGATCCGCGACCCCGCCGCGCAGCGCATGGGGTTCTTCACGGACACCACGGTCTGCATCGGGTGCAAGGCCTGCGAGGTCGCCTGCAAGCAGTGGAACGACCTGCCCGCGGACGGCTCGGTGTGGAAGAAGGGCGGCTCCTACGACCACACGGGCACGCTCGGCGCCGCCTCCTGGCGCCACGTGCGCTTCGTCGAGCAGCTCGCGCCCTCGGCGCTGCAGGTGCGCGAGGCGGCCGCGGCGCTGGCCCGCGGCGAGGGCGGCGCGCTCCCGCGGATCCCGGCGGCGGCGCTCGCCGACGCCGGCGGCGGCGTCTTGGAGGACGAGCTGCCCGACCTCGTGCAGATGGCCGAGGCGGGCGTGCGGGGCGCCGCGGGCGGCGCGCGGGCCGGCGGGCCGTCCGCCGGGGCCGGCGCCCACCCCGGGGAGGTGGACGTGGCCGCCGCGGTGGCCGACATGGACCGCTGGATCTTCATGTCCGACGTCTGCAAGCACTGCACGAACGCAGGCTGCATGGACGCCTGCCCGACCGGGGCGCTCATCCGCACGGAGTTCGAGACGGTGGTGCTCCAGGCCGACGTCTGCAACGGCTGCGGCTACTGCATCCCGAGCTGCCCGTTCGGCGTGGTGGCGCGCGACCACGACGACGGGCGCGCGGCCAAGTGCACCCTCTGCTACGACCGGCTGCAGGACGGCATGGAGCCGGCCTGCGCCAAGTCCTGCCCGACCGACTCGATCCAGTTCGGGCCCTACGAGGAGCTCGTCGACGTGGCGGGCCGACGGGTCGCCAAGCTCCACGAGAAGGGCATGGACGGCGCCTACCTGTACGGCGCCGGCGACGCCGAGGGCGAGGAGCTCGCCGGCGGCCTCGGCGCGTTCTTCCTGCTCACCGAGCCGCCGGAGCGCTACGGGCTCCCCGCCCAGGCCGACTCGCCGATCCAGGAGAACGTCGTCCCGGCGACGCTCGCGGCGCTGGGCGCGGGGGTGCTGGCGGCGGCCGGGGTGGCCGCGGCCTTCGCGCTCACGCGCGGCCCGCTCACGCGCGGCCGGGCCTCGCGCGGGGACGCCGCCGCGGGCGCCGTGATCGCCGGGCTGTCGCTCCTCCCGGACGCGACGCGCGCCTGGCGCCGCCGGGGGAGCTGAGTGGCCGCCGGCGGCCACCAGGACGCCGCGATCGGCCGCGCGCAGGCGCTCCGGGCGCGCGCCCGGGCGCGCATCTCCCGCCGGGCCGAGGCCGACCGGTCGGTCGTGGCCGATCAGGGCGTGCGCGACACCACCCCGGCGCTCGGCCACGGCGGCGGGCCCGCGTCGTGGAGGCACGCGGACGAGGGCGGCATCGCGCTCTCCCAGCCGGGTTGGGCCGACGGCCGCTGGTCCTACCTCTACGGCGCCGACACCGACTACGCGACCTCCGAGCCGCCGCCGGAGGGCTACCTCGCGGAAGCCAACCGGCGCGGGCGCGGGGGCGGCACTCCCGGCAAGGTCCAGGGGCCGATCCTGCGGGCGCCCGTGTGGACCTGGGAGATCCCGCTCTACTTCTGGTTCGGCGGCATGGCGGCCGGCAGCTCCTTCGTCGCGCTGGCCTGCGACCTGGCCGGGGACGAGCGCTCGGCGCGGGTGGCCCGGGGCGTCGCGCTGGCGGCGCTGGCGCCCTCCCCGCCGCTGCTCGTCATGGACCTCGGGCGCCCCGAGCGCTTCTACAACATGCTGCGGATCCTCAAGCCGCGCTCGCCGATGAGCACGGGCGCCTGGTGCCTCAGCCTGTTCGGCGCGCTCGGAGCCGGCGCGGTGGGCGCCGACCTGCTCGGGCGCCGCCGCACCGCCCAGGCGCTCGGCGGGGCCAACGCGGTGGTCGGCGGGTACCTCGGCTCCTACACCGGCGTGCTGCTGGCCGCCACCGCGGTGCCGGTGTGGGCCCGCTCGCGCCTCTTCCTCGGGCCGATCTTCGTCGCGACGGGCGCGCTCACCGGCGCGGCGACGACGCGCATGGTGCTCGCGGCCGGCGGCGTGGAGCCCAACCACCCCACGCGGGTCGCGCTCGGCCGGGTCGAGACGGGCGCCATGGCCGCCGAGCTGCTGCTCTCCGCGGTCAACGAGCACCGTCTCGGGCGCCTCGGCTCCGTCCTCGAGCAGGGCCGCCCCGGCCGGCTCTTCCGGGCGGCGAAGTGGCTGGCCCGGACCGGCCTCGCCCTGCGCCTCGTGCGGCGGGGCACGGCGCCGCAGCACCTCTCGAGTGTCTGCTTCCTGACCTCGGCGCTCTGCTTCCGCTACGCCTGGGTAGGCGCCGGGCCGCTCTCCGCCGCGGACGACGAGGCGGTGGCGCGCACCGCCCGCGGGGAGGCGACGGCGAGGGAGCCGGAGCCCGCCCAGCCCGTCAGGGTCACCCACCACTGAAGGAGCCGTTCACCATGGCCTACAAGACGCCCGCCGAGATCACCGTGGCCGCCACGGCGTCCGGGGTCGCCAAGGCCGGCACGTCGTGGGATCGCCTGCTCGTCGGCGGCTTCCTCGCCGGCGCCTACATCGCCTTCGCGAGCCTGCTGGCGGTCGTGGTCTCCGCCGGACTCGACCCGAAGACCGGGACCATCACCCTCGTGACGGGCGCGGCGTTCTCGCTCGGCCTCATCCTGGTGGTGATCGCGGGCTCCGAGCTCCTCACGGGCAACATGGCGCTCCTGCCGCTCGCGGCGCTGCAGGGGAAGATCGGCCTGGGGGCGCTCGGGCGCAACTTCGGGCTCGTGCTGCTCGGCAACCTCGCCGGCTCGCTCTTCGTCGCCTACGTCCTGGCGGTCAAGACCGGCGTGATCACCGCCCCGCAGGACCTCGCGCGGCTCACCGCGCTGGCCACCGCGAAGGGCGACACGGAGACGACGCTGCAGATCTTCCTGCGGGCGATGGGCTGCAACTGGCTGGTCTGCCTGGCCGTGTGGATGGCGCTGGCGGCGGACGACATCGGCGGCAAGGTGCTGGCGATCTTCTTCCCGATCACCGCCTTCGTCGCGCTCGGGTTCGACCACGTCGTGGCGAACATGTTCTTCCTGCCCGCCGCGCACTTCGCGGGCGTGGACGCCATCTCCTGGGGCGACGTCGTCCACAACCTGGTCTTCGCCTTCCTCGGGAACATCGTCGGGGCGGCGGTCTTCGTCGCCGGGGGCTACTACCTCCTCTTCGGGCGCGAGGAGCCCGGGATGGCCGCCGCGCCCGCCACCGCGGACGGCGGGGCGGCCTCCCGGCGCGCCGAGCCGGCCGGCTCGGGGGCGGGCGTCGCCCGGCGCGGGTAGCTCGCCCGGGATGGCGACCCTCGCGCCCTCGCTCACCTCGCTGGCCTCGGGCGCGGGGTGCGGGTGCAAGCTGGCCGCCGCCGACCTGCTCCCGGTGGTGCGCGCGCTGCCGGTGCACGGCGACCCGCGGCTGCTGGTCGGCTCGGCCACCGGCGACGACGCGGCGGTGGTCGACCTCGGCAACGGCACGGCGCTCGTGCAGACGCTCGACTTCTTCACCCCGCTGGTCGACGACCCGTACGACTTCGGGCGCATCGCCGCCGCCAACGCCCTCTCCGACGTGTACGCGATGGGCGGGACCCCGCTCAGCGCGATGAACATCGTCGCCTTCCCGCTCGAGCAGCTCGGCCCCGAGGTGCTCTCCGAGGTGCTGCGCGGCGGCCTCGCGGTCGTCGAGGAGGCGGGCGCGCTGCTGGTCGGCGGCCACTCGATCAAGGACGACGAGCCCAAGTACGGCCTGGCGGTCACGGGCCTGGTGGACCCGGCGCGGATGGTCACCAACGCGGGCGCCCGGGCCGGCGACGTGCTCGTGCTCACCAAGCCGCTGGGGGTCGGGGCGATCGTCACCGCGCGCAAGCGCGGCGCGGCCGACGACGCGCTGCTGGCCCGGGCGGTCGCGGTGATGGTCGCGCTCAACGCGGCCGCCGCCCGTGCCGCGGTGGCCGCCGGCGCGCACGCGATGACCGACGTGACGGGCTTCGGCCTGCTCGGCCACCTCCACAACGTCGCCCGCGAGAGCGGCCTGGCCGCGGTGCTCGACGCCGCGGCGGTGCCCGCCATCGAGGGCGTCGAGGCGCTCCTGGCCGACGCGAGCGCCGTCTCCGGCGGCTCGCGCCGCAACGCCGAGTGGGCGGCGGAGTGGGCCACGTTCGCGCCCGGCGTGGCGCCGTGGCGGGCGCGGCTCCTGACCGACGCGACGACCTCGGGCGGGCTGCTCGTCGCGCTCGACGCCGCCGCGGCCGCCGCCGTGCCCGGCCCGGTGGTCGGTCGGCTGGTCGAGGGCGCGGCCGGGACGATCGCGGTGCAGTGAGAGACTGCACCGGGTCCTGACTGGGAGCGGCCCGGGGCCGGTGCCCCGAACGGCCTTCAAAGCCGTCGGCGGCGCGCTTGCCGCGCCGGGGAGGTTCGACTCCTTCGCCGCTCCGTGCATCATCGGGGTCTGACCCCTTTCATGCGTATGTCGCACATGGCTCAAGGACCGCTCACCCTCGGCACGGCCGGCCACGTCGACCACGGCAAGACGGCGCTCGTCGGGGCGCTGACCGGCGTGGCGACCGACCGCCTGCCCGAGGAGCGCGAGCGCGGCCTGACCATCGTGCTCGGCTACGCGCCGCTCGTCCTGGCCTCGGGCCGGCGGCTGTCGGTGGTGGACGTCCCGGGGCACGAGCGCTTCGTGCGCACGATGGTCTCCGGCGCGACCGGCATCGACGGGTTCCTGCTCGTCGTCGCCGCCGACGACGGCCCGATGCCGCAGACCCTCGAGCACCTGGCGGTGCTGCGGGCGCTCGGGGTGCAGGACGGGGTCGTGGCCATCACCAAGGCCGATCTGGCCGATCCGGCCCCCGCGGCCGCCGCGGCCCGCGACCTGCTGCCGGGGCGCGAGGTGGTCGCGGTCTCCGCGCGCGCGGGCACGGGCCTGGAAGCGCTGCGCGCCGCGCTCGGGCGGCTCGCGGGTCGGCTGGTCACTCGTGCGAGCGCGGGGGACGCGGCGCCGCGGCTTCACGTGGACCGCGTCTTCACCGTGGCGGGCCGGGGGACCGTGGTGACCGGCACGCTGTGGAGCGGCACGCTGGCGAGCGGCGACGCGCTGGAGGTGCTCCCCGCCGGCCTGCCGGTGCGGGTGCGCGGGCTCGAGGTCCACGGGGAGCCGCAGGAGCGGGTGGCCGCCGGGCAGCGCGTCGCGGTCAACCTCAGCGGGATCCGGGCGTCGGGCCTCGCGCGCGGCGACGTGCTCGCGGCGCCCGGGGCGCTCGGGCCCGCCCTGGTCCTCGACTGCGCCTTGGCGCTCGAGGGCGCGCAGGACGGCGAGGCCGTCCACGTGCACCACGGCACGCGCGAGACGCCGGCCCGGCTCGTCGTCCTCGACGGCGAGCTGTGCCAGCTGCGCCTGGAGCGCCCGCTGCTGGCCGCCGACGGCGACCGGGTGGTGGTGCGCCGCTCCTCGCCGCCGGCGACGCTCGGCGGCGGCGTCGTCCTCGACGCGGCGGCGCGCCGCCACGGGCGGCGCCCCGACGTGCTCGCGGCGCTGGCCGCCCGGCGCGCGGGGCGGCCCGCGCCCGCGCCGGCCGCGGCGCCGCCGCCCACCCCGGCCCCCGCGGCCCGCGACCCGCGCGCCGCGGCGGCCGAGGCCGCGCTGGAGGCCGCGCTGCTCGCCGCGGGCCACGGCCTGCTGGCCGAGGCCGACGCGGAGCCGGCGGCGCTCCGGGCGCTCCGGGCCGACGGGCGTGCCGTCCGGGTCGCCGGGCGCGCCTACGCCCACGCGAGCGTGGTGCAGGCGGTCCGGGAGACGACGCTGCGGCTGATCGACGCCGAGGGCGCCGTGAGCCTCGCCCGGCTGCGCGACGTGCTCGGCGCCTCGCGGCGCGTCGCCCAGGCCTTCCTCGAGCACCTCGACGAGCAGCGCGTCACCCGCCGGCTGGCCGACGACCGGCGCGTCCGCCGCGAGCGGGCGGCGGCGTGAGCGGCGCCGAGCGCCTTCGCGCCCTCCCCGCCGTCGACCAGCTCGCGGCGCGGCTCACCGCGTCGAGCGGTCGATCGACCGGCGTGGGGGAGGCGGATCGACCGCTCGACGCGGTGCCCACGCCCGCCGAGGCGACCGCGGTCGCCCGGGCGGTGCTCACCGAGCGCCGGGCGGAGCTCCTCGCCGGCGCCCAGGACGACCCGGACCTCCTCGCCCGGGCGCGGGCGCGCCTGCGCCCCTCGCTGCGCCGGGTGCTGAACGGCACCGGGGTCGTGCTCCACACGAACCTCGGCCGCGCGCCGCTGGCGCCGGCCGCCGCGGAGGCCGCCCGCGACGCCGGGCTCGGCTACGCGAACCTCGAGCTGGACCTGGCCACGGGGCGCCGCGGCGCGCGGGAGGAGCACGTCCGCGGGCTGCTGCGCGAGCTCACGGGCGCGCAGGACGCGCTCGTGGTCAACAACGGGGCGGCCGCGGCCCTGCTCGCGGCGGCGGCGCTCGCGGGCCCGGGCGGGACGATCGTCGTCTCCCGCGGCCAGCTCGTGGAGATCGGCGGCGGCTTCCGGGTCCCCGAGGTCGTCGCCCAGGCCGGCGCCCGGCTCGTCGAGGTCGGGACGACGAACCGCACGCGCCTGGAGGACTACGCCGGCGCGCTGCGGGCGGCACCCGGCGCGGTGATCATGCGGGTGCACCCGTCGAACTTCCGCACGGTCGGCTTCGTGGAGGAGGTCGGGATCGCGGCGCTCTGCACCCTCGGGGCGCCGGTCATCGACGACGTCGGCTCCGGCGTGCTCACCGCGCTCGAGGTGCTGGCCGGGGAGCCGCCCGTCGCCGATTCGGTGGCGGCCGGGGCGGCGCTCACCTGCTGCAGCGCCGACAAGCTCCTCGGCGGCCCGCAGGCGGGCCTGCTGGTCGGGACCGCGGAGGCCGTCGCCGCCTGCCGCCGCCATCCGCTGGCCCGCGCGCTGCGCGTCGGGCGGCTGCCGCTCGCGGCGCTCGCGGCGACCCTGGCGCTCCACCGCGACCCGGAGCGCGCCGCCCGCGAGCTCCCCGCGCTCGCGATGCTGACCGCCGCGCCGGAGGTGCTGCGGGCCCGCGCGGAGCGGCTCGCGGCGGCGACGGGCGGCACCGTCGTCGACGCCGTCGCCCGGGCGGGCGGAGGCTCGCTGCCGACCCTCGAGCTCCGGGGCCCGGCGGTCGCGCTGCCGGGGGAGCCGGGCGCGCTGGCCGCCACCCTGCGCCGGGGTGCGCCACCCTTGCTGACCCGGGTCGCCGACGGCCGGGTGCTCGTCGACCCGCGGACCCTGGCCGAGGACGAGCTGCCCGCGGCGATCGCGGCGATCCGGCGGGCGTGCGCGGAGGCGCCGTCGCGGATCTAGACTCCGCCCGGCGTGCCGACCCCCACGACGGAGACCCACACCGCCCTGCCCCACCTGCTCTCGAGCGCGAAGGAGGCCTTCGTCCGCGAGGCCTACCGCCGCCTGGGCGCCGCGGGCTACCCCGAGATCACCGGGAACGGCATCGTGTTCCGCTGGCTCGAGCCCGAGGGCTCGCGGCTCGCGGAGATGGTCGAGCGCTCGAGCATGACTAAGCAGGCCTTCGGCGAGCACGTCGCCTCCCTCGAGCAGCACGGCTTCCTCACGCGCGTGCCCGACCCCGGCGACGGGCGCGCCAAGCTCGTGGTCCCCACCGAGCGTGGCCTGGCCGCCCGCGCCGAGGCCCTGCGCATCTTCGGCGAGCTCGAGGCCGAGTGGGCCGCGCTGGTCGGCGAGGAGGCGCTCGCGACCACGCGGGCGGTCCTCGCGCGCATGGCCCTCCTAGGCTCCTAGGCCGTGGCCGTCGTCATCGCATCGGACCTCGCCAAGGACATGGCGGGGGAGCCCCTGTGGAAGGGCGTCTCGTTCAAGCTCGAGCGGCGCGACCGGCTCACCGTCGCCGGGCGCAACGGCGCGGGCAAGACCACGCTGCTGCGGATCCTCGCCGGGGAGACCGGCGTGGACGGCGGCGAGGTCGTCCTCGCCAAGGGCACGCGGATCGCGCTGCACGACCAGCGCCCCCCGCGGGAGCGGGGCCTCACCCTGCGCGACTACATCCTCAGCGCCAACCGCGAGCCGCTGGAGCTCGAGGAGCAGCTGCGCGCGCTGGAGGGCCAGATGGCCGCGGAGCCGGGCACCGACGGCGACGCCAGTGGTCGACAGACCGTCTACGACCGCTACGCCCGGGTCATGGCCCAGTACGAGTCGGTCGGCGGCTACACCTGGCGCGAGGGTGCCAACTCCGTGGTCCACGGCCTCGGCTTCACCGACGCCGACCTCGACCGCACGCTCGAGACCTTCTCCGGCGGCCAGCTCACGCGCGCCTCGCTGGCCCGGGCGCTCTCCGCCCGCCCGGACCTCCTGCTCCTCGACGAGCCGACGAACCACCTGGACATCGAGTCGCTCGAGTGGCTCGAGAAGACCCTCCAGGAGCTCGACGCCGCCATCGTCCTGATCGCTCACGACCGCTGGTTCCTGGAGGCCGTCGGCACCGGGGTGCTCGAGCTCGAGGCCGGGCGCGGGCGCTTCTTCAAGGGCACCTGGCACGCCTGGCGCAAGGAGCAGGCCGCGCGCGAGCTCGCGCTGGGCCGCGCGATCGAGAAGCAGCAGGCCGAGATCGCCCGCATGGAGGCCTTCGTCGAGCGCTTCCGGGCGAAGGCGACCAAGGCCCGGCAGGCGCAGTCCCGGGTCAAGGCGCTCGATAAGGCCAAGGCCCAGACGATCACCCGCGACCCGCGCGACACGCGCGAGATGGGCTTCGCCTTCAAGCGGCCCGAGCGCTCCGGGCGGGTCATCTTCGAGCTCGAGGAGGGCCACCTCGAGGTCCCGGGCCGGGTGCTCATCGACAAGGGCGAGCTCTGGATCGAGCGGGAGGAGCACGTCTCGCTCGTCGGCCCCAACGGGGTCGGCAAGACGACGCTCATCGACGCGCTGGCGGGCCGGCGGCCGCTCGACGGCGGGCGGCTGCGCCTCGGCCACAACGTCACGGTCGGCTACCTCTCCCAGCACGGGGAGGAGCTCGAGCACGGCAACGCCCGGACGGTCCTCGAGGCCTGCGCGAAGCACACCGGGCTCTCGCCGCAGGCCGCGCGGGCGCTGCTCGGGCGCTTCCTGTTCTCCGGCGACCAGGCCGAGAAGCCCCTCGAGGGCCTCTCCGGGGGCGAGCGCAAGCGGCTCGGGCTCGCGATCCTCGTCTCGAGCGGGGCGAACGTGCTCATCCTCGACGAGCCGACCAACCACCTCGACCTCGAGAGCCGCGAGGCGCTCGAGGACGCCCTGCTCGCCTTCCCGGGCGCGCTCCTGCTCGTCTCCCACGACCGCGCGCTGCTGGAGGCCGTGGGCACCCGGACGGTCGCCGTCGAGGAGTACGGGCTGCGGAGCTACCTCGGCGGCTGGCAGGAGTACTGGGAGGCGCGCGAGGCCGCGAAGCTCGCCGGCCGCACGCCGCCCCCGCCGCCCACCCCGACCGGGATGGCCTCCGCGCGGGCGCCGGAGCGCGGGCCCGACGGCATGGCGCTCAAGCGCACGGAGGACCTGATCCGCGAGAGCGAGGCGCCGCCGCGAGGCGCCGCCAGGGCGGCCGGCGGCCGGGCCAACGGAGCGGCGCGCAGCGGGGGCGCCCCCGCGCCCGCGCCCGGCCCGAAGCCGGGGACCGTCTCGAAGAACCGCGCGAAGCAGCTCGCGCGGCTCGAGCAGGCGGTGGAGGAGGCCGAGGCACGGTTCAGCGCCGTGGAGGAGGAGCTCGCCGATCCCGTCGCCTGGGCCACCGCCTACGAGACGGCGAAGTCGACGGCGCGCCACACGCAGGCCAAGCGGGCGGTCGAGACCGCCTACACCGCGCTCGAGGCCTTCGAGGCGGCGGCGGCCGTCTGAGCCCGCGGCTCGGCGAGCAGGTGAGCCGCGTGCGCGCGCCGCTCCGGCTGCTCCTCCTCGGCGGGCTGGCGCTGGCTCCGCTCGCCGGCTGCGGCGACGGCGGCACCCGGGCGGGGAGCCCCGCGCCGGCGACCCGCGAGGTCTCCGTGGCGCTCGACTTCACCCCGAACCCGGATCACGCGGCGCTCTACGAGGCCGCGGCGCGCGGCCTGGACGTGCGCCAGGGGGTCAGGCTGCGGCTGCGCGCGCCCGGGGAGGGCCCGGACGCGCTCAAGCAGCTCGCCACGGGCCGCGCCGACGTCGCGGTGGTCGACATCCACGATCTCGGGCTGGCGCGCCGCGCCGGGCAGGACGTCGTCGGGGTCGGCGCGCTCGTCCAGCGGCCGCTCGCCGCGCTCGTCGGCGATCCGGCGCTCAAGCGCCCACGGGACCTGGAGGGCAAGCTCGTCGGGGTCTCCGGCCTGCCCTCCGATCCCGCGTTCCTGGACGCGGTGGTCCGGGCCGACGGCGGGGATCCCCGGAAGGTGCGCCGGATCACGATCGGCTTCAACGCCGTCGGGGCGCTGCTGGCCCGCAAGGTCGACGCGGTCCCCGTCTTCTGGAATGCCGAGGGCGTCGCCCTGCGCCGCCGCGGCCGCCGGACGAGCGAGTTCCGGGTCGAGCGCTACGGCGCCCCGCCCTACCCCGAGCTGCTCCTGGTCACCACCCGGGAGACCGCCACCCGGCGGGCGGACCTCGTGCGGCGGGTGCTCCGGGCCGTCGCGGGCGGGGTCGCGGCCACCCTGGCCGACCCCGCGGGCGCCGCGCGGCTGGTCGCCCGGGCGGCCGACGCCGACCCGACCCTGACCCGCGCCCAGCTCGACGCGGTCGCGCCCCTGCTCAGCCCGCCGCTGCGGCTCGACCGCGCGGTGCTCGAGCGGTGGGCGAGCTACGACGCGCGGATCGGCCTGCTCCCGCGGCGCCCGGACGTCGCGCGCGCGTTCGTGTTCGGCCTGGCGCCTGCGGGGTGATCCCGCGCGGGCGTGCCCCGCGCCGCGCGTGCCGCCCGCGCCGCGCGTGACGCGCCGCCCCAGCCCGACCCGGATGTCGTACTCGAGCGTCGATCGGTCAAGTTCAGCCCACCACCTGTCGAGAACCCTGAGGTGGCCCCGCACCAGCACCGAACCTCGAGGCCCGGAGCGCCCCGGCCGTGAGCCTCCTGCGCCGGATCCCGGGGCGCACGCGGCCGCTCGTGGTGGTCGGCCTGCTCGGCCTGCTGCTGACCGTCGTGGCGATGGGCCTGGTCCGCCGGTCCGCCGAGCGGGCGGCGACCGCGACGCAGGAGCGCCAGCTCGCGGTGCTGAGCGGCAAGGTGCAGAGCAAGCTCGAGCTCACCGCGAACCGGCTGCAGGGGGTCTCCACGCTCTACGCCGAGCTCCCCGTCGCCGACCGCCGCCCGGGCCGCACGAGCTACGCCCTGCGGCGCCTCATGGCCGACCCCGCGCTGCAGGGGGTCATCGCGCTCGAGCAGGTGGGCCCCGGCGAGCGGCCGGTCTTCGAGCACCGGATCGGCGGGCCCATCCTGCGTGCGATCCCCGGGGACGCCCCGGTGATCTCCGCGCCGCGGTCGACCTACGTCGCCGCCTTCGACGGTGCCAACCGCGCCGGCGCGCCCTTCCAGAGCTTCGACGTCGCCCAGGCGCTCGGCCCCTCGCCGGTCCTCAAGCGGGTCGCGACGGGGCGCCCGGCGCTCACCGCGCCGCTGCGCGAGCTGCGCTCCGGCCGCCCGTCGCTCTCCATCTACGTCCCGGTGCTCGACCGCACGGGCCACCCGAACGGCCTGCTCCTCGCCGGTTCCTACGACGCCGAGCTGCTCCTGCGGGAGCTGAGCGGCACTCTGACCCCGGTGCGCGGCCTGCGGATCGCCGACGGCGCCACGGCGCTGGACGGCTCCCCGGTCGACCGCCGCGGCGACGCGCGGCCGACGAGCTCCTTCGAGGTGCTGGGCCGCCGCTGGGAGGTGTCGATCGACCGGCGCTCCGGCACGCGCGCGGGCGTCGGCCTGGCGGCGCTGGCGGGGCTGCTCGCGACCGCCCTGGCGTGCTGGCGGACCGGGGCGCTCACGCGGCGCCAGCGGGCGCTGCGGGGGACCATCCGCGACCGGGAGCGCGAGCGCGACGAGGCCTCCGACCAGGCGCAGGCCGCCGAGCGGCAGGCCCGGCGGCTCGCGGAGAACTCCCGCGACATGCTGAGCGTCCGGGACGCGGACGGGATCATGACCTACGTCTCGCCGGCCAGCCGCGAGCTGCTCGGCTACGAGCCGGAGGAGCTCGTCGGGCGCCACCTGGCCGACGTCGCCTACCCGGAGGACCGGGAGGAGGTGCTGGAGGCGGTCGCGCGGGAGCTCGCGCCCGGCTCGCGCTCCTCGCAGGTCTACCGCATGGTCCGCCGCGGCGGCGCGCCGATCTGGGTGGAGGTGCAGTCCCGGACCGCGCGCGACCCCGACACGGGCCGGCTGGTGTCGCAGATCGCCGTGCGCGACGTCAACGCCCGGGTGGCCCAGGAGCAGCGCCTCAAGGCGGCCGAGCAGCGCTTCCGCGGGGCCTTCGACGGCGCGCCGATCGGCATGGCGCTGCTCACGCGCGACAGCCGCGTGCTCCGGGGCAACGCGGCCTGGGCCGCCCTCACGGGCTCGCCCGACGCGACCGAGGGGCCGCAGATGCTCGACGAGCTGCTGCACCCGGGGGACCTCGGCGGCCTGGCCCAGGCGCACCGCGAGCTGCTCGCGGGCCGGCACGGCTCGGACACGCGCCACGTGCGGCTGCGCAGCGTCACGGGCGAGGACGCCTGGTGCGAGGTGCACTCCACCGCGCTGCCGGGCGAGGACGGGCAGCCGGAGCACCTCCTCCTGCAGGTGCTCGACGTCTCCGAGCAGCGCCGCCAGGAGGCGCAGCTGCGCCACCTCGCCGACCACGACGCGCTCACGGGGCTGCTGAACCGCCGCAGCCTGGAGCGCGCGCTGGAGGAGCACCTCGCGCGCAACCGCCGCCTGCAGCCCGCCGGGGCGCTGCTGATCGTCGACCTAGATCACTTCAAGGTGGTCAACGACTCGCTCGGGCACTCGGCGGGCGACCGCCTGCTGACCGCGACGGCCCGCGCGCTCTCGCAGCGCCTGCGGGGCTCCGACGTGCTCGCCCGGCTCGGCGGCGACGAGTTCGCGGTGCTCCTGCCGACCGCCGACCAGGAGCAGGCGGTCCGGGTCGCGGAGGCCGTCCTCGCGCGGGTCCGGGCCCTCGAGGTGGTCACGCCGGGCGGCCAGAGCCGGCCCGTGAGCGCGAGCATCGGCATCGCGATGCTCGAGGACCCGCGGCTGGACGCCGAGGACGCCGTGGTCCGCGCCGACCTCGCGCTCTACGACGCCAAGGACGCGAGCCGCGACACCTTCCAGGTCTACGACCAGGCCGACGACCGCGCGCGCCTGGAGAGCCGCATCACCTGGGCCGACCGCCTGCGCGCCGCGCTCGAGCAGGACCGCCTGGAGCTCCACGCCCAGCCGATCGTCGAGCTCGCGAGCGGCCGGGTCGTCCAGCACGAGCTGCTCGTGCGGATGCGCAGCGAGGGCGGCGAGCTGATCCCTCCGGGCGCGTTCCTGCCGGTGGCCGAGCGCTTCGGCATGGTCACCGACATCGACTGCTGGGTGATCGGGCGCGCGCTCGAGCTCCTGGCCACCGGGCCCGACGACCTCGTGCTGGCGGTCAACCTCTCGGGGGCCTCGCTCGGGAGCCCGCGGGTGCTCGCGGCCATCCGCAACGGCCTGGTCGACCGACGGGTGGCCCCGCATCGGCTGGTGCTCGAGGTGACCGAGACGATGGCGGTGGCCGACCTGCCGGCGGCCCAGCACTTCGCCGACGAGCTCCGCGCCGTCGGCTGCGGCCTGGCGCTCGACGACTTCGGCTCGGGGTTCGGCTCCTTCCGCTACCTGAAGCACCTGCCCTTCGACGTCGTCAAGGTCGACGGCGAGTTCGTCAGCCACTGCGCCACGAACCCGGACGACGCGCTCCTGGTGGCCGCTGCGGTCCAGCTGGCCCACGGGCTCGGGAAGCTCACCGTGGCCGAGTACGTTGAGGACGAGGCGACCCTCGAGCACGTGCGCGGGCTCGGGGTCGACCGGGTCCAGGGCTTCCACGTCGGCCGGCCCGCCCCGGTGGCCGGGCTGCTCGCGGCACCCGCCCACCTCGTGTGAAGAGCTCGTGATCGCGCGCGTCGGCGGTCCGGGTGCGGAGCACGATGCTCCCCGTGGACTCCGCCGACATCATCCTCGCCCTCGTGGTCCTCACCGCGCTCGCCTTCGACTTCACGAACGGCTTCCACGACACCGCCAACGCGATGGCCACGTCGATCGCGACGCGGGCGCTCAAGCCGAAGGTCGCCGTCGGCCTCGCCGCGGGGCTCAACTTCGCGGGTGCGTTCATCTCGCTCAAGGTGGCGGCGACGATCGCCGAGGACATCGTCGACCCCGACGTCATCACGCCGGCGATCGTGTTCGCCGGCCTGCTGGGCGGCATCTTCTGGAACCTGCTCACCTGGCGCCTCGGGCTTCCGTCGAGCTCGTCCCACGCGCTCATCGGCGGCGTGGTCGGCGCGGTGGTGGTGGCCAGCGGCTTCGACGCCGTGCTCGCCGACGGGGTCCTGGGCCAGGTCATCGTGCCCGCGATCCTCGCCCCGATCGTGGCGGGGGCGGTGGCGACGGTCGCGACCTTCGGCGTCTACCGGGCGATCCGGCGCCGCCCGGCCGAGGCGACCGCACGGGGGTTCCGCCTCGGCCAGATCGCCTCCGGCGCTCGTCGCCCTCGCCCACGGGACCAACGACGCGCAGAAGACGATGGGGGTCATCACGCTGGCGCTCATCGCCAACGGCAACTTGGGCTCGGGCGCCGACGTGCCGACCTGGGTCATCATCGCCGCCGCCTCCTCGATCTCGCTCGGCACCTACATCGGCGGCTGGCGCATCATCCGCACGCTCGGCCACCGCGTCACCGACATCGAGTCGCCGCAGGGCTTCGCGGCGGAGACCTCGAGCGCCGTCGTCATCCTCGCCGCCTCCAACGCGGGCTTCCCGCTCTCCACGACCCACGTGACCTCGGGCGGGGTCATGGGCGCCGGCCTCGGCAAGCGCGCCGCGGAGGTCCGCTGGGGCGTCGCGGGGCAGATGGTCACCGCCTGGCTCCTGACCCTCCCGGCCGCGGCGATCATGGCCGGGCTCTTCTACCTCGTCTCGGACGGCCTCGGCATCAGCCTCGCAGGGCCGGTGGTGGTCGCGGTGGTGGCCGCCGTGGCGGCGAGCTGGCTCTTCCACGACGCCCAGCACAACCATCCCGTCACCGCGGAGGACGTCTGATGCTCGCCACCATCGTCGACTGGGCCGCACTCGGGAAGGTGATCTGGGCCTCGTTCCTCGGCGCGCTGCTGCTCACGGGGCTCTTCACCGCGGGGGTGCTGCTCGTGGAGGCCGACGGCTCCGGCGCGAGCGTCGCACCCGCGCGCCGCGCCCTCGGGATCGTGGCACTCGGGCTCTGCCTCCTGCTGGTGGCCTACGGGCTCTCGGTGCTCTTCGAGAAGTAGCCGGCAACACGACGGTCACACCGCGTTGGCCAGGCCTTGACAAAAGAGGCCCAGATGCAGGGGATCCTCCGCTCGAGCCGCCCACCCGAGCCCGGAGTCCCGATGACCCCCACCGCCACGAGCCGCGCCGACCTGCACTGCCACTCGACCGCCTCGGTGCTCTCGAAGCTCGGGGTGCAGACCTCGCTCGGGCTGCCGGAGTGCGCGACGCCGCCCGAGGACGTCCTCGAGCTCGCCACCCGGCGCGGCATGGACTTCGTGACGCTCACCGACCACGACACCATCGCCGGGGCGCTCGCGATCGCCGACGACCCCCGGGTCTTCCTCTCCGAGGAGCTGACCGCGTCGTTCAAGGGGGAGCCGCAACAGGTCCACGTGCTCTGCCTCGGCATCACCCCGGAGGACCACGACTGGCTGCAGGCCCACGCCGGCGACGTGGAGGTCTGCGCGGAGTACCTGCACGAGCAGGCCATCACCACCGCGCTCGCGCACCCGTTCTACGCGGTCGCCGCCCCGCTCACGCCGCGCCACCGCCGTCGCCTGGCGCAGCTCTTCCCGGTGTGGGAGACCCGCAACGGGGCGCGGGCGGAGGAGCTCAACGCGCCCGCGGCGATCTACGTCGAGACGCGCGGCGGCACCGGCGTCGGCGGCAGCGACGACCACGCCGGCGTGGACATCGGCCGGACCTGGACCACGACGCCGGCGGCCGCCACGCCCGAGGCGTTCCTCGCCCACGTCCGCGCCGGCCGGGCCGCTCCGGGCGGCGAGCAGGGCTCGGCCGCCAAGTGGGCGCACGCCGCGATGGGCCTGGCCACCCGGGCGCTCGGCCCGGGCACCGACGGGGCGCGCCCGAGCCCCGCCGCCGTGCTGAGCATGGTGCAGCGGATCATGGCGGAGGGGGAGCAGCGCACGGGGGAGGTGACCGCGGAGCTCGGCCCGCAGGACGCCCGGGCGCTGCTGGCCGCCTGGCTCGACGCGGTGGGGCTGCACTTGGGTCCCGCCGAGCTGCTCGCCCACCTGCAGGCCGACGGCTTCTCCCACGCCGACCTCTTCCGGCGGGCCCGCCGCGCGCACGAGCGCGGCCTGGCCCGGGCCGTCGAGGCGCTCGTGGCCGAGGCCGCCGCGGCCGAGCCCGACTACGCCGCCGCCGCGAGCGGGCTGTTCGACGCCTGCGTCGCCGCCGTGCCCTACGCGCCGGCCGCGGCCTTCCTCGGGCGCGAGCGCGGGAAGCTCGCGGGGGCGAGCGGCGGGCGGCCCCGCGTCGCGCTCGTCGCCGACGGCCTCGGCACGACGCACGGGGTCACCCGCACGCTCGAGAAGGTCCGGGAGCGCGGCGTGCCGGGCTTCGAGGTCGAGCTAGTCGGCACGGACGCGAACGTCGACCGCCGGCTGGGCGCGGTGGCCGACGTGGAGGTGCCGTTCTACCCCGGCCTGCACGTCGGCGTCCCGTCGCTGCCCGCCATCGTGGAGGTCCTCGCCGAGGGCCGCTACGACCTCGTCCACGTCGTCTCGCCGGGCCCCTCGGGCGTCGCCGCGACCCTCATCGCGAAGCTCCTCGGCCTGCCCGTCCTCGGCAGCTACCACACCGAGCTCGCCGCCTACGCCGGGCTGCGGGCGGCCGACCCGCGGATGGAGCTCTTCGCGCAGATCGGCCTCGGCGCGTTCTACGGGGCCTGCGACCGGGTGCTCACCCCGAGCCCGCAGAGCGACGAGGCGGTGGTGGCGCTCGGCGTCGACGCCGAGCGCGTCGGGCGCTGGGACCGCGGCGTCGACCTCGCGCGCTTCGGGCCCGAGCGGCGCGTCGCGGGCCGCTGGGGCGATGCCGTCGCGGTGCTCTACGCCGGCCGGCTCACGCGCGAGAAGGGCGTCGAGCTGCTGGCCGAGGCGTTCCTGGCCGCCCGGGCGCGGGAGCCGCGGCTGCACCTCGTCCTGGCCGGCGGCGGCCCCGAGGAGGAGCAGCTGGCCACGCGACTCGGCGCACACGCGACGTTCCTCGGCTGGCTGGAGGGCGACGTGCTCGCGGAGGCCTACGCGAGCGCCGACCTCTTCCTCTTCCCCTCGCGCACCGACACCTTCGGGCAGGTGCTGCTGGAGGCGCAGGCCTCCGGGCTGCCGGTGGTGGCCGTCGACGAGGGCGGCCCGCGCTCCCTCGTCCGCGACGGCGTCACGGGGCTCCTGTGCCCGCCGGAGGCCGGGGCGCTCGCGGCCGCGGTGGCGCGGCTGGCGGGCCAGCCCCTGCTGCGCGCGCGCCTGGCCCGCGGGGCGCTCGCCGGGGTGCAGGGGCGGACCTGGGAGCACGCGCTCGGCCGGCTGGCCGACGGCTACCGCACCGCGCTCGCCTCGCGCGCGCGCCTCGGCGCGCGCGACGTCGCGTGAGCGGCGAGCGGGCGATCGCCGTCGCGCTGCACGACGTCGAGCCGGCGACCTTCGACCGCTGCGCGCTCATCCGGGACTGGCTGAGCGACCACGGCATCGCGTGCGTGACGCTGCTCGTCATCCCCGCCTCCGACCTGCACCCCTTCGCCGACCGGCGCCCCGAGCTCGCCGCCTGGCTCGGGGAGCGCGTCGCGGCCGGGGACACCGTCGCGCAGCACGGCTTCCAGCACCGGCAGGCGCGCCGCGCCGCGAGCCCCGCCCGCCAGGCCCAGGCCCGCCTGCGCGGCGGCGGGGCGCCGGAGTTCCTCGGGCTAGACGTGGCGGAGACCCGGCACGCCGTCGTCGCCGGCCGGCGCCTGCTCCACCTCGCGGGCGTGGAGCCGCGGGGCTTCGTCGCGCCGGGCTACGCCTACACCGCGGCGCTCCGGCGCGTGCTGCCGGCGCACTTCGACTGGTGGGCCTCGCTCCACGACGTCCGCGACGGCCGCGGCCAGCGCACCACGCGCGCGCAGGCGCTCGCGCTCGGGGAGGCGGGCGGGGCGCCGCGCCTCGCCGCCCCGACGCGGCTGCGGGCCAACGCGCGGTGGGCGGGCGGGCTCCTGCGGCTCGACCTCCACCCGGGCGACCTCGACCACCCGCGCCGCATCGGCGCGCTCGAGGCGGTGCTGCGCCGAGCGGGCTCCCGCACCGCGGTCAGCTACGACGACCTCGCGCTGCGGGCGGGCTGAGGCGCCGTCGCCGCCGGGGGCCCGAGCGCCTCAGCGGCGCCGCCGGCCGCGCTTCAGCGAGATCCCCTCGAGCAGGTGGGCGACGGTCTCGCACGCGTCCACGGAGGCCTCGAGGCTCTCGTAGATGTCCTTCCAGCGGATGACCACCATCGGGTCGATGCCGTTCGCGAAGAGCGAGGCGATGGCGTCCCGGCTCAGCCGGTCGCCCTCGTTCTCCAGGCGGTGGATCTCCACGAGGTGCGGGGCGAGCTCGGTGCCGGTGCGCAGGCAGCGCAGCGCGCGGGCCACCTGCTCGCCCGCGCCGACGAGCACGTCGGCGAGCGCCGCGCTCTGCTCCATCGGCGCCTCCACGCCGTAGAGCCCGAGCGCGTCGGCGGTCTGCTCGGCGAAGTCGACCACGTCGTCGAGCGCCGTGGCCAGCGCGTGCCCGTCCTGCGGGTCGAACGGCGGGCGGCGGGCGCCGCCTCGGCCGTCGATGCGGTGGATGATGTCGTGCGTGATGCGGTCGCCCTCCTGCTCGCAGAGGAGGAGCTCGCGCACGAGCTCGGGGCGCTCGGGCCACCCGGCCAGCAGGTCGCGGAGGAGCAGGGTGGCCCGCTGCACGTTGCGCCCGGCCTCCTCCAGCAGCTCGAGGACGGCCGGGTCGTGGCCGGGGCGGCGCAGCAGCGACATCTGCCCGCGACCCTAGGGGCGCCCTCCGCGGCCGCCGCGCCACGTTCACAAGTCGTTCACCGTCGGTTCACGGATGGGCAACAGCCCGGAGGCGACCCGACGGCAAGCTGCCGCGCGATGGAAGCAGCGCGCGCCGAGGAGGTCCTGGTCGCCGGGGAGCTCGAGCTCCACCCGCGCGAGGGGCTCGTGCTGGCCGGCGGCCGCGCCCTCGGGTTCTCGGTGCGGGAGTTCCACCTGCTGGTGGCGCTCGTGCGCTCCAGCGGCGCGATCGTCTCGCGCGACGACCTCTCCGAGCTGGTGTGGGGGCGTCGCCTGCGCGACGGCGACCGCTCGATCGACGTGTACGTCCACAAGGTCCGCGCGAAGCTCGAGACGGCCCTGCCGCACCGGCGCTTCATCCACACCCACGTCGGCTTCGGCTACCGGTTCTCCCCCGAACCTTCACACCCTGTTCACACCTCGTAGACGAGTCCGCAACAAGCTGACAGCGCCGCCGCGCCAGCGTGCGCCGCACAACCACCAAGGAGATGCAGTGACGTCCAAGACCCTCTGCGCCGCGCTCGCCGCCGGCGCCCTCACGTTCGGCGCAGCCGCCTGCGGCAGCGACGACAGCAGCGACCCGAGCGCCGCCGGCGCCGCGTCCAGCGCGTCGTCGTCGGCCAGCCCCGCGCCGGCCAAGGTCAACGCGACCCTCTCGGGTGCCGGCTCCACCTTCGCCGCCCCGATCTACCAGCAGGTCTCCGGCAAGCTGAAGGGCCAGGGCCTCACGGTGAACTACCAGGGCGTGGGCTCGGGCGACGGCGTGGCGCAGCTCCAGTCGGGCACGGTGCAGTTCGCCGGCTCGGACCCGGCGCTCACCGACGACGACAAGAAGGACGCGCTCGCGCAGCCCTACGTCCAGGTCCCGATCGCCCTCGGCGCGATCACCGCCTCCTACAACCTCCCGGACGTCAAGTCGGGCATCAAGCTCGACGGGGCGACCCTGGGCGACATCTACCTCGGCACGGTCAAGAAGTGGAACGACCCCGAGATCGCCAAGCAGAACAGCGGGATGGACCTCCCGGACACCGACATCACCGTGGTGCACCGCTCGGACTCCTCCGGCACGACGAAGGGCTTCACCCAGTTCCTGGCCAACTACTCGGCGAAGTGGAAGGCCGGCCCGGGCGTCGACAAGGACATCAAGTGGCCGACCGGCACGGGCGCCAAGGGCAACGACGGCGTGGCCGCGGCCGTGAAGCAGACCGAGGGCGCCATCGGCTACGTCGAGCAGGCCTACGCGCTGCAGAACGGCTTCACCTTCGCGGACGTCAAGAACAAGGGCGGCACCTACGTCGCGCCGACGCTCGAGTCGACCTCCGCCGCCGGTGAGGGCCTGACCGTCCCGGAGGACCTCGGGATCTCCACGATCGACGCGCCCGGGGCGCAGGCCTACCCCATCGTCTCCCAGACGTTCCTCGACTTCCCGCAGGACCCGTGCAAGGCCGGCGGGGACAAGAACGTGGCCGCCGGGCTCGCGGCCTTCGCGAAGTACCTGACGGGCACGGAGGGGCAGGACACGATCAAGCAGCTCTCCTACGCCCCGCTGCCCGCGGAGCTCCTGACCAAGGCGCAGGCCGCGGCGACCAAGGTGACCTGCAACGGCTCGCCGGTCGGCTCCTGATGGAGGCCGGCGCCGTTCGCCTCGGCACGGGGGGCCGCTCGATCGCCGAGCGGTCCCCCGCGGCGCGCCGCGCCGACCCGCTCTTCAAGTGGGGGCTCACGCTCCTGGCCGGGCTCATCCTGGTCCTGATCGCGTTCTTCTTCGTCTTCCTCTTCACCAAGGCGCGCCCCGCGCTGGCCCACCAGGGCGTCTTCTCGTTCCTCTTCTCGAACGACTGGAACCCGAGCAAGGACGTCTACGGGGCGCTCCCGCTGCTCGTCGGGACGCTCATCACCGCGGGCATCGCGCTCGTGATCGGGGTGCCGATCGCGGTGGGCACGGCGCTCTTCATCACCGAGCTCTCCCCGCCGCGGCTGCGCCAGCCCCTGACGATCCTCGTCGAGCTGCTGGCCGCCGTGCCCTCGGTCGTCTACGGGCTGTGGGGCGTCTTCGTGCTCATCCCGCGGCTCAAGGGGGCGGAGGGGTGGTTCACCGACACCTTCGGCTTCCTGCCCTTCGTCGGCGGCTCGGTGGCGGGCCCGAACTACTTCATCGCCGGGCTGCTGCTGGCCATCATGATCCTGCCGATCGTCTCGGCGATCTCCCGGGAGGTGATCTCCACCGTGCCCCAGGACCACAAGGAGGCCGCGCTCGCGCTCGGGGCCACCCGCTGGGAGATGATCCGCGTCGCGGTGATCCCCTACTCGCGCGCCGGCATCACGGGCGCGGCGATGCTCGGCCTCGGGCGCGCCATCGGCGAGACCATCGCGGTCGTGCTCGTGATCGGGAACTCGCCGACGATCGGCAAGCAGCTCTTCGACCAGGGCTACACCTACGCCTCGGTCATCGCCAACGAGTTCGGCGAGGCGGCGAACGACCCGCTGCACTCCGGCGCGCTGATCGCCGCCGGCCTCGCGCTCTTCCTGCTCACGCTCGTGATCAACGGGTTCGCGCGCGGGCTCGTCGTCCGCGCCGAGCGCCACCGGACCCCTGCGGCGCTGGCCCCGACGGCCGCCGGGGGGGCGACGGCATGAGCACCCAGCTCGGCGCAGGCGGCACGAGCGCCCAGCTCGGCGCCGACCTCCTGGCGCCCGCCTCCGGGCGGCGCCAGGTGACGGACAAGGTCGCCCGCGGGCTCCTGGTGGGCGCGACGGGGATCGCCCTCGTCCCGCTGGTGCTCGTCATCTTCTACCTCTTCCAGAAGGGGTTGAAGGGCGCGACGGCCTCGGGCTTCTTCACCTCCGACCCGACGGGCAACTTCCTCGGCGACCCCGGTGGCGTGCGCTCGGCGATCCTCGGGACGCTCGAGATCGTCGCGCTCGCCTCGGCCATCGCGATCCCCGTCGGGATCGCCGTGGCGCTCTACCTCGTCGAGTTCGGCAAGCGCAGCGCGTTCTCCCAGGCCGTCCGCTACTTCGTCGACGTCATGACGGGCGTGCCCTCGATCGTCTTCGGCCTCTTCGTCTACATCGTGCTCGTGCAGAGCGGGTTCGGCGGCTCCTACGCGGGCTGGAAGGGCGCGGTCGCGCTGTCGCTGCTGATGCTGCCGACCGTCATCCGCTCGGGGGAGGTCGTGCTGCTGCTCGTCCCCGACGGCCTGCGGGAGGCGGCGCTCGCGCTCGGCACCCCGCGCTGGAAGGTGACGCTCAAGGTCGTGCTGCCGACGGCCCTCCCGGGCCTCGTGACGGGCTCGCTGCTGGCGGTCGCCCGCGGCATGGGCGAGACTGCGCCGCTGCTGTTCACCTCGGCGACCGTCTTCGGCGCCACGGCGAACCTCGGCGAGCGCATGAACTCCCTGCCCGTGCAGATCTTCTCCGACATCTCCCAGCCCAACCAGGCGCTGGTCGACCGGGCCTGGGGCTCGGCGCTGACGCTCGTCCTCCTCATCCTGCTGATCACCCTGATCGCGCGATTCATCGCGCGAAGGAGCCGCCTCGCATGAGCACCGACCCCACCACGACCGACCGGGAGGCTGCCGTGGAGCCGAAGGGCTCGCGCTCGATGACCTCGGGCGCCGTCGCGCCGGCCACCCGGGGCGCGGGCGCGCCCGCGCGCACGGGCGGCCACTCGATGACGGTGACCGACCTCAACGCCTACTACGGCGAGACGCACGCGATCAAGAGCGTCTCGATCGACTACGAGGCCAACGGCGTGACGGCGATGATCGGGCCGTCGGGCTGCGGCAAGTCGACCGTCCTGCGCTGCCTGAACCGGATGCACGAGGAGCTGCCGAAGGCGCGCGCCGAGGGCACCGTGCTGCTCGACGAGACCGACATCTACGGCGCCGGGGTCGACGTGGTGGCGGTGCGCCGGGCGATCGGCATGGTCTTCCAGAAGCCGAACCCCTTCCCGACCATGTCGGTCTTCGACAACGTCGCCGCCGGCCTCAAGCTGAACGGCGTCAAGGGGGTGGACCTCAAGGAGCGCGTGGAGACCTCGCTGCGCGGGGCCGCCCTGTGGGACGAGGTGAAGGACCGTCTGGAGGCCCCCGGGATCGGCCTCTCGGGCGGCCAGCAGCAGCGCCTGTGCATCGCCCGGACGATCGCGGTCGAGCCGCGCATCGTCCTCATGGACGAGCCCTGCTCCGCGCTGGACCCGATCGCCACGCTGAAGGTCGAGGAGCTCATCGAGACCCTCAAGCAGCAGTACACGATCATCATCGTCACCCACAACATGCAGCAGGCCGCGCGCGTCTCGGACACGACCGCGTTCTTCTACCTCGGCGAGCTCGTGGAGCATGGCCCGACCGACCAGATCTTCTCGAACCCCACGCAGCCCCGGACCGAGGAGTACGTGACGGGCAAGTTCTCGTGACCGAGCTCCGCGGGCCGCTGCGCCGCGGGTTCCGGGAGGAGCTGCTGCTGGTCGAGCAGCAGGCGCTCGGCGGCCTGGACATGGTCGTCGGGCAGGTGGACCGCTGCCTGGAGGCGCTCGAGCACCAGGACGTCGAGCTCGCCGAGTTCGTCATCGCCGACGACGACCGGCTCGACGGGCGCTACCTCGAGGTCCACCAGGGCGTGCTCTCCCTGCTCGCCCTCCAGGCGCCGGTGGCCGGCGACCTGCGGATCGTCGCGGCGCTGCTGCACACGATCAAACACATGGAGCGCATGGGCGACCAGTGCGTGAACATCGCGAAGCTGATTCCGCTGACCGGGCACGAGCCGCCCGTGCGCGAGGAGATCCTCGAGCGGGTGCTGCGGATGGGCCGCGCCGCGCGCGACGAGGTGGTGCTCTCCCGCCGGGCGTTCGCCGAGCGCGACGTCAGCCTGGCGGAGGCCCTCGTGGTGCAGGACCGCGAGATCAACGCGCTCAACCGGGAGATCTTCGCCCTGGCGGTCTCCATGGGGACCGACGAGGACACGCGCGAGTGGGCGATGACGATGACCATGGCCGCCCGGGCCTTCGAGCGGATCGGCGACAACGCGGTCGACATCGGCGAGCAGACGGCGTTCATCGTCACCGGGCTCTTCCGCGAGTTCTCCGATTCCTCGCACCCGACGTCGCTCTGATCGTCGCTCCTTGCGGACGACTTGTGAAGAGGTGGTGACCCGCGGGGTCGCGCACGGTCTTCCGCAAGTGCGCTCCGTAGACTGCGCCGCATGAGCGACGGGACCTCCCTGGCGGCGGCGCCGGAGCGCGCCGGCGCCTCCGCACCGCCGCGGATCGCCGTGGTCGACACCGACTCCGGGTTCCTGCAGGTGCTCGGCAAGCGGCTCGAGCGCCTGGGCTGGGAGCACCGCGTGCTCGCCACCGCCGTCCCCGTCGACACGCTCGTCGCCATGCGCCTCGGGGCCGTGGTCCTCGACCTCGGCGGCCTCGGCCCCCACGGCTGGGAGTACCTCGCGAAGCTGAGCGTCGGCATGCCGGGGCTCGGGATCGTCGTCTGCACGGGGCAGTCGACCGTCGCCCAGCGCGTCCGCGGCCTGCGGATGGGCGCCGACGACTGGCTCACCAAGCCGTGCCATCCCGAGGAGCTCATCGCGCGGGTGGAGGCGGTCGTGCGCCGCCGCCGCCGCTCCGAGGACCGGACCCCGGGGCCCGTCACGGCCGGCGAGCTCGCGATCCGCGCCGACCGCTTCCAGGCCTTCGTCGGGGAGCACTCCGTCGACCTGACCCGCCGCGAGTTCGAGCTCATCGAGCTGCTGGCCTCCGCGGAGGGCCGGGTGCTCGAGCGCGAGGAGATCTACCAGCGCGTGTGGGGCTACGCGATGGCGCGCGGCGACCGCTCCGTCGACGTCTTCGTGCGCAAGCTGCGCCAGAAGCTCGAGCGGGCCTCGCCGTCGTGGCGCTACATCCACACCCACTTCGGCGTCGGCTACCGCTTCGCGCCCGAGCTGGTGGACCCGGCGGCCCTGCTGCCGGAGTCGGGCAGCACCGCCGCGGCGATCCCGGCCTGAGCCTCCGCCGGCGACCGCCCGCGCGCGTCGGTCAGGCGCGCGACCGTCGCTAGATTGCGGGGCCCATGAGCACGAACGCGCGCAACGCCCTGATCGTCCTCGCGCTCGCCGCGGTGGTCTACGCGATCCCGGGCGGGGGGCGCAGCGCGGACTTCGTCGCGGCGCTGCTCGGCGTCCTCATCACCGCCGCGTTCGCGTTCGTCGGCTACCGGTTCTACCGGGAGCGGCGCGTCGAGCTCCTCTCGCTCGGCGACCGCCATCGTGCCCTCCTCTACGGCGCGCTGGGCGCCCTGGTCTTCGCGATGGCGGCACGGGTGCGGCTCTTCGACACCGCGGCCGGCACCCTCGTGTGGTTCGCGATCGTCGGGGCCGCGGTGTACGCGCTGTACCTGGTCTTCGTGCATCACCGCTCGTACGACTACTGACGGCGGCGCGAGCGCCGGCGCGGGCGAGGGCGCGGGCGAGGGCGAGGGCGAGGGCGAGGGCGCGCCGGCCGCGGGGCTCCTGCGCGGCCCGTCCGCACTTCCGCATCACCTGCGTCTAGTTCCGTCACGCCGTCCGCCCCCAAGCTGGGTGCATGCCCCCGTCCCCCTCCACGGAGCGCGGCCAGGCGAGCGTCGAGCTCGTCGCCCTGCTGCCGCTCCTGGCCGTGCTGGCGGTGCTCGCCGGGCAGCTCGTGGTGGCCGGGCAGGCCGTGTGGCTCGCGGGCACCGCCGCACGTGCCGCCGCGCGCGCCCGGGCGCTCGGTCACGACGCCACGGCCGGCGCCCGCGCGGCGCTCCCGCCCGGCTACCGCCGCGGGCTGCGCGTGCGCACCACGGGCCCCGGGCGCGTCAGCGTCCGCCTGCGGGTGCCGGTTCTCGCCGGCGGGCGCTCCCTCGGCTTCGTGGTCCGCGACGCCGGGTTCCGGCCCCAGGGTCCCTCGTGAGCCGCCGACTGCACAGACCCGCGGCGCCGCCGTCGGGCGGCCGCCGAGCCCGCCTGCGGCGAGGCGGGCCGGCTTCTTTGCAGCGTGGCGGGCCGGCTCCTCTGCGGCATGGCGGGGCGGCCCGTCTGCGGCGTGGCGGCCCGGCCCGTCTGCGGCGTGGCGGTCCGGCCCGTCTGCGGCGTGGCGGCCCGCGTCCGGCAGGCGAGGGCGACGCCGGTGGGGTGCCGCTGGGTCGTCCCGGTCCGGCCGGGCAGGCGAGCGTCGAGCTCGTCGCGCTGCTGCCCGTCCTCGTCGTCGTCGTGCTTGCGGCGCTGCAGCTCCTCGCCGCCGGCGCCGCCCGGGAGCTCGCCGGGCACGCCGCGGGCGCGGGGGCCATCGCCCTGCTCGAGCGCGACGACGCGGCCGCCGCCGCGCGCGAGGCGGTGCCGGGGTGGTCGCGCGGGCGCCTGGAGGTGCGGGTCACCGGCGCGCGGGTCACGGTACGGCTGCGGCCCGCGACGCTCCTGCCGGGCCTCGCCGGGCTGCTCACCGCCACGGTCCGCGCCGACGCGGGGCGGCCCGCATGAGCGCCCCGGCCCGGCTCGCGGCGCTCTTCCTCGCCCCCGCGAGGGACAGGGAGCCCGCGGGCGAGTCCGCGTCCGCGCTCGCCGGGGAGGCCGCGTCGGGCTCCGTGTCCGCGGTGGCGGGGGAGGCCGCGTCGGGCTCCGTGTCCGCGGTGGCGGGGGAGGCCGCGTCGGGCTCCGTGTCCGCGGTGGCGGGGGAGGCCGCGTCGGCGGTCGGTGCCACCGCGGCGACCGCGCTCGTCGCCGGCATCGGACCGTCCGGTTCGCCCGGGGGGCGCGGTTCGGCCGAGCTCGCCGGTCGCCCGACGAAGGGCCCGTACGGGCGCGCGCTGCGCCCGGTCCCGGGTCCGCCTCCCGAGCCCCTCCCGGACGCGCTCCAGGTGCCCGAGCGGGCCGCCGTCCCCCGGCGCGGGCCGAGAGGCGGCCGGCCGCCCAGCGCCGCTGCAGGCCGGGGGATCCCGGGAGCCGCACGGCCGGAGGCGTCCGTCTGCGTGCTCGGCGGCGGTCGCGCGAGCGTCGCGCTGGGCCACGCGCTGGCGCGTCGACTGGCGTGCGCGCCCGGCCCGTCACCGGCGCTGGCCCTGGTGGCGACGGTCTCGGGCGAGGTCCCGGGGCCGGCGGCCGGGTGGCCCGCGACCCCGGCCGCGCGCCGGGCGGCGCGCACGCTCGGTGTCGTCGCCGCGCCGGCGCTCGCGCGCGGGCGGGTCCTCGGGGTCGGCCTCCCGGAGGAGCCGGCCGCCCTCGCGATCACGCTCGCGGACGTCCGCCGCGTGCTGTCGGCGCACCCGTGGGTGACGGTGCTGCCGGGCGTCCGGCGCCGCGAGCTCGACCCGGTGGTGGCCGCGCACCGCGTCGTCGTGGTCGTGCTCGCGACCGGCGCGGATCCGGCGCTGTCGGCTCTGGCCGCCGCCGAGATCGCCGGGCTGGGACCGGACGTCGCCGTCGTGCCCGTCGTCCTGCCGCAGCGCCTCGGGGCCACCGCCCGCCGGGCCGCCGTCGCGCGCACCCTGGCGGTGATCGCGTGAGCCGCCGGGGGTTCGGGCCGCGTCGGCAGGCTCAGGCGGGCCAAGCCCTCCCCCTCGTGCTGGGCGGCCTGGTCGTGCTGCTCCTCGGCGCCGCCGTCCTGGCGGCGATCGCCTCGGGGCTGACGGGCCGCGGCGACCAGCAGGGCGCCGCCGATCTCGCGGCGCTGGCCGCGGCACGCCGCATGGCCGCCGACTACCAGCACGTCTTCGAGCCCGCGATGGTCAACGGCAACGTGAACCCGGCGCATCTCGAGCGAGCGACGTACCTCGCCCGGGCCCGCCGTGCGGCCGAGCAGGTCGCCCGCGCCAACGCGCTCGACACGGTGGCGGTGGCGTTTCCGGGCCCGGCGCGCGACGTGCCGCTGCGGGTGCGGGTCAGCGTGCTCGATCGCCTGCACGTCGGCGGCGTGGTCGCCGGGACCCGGTCGGAGGCCGAGGTGGTGGTCGGCCTCGGTGGCCCGGTGGTCCCCGGCGCCGCGGGAGCGGGCGAGTACCCCGGGCCGTTCGCGCTGCGGCAGGGCAAGCCGATGCGCCCGGACACCGCCCTGGCGTTCGACCGGATGGCGGCGGCGGCGCACGCCGACGGGCTGGAGCTCGTCGTGGTCAGCGCGTTCCGCTCGGACGCCGAGCAGGCGGTGTTGTTCGCCCGCCACCCGGACCCCAAGTGGGTGGCACCGCCGGGCACGTCGCTGCACCGGGTCGGCACCGAGCTCGACCTGGGCCCCGCCGCCGCCTATCCGTGGCTGCTGGCCAACGCCGGGCGCTTCCACTTCGTCCGCCGGTACCCGTGGGAGCCGTGGCACTTCGGGTTCGCCCTCAACGCCGGCACGCGGTCGCTCGGGTACCGGGCGGACGGCGGGACGGCGCTGCCGAGCTTCGTCCCCGAGCGGTACGCGCCGATGCTCGCCCGCGCGGCGCAGCGCTGGAACGTCTCGGCGGCCCTCCTGGCGGCGCAGCTCTACGCGGAGTCCGGCTTCAACCCCTTCGCGGTCTCGGGCGCTGGGGCGCAGGGCATCGCGCAGTTCGTGCCCTCCACCGCCGCGGGCTACGGCCTGCGTGATCCCTTCGACGCGGAGGCGAGCATCGAGGCGCAGGCCCATCTCATGCGCGACCTGCTGCGGGAGCTCGGGTCGGTGCCGCTCGCGCTGGCGGGGTACAACGCCGGCCCGGCGCCGGTGCGGGCCTGCGGCTGCGTCCCGCCGTTCCCGGAGACGCAGGCCTACGTGGCCCGGATCCTGGCCCTGCTCGGCGGCGCCGGCCTCGACGCGACCGCGGGAGGTGAGCTCGACGTCCGGCTCGTCGCCTGAGCGCCGAGCCGCCGCACGCCTGAGCGCCGACCCGCCGCACGCCTGAGCGCCGACCCGCCGCACGCCTGAGCGCCGAGCCGACCGCCGCCCGTCACCCCTGGGCGTCGTCGGGCTTGGCCAGGGCTCTCGCGCGGTTCCCGCGCAAGCGTGACCCCTCCGGACTCGCCACGTGCCCGGAGGGGTCACGCTGTCCAACCCTTGCGGGCGCTCCGGCCGCGGAAGCGCCTCGAGGCGGCCGCCCTCACCGTGCTCGAGCCGGGCGCCGCCGGCTCTCAGGCGTCGACGCGCTGCTCGCCGGAGCCGTGCACCCAGTCGAGGTGGAAGGTCCCCGGCTTGTCGAAGCGCGCGTAGGTGTGGGCGCCGAACAGGTCGCGGAGGCCCTGGATGAGCCCGGCGGGGCCGTGGCCGCGGCGGTAGCCGTCGTAGTAGGCGAGCGCCGAGGAGAACGCCGGCGCGGGGAGACCGAGCTCGACCGCGCGCGCGACCACCCGCCGCCAGGGGTCCTGCGCCTGGGCCAGCGCGTCGGCGAAGAAGTCGGCGAGCATGAGGTTCTGAAGTCCCGGCTCCGCGTCGAAGGCCTCGCGGATCCGGTCGAGGAAGCGGGCGCGGATGATGCACCCACCGCGCCAGATCGTCGCCATCGCGGCGAGGTCGACGTCCCACCCGTGCTCCTGCGAGGCGGCGGCCATCTGCACGAAGCCCTGCGCGTAGGAGACGATCTTCGCGGCGTAGAGCGCCTGCTCGAGGTCGTCGGCGAGCCCGGCGTCGGCGCCCGCGCCCGCGCCGACGCCGACGCCGCGCGGGCCGCGCAGCCGCCCCTCGGCGACGGTGCGCTCGTCCCGCAGGGCGCTGAGCGAGCGCGCGCCGACCGCCTCGGAGATGACCGTGAGCGGCACGCCGAGCTCCAGCGCGTCCTGCACGGTCCAGCGGCCCGTGCCCTTCTGCTCGGCGGCGTCGACGATCGCGTCCACGAGGGGCCTCCCGTCGGTGCCGTCCTCCTGGGCCAGCACCTGCGCGGAGATCTCGATCAGGAAGCTCTCGAGCTCGCCGTCGTTCCAGCTCCGGAACGTGGCGGCGACCTGGGTGGTCTCCATGCCCACGCCGTGGCGAAGCAGGTCGAAGCTCTCGGCGATGAGCTGCATGTCGGCGTACTCGATGCCGTTGTGCACCATCTTCACGTAGTGCCCCGCGCCGTCGGGGCCGACGAAGGTGCAGCACGGCGTGCCGTCGACCTGTGCCGCGATCGTCTCGAGGATCTCTCCGGCGCCGGCGTCGTAGGCCTCGCGGTCGCCGCCCGGCATGATCGACGGGCCGTTCAGGGCGCCGTCCTCCCCGCCCGAGACGCCGACCCCGAGGAAGCGGATCCCCTTCTCCCGGAGGGCGGCGGCACGGCGCTGGGTGTCGCGGAAGTGCGAGTTGCCGCCGTCGAGCAGGACGTCGCCCTCCTCGAGATGCGGCACGAGCTCGTCGATCACCGCGTCGACGGGCGCGCCGGCCTTCACCATGCTCATGACGATGCGCGGCCGGGCGAGGGCGGCCACGAGCTCCTCGGGGGACCGCGTGACCTCGATCGGCCCCTCGTCCCCGTGGTCGGCGCCGAAGCGCTCGGCCTTCTCGGTCGTGCGGTTGTGCACGGCGATCGGTATGTCGTGATGGGCGACGTTGCGGGCGAGGCTCGCGCCCATCGTCGCGAGGCCCGTCAGGCCGAAGTGGCGATCAGCGGACGTCATGCCGGCCCCTCTGCCCGAGATCGCCGGCGCTGACGCGGACCACGGGGCCATCGCACGGGGGCCGGCCGTCGCCGCCGGCGGATGCCCGGCGGCCCGCTCGCGCCCGCCCCGCGGCCCGCCCGGCGGCCCGCCCCGCGGCCCGCTCGCGCCCGCCCACGCCAGCGCTCGCGGCCCGATCCGGACCGGCCCCGCACCTATCCTCGACGGGAGTGTCCGACCGCCTCACCCGCCTGGCCGAGCAGCGCCGCGACCTCCCGGACGGCCCGGGCGTCTACCTCTTCCGCGACGAGAAGGGGAAGGTGATCTACGTCGGCAAGGCCAAGTCGGTCAAGAAGCGGGTGCAGAGCCACTTCTCGAACCCCGTGACCCGCGGCTCGGTGGAGATGACGAGCGTCGTCGACCGGGTGGACTTCCTGCTGGTGGCCAGCGAGAGCGAGGCGCTGCTCACCGAGCAGGGCTTCATCAAGCAGTACAAGCCGCGCTTCAACATCAAGCTGCGCGACGACAAGAGCTACCCGTTCATCGCGATCTCGATGGACGAGGAGTTCCCGCGCGTCTACTTCACCCGGGAGCGCCACCGGCGCGACCGCCTCTACTTCGGGCCCTACTCGAACGCCAAGCGCACCCGCGCGACGCTCGAGCTGCTCGGCAAGGTCTTCCAGTACCGCTCGTGCTCGGGCGTGGTGCCCGGCCGGCGCAGCGGCTCGCCCTGCCTGGACTACTACATCAAGCGCTGCGGGGCCCCCTGCGTGGACTACGGCGTGGATCGCGCGGGCTACCGGGAGAGCATCGACGGCGTGGTCGCCTTCCTCAGCGGCCGCTACAAGGAGATCGAGCGCGACCTCCAGCGCCGGATGCGCGAGGCGGCCGCCGCGCAGGAGTTCGAGGACGCAGCCCTCCAGCGCAACAAGCTCACCGCGGTGCAGCAGATCCTCCAGCGCCAGCGGGTCTCCAACGAGGCGGTCGGGACGATGGACGCGGTCGCGATCGCCGTCGAGGGCGTGGACGCGAACGCGCAGGTGTTCCAGGTCCGCGACGGGGTGCTCTCCGACCGCCAGTCCTTCTACCTCGAGAACCTCCAGGAGGACGGGGTGGGGGAGGTCGCGACGGAGTTCCTGCTCCAGTTCTACTCGGGCTCGCTGGCGATCCCCGCGCAGATCATCGTCCAGGCCGACGTCGAGGGCTGCGCGGTCCTCTCCGAGGCGCTGAGCGAGCGGCGCGGCGCGCGCGTCGAGGTGCGGGCGGCCGAACGCGGGGACAAGCGCCGCATCCTCGAGCTGGCCGAGCGCAACGCGGTGCTCGCGCTCGACCAGGAGAAGCTCAAGAACGAGCGCTCGCGCCAGCAGCGCGTCGTGGCGCTCGACGCCCTGCAGGACGCGCTCGGCCTGGACGCCCTGCCGCTCCGGATCGAGTGCTTCGACATCTCGAACCTCATGGGGACCCACACCGTCGCCTCGATGGTCGTCTTCGAGGGCGGCGCGCCGAAGAAGGCCGACTACCGCCGCTTCACGATCCGCGGCCTCGAGGACGGCGTGCCCGACGACTTCGCGGCGATGGAGGAGGTGCTGGCGCGGCGGATGAAGCAGTGGGTGGTCCAGCAGGACCTGAGCCCCCACGACCCGAACCGCAACGAGTCCTTCGCGGCGCTGCCGAACGTCGTGGTCATCGACGGCGGCCCGGGCCAGCTCGGCGCCGGCCTGAAGGTGCTGCAGGAGTTCCGCGAGCGCGGCGTGGCGGTGATCTCGCTGGCCAAGCGGATCGAGGAGGTCTTCCTCCCGGACGTGCGCGAGCCGGTCGTGCTCGCGCACGACACCCCGGAGCTCCAGCTGCTGCAGCGGGTCCGCGACGAGGCGCACCGCTTCGCGATCACCCACCACCGCCAGCGGCGCGACCGGGCGATGACCAGCTCGATCATCGACGGGCTCCCGGGGATCGGGCCGACGCGCAAGCGCGTGCTGCTGAAGCACTTCGGCTCGCCCGAGGCGGTCATGGGCGCGAGCCGCGACCAGCTCGAGGCGGTGCCGGGCCTCCCGGGGAAGACCGCCCGCCAGCTCTACGAGTTCCTGAACCGCACCGGCACCTGAGCCGCGTCCGGCCGCCGCACCGCGCGCCATCATGGCTCCGATGGCCTCCTCCCCGCCCGCCGGCCTGCAGGACCTCGTCGTCATCACCGGCTTCTCGGGCGCCGGCAAGTCGACCGCGCTGGCCGTCTTCGAGGACGCGGGCTGGTTCTGCGTCGACAACCTGCCGCCGGAGATGATCCGGGCCCTGGTCGAGCTGTTCCTCCACGACGGCTCGAAGGTGCAGCGCGCAGCCGTCGTCTCCGACGTGCGCACCGGGGAGTACTTCGACGCGCTGCTCGCCGTCCTGGGCGGCCTGGAGGAGCTCGGGGCCCCGCACCGCATCCTGTTCCTCGACGCGGACGAGCAGACGCTGCTCAATCGCTACAAGGAGACCCGGCGCCGCCACCCGCTCGCGCCGGGCGGCGCGGTGGTGGCCGGGATCGCCGCCGAGCGTGCGCTGCTGGCGCCGCTCCAGGCGAGCGCCGACGCGGTGTTCGACACGACCGGGCTCGGGGCGAGCGGGCTGCGCCGCCGCATCGCCGAGGAGTTCCTGCCGCGCGAGGCCAACCGCCGCCTCGCGGTGACGTTCCAGTCCTTCGGCCACAAGCACGGGCCGCCGCGCGACGCCGACCTGGCCTTCGACGTCCGGTTCCTGCCGAACCCGCACTACGTGCCGGAGCTCAAGCCGCTGACCGGGGAGGACCCCAGGGTGGTGGCCTACGTCGGCCGCGACGGCCACCTGCGCGAGTTCTACGACCACCTCGAACCGCTCCTGGACTACCTGCTGCCCCGGTACGAGGCCGAGGGGAAGGCGCACCTCATGGTCGCCATCGGCTGCACGGGCGGCCAGCACCGCTCCGTCGCGATCGCCGAGCATCTCGCCCGCGTCTACGGCGGGCGGGACGACCTGATGGTCGAGGCGACGCACCGCGACATCGCCAAGCGGTGAGCCGATGGCCGCCGATCGCCGAGCCGCTCCTGCGCGAGCGGCTCGCGCTGGACGACGCGGGCCTCGCCGCGTTCGTCCTCGCCACGCTGGCCGCGCTCCCGCCCCGTCGCTTCACCCCCGAGGCGCTCAGGGCCGCGTTCGGCTACCCGTGGGAGCGTCCCGCACGGTCCTACCTGCTCGACGAGGGTGGCCACCGGCTGCTCGACGAGCTGCCGTCCGCGGCTCGCGACGCGCTGCTCGAGGGCCGGGCGCGGAGCCCGGAGGGGACGCCGCGGTACCCGCTGCTGGCCATCGGCTCCAACGGCGCCCCGGCGACGCTGGCCCGCAAGCTCGCGCGGCTCCCGGCGCCGGAGCGACGGCTCCTGGTGCTGGCGGGGGAGCTGCACGACCACGACGTGGGCGCCGCGGCGCATCCGACGGCCTACGGCGCGCTGCCGGCCACGCCGTTCGAGAGCCCGGGCACCGCGGTGCGCGCGGCGGTCCTCTGGGTGAGCGCCCGGCAGCTCGGGCAGCTCAGCCTCACCGAGCTGAGCTACCGCCTGGGGCGCCTCGCCCCCGTCGCCTTCACGCCCGACCAGCCCGTGGCGGTGCTCGACGGCGTCCTGGCCTACGTCTCGCGGTGGGGGACGTTCTGTCCGGACGGGGCGCCGCTCGCGCTCGCCGCGATCCCCGCGGCGGGCCGGACGGTGCCCGCGCTGCGCCAGGAGGAGCTCCTGGAGCGGGCGGCGGCACTCCTCGGCCTGGCGGACGCCGCGGCGGTCGTCCGCGCCGCCCTCGAGGACATGCCGGGGCTGGCCGCCCGCGGCGCTCCCCTCCGCGCCACCGGACGCCCGTTCGCCCCCGCCGCCTGGACGCCCTGGTCGCCCGGGCACGCCTGAGAGGGGTCAGGCCCCGTTGCTGCGCGGCACGCATGAAAGGGGTCAGGCCCCTTTGATGCGCGGCACGCATGAAAGGGGTCAGGCCCCGTTGATGCGTGGCACGCATGAAAGGGGTCAGGCCCCTTTGATGCGCGCCGCGGTTCTGTGGTCGCCGCGCGCGTGCCAGGATCGGGCGGTGTTCGACCACGTCTGCCTCGAAGTCGGCGATCTGGCCCGCTCGGCCGCCTTCTACGACGCGCTGCTGGGTCGCCTGGGCGTGCGACGGCTGCACGAGGGCGAGGCGGCGATCGCCTACGGGCGGGTCGACGCGCGGTTCTGGATCGTCGCCCGCGGGCGCGCGTGGTCGGGTGACGGGGGCCACGTCGCGTTCGCCGCCGCCGGCCGCGCGGCCGTCCAGGCCGGCCACGCGAGCGGCCTGGCGGCGGGTGGGAGCGACGACGGCCCGCCCGGCCCACGGCCGCAGTACGGGCGAGGCTGCTACGCGGGCTACCTGCGCGATCCGGACGGCCACCGGGTGGAGCTCGTCGCGGGTGGTCACTGAGCCCGTCGGGGAGAGGTCGGGCGGGCCGGGGCATTGGGTAGGGTCCGCGGCGCTCGTCCGCCGTCCGCCACAGACCCAGGAGCACCGCCCACATGCCCGTCCGCGTAGGCATCAACGGCTTCGGCCGCATCGGCCGCAACGTCTTCCGCGCCGCCAAGGCGTCGGGGGCCGACATCGAGTTCGTCGCCTTCAACGACCTGACGGACAACGCCACGCTGGCCCATCTCGTGCGCTACGACTCCACCCTCGGGCGCTTCCCGGGCACCGTCGAGGTGTCGGAGACCGGGCTTGTCGTGGACGGCCAGGCGATCACGGTGTTCGAGGAGCGCGACCCCGGGAGCATCGACTGGTCGGGGCACGACGTCGACGTCGTCATCGAGTCCACGGGCTTCTTCACGAGCGCCGAGAAGGCCAAGGCCCACCTCGGCGGCTCGGTCAAGAAGGTCATCATCTCCGCGCCGGCCAAGGGCGAGGACCTGACGATCGTGCTCGGCGTCAACGACGACAAGTACGACAAGGCCCAGCACGAGGTCGTCTCGCTGGCCTCCTGCACCACCAACTGCCTCGCCCCGTTCGCCAAGGCGATCAACGACGCGGTCGGCATCGAGCACGGGCTGATGACCACGATCCACGCCTACACCGGGGACCAGCGGCTGCTCGACGCCCCGCACTCCGACCTGCGGCGGGCGCGCTCGGCGGCGATCAACCTGATCCCGACCTCGACGGGTGCCGCCAAGGCGGTCTCGCTCGTGCTCCCCGAGCTCGCGGGCAAGCTCAACGGCTTCGCGATCCGCGCCCCCGTCCCGACCGGCTCGGTGGTCGACCTGACCTTCCGCGCGGCGAGGGACACCTCGGTGGAGGAGGTCAACGCCGCGGTCAAGGCCGCCGCCGACGGGCCGATGCAGGGGATCCTCCGCTACACCGAGGACCCCATCGTCTCCACGGACATCATCACCGACCCGCACTCCTCGATCTTCGACTCGCTCCTGACGACGCAGATCGACGACCGCCTCGTGAAGGTCGTCTCCTGGTACGACAACGAGTGGGGCTACTCCAACCGGGTCGCGGACTTCACCCAAGCCGTCCTGTGAGGACCCTCGACGACGTCGAGGTCGGCGGGAAGGTCGTGGTCGTCCGCGTCGACTTCAACGTCCCGCTCGACCCCGCCAGAGCGATCACCGACGACGCGCGGATCCGCGCGGCGCTCCCGACGCTCGACGAGCTCCTCGAGCGCGGCGCGGCCAAGCTCGTGCTCCTCGCCCACCTCGGGCGACCCGAGGGCGCGCCGGACCCGAGGTACTCCCTGCGGCCCGTGGCCGATCGCCTGGCCGAGCTCATGGAGGACGACGTCCACCTGCTGCAGACGCCGGAGGAGGAGTGGGGCGACGGCGACCGGCTGCTCATGCTCGAGAACGTCCGCTTCTTCCCGGGCGAGACCGACGACGACCCGGCGCTCGCCGCGAAGTACGCCGCGCTGGGCGACGTCTTCGTCGACGACGCCTTCGGCGCCGCGCACCGCGCCCACGCCTCGAACTCGGGGGTCGCCAAGCTCCTCCCGAGCGCCGCCGGCCTCCTCCTCCAGCGCGAGGTGGAGACGCTCGGCGCCATCCTGGCCGACCCGGGCCGGCCCATGGTCGCGATCGTCGGCGGCTCGAAGGTCACCGACAAGCTCGGGGTGCTCGAGCGCTTCCTCGAGCTCGCCGACACCGTGCTCATCGGCGGCGCCATGTGCTTCCCCTTCTTCGCGGCGCAGGGGATCGGCGTCGGCGACTCGCTCTGCGAGCAGGAGGGGATCGCGCCCGCGCGCGAGGTCCTCGCCCGCGCCCGGCCGGGCCAGCTGCTGCTCCCGACCGACCTGGTCCTCGGCCGCGCCTTCGCCGCCGACACCGAGGTCCAGCCCCTCGACGGCACCGCGGTCCCCGACGGCTGGATGGGCCTCGACATCGGGCCGCGCACCGCCACGCGCTACGCCGAGGTCGTCAGGGCCGCCGGCTCGGCGTTCTGGAACGGACCGATGGGCGCCTTCGAGCTCGCGCCCTTCGCCGCCGGCACCCGCACGGTGGCCGAGGCGATGGCCGCCGCGGACGGCACGACGGTCGTGGGCGGCGGGGACTCGGCGGCCGCGCTGGCGCGGTTCGGCCTGGCCTCGCAGGTCAGCCACCTCTCGACGGGCGGCGGCGCCTCGCTCGAGCTCATCGAGGGCAAGCCCCTCCCCGGCGTGGAGGTCCTCTCGTGAGCACGCGCATCCCGCTGATCGCGGGCAACTGGAAGATGCACAAGACGGTCGAGGCGGCCGAGGACTTCATCCAGGGCCTGCTGCCCCGGGTGAGCACCGCCGACGGCGTCGACGTCGCGCTCTGCGCGCCGTTCACCGCGCTGGGCGCGCTGGTCGACTCCACCCGCGGCTCCCGCGTCGAGGTCTACGCCCAGACCATGCACTGGGCCGAGCAGGGCGCCTACACCGGCGAGGTCTCCGCGGCGATGCTCGCCGAGCTCGACGTCCACGGCGTCGTCCTCGGCCACTCCGAGCGGCGCGAGCTCTTCGGCGAGAGCGATCGCGCCCTCGCCCAGAAGGTGCCCGCGGCGCTGGCCGCGGGCCTGCGGCCGATCCTCTGCGTCGGGGAGACCGAGGAGGAGCGCGAGCGCGGCGACACCCAGCGCAAGCTCCGCCACCAGGTGCAGGAGGGCCTTGAGAAGGTGGCCGTGGAGCGGCTGGGCGACGTCGTGATCGCCTACGAGCCCATCTGGGCGATCGGCACCGGCCAGGTCGCCACGGCCGAGCAGGCGCAGGAGGCGGTCTCCTTCTGCCGCGACCTCGTGGCCGACCGCTCCAGGGAGCAGGCGCAGCGCACCCGCATCCTCTACGGCGGCTCGATGAACGCCGACAACGCGGCGGAGCTGCTGGCGCTGCCCGACGTCGACGGCGGCCTGGTGGGCGGCGCCTCGCTGGACCCCGGGACCTTCGCGGCGATCGTGGCCGCGGCGGCATGAGCCCGTATCCGGGCGTGGTCCTCGTCGTCCTCGACGGCTGGGGACTGGCCGCGCCGGGGCCTGGGAACGCGGTGTCGCTCGCGCGCACGCCGGTCTTCGACGACCTGTGGGCCCGGTACCCGCACACCCAGCTGACCGCGTGGGGCCCCGCCGTCGGCCTGCCCGAGGGGCAGATGGGCAACTCGGAGGTGGGCCACCTGAACCTCGGGGCCGGCGCGGTCATCCGCCAGGACCTGACGCGCATCGACGCGGCGGTGGCCGACGGCGAGCTCGCGGCCAACGCGGTGCTCCGCGCGGGCCTGACGGGCGAGCGCGTCCACCTCGTCGGCCTCGTCAGCGACGGCGGGGTACACGCCTCCCAGCGCCACGTCGAGGCGCTCGTCGCCCTCGGCGCCGAGCTCGGCGTCCCCGATCTCGTGGTCCACGCCTTCACCGACGGCCGGGACACGCCCCCCAAGAGCGGCGTCGGCCACCTCGAGCAGCTCGAGGGCTGGTGCGCGGCGGCCGGCAACGCCCGGATCGGCTCCGTCATCGGGCGCTTCTACGCGATGGACCGCGACCAGCGGGCGGAGCGCACGGCGGCCGCCGTCGCGCTGCTCGTCGACGGCGACGCCGAGCAGCACGCCGACACGGCGCCCGAGGCCGCCCGCGCCGCCTACGCGCGGGGGGAGACCGACGAGTTCATCACCGCGACGACGATCGGCGCGGAGGCCCGCATCCGGCCGGGCGACCGGGTCGTCGCCTTCAACTTCCGGCCGGACCGCATGCGCCAGCTCACGGCAGCGCTCGGGCCGCGCGTGGCGGGCTACGTCTGCCTGGCCGAGTACGACGAGCAGTGGGACTACCCCGTCGCCTTCCCGCCCGAGCGCCCGGAGACGACGCTCGCGAAGCTCGTCGCGGCGGTGGGGCGCCCGCAGCTGCACGTGGCCGAGACCGAGAAGTACCCGCACGTGACGTACTTCTTCAACGGCGGGGAGGAGGAGCCGTACCCCGGCGAGCGGCGTGAGCTGGCCCCGAGCCCGCGCGACGTGCCGACCTACGACCTCAAGCCGCAGATGAGCGCGCGGGAGGCGGCCGCGAAGTTCATCGCCGCCTGGCACGAGGAGTCGCCCGCGTTCGGCGTGCTGAACTTCGCCAACCCGGACATGGTGGGCCACACCGGCGTGATCCCCGCCGCGGTGACGGCGATCGAGACGGTCGACGCCTGCCTGGGCGAGGTGGTGGCGGCGGTGCAGGGCACCGGCGGCGCGCTCGTGGTCACCGCCGACCACGGCAACGCCGACCAGATGCTCGAGCCCGACGGCTCGCCGAACACCGCGCACTCGCTGAACCCGGTGCCGCTCGTCCTCACCGTCCCCGGCGACGCGAGGCTTCGCGAGGGCGGCGCGCTCGCCGACGTGGCGCCGACGGTCCTCGAGCTGCTCGGCCTCGAGCAGCCCGCCGCGATGACCGGCCGCTCGCTCCTGCACGACTAGCCGGGTGCCGATCCGCACCAACGCATGAAAGGGGTCAGACCCCGTTCATGCGTCGAGGACGCTCGCCAGCCAGCGCTGGACGTCGGGCAGCACGCTTGGGTCGATCGTGTGCCCCACCGGCGTCTCGTGGTAGGCGACCGGCAGGCCGCCCGCCTCGAGCAGGCGCCTGGCCTCTTGGGCGAAGCCGACGCCGATCACGGGATCCTGGCTGCCGTGGGCGATCAGGACCGGGAGCGCCGGGCGCCCGGCGAGGTCCGCCGACCACCCCGGCACGGTCGGCACGAAGCCGCTCAGCGCCAGCACGCCGGCGGGCGCGGGCCGCCCGCCGCCGAGCCCGAGGGCGTAGGACATGACGGTGCCCTGGGAGAAGCCGCCGACGACCGAGCGGCTCCAGTCCAGTCCGAGCTCGTCGTCGAGCGTGCGCCCCAGCTGCGCCAGCGCATCCGCGAAGGTCGCCGGGTCGGGGAACCCGACGCGCGGCACGACGTACCAGTGGCGCCCGCCCGGAGGCAGCGCGAGCGGCCCGCCGACCGTGACGCCCCGCAGGCGACGCTCGGGATCGAGCACGTCGAAGAGGCCGAAGAGGTCGTGCTCGTCGGCCCCGCGACCGTGGAGGAGCACGAGCGTGCCCTCCCCGCTGCCCTCGCGGACGCGGACGGGGAGCGTCATCCCACCCGCGACGGGGTCGCGTCGCCGCTGATGGCGCTCACGCGTGCCGCCCCTCAAGCGCCACGGCTAGGCCGTTAGCTTCGCGGCGTACTCGGCGAGCCGCCGCCCCTGGTAGCGGGCGCTCACGAAGAACGCCTCCGGGATCCCCTCCTCGCCCTCGTGGGCCGACGGGTAGCTGATCCCGTACGGGTTGCCGCCCGAGGCGTAGATCACCGTGTCGGTGAAGCCCGGCGGCACGATGATCGCGCCCCAGTGGTAGAAGACGTTGTTGATCGCGAGGATCGTCGACTCCTGGCCCGCGTGATCCCCCTGGGAGGAGGTGAACGAGGTGGCCACCTTGTCGGCGAGCTTGCCCGCGCCCCACAGCGGCCCGGTCATGTCGATGAACTGCTTGAGCTGCGAGGAGGGCAGCCCGTAGCGCGTGGGGGAGCCGAAGGCGAAGCCGTCGGCCCACTCCAGGTCGTCGTTGCTCGCCTCGGGCACGGTGTCCTTCGTGGCCACGTAGTGCTCGTTCCACGCGTCCTGCGAGCGGATGACCTCCTCGGGGGCGAGCTCGGCGGCACGGCGCAGGCGCACCTCGGCGCCGGCCTCCTCGGCCCCGGCCGCGACGGCCACGGCGAGCTGGTGCACGTGTCCGGTGGAGCTGTAGTAGACGACGGCGATCTTCGGCATGCGGTCTCCGGTGACTTGCGCTGCGGGTAGTTGCGCGGGCAACAGTACCGCGCCAGCTCGTTGCGCGTACAACTGGCGCGCTACCGTCCTGCGCCATGGCTCCCGCCTCGCCCTCGTCGTCGGCCACCCGCCTCGGCCAGCAGGAGCTCCGCGCCTGGCGCGGCCTGCTGCGCACGTACGCTCGGCTGACCAAGGCGCTCGACGCCGAGCTCGAACGCGCCCACGGCCTGCCGCTCAGCTCCTACGAGGTGCTCATGGTCCTCGCCGACGCCGAGCTGGAGAAGATGCGGATGCACGATCTCGCGAGCTCGATCCTGCTCTCCCGCAGCGGCCTCACCCGGCTCGTGGACCGACTCGAGCGCGACGGCCTGCTCTCCCGCGAGACCTGCCCGAGCGACGCCCGCGGCTCCTTCGCCTGCCTCACCGCCCGGGGTCGCGAGATGCTCGACGCTGCCCGCGCCACCCACCTGGCCGGCGTGCGCGCGATGTTCCTCGAGCACTTCACCCCCGCCGAGCAGGAGCAGCTCGGCGGCTTCTGGGAGCGCGTGCTGGACGCTCCGAGCGCGATCGCACGCTGACCGCGCGAGCCGATGCGGCATCTTGTACGGCGTGACCGCCAAGCGCTCCGCCTACGCCCGCCTGGCCGGCTGGTGCTTCACCCACCGCCGGATCACGCTCGCCGCGTGGATCGCCCTGGCGATCGTGGTCACCGCGGTCGCCTCGTCGGTCGGGACGCAGAAGGCCTCGAACTTCCGGCTCCCCGGCACCGAGAGCCAGCGCGCCTACGAGCTGCTGCAGCGCCGACCAGATCGTCTTCGCGGCGCGGAGCGGCACGCTCCGCGACCCGGCCAACCGGGCGAGCATCGCGCAGACGCTCAAAGCCGTCGAGGACCAGGCGGGGGTCGCCGCGACCACCTCGCCGCTGGCCGCCGGGGGGCAGCTCAGCCGCGACGGCAGGATCGGCGTCGCCACCCTGCGCTACCGGGGCTCGGTGGGCACCGACGTCGAGCCCCAGGACCTGAAGAAGATCCAGCGGACCGTCCTCGCCGGGCGCACGCGAACGCTCGAGGTGGAGCAGAACGGGCTGGGCGCCGAGCAGGCGCGCCAGAACGCGGGCGGCGCCTCCGAGTTCATCGGCATCGCCTTCGCGCTCGCCGTGCTGCTGCTCGTCTTCGGCTCCCTGGTGGCCGCGCTGGCGCCGATCGTCTCGACGATCCTCGCGCTCGGGGTGACGCTGGGCGGCATCACGCTGCTCTCGCACGTCGTGGACACCCCGGACTTCGCCACGCAGCTCGCGACGCTGATCGGGCTCGGCGTCGGGATCGACTACGCGCTCTTCGTGCTCACCCGCTACCGCTCCGAGCTCGCCCTCGGGCACGACCACCGCGAGGCGGCCGGCCGCGCGCTCGACACCGCGGGGCGCACCGTCTTCTTCGCCGCCGGCACCGTGATCATCGCGCTGCTCGGCCTGCTGCTGCTGGGGCTGAACTTCCTCCAGGGCGTCGCGGTCGGCGCCGCGCTCTCCGTGGCGCTCACGATGAGCGCGGCGCTCACCCTCCTCCCGGCGTTCCTGGGCTTCGCCGGGCCGAAGATCAACGGCAGGCGGACCCGCCGGCGGCTGGCGGAGGAGCGCAGCGGGGTCCGCGAGGCGCGAACCGAGGGGCGGCGCTGGAGCGCCTGGTCGCGGCTGGTCCAGCGGCGCCCGGTGCCCGCGGCGCTGCTCGCGCTCGTCCTGCTGCTGGCGATCGCCTCCCCGGCGCTCGGCCTGCGCCTCGGCTCCTCGGACGCGAGCGTCGACCCGAGCGACTCCACCACCCACAAGGCCTACGACCTGATCGCCAAGGGCTTCGGCCCCGGGGCCTCCGGGACGTTCCTGCTCGCAGTGGAGCTCCCCGCCAAGGGGGATCCGCAGCCGGCCGCGCAGGTCGCCGCGGCGGTCGCCCGGGACCCCGGGATCGTGAGCACGACCCCGCCGGCGCTCTCGCCGGACGGCGCCCTCGCGACGGTCACGGCCGTCCCGCGAACCAGCCCGCAGCAGGAGGCGACCACCGACACGCTGAACCGGCTGCGCGACGACGTGGTGCCGGCGGTGGAGCAGGCCAGCCGGGCCAAGGTCGAGATCGGCGGCACGACGGCCACCCAGGAGGACTTCACCGACGTGATCGCCGGCAAGCTGCCGCTGTTCGTGGCGGTGGTCGTGCTGCTGAGCGCGCTGCTCCTGCTCGCGGTCTTCCGCTCGATCCTCGTCCCGATCAAGGCGGGGCTGATGAACCTGCTGTCGATCGGCGCGGCGCTCGGGGTCGTCACGGCGATCTTCCAGGACGGCCACGGCGCGAGCCTCCTCGGGATCGAGACCGGCCCGATCGAGTCCTTCCTGCCCGTGCTGCTCTTCTCGATCGTCTTCGGCCTCAGCATGGACTACGAGGTGTTCCTGATCTCGCGCGTGCGGGAGGAGTGGGACCACTCGGGCGACGCGTCGGGCTCGGTGATGCGCGGGCTGGCGACCACGGGGAAGGTCATCACCGCCGCCGCCTCCATCATGGTGCTGGTCTTCGCCTCCTTCGCGATCGCCCCGGACCGCGTGATCAAGCTCTTCGGGCTCGGCCTGGCCAGCGCGGTCCTCATCGACGCGGTGATCATCCGCTGCCTGCTCGTGCCCGCGCTGATGGAGCTGTTCGGGCGCAGCGCCTGGTGGCTGCCGCGGTGGCTCGACCGGATCGTGCCGCAGCTCTCGATCGAGGGGCCGGAGGACCGGGAGGCCGTGGAGGCCACGTAGGCTCCCCGGCTTGCCCGCCCTGGAGATCCTCGCCCGCGATCCGGCGACGCGCGCCCGCGCCGGCACGCTGCACACCACCCACGGGCCCGTGCGCACCCCGGCCTTCGTCCCGCTGGCCACGAAGGCGACGGTCAAGGGGCTGCTGGCGCACGAGGTCTCCGACCTCGGGTACGACATGGTCCTCGGGAACACGTTCCACCTGTTCCTCGACCCCGGTGACGAGCGGATCGCGGGCTTCGGCGGCCTGCACGCCTTCATGGGCTGGGAGCGGCCGATCATCACGGACTCCGGCGGCTTCCAGGTCTTCTCGATGGGCCACGGCGCCGTCGCGGAGGAGATCAAGGGCTCCGGGCCGCCGCGGGACCGCCTCGGCCGCGTCCTCTCCATCGAGGAGCGCGGCGTCTCCTTCCGCTCCTACCTCGACGGCGCGACGCGGTTCCTCGGCCCCGAGACCTCGATGGAGATCCAGGCCCGCCTCGGCTCCGACATCGCCCTCGTGTTCGACGAGTGCACGCCGTTCCACGTCGACCGCGCCTACACCGAGCGCTCCACGGAGCGCACCCACCGCTGGCTCGAGCGCTGCCTGGCCTGGCACGGCGAGCACGGGCCGCCCGGCCAGCTCGTCTACGCCATCTCCCAGGGCGGCGTGCACGAGGAGCTCCGCAAGCACTCGACCCGGGTCGTCGCGGGGAGCGGGACGCCGGGGATCGCCATCGGCGGCTCGCTCGGGGAGCACAAGGACCAGATGTACGAGGTGGTCGGCTGGGCGACGTCGGTGCTCGGCGGCGAGCACGAGGCCAAGCCCCGCCACCTGCTCGGGATCGGGGAGGTCGACGACCTCGTCCGCGGGGTGGAGCTCGGGATCGACACCTTCGACTGCGCGATGCCGACCCGCCTCGGCCGCCACGGGGTCGCGCTCGTGCCCGATCCCGCCAAGCGGTGGCGCGTGGACCTGACGGCCGGGCGCTTCAAGGACGACCACGGGCCGATCATGGACGGCTGCCCGTGCCCTGCCTGCGCGCTCGGGCTCTCCCGGGGCTACGTCCGCTACCTCGTCCACGCCCGCGAGCTCACCGGCATGCGGCTGCTCACCCTGCACAACCTCGCCTTCCTCCAGCGCGTGATGCAGGATCTCCGCGACGCGATCCTCGCGGGGACGCTGGCCGAGACGGCGCGGGCGCTGCGGGCGGGCGGCGCGCCCGGGACGACCGTCTCGCCGGCGCCGGCGCCGCTGCTCTAGCTCCGGATGACCACGGGCGTCCCGAGCGGGACCTGCCGGGCCAGGCGCCGGATGACGTCGTTGCGCACGCGGATGCACCCGTGGGAGACGTCGGTCCCGAGCGCGCGCGGCTGGTTCGTGCCGTGGATGCCGACTTGGCCGTCCCCGCCCTCGAAGCTCGTGTAGACCGTGGAGTGGGCCGAGAGCCCGAGCGCGTAGGGCCCGTAGAAGCCGCGCGGATCCTTCGTGCGGACGACGTCGGTCACGAAGTAGCGGCCGGGCGGGGTGGGGGAGATCGACTCGCCCACGCCGATCCGCGTGCTCAGGACGTCCCGCTTGCCGTCGAGCACGCGAAGCCGGTGGGCCTTCCGGCGGACCTCGATGGTGAGCCGCGTGAAGGTGAGCCGCACGTCGCTCGCCCGCACCCAGCCGCGGCTCTGGTTGGGCCGCGTCGGGAGCTCGACCTGCACGCGCCCCGCCCGCCGGGTGCGGACGAGGAAGGTGAGCGGGATCCGCTGGCCGTTGAAGGTCCGCTGACGCAGGCGGCGCGCGTGGTGCGTGTGGGCCGTGGCGTACACGCGGACCGAGCGCCCCCGGGCGGTGGCGATCGTGCTCGCGCCCTTCGGGATGGCGCTCAGGGCGTCCAGGCCCGAGGCCAGGGCGGCGGACGGATCGGCCGCCGTGGTCCCGGTCGCGCCCGTGGCGGCCGCGGCGCGCGCGGCCACCCGGGGCGCGGGATCCTCGTCGCCCTGCAGCGCGCCGCGGGCCACGAAGGCGATCGCGGCGACCGCCAGGACGGTCAGCACGCCGGTGATGAGGGAGCGCAGTCGCACGACGGGCTCGTGGCCACCGGCCCGGGCGGGCCGGTGGCCGGGGCCTGCTAGCCGGTCATGGCCGGGGTGCCGGAGACCGCGCTGCTCGGGCTGGCCGAGGCCGCCGTGCTGATGAACCCGGTGGCGTTGACGGCGGCGAGGATCGTCGCCATGTCCGCGGCGGGGTTGAACACGTCGGGCGCCGGCGGCATGCCCGCGATGTTGCGGATCCAGCTCGCGTGGCGCGCCTCGACCGGGTGGATCGAGATCGCCGCGCGCAGGATGGCGGGCGTCTTGATGTTCGGCGCCTGGCCCTGGTAGGCCTTCACGCCGGTGTCCTCGAGCACCACCGCCGTCTGCTGGAAGGTGCCCTGCGCGGAGGTGGTGCCCTTGAAGTCGAAGCTCGGCTTCTTCACCGCAGCGCTTCCGAGCGCCTTCTTGAGCGCGACGACGTGCGCGTCCTCGTGCGCGCCGACGAGCTTCGCGAAGCGACCGGTCTCGCCGGAGAGGCCGCTCGCGTTCGCCTCCTTGTAGAACGCCGCCTCGAGGTACTCGAGGGTGAGCGCGTAGTTGAGGATCGCCACGTCGCCCTTCGGGGTCGCCGCGAGCGCCGAGCCGGGGAAGGCGCCGACGAGCAAGCCGCCGCCGACCACGGCGCCGGCGCCGCGCAGGAAGCCCTTGCGGCTCAGGTGGTTGACGCGGCCGGCGGCCTCGGCCAGGGCGCCGTCGGCGTCGAAGGACTCGAGGTGGCTGACGTCGACCATCGGGGTGTCTGATGACATTGTGTTCTCCAGGTTCCGGGTGGTCAGGACTTGATGAAGCCCGTGGCCCCGACGGCGTCGAGGACCTGCTTCATGGACAGGGGCGGGCTGAACGCGTCGGGAGCCGGCTTGAGCTCCTTGCCGGCGCCGATCAGGTCGCGGACCCAGGCGGCGTGACGGGCCTCGACCGCGAGGATCGAGCCCGCCGTGGCCAGCACGCCCGGGTCGTCGATCTTGTCCGCCTGGCCCTGGTAGGCCGAGACGCCGGTGTCCTCGAGGGTCTTCGAGGTGCTGAGGAACGTCTTGTCCGCACCTGTGGTGCCCTTGAAGTCGAAGGTCGGCTTCTTCACCGCGGCCGAGCCGAGCGCGCCCTGCAGCGCGGTGACGTGTGCGGCCTCGTGGCCGGCCACGACCTGGGCGAACCTCTGCACCGAAGCGCTCAGCTTGCCCTTCGAGAGCGCCTCGGCGTAGAACGCGGACTCGAGGTACTCGAGCGTCAGCGCGTAGTTGAGGATCTTGACGTCGCCCTTGCTCGCGGCGCGGGAGAGCGCCATCGGCGTGAGCCCGGCGAGCAGGCCGCCGCCGGCCACCAGGCCGGCGCGCCGCAGCAGGCCGGAGCGGGTCGTCCCGAGTTCGGCGGTGGCCTCGGCCACGGCCCCGTCGCGATCGATCTCCTCGATCGCCAGTTCGTCCGGCATGTGGGTCTCCTTGGTGGGGTGGATCATCGAACGACGACCGTCCCGTGCATGTTGGTGTGGAAGTCGCAGTGGTAGGCGTAGGTGCCCGGCTTGGTGAAGGTGCGGGTGACGGACTTCCCCGTCGGCTGGTTGCCGAGGTCCTGCTTGTCACCGCTGTCGAAGGTCACCGTGTGGTTCGCGGCGTCGCGGTTGGTCCAGGTGACCTTGGTGCCGACCGCGACCTCGACCGTGCCGGGGGCGTAGTCGAAGTCCTTGATGCTGACCCGCTTGGCGCTGCTCGCCGGGGTCGCCGGCGCCGCGGCGGGAGCGCTCGTGGTGGGCGCGGTCGCCGCGGGGGTCGCCGGCGCGGCGGCGCTCGACGTGGTGGGGCTCGCGTCGTCGCTCCCGCAGCCCGCGCAGGCGAGCACGGCGGCGGCGACGGGCAGGAGCAGGAGCGATCGGGGTGCGGCCATGGGGGGTCCTTCGCCGCCCACCGGCTTCCGGATCACCAACGGACGGACGTTGGCACGCGGCTCCCGCGGGCGTCCACCGCGCCTCGACGCTCCGGCGCGGCCCGGGCCGCGTCCCCCCGCCAGGCTGCGGCGCTCCTCACTGCCGGTTGTCGTCGATGAGCTGCTGCAGCTCGTCGACGATGCCGTTCACGCGGTCGCTCGTGACCCGGCGGAGGTTCGTGCCGCGCTCGTCCCGGGTGGTGGAGAGGACCGCGGCGGCGGCGCCGCCCGCCAGCAGCGCGAGCACCACGAGCGTCACGAGCACGCGCCGTCCGCGGCCCGGCCGGCGCGCCGGCACGGCGGCGGTGGGGGGAGCGGACGCCGCGCCGCCGCCGCGCGCGGGCACCGGCACGGGCGCGGGGCGCGGGACCCGCGCCGGCACGGCGCCGCCGCGCTCCGCGGTGGCGTGCTGCTGCGGAGCGCGGGGCGCGGGCGCCGGCGCGGCGGCGCCGGCCACGCGCGTGGCGCCCGTCGCGGGTCCGCTCGGGCGCCCGGGCCCGCTCACCCGCGTGGCACCGGTGGCCGGTCCGGCCGGGCCCGCCTGGGCCCTCGCGTCCTCGCCCCGCCCGTCCGCGCCGTCCAGGAGCGCGGTGCGCAGTGCCTCCGCGTCGCTCTGCCGCTCGCGCGGGTCGAGCGACAGGGCGCGGTCGACGGCGACCGAGAGCCCCTCCGGGATCGCCGGGTCGAGCTCGTGCAGGTAGGCGGGTGCCTCCCGCTGCTGCTTGAGCGCGAGCTCGGTGAGCGAGGTCGCCTCGTAGGGGAGCCGGCCCGAGAGCAGCTGGTAGGTCACGACCCCGAGCGCGTAGAGGTCGGCGGCGGGGCCGGCCTCCTCGCCCCGGGCCTGCTCCGGCGCGAGGTAGGAGGCCGTTCCGAGCACCGAGCCGACCTGCGTGATCGAGCTCTCGTCGCTGAGCGCCTTGGCGATCCCGAAGTCGGCGAGCTTCACCACCATGTCGTCAGAGCGCAGCAGGTTGCCCGGCTTCACGTCCCGGTGGACCACGCCGCCCCGGTGGGCGTAGTCCAGCCCACGGCAGGCCTGGCCGACGAGCTCGAGCGCCTCGCCGACGCCGAGGCGCCCGCGGGCGCGGAGGATCTCCGCCCCGGACTGGCCGCGCACGACCTCCATGACGATGTAGTGGCGCCCGGTCGGCTCGTCGAGGCCGAAGTCGAACACCTGGACGATGTTCGGGTGCACCAGGCGCGCCGCCGACAGCGCCTCGCGTCGGAAGCGCGAGACGAACTGCTGGTCCTCGGCGAGGTGCTCGGCCAGGAGCTTGACCGCCACGTGGCGCTCCAGGCGGCGGTCGAAGGCCTCCTGGACGGTGGACATGCCGCCGACCCCGAGGCGCTCGCCCAGCTCGTAGCGCTCGGCCAGCATGCGCTGCGGGCTCACGGGGCGGTCCCGTCGTCGTCGCCGAACCCGCCGGAGCCGTCGCCGGGATCGCTCGGCAGCGTGGGGGTCGTGTCCTCCGGCACCGAGGGCGTCGGGACGGTGGCGGACGGCACACTCGGGGTCGTCTGCGTCTGCGTCTGGTCGTCCTGGTCCTCGGGCGGGGCGGTCGGCCCGCTCGGGCCGGTCGGCGCCGGTGTCGTCACGGTCGGCTGCGTCTCGACCAGCGGGTCGTCGCACTCGCGGGTGACCTGGGGGGCGAGCTTGCCGGCGACCTCGTCGCGCAGCCTCGCGCGCAGCCGGCGGTCGACGCGGTCGGGGAGGTTGCTGATCTCGGCGCGCAGCTGGCGCACGCGGGCGGCGCAGGCGCCCACGTTCCGCGCGGCGACGGCGCTTCGCACCTGGTCGAGCGTCTGCTTCAGCCCGGCCGCCTCCGAGTCGCGCAGGAGCCGGGAGCTCCCGCCGCTCCCGCAGCCCGCGGCGAAGGCGGCGACCAGCACGAGCGCGGCGGCCAGGCGCCTCACGCGCCCCGCTCCAGCCGGGCGGCGAGCCCCTCGGGCAGCCGAGCGGCGCGGATCGCCCCGGCGGCGCCGGCCACGTCGTACTCCGTGCGGCGCCACTCCGCCCGCCAGGCCTCCGTGTCGAGCAGCAGCCAGGCCGCGCGGGGATCGCCGTCGCGCGGTTGGCCGACCGAGCCCGGGTTGAGCAGCCACGCCCCGTCGTCGAGGTCGGCGGCCGCGCCGCCGCGACGCGGCTCTCCCCGGGCGCGCCCGCCGCGCTCGCGCCCGAAGCTCAGCGCGAGATGCGAGTGGCCGATGAGCCCGACGCGCTGCTCGAGGGCGTCGAGGCAGGAGTCGGCCTGCGGCTCGGAGGTCACGTACTCCCAGACGGGATCGCGCGGGCTCGCGTGGAAGAGCCCGACCGCACCGGCCGCACCGTGGGTGGCCAGGGCGCCGAGGAAGGCGAGGTGCTCGGGCTCGATGACCTCCCGGGTCCAGCGGACGGCGATCGCCGCCCCGGGGGAGAACTCGTCGATGGGCAGGTCGCCCGTCACGGCCAGATCGTGGTTGCCGGCCAGGCAGAGCGCGGCGGAGTCGGCCACGAGGGCGCAGCAGGCGCTCGGGTCGGCGCCGTAGCCCACCACGTCGCCGAGGCACCACACGTCGCTCGCGCCCGAGCCCGCGACGTCGTCGAGCACCGCCTCGAGGGCGTGGCGGTTGCCGTGGATGTCGGAGAGGACCGCGACGCGCATGGGCGGCGCAGGGAGCTCAGTCCCCGGGGGAGGAGGGGCCCTCGCCGTACTCGGGGAGGTTCTTGATGCCCTCCTTCGTGCTCCACTTGGAGTAGTTGTCCTCCATGGCGTCGATCAGCTCGCGCATGAAGCGGGCCGACAGGTTCACGCGCGTGACGACGACCCCGGGGATCTCCTCGTCCTCCACCTCGTGGTCGACGCGGGCGAAGGTGACCGTGAACTCGTAGTCGGAGTGGCTGACGTTCGCGAAGTTCGCGTAGTGGCCGGCCATGTCGGACGGGTCGAAGTGGATGTTGATGTGGCGCTCCGGGAGCCCGGGCTGCTCGTCGGCCATCGGGCTAGTGTCGCACCTCGATGCGCGTCGTCGTCCTATCGGTGGGTCGGCTGCGAGCGCCCTGGGCCGACGACGTGGCGCACTACCAGATGCTCCTCGGGCGCTACGTGCGCCTCGAGCTCGTGGAGCTCCGCGAGGAGGCGCAGGTCCCCGGGCGGATCCCGTCGGGGCCCGTCGGCGGCGGCCCGGGGCCGTTCGTCTCGCTGCTCCACGCCGACGGGGAGCGCTTCACCTCCGAGGCCTTCGCCGCCTTCCTCGAGGCGCGCCGGCGCTCCGGGCGCGACCTCTGCTTCGTCCTCGGCGGGGCCTTCGGCCGCCCGGAGCTCGCCGCGGCCGAGCACCGCTTCTCGCTCGGGGCGCTCACCCTCCCGCACCAGCTGGCGCGCGTCGTCCTGCTCGAGCAGCTCTACCGCGGGCACAAGATCCTGGCCGGCGAGCCCTACCACCACTGACGAGGCGGCGGTTGCGCGTGCAACGCGCCTAAGGTCAGGTGCATGAGCGACGCGCTGAGCGACCTGCGGACCGCGGTGGACCGGGCCGCCGCGTCCCTGGGCGGGACGCCCAAGGCGCCGCCCGCGCTCGAGCGCCCGCGGCAGGCCGGCCACGGCGACTACGCGACGAACGCGGCGATGGGGCTCACCAAGGCGCTCGGCCGGCCGCCGCGCGAGATCGCCGCCGACCTCGTGGCCGCCCTGGAGGCCGAGCTCGGCTCCGGCCTCGAGCGCACCGAGGTCGCCGGGCCGGGCTTCGTGAACCTCACGCTCGCGGACGCCTGGTACGCCGAGGCGCTCGCCCGCGCCCTGGCCGCCGGCGAGGGGTGGGGACGCTCGACGGCCTCGCCCTCCCGCCGGGTCAACCTCGAGTTCGTCTCGGCCAACCCGACGGGCCCGGTGCACATCGGCGGCGCGCGCAACGCGGCCTACGGCGACGCGCTCGCGCGCACGCTCGAGCTCGCCGGGCACGCGGTTCACCGTGAGTTCTACGTCAACGACTTCGGCTCGCAGGTCGCGCAGCTCGGGGCCTCCGTGCGCGCGCGCGCCCGCGGTGAGGAGGTGCCGGAGGCCGGCTACCAGGGCGCGTACGTCGCCGACCTCGCGGCGCGCATCCCGGACGCCGCCACGCTCGAGCTCGAGGAGCTCTCCCGCCGGGCGGTCGCGCTCATGGTCGAGCAGGCGCGCGCGTCGCTCGAGCGCTTCCGGGTGCGCTTCGACACGTGGTCCTCCGAGCGCGCGCTCCACGAGGAGGGGAAGGTCGAGCACGCGTTCGCGGTCCTCGACGCGCAGGGCCGCACCTTCCGGGCCGACGGCGCGCTCTGGCTGCGGACCACCGAGTTCGGCGACGACAAGGATCGCGTCATCGAGCGGGCCACGGGCGAGCACACCTACCTCGCCTCCGACCTGGCCTACCACCAGGAGAAGCGCGAGCGCGGGTTCGACCTGCTGCTGGACGTCTGGGGCGCCGATCACCACGGCTACGTCGCCCGGATGCACATGGGCTTCGAGGCGCTCGGCGGCGCGCCGGAGGGGCTCGAGCTCATCATCATGCAGCTCGTCTCGCTGCTCGACGACGGGCGCGAGGTGCGCATGTCCAAGCGCGCCGGCGAGTTCGTCACGCTCGACGACCTCGTCGCGGACGTCGGCGTGGACGCCGCCCGCTGGTACCTCCTCCAGCGCTCGCACGACACCACCATCGAGCTCGACCTCGCGCTGGCCAAGCAGCAGTCGAGCGAGAACCCCGTCTACTACGTCCAGTACGCCCACGCGCGGATGGCCGGGATCCTCCGCGAGGTGCGCGCCGCGCCGGACCCGGCGCTCCCCGCCACGCCGCTGCACCCGTCCGAGCGTGCGCTGCTCCGGGCGCTGCTGGCCTGGCCGTCCGAGGCCGCCGAGGCGGCCGAGCGGCGCGCGCCGCACCGGGTCGCGACCTACGTCCTCGACCTCGCGCAGGCCTCGGCCGCCTTCTACCGCGACTGCAAGGTCCGCGGGGAGCCGAGCGAGCCGTTCCGCGCGGCGGTCTGCCTCGCGACCCAGCGGACCCTCGCGAGCGCGCTCGGGGCCCTGGGCGTCAGCGCGCCCGAGACGATGTAGCGGCTCAGCGCTCGAAGAAGCCGAAGTCGATGCCGGTGGCGTCGAGCAGGTTGCGCGCCTGGACGGCCAGGCGGGCCATCTCGTTGTCGTAGACGAGCACCCCCACGGCGATGAGCACCAGCCCGGAGGCCACCGTGATGATCGTGTAGCGGTCGCGCAGCCAGCGGAAGCCCGTCGCGAAGCGGTCGAAGGCGACGGCCGAGGCGAGGAAGGGGACCGCCAGGCCCGCCGAGTAGGCGGCGAGCAGGAACGCGCCGCCCCCGAGGCCGTCCTTCTGGGCGGCGGTGGTGAGGATCGCGGCGAGGATCGGGCCGGTGCACGGCGTCCAGGCGATCGCGAAGGCCGCCCCGGCGATCACCGGCCCGCCGCTGCCCGCCTTGGCGATCAGGCCGCCGGGGCGGTACTCGCGGTTGGCGAGGTTCGTGAAGCGGCTCAGGATCAGCAGGACGCCGAAGAGCACCAGGAAGCCGCCCGCCAGCTTGTCGAGCAGGCCGCGGTCGTCGGCCAGCGGCGCGCCGAGGCCGTTGGCGAACATCCCGAGGGCCACGAAGATGACGGTGAAGGAGAGGCAGAAGGCGATCGCCGGCCAGAGGATGCCGGGCAGGTCGCGTTCCTCGCGGACCGCGCCCGGCTGGACGCCGCTGACCGCGCTCAGGTAGCCCGGGACCAGCGGCAGGACGCAGGGGGAGACGAAGGAGAGCAGCCCGGCGGTGAAGGCCGCGAAGACGGTCGGGCTGACCGCGGCCGCCAGCGCCATCAGGCGCCGTACCGGGCGAGCTCGGCGTCGAGGCGCTCCGCGTCCGCGCGGCTCAGCGGCGCGGGTGCCGCGCCACCGGGGGCCCCGCCGCTGCCCCGCTCACGGCGCCAGCGCGGCAGCAGGAGCGCCCCGAGCCCCAGCAGCGCGGCGAGCGCGAGCACCGGGACGAGGTAGGCGAAGGCGTTGAAGCCGCTGGCCTTGGGCGCCGCGAGGATGTTCTTGCCGTAGTCGGCCACGAGCGCGTCCAGGACCTGCTGGTCGGAGAGGTTGCGGGCCAGGAGGCGCCGGATCTCCGTGCGCGTCGCGTCCGCCTGTGCCGCGTCGGCGATGTTCAGCGGCACGTTGCACTCGATGCACATCACCTGCTTCTCGATGCGGTCGAACGCCTCGCCGCGCTCGGCGGGCGGGACGGCCCGGGCCGGGGCGCTCAGCAGGAGCGCCAGCAGCAGCGCGGCGAGCGCGGCGCCGCCGCCGCGCCTCACGCGGCCGCCCGCGCCTTGGCGATCGCCGCGTCCAGGAACGCCCGGTCGACCTGGCCGCGCCGCAGGTCCACCACGCGACCCCGCGCGTCGAGGACCATGGTCTCCGGGATGCCGGTGTTCCCGTAGCCGTCGAAGAGCTTGTCGTCCGGGTCGCGGACGCTGGGGAAGGTGAAGCGGTTCCTGCGCGCCTGGTCCAGCGAGGCGTCGGCCGCGTCGTGGTAGGTGACCCCGAGGACCGTCCCGTCCCCCTTGGTCGCGAGCTCGCGCTGGGCCGCGTTGAGCACGGGCGCCTCGGTCCGGCACGGATCGCACCACGACGCCCAGAAGTTCACGACGACGACCTTGCCGCGGTAGTCCGCGAGACGGCGCTGCGTGCGGCCGTCCAGCGCCGGCCGGCTGAGGTCGAGCTCGGGCGCCGCCGGCCGCTTGCCCTCCTGCACCGCCTTGTCCAGCGCGTCCGAGCCGATGCCCGCCTGCTGCTGCACCACGCCGTAGACCAGGAGCGCGACCAGCGCGGCGGCGGCGACGAGCACGACGGTCGGGACGGAGGAGCGCTTCACGACCCCCACAGCGTAGAGCCGGCGGCGCGTCGCCGGGCCGATCGCGTGGGGTAGGATGCGCCGACATGCGGGCTTAGTTCATCGGTAGAACGTGAGCTTCCCAAGCTCGAGAGACGGGTTCGATTCCCGTAGCCCGCTTCCGTCGAGCCCGGTCCCGGTTGTGCGGCTCCTCGCGCCGGCGCCTACGCGGCCTCGGGGGCGAGCTCCTCGCGAAGCTTGTGGAGCGCCAGGCGCATGCGGCCCTTGACCGTGCCGAGCGGGAGCGTCAGCCGGGTGGCGATCTCCGCCTGGGTGAGCTCGCCGAAGAAGGAGAGGGCGATCACCTCGCGCTGGGCCACCGGCAGCGCGTCGAGGCGCACGCGCAGGTGCCGCGCGGCATCGCTCGCGACGGCGTCCCGCTCCAGGTCGTCGGGGGCCCGGAAGCGCTCGAGCGCCGTCTCGCTCGTGCTGCGGCGGCGGTCGTGCGGCGCTTCGCGGCGATGGATGTCGGTCGCCCGGTTGCGCACCAGCGTCAAGGCCCAGGCGGCCACCCGCCCGAGCTCGGGCCGGTAGGAGTCGCGGGCCCGCCACATCGCGGCGAAGCCCTCCTGCACCGCCTCCGTGGCGCGGTCCGGGTTGCCGACCAGCACGCGCCGCGAGACGCTCAGCGCCCGTGGCAAGAGGCGGTCGTACAGCTCCGCGAACGCCTCGGCGTCGTCGGCCTGCACCCGCGACATCAGCTGCTCGTCGCTCGTCGGAGCGGCGCTCACCATGGTCGACTCCGGCAGTTCTGCTCGGTGCTCACCGTTGTGTACTCGGCAGTCCCGAGCAATCGCGCGAGCGCTCATCCGGCTTTCCTACCGGCCTGCTGGCCGATGCGGCGCGACGCATGGCGGCGAGGGGTGCCGTTCGGCGATCGTGGTGTCCGGCTGGCCGGCGGGCCGGCTGGCAGGCGGGGAGCGCGGGGGCCGACAGCCTGTGAGCGCACGCGGACACAGCGGGTGGCGGCCGCGGCGGGGCGGGCGGGCGCGGCGGGGCGGCGGGCGCCAGCGGCAGGGGGACTACGGTGCCGGGCATGGCCGCGTCCGTCGCTCCGCGCCGCTGGATCGCCCTCGCCGGGGTCGGTCTCGCCGTGGGCGCTCGCTCGTTGACGCCGCCCGCAGCGATCGCCTGGCGCAGGACGGGGACGCCCGTCGCCGTCCGCGGCGTCCTCACGGCCCTGGCCGCGGGCGAGTACGTCGGCGACAAGCTGCCGAACGCGCCGGCCCGGAGCTCGCCGGCCGGGCTGGCGAGTCGCCTGAGCGCCGGCGTGGCCGTCGGGTGGGTGCTCGCCGGTCCTCAGGGCGCCGCGACCGTGGGCGCGGTCGCCACGGCGGCGGGCGCCGGCCTCTCGCTGCTGCGTGGGCGGATCGTCGCGACCACCGGCCGCGACGATCGCCTCGTCGCGCTGGGCGAGGACCTCCTCGCGATCGCGCTCACGGCCGTCGCGGTCGATCCGGCGCTGGCCGCCTGACGCCGCGCCCGCGCGGCTGCGGGACGAGCGCGGGCGGTCGGCGGCGGAAGCGACGGGCCGGCGAGCGTCGGGATGGCGCGGACGGGCGGCCGGCGGGTGGCGGCGGGTGGCGGGCGGCCGGCCGGCCGGCCGGCGGGTGGCGGGATGGCCCGGACGGGCGGCCGGCCGGCGGTGGCCGCGGCGGGTGGCTGGTGGCTGGTGGCTGACGCGGGCGTCGAGGCCACGGCCGGCCGGACCGCGCCACGACGGCCTCGTTCGGATTCGAGCCCGCTGAGCGGGTCGGGATCCGAACGCCCGGGCGTGCGCGCCGCTCGCGTCTGCGTCGACGCATCCCCGAGATGGCGCTCGGCTGCGAGTCTGCTCCGCGGGCCGCGATCCGAACGCGGTACCTGAACGCCGCTCACGGTCGCGACCGGCGCGCCACGGGGCGTCGTTCGGTTTCTAGCCCGCTGAGCGAGCCGGAATCCGAACGCCGCCCGTCGGCACGCACGCCCGCGTCGCACTATGCCGCGCCCGCCGCGCCCGCCGCGC
>CAXSFZ010000003.1:43724-64943 GCA_964236905.1 uncultured Solirubrobacteraceae bacterium | reverse complement strand
CTGCCGCGCCTGCCGCGCCTGCCGCGCCTGCCGCGCCTGCCGCGCCTGCCGCGCCTGCCGCGCCCGCCGCGCCCGCGGGCCGCGCTACGCGCGCCGCACTGCGCCGCAGCCGGCGCCTGCGCCTCCGCGCGGCGGCGCCAGGCCTCCGCCCCCGCGCGGCCGCCGCTACGCCCGCGCCGCGGCGGGCCAGTCCGCGCGTGGGTCCGGCAGCGGTGTCAGCCGCGCCTCGGCCGCCGTGCGCTGCCCCTCGAGGAAGGGCGGCAGGATGATGCGGGTGCCGAGCTCCTCGACGGAGAGGCCGTCGACCAGGAACCCGGGCTCGTCGGTCGCGAGCTCGTAGAGCACCCCGCCGGGCTCGCGGAAGTAGAGCGAGTGGAAGTAGTGGCGGTCGACCCAGCCCGAGTTCGCGATGCCGGCCCGCGAGACGTCCTCGACCCACCGCGGGAGGTCCGCGTCGGTGGTGCCCCAGGCGACGTGGTGGACGGTGCCCGCGGACGGGCGACCGGGCGCGGCCGGGGCCGGGTCGAAGGCGATCCAGCCGCCGCGGCGCTCCGTCCGGAGCTCCCAGGCCTGCTCGCCGCCGACGCCCTCCCGCGGTGCGGCGCCCATCAGCCGCTCGAGCACGGCGCCCGAGCCCTCAGGGTGCGCGGAGTAGGCGCGCACACCCTCGAAACCCTGCAGCGCGACGGCATCCGGGACCTCCGGGTGCACGGCGGTGAGCGGTGGGTCGGTCCCGTCGCCGACCACGAGCTCGTGGCGGAGCCCCTCCGGGTCGGCAAAGCGCAGGGCGCCCTCGCCGCGCTCGACCGCCACGCCGTGGGCCGGCAGGCGCTCGGCCCAGAAGTCGAGCGCGGCCGGTGAGCCGACGCGCGAGACGATCGTGTGCACCATCCCGGCACCCGGGCGGCCGGGCGCGGCGTGCGGGTACTCGAAGAACGTCAGGTCGGCGCCGGGCCGGGCGTGCTCGTCGCCGTAGAAGAGGTGGTAGACGCCGGGGTCGTCCTGGTTGACGGACTTGGCCGTCAGCCGGAGGCCGAGCACGCCGGTGTAGAACGCGAGGTTCGCGCGGGCGTCGCCCGTGATCGCGGAGATGTGGTGGACGCCGTCGAGCTGCATGGCCGCAAGCGTACCGCCGAGTGGTTGTACGCGCAACTACCTAAGGTTCGGACGCTCCGCTACCGCTCCTCGAGCAGCGCGCGGACGCTCGCGACCTTCGAGGCAAGCGACGCCGGCTGATCGCGCCGCTCGTCGAGCTTGAGGACGGTGTACACGCGCGGCACGCCCATCGCGAAGGGCACGGCGTGGAGCTCGGCGACCAGCGCCAGCACGTCCGCGACCTCGCCCTCCAGGTTGGTGCCCATGGCGTGCATCTCGTAGGCCACGACGTCCTGCGCGGCCAGGCGGCGCTGGATCTCCGCGACGTAGTCGCTGGCGCTCACGCCGGGGCGGCCGAGGGAGATGACCGTGAGCTCCGCGGTCGCCACCTCAGCTCCCGCCGCTCCGGGCGCCGCGGGGGAACCGGACCCCGAGGCGGGTCACCGCGGCCGCCGCGCTCAGCACCATCACCATGTCGAGCACCGTACGGGATCGCCGGTGTCGCGGCCGGCCCTGGCACCGCGCCCGCGGTGCTCAGCGCACCCCGGGGTCCCGTGCTCACCAGGCCTGGTGGACCCCGCAGAGCGGGCAGGCGACCGACGTGGTCGGGGAGGCGGGGAAGACCGCCCCGCAGCGACAGGCGTAGGTGGCGGTGTCCTCCGGGCCGCCCGCGTCGCGCAGGCGGCGCTCGGCGGCCAGGGCCGGCTCCTGCTCGCGCGCGCGAGCCGGCGCCGCCACCGCGGGCCCCGCGCCGCCGCGCTCCCCGCCCATGGTCTCCCGGAGCTCCGGGGCGGCCGCGGGCCCCGCCGGAGCGTCCCCGCGCTGCGGGTGAGGTGGGAGGTCGCGGGTGCTGGTGCGGGGTCGGCGCAGGCGCATGCTCCCCTCCGGAACCCCGCCGGCGCGCCGGGGTTGCTCTTCTCGCCGGGACGGCCGTGAACCGCGCGCTCGCGCCACCTTCTCTGCGATACTCGAACCCGATCATGGACCCCTCCCGGAAGCGCAGAACCCGCCTCGTCGTCGCCCTGACGGCCGCCGTCCTGCTCGCCTCCGCCCTCGTCTACACGAGCTTCAACACCTCGAGCGAGGCCGTCGACCCGGCGCGCCTCATGGCCAGCGCGGTCACCGGCCAGTCCTACGAGCTGACCGGGAAGGTCGCCGACGGGAGCGTCGCGAAGTCCGGCGGCACGATGGAGTTCCGGGTGGCCGACCGCGACGGCGGCGCCTCGGTCCCCGTCCGCTACACGGGCGCGGTGCCCGACCCGTTCCGCGAGGGACGCGAGGTGATCGTCACGGTGCGCAAGCAGGGCACCGTCTTCGTCGGCGAGAAGGACTCGCTGGTCACGAAGTGCCCGTCGAAGTACCAGACGGCAGACTCCGCCTCCTGATGCCGGTGGGGGCGTAGAGCCGTGGAGGCCGTCGGCCGCGCCGCGCTGGTCCTCGCACTGCTCCTCGCGCTGTACGGCGCGGGCGCGTCCGTCCACGGCGCCCGCGCGCGCCGGCGCGAGTGGGTGACCTCGGGCCGCCACGCCGTCTACGGCGTCCTGGGCCTGGCCGTCGTCGCCTTCGGCGTGCTCGAGTATGCCTTCCTCACCTCGGACTTCTCCTTCGACGTCGTCGCGACCCACTCCTCGACGACGACCCCCTGGTACTACCGCGCCGCCGCGGCCTGGTCCTCCCAGGAGGGCTCGCTGCTGCTCTGGGTGTTCCTGCTCTCGGCCTGGTCCAGCCTCGTCCTCTTCCTCACGCGCCGGCGCATGCGTGACGTGGCGCCCTACGCCACCGCCACGCTCCTGGTCTTCGCGAGCTTCTTCGCCGCGCTGCTCGTGTTCGCCGCCTCGCCGTTCGACACGACGGCGAACCACGTCGCGGAGGGCAGCGGGCTGCAGCCCCTGCTGCGCAACTGGGGGATGCTGATCCACCCGCTCTTCCTCTACTCGGGCTACACGCTCTTCACGATCCCCTTCGCGTTCGCCGTCGGCGCGCTGATCGTGCGGCGCGTCGACGCGGAGTGGATCGCCGCGACGCGGCGCTTCGCGCTGGCCGCCTGGCTCTTCCTCGGGATCGGCATCCTGCTCGGCGCCCGCTGGTCCTACGCCGAGCTCGGCTGGGGCGGCTACTGGGCCTGGGACCCGGTGGAGAACGCCTCGCTCCTGCCCTGGCTGACGGGCACCGCGTTCCTGCACTCCGTGATGATCCAGGAGCGGCGCGGGATGCTGAAGGTCTGGAACGCGTCGCTCATCCTGGGGACCGGCATCCTCGCCGTGCTCGGGACGTTCCTGGTGCGCTCGGGGATCCTCGACTCGATCCACGCCTTCGGCGCCTCGACGCTCGGGATCCCGTTCGTCGTCTTCATCGGCGTCCTCGTCCTCGGCTCGGCCTACCTCGTCGTCTCCCGGCAGGACGCCCTGCGGGCCGAGCACCGGCTCGACTCGCTGCTCTCCCGCGAGGCGATCTTCCTCTTCAACAACCTCGTGCTGGTCGCGCTGACGTTCGTCATCCTGTTCCTGACGTTCTTCCCGCTGATCGCCGAGGCGGTGACGGGCACGAAGCGGGCGATCGGCCCGCCCGTGTTCGACAAGTTCGTGGTGCCCCTGACCCTGGTGCTCGTGCTCCTCTCCGGCATCGGGCCGGTGATCGCCTGGCGGAAGGCCAACGCGGAGAACGTCCGGCGGAACTTCCGCGTCCCCGTGGCGACCGGGCTGCTCGCGCTCGTGCTGCTCGCACCGTTCGCCTACGAGCGGCCGCTGGCGCTCGCGATGTTCGCCGCCGGCGCCTTCGTCCTCGGGACGATCGGGCAGGAGGTCGTGCGCGGCGTGGCGGCCCGGAGGGCGATGGCCGACGAGTCGGTGCCGACCGCGCTCGTCTCGCTCGTCACCCGCAACCGGCGGCGCTACGGCGGCTACACCGTGCACGCCGGCATGGCGCTGCTGTTCGTCGGCGTCGCGGCCTCCTCGGCCTTCCAGCACGCGACGGACGATCGCCTCGCCGTGGGGCAGACCGCCCGGATCGCCGGCTACGACGTCACTTACGCGAAGCCCACGGCACGGCTCGTCGTGCGCAACGGCCGCCTCGAGCGCTTGGAGTTCGGCGCCGAGCTGCAGCTGCGCAAGAACGGCAAGTTCGTGGAGACGCTCCGACCCGATCGCGGCTTCTACCCCACCAACGATCCCGATGCCCCCATCCGCGCCGCCTTCGAGGGGGAGCCCACCAGCGAGGTGGCCCTGGACGCCGGCGTGCGCCGCGACATCTGGACCGCGGTGGCGCCCGACCTCGGCTTCCTGCAGGCCGACATCGCGAACCGCGACCAGGTGCTGCTCCAGGCGGCGCGCAAGGCGGGGGCGAACCTGGATCCCACGCGCTTCGCCGAGCTGCGGCGCGTCTACTTCGAGCAGCTGCTCGCGCGCTACACCTCGAGCTCGTCGCCCGCGACCTTCCGCCTGATCGTCTCGCCCATGGTGACCTGGATCTGGCTCGGCGCGATCGTCACCTTCCTCGGCGGGCTCATCGCCCTGTGGCCCGGCGGTCGCGGCGACCGTTCCCTGAGCCGCGCGAAGGCCGCCTACGCGGGCCGCGTGGCGCGCGAGCTGACGCACGCCTAGGCGTGGGCCCGCTCGCGGTGCTGGCGGTGCTGGTGCTCCTGGCGGGGGTGGTGGCCCTGGTCGGGCTGCCGCTGCGCGCCGGGATCGCCGACGCCGCCGACGAGCGCGAGCGGCGCGACGTGGAGGCGCTGGAGGCCGCGCGGGATGCGAAGTACGCCGAGATCCGCGAGCTCGAGATGGACGTGCGCACGGGCAAGCTGACCCAGGAGGACTTCCGGGCGCAGGACCGCGCGCGACGGGCGGAGGCCGTCGAGCTTCTGCGCCGCCTGGACGCCTACGGCGCCGCAGCGGCCGTCGCGCCGGAGTGAGGCCCGCCGCTACCATCGGCGCACGATGGAAACGGTCCTCTCGGTCATCCAGGTCTTCTTCTCGGTCACGCTGATCTTCCTCGTGCTGATGCACTCGGGGAAGGACGCGGGGCTCTCGGGCGCCTTCGGCGTCGGCGGCGGCGGGAAGGTCGGCGGCTCGATGATGGAGAAGAACCTCAACCGCTACACCGTCGCGGTCGCCATCCTCTTCGTGCTCAACACGATCGTCCTGCTCAAGAAGCCCTGGGAGTAGCCAGCCGGACGCCGGCGGCCCGCAGCTCCTCGAGCGCGCGCCGGCCGTCGCCGGGCTCGACCTCGACGGCGCGCACGGCGCTGGGGTCGACCGTGACCGCGAAGCCGTGCTGGCGCGCCTCGAGCGCCGTCGCCCGCACGCAGTAGTCCGTCGCGAGGCCGACGACCAGGAGCTCCTCGACCCCACGCGCGCGCAGGAGATCCGCGAGGTCGGTGGCGTCGAAGCCGGAGTAGCCCTCCGTGTCGACCGCCGTCCCCTTGTCGAGGACGACGTCGGTCGCCGCGCGGTCGAGGTCCGGGTGCAGCTCCGCGCCCGCGGTGCCCTGCACGCAGTGCACCGGCCAGGGGCCCGGCGGCTCGGCCGTCACGAAGGAGCCGTGATCCGGCGGGTGCCAGTCGCGGGTCGCCACCACGAGGTCGATCTCGTCGCTGCGGGCCAGGGCGTTCGCCCGCGGGACCACCGCGTCGCCGTCGGGCACCCCGAGCGCGCCCCCCGGGCAGAAGTCGCGCTGCACGTCGACGATGATCAGAGCGCGGGCCATCAGGGGAGGTAGCTCACGCCGGTGAGCTCCTCGGAGACCGCCCAGAGGCGCGCGGCGATGGCCGGGTCCCGCGCCTCGTCGGCGGGCTCGACGAGGGTCGGGCGGCCTCGCCCTTCGCGACCGTGCGGACCGCGAGGACCACGTGGGCGCCTCGGCGCGCCAGCTCGCGTGCGCTGACCTCGCCGAGGCCCGAGTTGGCGCCGGTGACCACGGCGCGCCGCCCGGCCTGATCGGGGATCCGCTCGGCGGTCCAGGGGCTCATCCTCCGGACGGTAGTGGGGCGGAGAGGAGGCAGCTCGTGGTGGCGGTGGCGAGCAGCTTGCCCGTCGCCTCGGCGACGAGCCGGCCCTCGGCGGTGGCCAGCCGCGCCCCGCGGTGGACCACCGTGCCCTCCGCCCTGACCCGGCCGGTCGCCAGCGTGACCGTGCGCAGGTAGCGCACCTGCAGGTCCGTGGTGCCGAGCCCGACCCCCGCCGGGAGCGTCGACTGGACCGCGCAGCCCATGGCGGAGTCCAGGAGCGTGGCGATCACGCCGCCGTGGACGCCGCCGATCGGGTTGTACATGTGCTCCGCGGGCACCATGGCGAAGCTCGCCGCGCCCTCCGTCACGTCGGCCAGCTCGAAGCCGAGCGCCACCGCGATCGGCGGCGGCGGGAGCGTGCCGTCGGCGACCGCGCGCAGCGCCTCGAGCCCGCTCAGCCCCGCGGCCCGCCCGAGCGCCTGCGCCGGATCCTCCCAGCGGAAGGTCCGCTCGCGGGCGTTCACGCCGCCACCGGGGTGACCGTGACGGGCTCGCTCCCGGCGAGCATGATCGGCCCGAGCGCCGCGAGCGCCGCGCTGGCTCCCACGCCGCTCAGCAGCACCACGATCCACGCGGCGTCGAAGTCGGCCGCCGACTCCGGCGTGCCGAGCACGGCGACGAGGATCGCCACGCCGAGCGCCGAGCCGACCTGGCGCCCCATCGTCAGCACCGCGGCGCCGGTCGCGAACCGGGCGGAGGGCAGGGCGGCCGCCGCGGCGCCGGTGAGCGAGGGGTTGACGAGCCCGACGCCCGCGCCGGTCAGCAGCATCCCCGGCAGGAACGCCGTCGCCCAGTGCTGCGCGTCCTGCAGCGTCACGAGCCACCACAGGGCGCCGAGGGCGAAGAGCGCCGCGCCGAGCGAGCCGACGAGCCGCTGCCCGTGGCGTCCGCTGAGCCGGGCGCCCGGAACCGAGAAGGCGGCGGCGGTCGCCGGGCCGGGCGCGAGCATGAGGCCGGCGGCCAGCACGCTCTTCTCCCACACGCCCGTGAGGAAGAGCACCCCCGCCAGGAGCATCGCTCCGAAGCCGACGAAGAAGACGAGCGACCCCACGCAGGCGACGCTGAACGCGCGCACCCGCACGAGCGCCGGCTCGATGATGGGCGCCGGATGGGTCCGCGACCGGGCGGCCACGCCCGCCAGCAGGAGCAGGGAGAGGGCGAACAGCCCGAGCACCCGCGCGCCCGCCCAGCTCCAGTCCGAGCCCTCGACGATCGCGACGACCAGCGCGCCGATGCCTCCGGTGATCCCGGCGGCGCCGACGAGGTCCGGCCGCAGGCCGGTCGGGTCGCGCACCTCCCGCAGCACCCGCGCGCCGAAGCCGAGCGCCGCGAGGCCGACCGGGACGTTGACGACGAAGACCCAGCGCCACGACGCCTCGACCAGCAGGCCGCCGAGCGGCGGGCCGAGCGCGGCGGCCACCCCGCCCGAGGCGGCCCAGGCGCCGACGGCGATCGGGCGCTCGCGGGCCGGGAACTCCGGGAGCAGCAGGCCGAGCGAGGTGGGGATGAGCAGTGCCCCGCCCGTGGCCTGGAGCACCCGGGCGGCGACGAGGGCCTCCAGGGAGGGGGCCACCGCGCAGAGCGCGCTCGCGCCCGTGAAGAGTCCGAAGCCGGCGAGGAAGACGCGCTTGCGCCCGACGGCGTCCGCCCAGCGCCCGGCGGGGACCAGAAGCGCGGCGATCACGATCGCGTAGGCGTTCAGCACCCAGGAGACCTCGCCCAGCGAGGCGCCGGCGAACTCGCGCCGGAGGTCCGGGAAGGCGAAGTTGACGATGAAGAGGTCGAGCGAGACGACGACGACGCCGACGCCGACCACCGAGAGGACCTGCCACTTGCGTTGCATGAAGCAACGGACCCTAGGCGACTTCGTCGCGTGACGCAACTGGGTCGTTCTACACTGCCGCTTCGGTGCTCGGCAGCGACTACCCCGGCCAGGTCTGCTCCATCGCGCGCGCCCTCGAGGTGGTGGGCGAGCGCTGGAGCCTACTCGTCGTCCGCGACCTGTTCCTCGGCCTGCGGCGCTTCGACGACCTCCAGGCCGACCTCGGGATCGCCCGCAACGTGCTGGCCGCGCGCCTAGAGAAGCTCGTGGCCGCCGGGATCGTCGAGCGGCGGCCGTACTCCGAGCGGCCGCCCCGCCACGAGTACCGGCTGACCGACCGGGGACGGGACCTGTGGCCGACGCTCCACGCCCTGATGGCCTGGGGCGACGAGCACGTCGCCGCGCCGGGCGGCCCGCCGACCGTCGTGGTGCATCGGGGCGCGTGCGGTGGGCCGCTGGATCGCCGCGGGGTCTGCTCGCGCTGCGGCGAGCTCGTCGGCGCCCGCGAGCTCCGCGCGGTCCCGGGCCCCGGCGCTCCGCCCGACCATCCGCTCGTGCGGGCGGCCGAGCGGAGAGCGCGCGGCTGACGGCTCGAGCGCGCGCTGACGGCTGGCCGGCGCTCCGGCCCGGCCCGCGCGCGCTTCAGGCCAGGGCGGGGCCCCGGCCACGCCGTCCGGGGAGGAAGGGCCGGCGCCGGCCGGGTGCGGCGGTCGGGGCGAGGAGCGCGGCGCGCTGCCGCAGCAGCGTGACGACGTCGGCGGTCGGCGTGAACGGGTCGGCGACGAGCGCGCCGGAGCTCAGGCTGAGCGCGGCGACGGCGCGGCCGTCCACGACCCCGAGGAGCACCGGGCCGGCGGGCGGGGCGGCGCTGTCGAGGGCGGCCAGGCGCGCCACGTCGGCCGCGTCGTCGGCGTGGGCGGGCCGGAGGGCGAGGATCGCGGTGGAGGTCATGGCCGAGAGGCTGCCACCGGTGGCACATCAGGTCGAATGACCTTTGGCCGCATCCGGCATAAGATCTGCTGATGCTCGACGTCCGTCGCCTCAAGGTGCTGCGCGAGGTCGCCGCCCGCGGCTCGTTCTCCGCTGCCGCCGACGCGCTCTCCTACACGCAGAGCGCGGTCTCCCAGCAGATCGCGGCGCTCGAGCGCGAGGCCGGCACCCGGCTGGTCGACCGCTCGGCCCGCGGGGTCACGCTCACCGAGGCCGGCCGCGCGCTCGTGGTCCACGCCGACGCGATCCTCGGCCGGCTGGCCGACGCGGAGGCCGAGCTCGACGCGATCGCCGGCCTCCGCGGCGGGCGCCTGCGCCTCACGACCTTCGCCACCGCGGGCGCGACCATCATGCCCCGGGTGATCGTCGAGTTCCGCCGGCGCCACCCGGGCGTCGAGCTGTCGCTGACCCCGGAGGAGCCCTACGACGGCACGACGATCCTGCGCGCCGGCGACGCCGACATCGCGCTGACCATCGCGACGACCTTCGAGCCCCACCAGCAGGACGACGACGTCGACCTCGTCCACCTCCTCGACGACCCGATGTACCTCATGCTCGCCGCCGACCATCCGCTGGCCGGCCGCTCGCGGCTGCGGCTCGCCGACCTCGCCGAGGAGGACTGGATCCTCGGCGCGAGCAGGACCTGCCCCGACGCCCGCATCCTCGTCCACGCCTGCCGCCAGGCGGGCTTCGAGCCGCGCATCTCCTTCCACTCCGACGACTACCTCGCCATCCAGGGCTTCGTCGCCGCCGGGTTCGGCATCTCGTTCATCCCCGACCTGGCGCTCGTCGCGGTCCGCGACGACGTGGTGGTGCGCTCGCTCGGCGCCCGCCCGCCGATGCGCCGCGTGTACGCCGCCACGCTCACCGGCTCGTGGGCCTCGCCGGCCAAGCAGGCGATGATGGAGGTCATGCGCGAGGTCTCGGGGGAGTTCGCCGCGGGACGGGCCGAGCTCGCCCTGGCGAGCTGACGCGCCGGGACCCGTTCGCGCTCCCGGCCCTCCGGGAATGCGAAGGGGATGTCAGGAACCCTGTTCTCCGCGGGTGCCACCCTCCTGGTCGGCCTCCTCCTCGTCGTCATCATCGGCGCCGGCTTCATCTGGATCGTCCCGATCATGCTGCTCGCGCTGATCCCGCTGCTCGGGGGGACCCTGCTCGCGCGCGTGCGCAACTCCTCCATCGCGCAGGACGAGCCCTCGGGGATCCCCTCGACCGGCGATTCGTCCTACGTGCCGACCTTCGACCCGTCGGACCGCCCGACCTGAACCGCTCGTCCCGTTCGAGCGGGACGACGGACAGCCGGGCCGAGCGCCCGTCGGAGGCACCCCGCGGGGCCGAGCGAGCGGCTCCGCAGGCGTCTTCCCGAGTCCGGTCACGTTGCGCACTGTCCCGGGGTCATCCCTCGGGACAGCATGGGGGCGGCGCCATGACAGGACGAGACCAGATCACGAAGGGCTTCGAGGAGCACCGGCCGCACCTGCGGGCCCTCGCCTACCGCATGCTCGGCTCGCGGATGGACGCCGAGGACGCGGTGCAGGAGGCGTGGCTGCGCCTGGCGCGCAGCGAGGCGGAGGCGATCGAGAACCTCGGGGGCTGGTTGACGACGGTCGTCTCGCGCATCTGCCTGAACGCCCTGCGGTCGCGGACGGCGCGGCGGGAGGAGCCCTACGACGAGCGGCTGCCCGACCCCGTCGTGGGCGCTCCGGAGGGCTCCGCCGCGTCGGATCCCGAGCATCAGGCGCTGCTGGCCGACGGCGTCGGGTCCGCGTTGCTGATCGTCCTCGAGACGCTGACGCCGGCCGAGCGGCTGGCGTTCGTCCTGCACGACGTCTTCGCGGCCTCCTTCGACGATGTCGCCGGGATCCTCGACCGCTCGCCGGAGGCCGCGCGGCAGCTGGCCAGCCGGGCCCGTCGTCGCGTCCGGCGGGCCGCCCCGCAGCCCAACGTCGGCCTCGTCGCCCAGCGGGTCGTCGTGGGGGCGTTCCTGGCCGCCGCCCGCTCCGGGGACCTCACGCGCCTCATCGCCGTGCTCCAAGACGACGCCACGCTGCGCGTCGACCACGGCGGCGGGGTGCTCACCGTCCGGGGCGCCGATCGGGTCGCCGGACGGGCGCTGATGTTCGCCGACCCCGCCCGGGTGGTGTGCGCGGCCACGGTCAACGGCCTGGCCGGCGTGGTGATCGCGATCCAGGAGCGCCCCGCGGCGGTGATGTCCTTCACGGTGGTCGGCCAGCGGGTGGCGTCGATCGAGGCGCTCGCCGACCCGGCGCGCCTCAGCCGTCTGGACCTCAGCGGCGCGGGGCTCTGAGGGCTCCGCGGCGGAGGCTCACCAGTCGCACCGTCTCACCACCCCTGCCCGGCGACCTGGCCGGTGATGACGTTCAGGCGGTTCCAGGCGTTGATGCTCGCAATGGCGAGGACCAGCGCGGCGAGCTCGCTCTCGTCGTAGTGGCGGGCGGCGAAGAGCCGATCGTCGCTCTCGCCGAGCTCGCGCGCGATCCTCGGGTGCTGGACCGCGCAGACCCCGCATCCGTTGATCTGGCTGGCGCGCAGGTTCACCAGCTCGAGCGTGCGGGGCGCCACCGAGCTCTTCGAGATCGCCTGGCCGAGCGCCTGCAGCGCGTCCATCGCGCCGGGCAGGACCAAGGCGGGGTGCGACAGGCGGGCCTGCGGGACGGTCGCGTCCATGGTGCTCCTCTCGCACGCGGCACGGCGGTCGCCCCGCGCGGCAGCTGGGGTGTCGGGCGTCTGACCCGCCTCGATCGCGGAACGTGACGCCTCGCGCACCACGGGTCGGCGTGCGGGGCGCCGGACCACGGCACGGTGGACTCCCCGCGGCCTCGACGGAGCGTGACGCTCGCCACCCGCGGGAGGAGGAGCTGGGGTGACGCGTTCGGCCCGTGGGACCGCCCCGGCGGGCGGATCGGTCGCGTCGCTAGCTGTACGCGTCGGGCGGTGGGCCGGCGCGGCGGGCTGCCTGCACCGCTTGCAGCAGCTGCTGTCCGGTGACGCCGTTGAGGGCGCGGATGCGTTCGAGGCGGAACGGGTCCTGCGTGGCGCGAGCCCAACCGGTGATGGTGGTCGTCGAGCCGGTGTAGCCCGCGGCGCGGACGGCTCGGACGACCCGGGCGTCGTAGTGGCCGGAGGGGTAGCAGAACCAGTGGGCCGCGACGCCGTAGCGGCGCTGGATGAGCGCGCGGGCGTCGGCGACCTCGTGGTGCAGCTGGGCGGGGGTGATCGCGACGAGGTCGGCGTGGGTGAAGCCCTGGGTGTCGAGCTCCCATCCGGCGGCGACCAACCCGCGGACCTGCTTGCGGGTCAGACCCCCCTGCGCGGGCGGAAGGCCGCTCAGCTGGAGGTTCTCGTCGGCTCGCCACCCCAGTCGACGGAGGGCAGGCAGCGCGCGGATGTACTGCGAGCGGTATCCGTTGTCGAAGGTGAGCACGATGGGTCGGGACGGGAGCGGAGCGTCGCGGGTCCAGTGCGCGTGGACCTCATCCAGCGTGACCCCGTGGAAGCCGGCGCGGGCCAGCACGTCGATCTGCTCCTCGAACTCGTCCTCGGGCACGTAGAGGCCGGGGAAGCGCGCTCCGGGCGGCGGAGCCGCGATCACGTGGTAGGTGAGGATCGGCACCGCGACCGCCCGCGGCAGCCGCCGATCGACGGTCGGCGTCGACGCTGTGCGCACCTGCGCGCCGTGCCGTGCAGCCGGCCTTCCGGCCGGGGGCGGGTGGTGTGCGGCCTTCCTCGCCCCGTCGGGCGAGGAGCCCGACGTGACCAGGACGGCCACCCCGGCGACGGCGCAGAGCAGCAGCGTGACGGCGATCGCGCGCTGCCGCCGCAGCTCGCGTCCGCGCCGCTCCCGAGCGCGGTCGCGGCGCTCCTGACGATCGGGGTTGGGCGGGGGCGTCGACACGGGGAGCGGCGAACGCGAGCTTCGCCGCTCCATCATGTCAGCGGCGCAGGCGGCGGCCGTGCGAACCCCGGTCGTGCGCCGCTGGCCGACCTCTGTGACCCTGTCCCGGAAACGCTGACGCCTCCGTGAGAACCACGTGACTCCCGATGCGCCGAAGAGGACTCGAACCTCCACGAGTGTTACCTCACAAGGCCCTCAACCTTGCGCGTCTACCAATTCCGCCACCGGCGCGTGGGCCGCGATGGTAGCGCGAGGCGCCCGGCGGTGACCGGGCGCTCGGGGTGGAGTTGCGTTCCGTCCACCCACCGCGCTAGCTTGTGCGAACACATGTTCGGCCACCGTCACCGCACCGCCTGCCACCGAGAGGAACGCTGATGGACCTCACGAAGCGCCAGCAGGAGATCTTCGACTTCATCAAGCGCTACAGCGCGGACTACGGCTACCCGCCGACGGTGCGAGACATCGGCAAGGCGGTCGGGCTCGCGTCGTCCTCGACGGTGCACGCGCACCTGGCGAACCTCGAGAAGCTCGGCTTGCTCCGGCGCGATCCGACCAAGCCGCGGGCGATCGAGCTGCTCGACCGCCTCTCCGAGTCGGTCGTCGGCAACGTGCGGTCGCTCGTCTCGCATCCTGGGCTCCCGCTCGTCGGCAACGTCGCCGCGGGGCAGCCGCTGCTCGCCGAGGAGAACATCGAGGAGTACATGCAGGTGCCCGAGGTGGCCGGCGGCGGTGGGGGAACCGGTGAGTACGTCCTCCGCGTCCGTGGTGAGTCCATGATCGACGTGGGGATCCTCGAGGGGGACTACGTCGTCGTCAGCCCGCAGGAGACCGCCCGCGACGGGGAGATCGTCGTCGCGTTGGTCGGCGAGGAGGCGACCGTCAAGCGGTTCTTCCGCGAGAGCGACCACGTTCGCCTGCAGCCCGAGAACAAGACGATGCAGCCCATCCGCTCGCAGGACGTGCGGGTGATGGGCCGGGTCGTCGGCCTCTTCCGGAGCGTGGCGTGATGGCGACGCTGCTGCGGGAGGTCGAGCGCCCCGCGTTCCTCGACGAGCGGGCCGAGCAGCTCGCGTTCCCGGCCGGAGCCGTCGCTGCGCCGGCTCGAGGAGCCGCCGCCGCGGCGCGGGTCGGCGAGCGAGGCGGCGGACGTGCGCTGCTGTCGGAACGATCGCGGGCCGAGCCGATCGCGGAGCCGGTACGGGCGGCACGGGGTGGTGGGGCGACGCTCGACGAGCTGCTCGTCGGCGCCTGGGAGGGCATGTCCGCCCGCCGCCCCGTGGCCTGCGTGGTCTGCGCCGGGACGGTGCACGTGCACCCGGAGATCCCGGAAGGCGTCTGCGGCGACTGCGGATCGCAGCTGCGCTGAGGTCGCACCGGAGACGCTTCGTGCCCGCTCACGTTCGGCGCGCGGCACGGTGCGGCGCGCTTCGCAGTAGCGTGCCCCGCGCAGGTCAGGCAGCCGCGGGGGCGTTCGCGCCCTCGAGGAAAGTCCGGACACCACAGGGCGAGGTGGTCGGGGAACCGACCCGGGGAAACCCGCGGGAAAGTGCCACAGAAACACACCGCCGATGGCGCGCGCGAGCGCGCACAGGCAAGGGTGAAAGGGTGCGGTAAGAGCGCACCGGCGTCGTGGTGACACGGCGGCCAGGCAAACCCCACCTGGTGCTAGGCCAAGCAGGACCGCTTGCAGGCTGCCCGCCGAGGTCCAGGTAGGCCGCACAGATGGATGGCTGCCCAACGACAGGATCCGGCTTACCGACCTGCTGTCGGACGGGCCCCGCTCCGGCGGGGCTCGCCCCATGGCGCTTCCGGCTCCGCGAGCCGGCCCGGCGGCGCGGGTCCGCGTGCCCACGGGTCGCCGGCGGGCCGGGCGGCGGGGCCGCGACGCAGGCGCAGCGCCGAGACGGCGGTCGAGAGGGCCGATCCGTCCGCGCGGCGGCCGCTTCGGCCCACGTGGCCAAGGGGCCGATCCGGCCGTCTGGCGGCCGCTTCGGCCCTCGGCGGGGCCCCAGCGTCGCGGCGGGGCCCCAGCGCCGCGGCGCGGCCGCAGGGCCGGGGCGGCCGTCGCGCTCGCCCGCGCCAACAGCGGCGAGTGCCTTCGTCGCTCGGGTGCGCGCGGGTAGGCGCAAGCCATGACCACCCTGCCGCACGTCGCGACCGAGCAGACCTCCGCCGTGCGCCAGCGCGATCGCGCTGCCCGCGTCGCCGTCGAGGAGCTCACGGGTCTTGCGCTGCAGGAGCGTGGACTTGCGGCCCTCCTGGCCCGCCACGCCGGCGAGGCACCGCTCGGCGGGCCTCGTGAACGAGTCGAGCGCCATCTCGCGCAGTCACGTGACCACGCCGTGCGCTTCGACGAGCGCGTCCGCGCGCTGAAGGCCCACCGCGGTGGCGGGGAGCTCTTCGCCGGCCTCTTCCGCTCCGGCTTCGCCGCCCTCGGCGCGTTCGGGGCCGTCGCCGCCCAGGCCGCGACCCTCCCGTTGGCCATCGTCCGGCGCGGCGGCGGCGAGGAGCGCCTGCTCGAGAACACGGGCGTGGAGGGCGCCGCGCTGGCCAACAAGCTGGTCATCCTGACCGCGGTCACCGCGGCGCTCGAGCTCTCGGGCGACGAGCACAGCCACACGCTCCTCGCGCGCACCCGCGACGAGGCGCAGGTGACCTGGGACGAGCTGCTCGACCAGACGCCCGTGCTGATGGGTGCGCTCGTCCGCGCGCGAGCGCAGGAGCCGTCCTACGACTTCCGCACCACGGGGGCCGGCGACGCGTTCTTCGATCGCCTCGGGCCCGGCCACGCCTCAGGGGCCGATCCGACGACGCGTGCGGCGGGTACCTCCGCGGCGTCCGCCCGCGTCGCGACCGCCGCAGCCGACGGGGCGCCGAGCTGAACCGAAGCGGTGCGGGCCCGTGTCGGCGCAGTCGCTCCTCGCGACGGCGGCGCGGCGCGGCGCGGCGGCGACCGTCTGCGTGACGCGCCGCGACGGCCACCGTCCGCGCGCCGCGCCGCCCCCGCGCCTCATCCCGTCGCCCGCTCGAGCTCCCGGCCGCCCCGCTCCACCCCGGCCCGGGCGCTCGAGCCCCTGAAGCGCTCGCGCCCGTCTCGCCAGAGCACGAGCTCGAGCGCTCCGTCCTGGTGCTGATGGGAGAGCGGCGCCGTCCGCCGCTCTCCCGGGACCGGCACCGGGAGGTCGAACGGCGCGCCCGTCGCGGTGGCGCGTACCCGCGCGCGCCAGCGCGGGCTCCACGCGTCGAGCCTCCAAGAGCACTCCGCCACCTCGGAGGTGACCAGGGCCAGAGCGGGCGCGAACGCGGCCAGCTCGTCGCCCACCCGGACGACGAGCGCGGTGGCCGGCACGCGGGCCGGCCCGACGTCGAGCACCCCGCCGGCGAAGGCGACCGTGACGTCCTCGGCGCAGACGGCCTGCCCCCACCACCACGCGCGCGGTGTCCCCCCGCGTCCCCAGTTCTTCTCGCCGTAGGGCGTCGTGCCGTCGAGCTCCACCCTCCGGGCACCGAAGCGAGCCGCTCCGCGGGCCCGGCCGCCGAGCGTGTGCGGATGCCAGTACTGCGACAGACGGGGGACGAGGTGGCCGAGCCCGAGCCCTCCGAGCGACCGGCGCGGCCAGCGCCACGGCCGCTCGAGCTCCACCGCGAGCTGGCCGCGGGCACCGAGGTCGGCCTCGACGCGCGTGGCCGAGGCGCGCAGCCACGCGCCGTCTCGCCCCGTCGCCGCCACCTCGAGCGCGCCGGGGGCGGCGTGGACGTCGCCGAGCGCCGCCTCCACGACGCTCCGGGTGCCGTCCGCGTGCTGCGCCGCGAGGACGACGCTGAGCCACGCCTCGCCGTCGCGTTCGAGGACCTGCGTGGCCGAGAGGAGCACGACGGCGCCCGCGTCCGCGTCGGCGAAGCGCCAGTACCAGCTCTCCAGCGCGACGCCCGGGTGTGCCGCCTCCGGCCGGCCGAAGGGCAAATCAGCACCGGTGGCGCGCAGCGCGCGCAGCAGGGGGACGGGCACGGAGGGCGTCTACCCAGGGGCCGCGATGCCGCTCGCGCCCGACCCCGGCCGGGCGCGGACTAGGCTCGCCGCGATGGCCCGCTCGCCGCTTCCTCCGCCGCCGGGCTCGCGATGAGCCGCCCGGGCCTGCGACGGACGCAGCGTGCGCGTGCCGGCGGGTGGGTCGCCCGCAGCGACGACCAGCGCCTGGAGCGCACGGTCGGGACGACCCTCGGTCTCCGGATCCTGTTCGCACTCCTGGCCCGTGCGCTCCAGGCGCGAACCGACGGCCTGGCCGCGACGGTGGCCTGCGAGCTGCACACCACCGGAGGGACCGCACGGCCCTGGACGCTCGTCTTCGGGACGGACGGCCTGCGCGCCCGACCCGGGCGACCGGACCGGGCGCAGCTGACGGTGACGCTCGGGGTCGCCGACCTGGTGCGGATCGCCGTGGGCGAGCTCGACGCGGGGAGCGCCCTGCTCACCGGGCGCCTCGACCTGGCGGGCGATGCGGCGCTCGCGCTGCGGCTGACCGCGTTGCTCGAGCGCTGAGCCCGGTCAGGAGCCCACCTTCGCCAGGCGCTCGGCGTCGGCGGTGATCCCGCACCGGCGCAGCTGCTCGGCCACCTTCGTGGCCACCGTGGAGAGCTTCTCGGCGTCGTCCTCGTTGCCCGTCTGGTACACGCGGCCGGGATTCAGCTTGGTGATGGTGACGAGCGTCGTCACCGCGCTCGAGATGACGGGCGTCGCCCGGTCCGGGGTTCCCGAGCCGTCGCTGCCACACGCGGCGTCGATCGTCCGTCGAGCCTCCAGGACGTCGGCCGTGTCGCTCTCGGCCACCTGGTTGTCGCCGTTGGAGCCGTTGGCGTCGTCGGTGGCCTGGTCGCCGGAGCCGCAGCCCGCGGCCCCGAGCGAGGCGACGAGGAGGGCGAGGACCACGGGTCGACGGAGCGAGGGCATGGCCCTGCCGTACCCGTGTGAGAACGGGGGACGCCAGGCTGGGCGCGTTCCGGCTCGCACGCAGGGAGATACTCCCCCGGCGATGTTCCGCCGCCCCGCATGCGAACATGCGTTCGTCCATGGTGGTCTGTGTCCTGCTTCCGCGCTTCCCCCTCGTCATCGCCGCCGACGGGCGGGAGGCGCTGGCCGCCGGGCCCGCCGCGCTCGCGCCCGAGCCCGGCCGCGAGCAGCTCGTGGGGGAGGTCAACGCCCTCGCCGAAACCCACGGCGTGCACCCCGGGATGCGGCTGGGGGAGGCGCTCGCGCGCTGCCCCGCCCTGGCGCTCGTCCCGCCCGACCCCGTCGGGGTGGCCGACGCCTGGGAGGGGGTCGTCGTGCGGCTCGAATCGGTGGGCGCGCAGGTCGAGAGCGCCGCACCGGGCGTCGCCTGCTTCGAAGCCGACGGCCTGCGGCGCCTCCACGGCGGCTCGCTGGACGGGGTGGTCGCCGCGGTCCGGCGGGCGATCGCGGTGCCCGCCCGCATCGGGGCGGGCCCGTCGCGCTTCTGCGCGCACACGGGCGCCGCGCGGGCGCGCTCGCGCCGGGCCGAGGTCGTGCGCGGGGCGGAGGAGCTGCGGTCCGCGCCGGTCGCCATGCTCCGCGCGGTGCCCGAGACGGCGGCGCTCGTCGAGCCGCTCGAGCAGCTCGGGCTCGGGACGCTCGGCGCGCTCGCCCGGCTCGAGCGCCACGTGCTGGCCGAGCGCTTCGGGCGCGCGGGGGAGCGGGCCTGGGAGCTCGCGCGCGGGCGCGACAGGCCCCTGCGCCCGCGGGTGCCCGGCGAGGTGCTCCGCGAGGAGCTCGAGCTCGACGAGTCGGCGTCGGGGGAGCAGCTCGGCCGGGCGCTCGAGCTGCTCGTCGACCGGCTGGTGGCGCGGCGCGAACGGGACGGTCGCACCCTGCGCGTCGTTCTGCTCTCCGCCCGCCTGGTGGAGGGCGGCACGTGGCAGGAGCGGATGGTCTTCCGCGAGCCGCTGGCCGACGCGGCGCGGATGCGCCTCGTGCTCGCCCAGCGTCTGGCGACGCTCCCCGCACCCGCGGAGGCGCTGCGTCTTTCGGTGGAGCGCTTCGGCCCGCCGCATCAGCCTGGGCGCGCGCTCTTCGAGGATTCCGCCGCGGCCCGGCGCGTCCGGCTGCACGAGGCCGTGAAGCAGGCTCGTGCCGCCGCCGGCCCCGACGCCGCCCTGCGCGTGCTCGCCGTCGACCCGGACTCCCGCGTCCCCGAGCGCCGCGCGGTGCTCACCCCGTTCGAATGAGCGGGCGGAGGGTGGCCGAGGGCGACGGCGCGCGCGAGACCCCGAGCGAGCACGAGGCGCCGGAGCAGCGCGGGGCTGGGATGGAGCCCGGGACCGCGACGCCGGGCGAGCGCGGGGCGTTCGGGTTCGAGCCCGCTCAGCGGCCGGGAATCCGAACGCAGCGGCCTGTGGCGGGCGGTGGCCTGGAGGAGCGACCGGCGATCGGGGACCGCCCGACCGTCACGCGGGACCGCCGGGAGCGCTCCGACCCGCACGACCCGCCCGTTCCCGAGGTGCGACGGCTGCGGCCGGCGGAGATCCACAACGCCCCACCGGGCCAGAGGGCGCCCGCGCGCGACGCGGCGAGTCGTCGCACGCCGGGTGCCGCGCCTCCGAGCTTCGACTTCGCCACGGGCAAGGAGCGTCGCCCGGCTCGCACCGAGCCCGCGCCGGCTCCTTCGGCACCCGGCGCTCCCGCGTCTGCCCCGGTCACCTCCGCACCCGGCGCCCCCGCGGCACCGAGCCTCGGGCCGGGTGCCGCCGCCGCACCCCCGACGGGCGTCGGCGCTCGAGCGGGACGCGGGACACCGGTCGACGCCACCGTCCCGCGTGCGCTGCCGCCGTCGCGCAGCTCCCCGCCGCCCTCACCCCCGCCGAGCGACCCGGGTGGACTCGCGCGCACGGTCGCCTTCAAGGGCCGGCCGGCGCCGGGCGGCCCGGGGGCGGGTGGACCCGTCGTGCGCGGGGTCGGCCCGTCGGCTCCGGGATCGCTCGCCGGGGCTCCTCCGCCCGCCGCCGCGCCGTCACCCGGATCGTGGCTCGGGCCGCACGGCCCTCCATCGCCGCGTGGAGCCCCCGCCCCACTCGGAGCCGTCGCCCCGCCTGCCGCGCCGGCGGAACCCCGGCGCGCTCCCGGCGCCCCGCGCCGGCTGGGCGTCCCCACCCCCGTGCGCGTGCGGTCGGCCGCGGGAGGCCGACCGGTGCGCATCGAGGACGACACGGTCGACGCGGTCCGCGAATCGTGGCTCATCGAGGACCGCTGGTGGACCGACCGTCCGCTGCGTCGTCGCTACTGGGAGGTGGTGACGACCGTGGGTCGGGACTCCATCGTCTTCCGGGACCTCGTCGACGGTCGCTGGTACCGCCAGCGCTGACCACCTGGTGCGCGCTCGTGGGGGGCCGCGGCCGCGCCGACACCCGGTACGCGCTCCCTGGGCGGTCGTCGTCGCCGCGCCGCCGGCCCACGGGCCAGGTCGGGCGATCCCGCCGCGCAGCTCTGCGCGTGATCCTGCGCAGCTCCTGCGCATTCGGGTGTGGAGCGGACACGCGGGAAGCGTCGACGCTTCCCGGGTGCCCTTCGAAGCCCGGCGCTCCCGTCGCCCCCACCGACGATCGTGCGAGCGCGGGCAGGCGTCGCTCGAGTACGCCGGGGTGCTCACGATCGTGGCGACGGTCCTCGTGGTCGCCACCGGCCTGACCGGCGGCGGGGCGCTGCTCAACAGCGTGCTGCAGAGCCTCGAGCTCGCGCTGTGCCGCGTCACCGGTGGCGACTGCGCGCAGGAGCGGCTCGCCGCCTGCACGCTGCGCTCGCGGGCGACGGGCGGCACGCTCGGGCTCAAGCTGACGGTCCTCGCAGTGGGGCGGTCGCTCTCGGTGCAGCGCGAGGAGCTCTCCGACGGGACGATCGACGTGACGCTCGTCCAGGGGGTCGACGCCGCACCGACGGCCGCGGTCGGTGCGGCGGGAGGCGTGTCGGTCGGCGGCGCACGCGAGGGCGTCGGTGCGCTCGCGGCCACCGAGCTGCGCGGCTCGCTCGCGCGTCGGCAGACCTGGCACGTCGCCGACGCCCGAGCCGCCGATCGGCTGGTCGCGGGGATCCGCAGGCACGTCGCCGCCGACGTCGCAGCGGGTGCGGTTCCGCTCCTCGGAGCGGGCGCCCGGGGCGTCGCGCACGTGCTCGGCTTCCGGGGGGACAGGCTCCCACCGCCGGACGTCAGCGCCATCCAAGCCGGCCTGCGAGGCGCAGTCGAGGCGGGGCTCGTCGGCGTGGCGAGCGCGAGCGCGGCCGTCTCGGCGTCCCTCATCGCGACGGCGTCCGTGCCGAGCGGCATCACGCTCTCGCGCTTCGTCGCCGCGCTCGGCGGCGGCGCGGCCGGCCTGCTCGTCGGGCTCGTG
>CAXSFZ010000003.1:15495-43714 GCA_964236905.1 uncultured Solirubrobacteraceae bacterium | reverse complement strand
TCCCTGGATCACGCCACGGGACGCCGCACGCTCGAGCTCGGCCTCGGGATCGAGTCGGCGGCGCGGCTGAGCCGGGCGCTCGGCGGGCGCGGCGCGGACGGCTCGGCGGCGCCGCGCCTGGCAGTGACCTTCGACCGGCGCGGCGAGCCGGTCGAGCTCGCGGTCGCACTCAGCGGCGCGGTGGGCAGCGACCTGGGGTTCGGTCCGCCGGAGCTCGGGCGGGTGCGACGCGCCGGCGACCGGATCGAGGCCAGCGCCACGCTCGACCTGCGGCGCGCGGCCAACCGCGAGGTGTACGACCAGTTCGTGCGCGCGATGGCGCCCGCGCGGGCCGGTAGGCAGCTGCCGGCAGCGCTCGTCGCGCTGGCCGCCCAACTGCGCCGGGGCGCCCGCCTGGACCTCATGCGCTACGCCACGACGTCCTCGAGCTACGGAGCGGACGCCGAGCTCTCGGCGGGAGCCAGGTTCGGCGGGGCGGTGGAGCTCGCGCACCAGCGCTCGCAGCTCGTCGAGGCCTGGACGCGGCCGGCGGGCGGGGTGTGGGAGGCTCGGACCGACTGCCTGGGCGGGGCGACGGCGACGTGAGCGGACACGCCGGCACGGAGCCGTCCGCCCGAGCTGCGAACATGCGTTCGTGTCGTCGTACGTGGAGCTCCACGCCCACTCCGCCTTCTCCTTCCTGGACGGGACCGCGCAGCCGGAGGAGCTCGTGGTCGCGGCGCTCGAGCGAGGGCACAGCGCCATGGCGCTGACCGACCACGACACGGTCTCGGGCTCCATGGAGTTCGCGCAAGCCGCCGAGGCGCTGGGACTCCGGGCGATCCACGGCGCGGAGGTCTCCGTGCGCGACGAGGGCGCCCCCGCCTCGCCGCAGCTCGAGCCCGACCCCGCCCGTCCGCGCACGGTGCTGCGGGGCGCGGTGTGGGAGCCCCCGTCCCTGCGGCACGTCACGCTGCTGGTCCGCGACGCCGTCGGGTGGCGCAACCTGTGCCGCCTGCTGACTCGCGCGCACGCGCACACCCGCGACGCGACGCGCCGGCGGGCGATCGCGCCCTCGGTGACCCTCACGGATCTCGCGCAGCACGCCGAGGGTCTCGTCTGCCTGTCGGGCTGCGCGCGCCAGGGGATACGCGACGAGCCGGGGCTGCGGCGGCTGCGCGCGGCCTTCGGTTCAGAGGGGCTGAGGGTCGAGCTCCAGCGGCCGTTCGCCCGTCACGACCGTGCCCAGAACCGTGGCCTCGAGGAGCTGGCACGACGGCTCGGCGTGGCCTGCGTGGCCACGGGCGACGTCCACGCGCACACGCGCGAGCGGGCGCTCCTGCAGGACGCCTTCGTGGCGATTCGGGAGCACACCACGCTCGACGCCTCCGAGCCCGTCCGCCGTGGCAACCACGCGCATGTGCTCACCACGCCGGAGGCGATGGCCGCGCGCTTCGCCGACCACCCGGACGCGGTGGCCGAGACGGCGCGGCTGGCGGAGGAGCTGACCTTCGACCTCACCGCCGACCTCGGCTACCGCTACCCCTACGCGGAGGACGCGGGCGGGGCGCAGAAGCTGCGCGGTACCTGCCTGGCCGCGTTCGACTCGCGCTACCCGCCGGGGCACAGGCGGCGCGAGGAGGCGATCGGGCGCCTCGAGGAGGAGCTGCGGCTGATCGACGGGCTCGGGCTCTCGGGGTTCTTCACCCTCCACCACGAGATCCTCGAGATGGCGCGGGAGATCGCGGTGGAGGTGCGGGGGACGGGGACGGCACGGTCGCTGCTGCCGCCGGGCCGCGGGCGCGGGTCGAGCGTGTCCTCGATCGTCTGCTACCTCACGGGGCTCTCGCACATCGACCCGATCGAGAACGCGCTGTTCCTCGGGCGCTTCCTCAACGAGGAGATCACGGCGCTGCCGGACATCGACCTCGACTTCCCGCGGGACATCCGGGCGGAGCTCATCCCGCGGATCCACGAGAAGTTCGGGTCGGAGCACTCGGCGCTGGTGGCCGCGTTCCCGACCTTCCGGGCCAAGGGCGCGATCCGCGAGCTCGGCAAGGCGCTCGGGCTGCCGCCGGGGGAGATCGAGCGGGTCGCGCGCGCCTCGGAGGGCTTCGCGGCCTTCAAGGTGGAGGAGGACGTCCAGCGGGCGCTGGGCGGCGGGCGCGAGAAGCTCGGGCGCTGGGAGTGGCTCGTGCGGCTGGCCGAGGAGTCCCACGGGCTGCCGCGGCACCTCTCGCAGCACTCGGGCGGGATGATCGTGGCGACCCGGTCGCTCGTGGACTGCTGCGCCGTGGTGCCCGCCGCCATGGAGGGGCGCCAGATGGTCATGTGGGACAAGGACTCCTGCGCGGATGCGGGCTTCCTGAAGATCGACCTGCTGGGGCTCGGGATGCTCTCGGCGGCCGAGCGCTGCGTCGAGCTGATCGGCCGGCAGCGTGACGAGTTCGTCGACCTCTCGCGGATCCCCTACGACGACCCCGAGGTCTACGAGGCGATCCAGCGCGGGGAGACCACGGGGGTCTTCCAGATTGAGAGCCGCGCGCAGATGGCCTCGCTGCTGCGCACCCGGCCCGAGACGCTCGACGACCTGACGATCCAGGTGGCGATCGTGCGGCCCGGGCCGATCCAGGGCGGGGCGGTGAACCCCTACATCGCTCGCAAGCAGGCGATGCGCGAGGACCCGGACTACGTCGTGCCCTACGAGCACCCGGCCCTGCGCGAGATCCTCGCGGACACCCTGGGGACGATCATCTTCCAGGATCAGGTCATCGAGGTGGCGACGGGGTTCGCCGGCTTCTCGCCGGGCGAGGCCGAGGGGCTGCGGCGGGCCATGAGCCGCAAGCGCTCCGAGACGGCGATCCGCGCCTACCACGAGCGCTTCGTGGAGGGAGCGATGCGCACGCACGGGGCCCCGGCGGAAGTGGCCCGGCGCGTCTACGACATGATCGTCGGGTTCTCGGGCTTCGGGTTCCCCAAGGCCCACGGCGCCGCGTTCGGGCTGCTGGCCTACCAGTCGACCTGGCTGCGGGTGCACTACGGGCCGGAGTTCCTGAGCGCACTGCTCGACGAGCAGCCCATGGGCTTCTATCCGCCTGACGCCCTGATCCACGAGGCGCAGCGGCGCGGGATCGCGGTGGTCCCGCCCGACGTCAACGCGAGCGGCGTCGGATGCGACGTCACGGCCGACGGTGCGGTGCGGGTGGGGCTGGGCTACGTCATGGGCGTACGGGCTGACGAGGTGGAGGCGCTGGTGGCCGCCCGGGAGGCGGATGGGCCGTTCGTCTCGGTGGAGGACCTGGCCGCGCGCGCGGGAGCGGGACGGATGTCGCTCGGCAAGCTCGCGTGGTCAGGGGCCTGTGACGGGCTCGTGGCGTCCGAGGTTCCGCTGGCCGGGCACCGGCGGCGCGCGGCACTCTGGCGCCTCGGGGCCGCGGCGCCCGGGATCCGGGTGCGGGTGCGGGGCGCCGGTCCGGGGCGGACGGTCGAGGCGGGGACGCAGCTCGCGCTTCCCCTGCCCCTGCCCGAGGCGCCGGCGTTGCCCGCGCTGGGGGCCTGGGACGCGATGATCGCCGACTACCGCACCACCGGGATCACGACGACGACCCACCCCATCACGCTCCTGCGCGGGGTGCTCGACGAGCAGGGTGCGGTGGGGACGGCCCGCTTCGGGGAGCTGCGCCACGGGCAGCGGGTCCGGGTCGGGGGCCTGGTGGTCGCGCGCCAGCGGCCGGGGACGGCCAAGGGGATCGTCTTCATGCTGCTCGAGGACGAGGCGGGGACGATCAACCTGATCGTCTCGCCCGAGCTCTACGACCGCGATCGGTTGGTGGTCCGGACGGAGCCGCTCGTGGTCGCCGACGGGGTCTTCGAGCGCCACCCGGCTGCGGGAGGCCAGGTCAACGTGGTGGTGCGGAGCATCTGGGCGCTCGAGGCCCCGGACAAGCCGCTGGCGGCGATCAAGGACTTCAGCCCGCTCGACCTGGCCGAGCTGGAGCGCGCCACCAACGAGGATCGTGACCGCGGCGCGGCTCGCCGGGCGGGGGGCTACGGCGACGGCGGTCGGCGCCGCGGCCTTGTCGCCATCGACGCGGACGAGCTTGACGAGCCGGCAGACGCCGGGTACGACGACGCCGGGCAGCTCGCGCCGACCGGGACCGACGGGGGCGACTTCCGGGCCGTCGCCCCGCCGGTCATGAGCTTCGCGCAGGGGCGGCGTCGATGAGGGAGCGCGCCAGCCCGCGCAAGGGCCTCGGACACGTGAGCCGCACCGCCGGCACTGCATGCCGGCGCGACGGCGCGACGGCGCCGGCGCACCGCCGGCGGCGCCGCCAGCCGGAGCCGCGGCCGCTGCAGCCGCCGCGCCGCCGGCCGGAGCCCACCTCGCGCTTGGCCGCGGTCCGCCTGTAGGCTCGCGCTCGTGCTCGGTCTGCTCGCCATCATCCTGGCCTTCGTCGGGCTGGGGCTCACCGCCGTGGGCCTCGGCATGCGCAACGGCCGCAAGGCCAACCCGAAGCCGACGCGGCGAGGTCAGCGGACGCTGCTGTTCGGGGCCAGCGCGGTGGCGCTCGCCTTCGGCCTCGGGGTACCGGCGATCGTGATGGCCTACAACGCCGACAGCCAGTCCAAGGCCGCGCCCGGCGGGGTGGACCTCACCGCCAGTCAGCAGCACGGCCGTCGCGTCTTCGCCAAGAACTGCTCGACCTGCCACACCCTGGCCGCCGCCAACGCCGTCGGCAAGGTCGGCCCGAGCCTCGACGCCATCATCCCCGCGATCGCCCAGAAGAAGGCGCGGATCGCCTTCATCGATGACGCGATCGTCAACGGCCGGGCGCGCGGGCAGGGGCAGATGCCCAAGGGCCTGATCGACGGCAGCGACCAGCAGGAGGTCTCGGACTTCGTCGCCACCGCCGCCGGCCGCTGACCGGTCCAGCATGATTCGCGCGGACGGAGCGGGGAGGACGGGCTCCGCCGGTCGTGCCGTCCGACGGGGGTCCTACAGTCCCGCCCGTCCGCTGACGAACTGTCAGTCGACGCGTCCGGCATCCGTCGCACTTGCAGGGAGAATCCCGCTGCTAGGATCACGCCGTCCAACCGCTGCGTCCCAGGGCCACCCGCGTTCGGCGGGGAGGTCGGGATCGGGCTCCGTGGCGGGGACGCCATCGGGTGCCTCGTCCCGCGAAGTCGTCCGATGAGGAAGCCGACGATGCCCAACGACACCGATCACTCCCGGAGCACTCGCGAGGACGCGCGCGGCTTCGCGGATGCGTTCGCAGCGGCCGACGACGCCTTCACCTTCGAGCCGACGGCGGGCGAGAGCCGGACGATCACGTTGGCCGAGCTGGCCGAGCTCTCTGAGGCGCTCGGGCTCGACAGGTCCACGCCGCCCGGGTCGGCGACCCCCGGGACCGATCCGTCGGCGCGCGTGTCCGCGAGCGCCGCGGACACGCGGGACGACCGCGGGTCGGAGCCCGCTGCCGCGCAGGACGATGCGCTCCTCACCCTCGATGAGCTCGGCGAGGCGCTCGCACGGGCCGCCGGGGCGGTCGACGACCTCGACTTCGACTTCGGCACCCGCGCGCACGAGCGCGCCAGGCGCCGCACCGCCGCTCGGCTCGACGCCGCGCCGCCCGTCCGGCGGCGGATCTCCGGCTCGTCGCCGACGCGCCGCGAGGAGCCGCACGCCGGTCCCCACGCCCCGCACGCGGGTCCCCGCGCCTCGCGGGCCGGCCGTCTCCCGGAGCGGGGCGCGGACGCAGCGCCGCGAGAGGAGCACAGTGCCGCGGACGCGGCGCCGCGTGGGAAGCGCAGCGCCGCCGACGAGCGCAGCGCCGCCGACCGCGTGGCGATGGCCGACGCCGCCGCCGCGGCGGCCCAGCTCCTCGCTGCGCCTCCGCGCCCGACCGGGCGCTTCGTCCGGTCGAGCGCCGGCGGCGCGACGGGCGCCTCCCGCGAGCGCCGGGCCGAGCTCGATCCGCTCCGCCGGACCGGTGCGGTCCGCGTCGACACGGCGCAGGCGCTGCCCGCCGGCCTGCGACCCTCAGACGACTTCCTCGCCGATCCCGGCGCCCGACGCACGGTCGAGATCACGGGCCGACCCGACGGCGCCGGCCGCCCGGGAATGGCGCGCACCGCCGCGCGCCTGCGCGAGGTCCAGCGCGACCGTCCGCCGCGCACCGTCGCGGTCGACCGCCTGCGCGCGAACCCGGACCGCATCGCCATGTGGGCCGTGCTGCTCGGGATCCTGCTCGTCCTCATCGCGGTCACGAGTGGCTCGGCCGGCGCGATCGCGCTGCCGCTCCTCGCGCTGTAGCCGCTCCTCGCGCTGTAGCCGCGCCTCGCACGCCTCCCGTGCGCCGCTGCTCGCCGGCCCGTCGAGCGCTGAGGGGCGCCCGGCGTCGGCCGGGGGCGATGCGAGGCGCCACTCGCGCGCGGGCCGTGGTCGAGTGGCGCCCGGCGTCGGCCGGGGGCGATGCGAGGCGCCACTCGCGCGCGGGCGGTGAGGGGCGGGGCGCACCCTCGAGCGGACGGCTGCTCCGTGGTCGCGCGCACCGGCCATCGCTGGTCGCCGGCACGGCGCTTGCGCGTGAGGGCCCTCGGCGCCTAGACTTACGCAACGTAAGAGCCACCCGCCACCCGAGGCACGCATGAAGACCGCGATGAGCCGCTTCCAGATCCACGACGACCTGACGGCCCCGGAGGCGTCGCTGCCCATCCTCAAGGGCGCGCTGTCCACGGCGGGGCAGCTCCCGAACCTGCTCGGCGTGCTCGCGGGCTCGCCGGCGGTGCTGCGCGCGTACGCCCGGTTCCGCTCCGAGCTGCGCCACGGCGAGCTCACGGCGACGACGCAGGAGCGCATCTCGCTCGCGCTGGCGACCCACTACCGCTCGCAGCCGGGGCTCGCGCTGCACAAGCGGACGGCCCGGCGGGCGGGCCTCGGGGTCGACGAGCTGGCGCTCGCGCGCGAGTGGAGCTCGCAGGACGCGCGCGAGGCGGCGCTGCTGCGCTACCTCAAGCCGCTCTTCACGGAGCACGGCCGCGCGCCGCAGCACCTCCTCGAGGAGGCGCGCGAGGCGGGATGGAGCGACGAGGAGCTGCTCGAGGCGATCGCCTTCGGCACGATCGAGGGCTTCACGGCCATGGTGAACGTCGCCGGCGAGGTCCCGGTGGACGGCTCCGTAGAGGACGCGAGGACGCTCCGAGCGGCCTGAGAAGCGCTGCGGTGGCCGCCGGCCCCCGGCGCTACGCTCCCTTCACATGTCGGCCAAGGCCCTCATCTCCAGCGCCCCGGCGGCCGGCTGCTGCCCGCGCTACCACGAGGCGGTGGAGCTCATCGGCCGCCGCTGGACGGGCGCGATCGTGGCCGTGCTGCTGCAGGCCGAGCGGCCCCTGCGCTTCTCGGAGATCGCCGCGTCCGTGCCGCAGCTCTCCGACCGTCTCCTGTCCGAGCGCGTGAAGGAGCTGGAGGCGCGCGGCGTCGTCGAGCGCACCGTCCTGCCGGGCCCGCCCGTCCGCGTCGAGTACGCCCTGACGCCGATGGGGCGAAGCCTCGCACCGGCCCTCGACGAGCTCGCCGCGTGGGCCCGTCGGTGGCTGCCCGGACCCGCCGCGCAGGCCAGCTAGGAGCCGCCCACCGTGCACTAGGGTGCCGCGGATGAGCGAGCAGCCGCGCACCCCGGAGGACGTCAAGGCCCTCGTCGCCGAGCAGGACATCCGCTTCCTGCGGCTCTGGTTCACGGACATCCTGGGGCAGCTCAAGTCGTTCTCGATCAACTCCGAGGAGCTCGACGCCGCCTTCGCCAACGGCATGGGCTTCGACGGCTCCTCGATCACCGGCTTCAACGCGATCGAGGAGTCCGACATGGTCGCGGTGCCGGATCCGGCGACCTTCGCGGTGCTGCCCTGGCGGCCGGAGGAGCAGGGGGTCGCGCGCCTGTTCTGCGACATCCGCACTCCCGAGGGGACGCCCTACGAGGGCGACCCGCGGCACGTGCTGCGCTGCGCGATCGACCGCGCGAGCGCGTTGGGGTTCGACGCCTTCAACGTGGGGCCGGAGCTCGAGTACTTCCTCTTCAAGGACAACCAGTCGACCCAGGTGCTCGACGAGGGCGGGTACTTCGACCTCACCACGCTGGACGCCGGCTCGGACGTCCGCCGCGAGACCGTGCTCGCCCTGGAGCAGCTCGGGATCGCGGTGGAGTACTCCCACCACGAGTCCGGCCCCTCCCAGCACGAGATCGACATGCGCCAGGCCCCCGCGCTCAAGGCCGCCGACGACGTGATGACCTACCGCATCACGGTCAAGGAGTTCGCCATGAAGTACGGGTGGCACGCGACCTTCATGCCCAAGCCGCTGTTCGGCGAGAACGGCTCGGGGATGCACACCCACATGAGCCTCAGCCGCGGCGGCCGGAACGCGTTCTTCGACGCCGAGGACCCCTACTTCCTCTCCGACGTCGGCAAGGCGTTCATCGCCGGCCAGCTGCGCCACGCCCGCGAGCTCGCCTCGATCTTCGCCCAGTACGTGAACTCCTACAAGCGCCTGGTCCCCGGCTACGAGGCACCGGTCTACGTCGCCTGGAGCCGCCGCAACCGCTCCGCGCTCGTGCGGGTCCCGCTCCACCACGCCGGCCAGGAGCCCTCCACCCGCATGGAGCTGCGCTGCCCGGACCCGGCCTGCAACCCGTACCTGACCTTCGCCGCGCTGCTGCAGGCCGGGCTCGAGGGGATCGAGAAGGGCTACGAGCTGCCCGAGCCGATGGAGAAGAACCTCTACCACCTGGCCCCGGACGACCGGCGTCGGCTCGGCATCGAGCAGCTCCCCGAGACCCTCGGCGAGGCGATCGAGCTGACCTCCGAGTCCGAGCTCGTCCTGCGGACCTTCGGCGAGCACATGTTCAACCGCTACGTCGAGATCAAGCGGCAGGAGTGGGAGGACTACCGGGTGCAGGTCACCCAGTGGGAGCTCGCGCGCTACCTGCCCGTCCTCTGAGCGGCCCCTGGTTGCGCGGGCAACCACGTGGGTAGCCCCGCCCCATGGCTACCGCAACTGCCTCAGGCACCTTCAAGATCGGCGGCGACCTCGAGGTCACCCGTCTCGGCTACGGCGCGATGCGCATCACCGGCGAGGGCATCTGGGGGCCGCCGGAGGACCACGGAGCGGCGATCGAGGTCCTCAAGGCGATTCCCGAGCTCGGCATCGACCTCATCGACACGGCCGAGTCCTACGGCCCCTACGTCTCCGAGGAGCTCATCCACGAGGCGCTCTGGGCCGACGGCGGCTACGGCGGCATCTCCGTCGCCACCAAGAGCGGCCTGACGCGGGTCGGGCCGGGCGAGTGGCCGCCGCTCGGGCGCCCGGAGTTCCTGCGCCAGGGCTGCGAGATGAGCCTGCGCCGCCTCGGGCTCGAGGCGATCCCGCTCTGGCAGCTCCACCGCATCGACCAGAAGGTCCCGCGCGAGGAGCAGTTCGGCGTCATGAAGGAGCTCCAGGACGAGGGCAAGGTCCGCCACCTCGGGCTGAGCGAGGTCTCCGTCGAGGAGATCAAGGCCGCCCAGGAGGTCTTCCAGGTCGCGACGGTGCAGAACCTGTACAACCTCGGCAACCGCGGCGCCGAGGACGTCCTGGACTACTGCGAGGAGCAGGGCATCGGCTTCATCCCGTGGTTCCCGCTCGGCGGCGGCGACCTCGCCAAGCCCGGCGGCCCGCTCGCCGAGGCGGCCGAGCGCCACGAGGCGAGCCCCGGGCAGGTGGCGCTCGCCTGGCTGCTGCGCCGCTCGCCCGTGATCCTGCCGATCCCGGGCACGGGCTCGGTCGAGCACCTCCGCGAGAACGTCGCCGCCGTCGAGCTCGAGCTCACCGACGACGAGTTCGCCCAGCTCGACGACGCCGCCTCCTAGGGCAGGGCGTCGGCCAGGAGGGCGCGAAGCTCCTGCGCGCCGGTCACCGGCCGGCGGCAGGCGAAGCCCTCGCAGACGTAGGCCGCCGCGCGTCCGTCGACCGGCTCGCGCCCCTCGAGCAGCGGCACGGCGGCGTCCGCGCCGTCGCCGCCGGCCAGCACCACGCCCGGCCGGAGCTCCTCGCGCACCACCGCGAGGAGCTCCGCGCGCTCCTCGGCGGGGCCGACCACCGCGACCTCCCGTCGGGGTCGGAGCTGCTCGTCGAGCGCCTGGAGCAGGTGGCCGAACGCGCTCGGGTGGCGCACCGCCAGCTCGTGGAGCAGCTGCAGCTGGCCCTCCGCCGCCGCCGCGTAGCGATGCTCGCCCGTGAGCGCCGCGAGGCGCAGCAGGCCGAGCGCGGCGCTCGAGCCGCCGGCCGGGATGGGGGAGTCCTCGAGGTCCTTGCGGCGGGTCAGCAGCGGCTCCGCGTCGACCGCGGTGGAGAAGAACCCTCCGCGCTCGGGATCGGCGAAGCGGTCCAGGAGCGTGTCGCCCAGCGCGCGCGCCTCGGTGAACCAGCGCGGCTCGAAGGTCGCCTCATAGAGGCTCAATAGCGCCTCGAGCAGGAACGCGTGGTCCTCGAGGTAGGCGGGCAGCCGCGCCTCGCCGGCGTTGAAGCTGCGCAGCAGCCGGCCCCGGGCGTCCCGCATGTGCTCGAGGACGAACGCGGCGGCGGTCCGCGCCGCCTCGACGTAGTCCGCGCGCCCCAGGACGGCTCCGGCCTCGGCCAGGGCGCCGATCGCGAGCGCGTTCCAGGCGGCGAGCCGCTTGTCGTCGAGCCCGGGCCACGTCCGCCGCTCGCGGACCTCCCGCAGCCTCGAGCGCACCCGGGCGACGGTCTCCGCGTCGGGCCGCGGGCCGCGGTCCTCCAGGACGTTCAGGCCCGGTGCGCCCGGCGCCGGCGGATGGTGCGGGTCGACGAAGTTGCCCGCGGGGGTGGCGCCGAGCCAGCGGATCGCCACCTCGGCGTCGTCACCGAGCACCGTCTCGAGCTCCTCCACGCTCCAGACGTAGAACTTCCCCTCGACGCCCTCCGAATCCGCGTCGAGCGCGGACATGAACGCCCCCTCGGGGCCGCGCAGGTCGCGCAGCACCCAGTCGAGCGTCTCCTCGCACACGCGGCGGAAGGCGGGCTCGCCCGTCCGCTGGAAGCCGTGCAGGTAGGCCCGTGCGAGCAGCGCGTTGTCGTAGAGCATCTTCTCGAAGTGCGGGACGGTCCAGGTCGCGTCGACCGCGTAGCGGGCGAAGCCGCCGCCGACGAGGTCGTAGATGCCGCCCGAGGCCATCGAGCTCAGCGTGTAGGCGCTCATCGCGGTCTCGCCGCGTCGCAGCAGGAAGGCCAGCGTCGAGGCCGCGGGGAACTTCGGCGCGCCGCCCCAGCCGCCGTTCACCGTGTCGAACTGGCTGCGGAGCGTCGCCTGCGCGCTCTCGAGGGCGCTCGCCGCGAGCGGCTCCTCGCTCGGCGTGAGGGCGGCGCCGCCGACCAGGCGCGCGGCCATGCGCTCGCCCTGCGCGCGGATCTCCTCGCGCTGCTCGCGCCACGCGCGGGCCACCGCCTCGAGCACCTGCGGCCAGGAGGGCATGCCGTGGCGCGGCTCGGGCGGGAAGTACGTCCCGCCGTAGAACGGCACCTGCTCGGGGGTGAGGAAGACGTTGAGCGGCCAGCCGCCCTGGCCCGTCATCGCCTGCACGGCCTCCATATGGAGCGCGTCGACGTCCGGGCGCTCCTCGCGGTCGACCTTCACGCAGACGAAGTGCTCGGCCATCAGCGCCGCCACCGCCTCGTCCTCGAAGGACTCGCGCTCCATGACGTGGCACCAGTGGCAGGCGGAGTAGCCGATGGAGACGAGCAGCGGCTTCTCCTCCGCGCGGGCGCGGCCGAGCGCCTCGGCCCCCCAGGGCAGCCACGGCACCGGGTTCTCGGCGTGCTGGAGCAGGTACGGGGAGCTCTCCCGCGCGAGCGCGTTGGCCACGGCGCTACCCGACGGCCGCGTGGATCCGCTGCCCGCGCGCGATCGCCTGCGCGAGCGTCAGCCCGCCGAAGGGACCCAGCGCGTCGGCGGCGGCGGTGCCGAAGCGGGCCGTGATCCGGCGCCCGCCGAGGCGGCCGCTCACCCGCAGCGCCTGGGTCACCCGGACCGTGCCGGCGCTCGCCGCGCGGCCCGAGACGGTGAAGGAGGCCGTGCCGCGGTCGGGCAGGGTGCCGCTCACCAGGACGCCCGGGACGTACTCGTAGCGCCGCAGGCGCAGCCCCCGGGAGCTCACCGAGATCGAGCCGGAGCGCAGGCCGCCCGCTCCTCCCGGGTTGCGCCCGAGGGCGATCGCCTCGCCGAGCACCTGGGAGCGCGCGTCGTTGACCGTGCGCCGCAGGGCCTCGACGGTGCGGCCCACCTGGCCCGTGAGCTTCGCGTAAGGCTTCAGGCGCGAGACCCGCAGCGGCGGGCGCGGCGTCGGCGCGAAGCGCGGCGCGGTGGCGGCGCACGGCGCGACGGGCTGCCCGCCGTAGAAGGCCGCGATCGCGTCCCTCGAGCAGCTGGTCGGGTCGGCGCCCAGCACGGAGTGGCCCACGTTCGGGACCGCGAGCAGCTGCGCGCCGGGCACCCGGGCGGCCACGCCGCGGGCGTCCTCGAGCGGGGTGCGCAGGTCGCCGGCGCCGTCGATGACGAGCAGCGGCACGGCGGGCAGCGGGCCGTCGGCGACGGGGGCGGGCGAGGCCGTCTGCCAGCCGAGGCAGATCGGCAGGACGCCCTGCTCGAGCGCGACCTCGCGCGAGAACGGACCCGTCGCGCCGGCGGGCAGCGCCCTGGCCGCCCGGGTGGCCTGCCGGGCCTTGGTGCTCACCGAGGCTCCGCGGGTCCACGGGAACGTCGGGTTCTCCTCGCAGGTGGTCGTGAGGAAGAGCGCGTCCGAGTCGGCGCGCGAGCTCTGGTAGCCCGCGGCGTTCTCGAGGCCGGCCGACCGCACGCTCAGCCGCAGCAGCGGCTGCGCGTCGCCGCCCAGCGCCGCGCGCACCGAGCCGGGCAGCTCCGCGCGAAGCGTCGGGTTGAGGTCGCCCGCGAGGAGGATGCCGAACAGCCCGGATTCGCTGAGGCGCGCCGTGAAGCCGCGGCCCGTCGGCGAGTAGACCCGCCCGCTGAGGCGCTTGCGTCGCAGCCGGGCGGCGAGCGTGCGCAGGTCGCGCGAGGCCCGGGCGGTGATCCCCCGGCAGCGGCCGTTCGCGCAGATGTCGTCGGCCACCCGCGTCACGGCCTGCAGCGAGGAGCGCCGGAACGCGTCGGGGCCCTCGGGCGTGACGACCGAGTCGAGCACGATGGACTCCGTGGTGGCAGGGTGGGCGGAGGCGTAGGCCGTCGCGACCTTCGTGCCGTAGGAGACGCCGTAGAAGGCGAGCTTCGCGTAGCCGCCGGCGATGCGCAGCGCCTCGAGGTCCGCCACGGTGTCCGCGGTGCGGAAGAAGCCGCGGCGCGGCCCGAGCTGCTTGGAGCAGTCCCCGGCGACGGCGGTCAGCGTGCCGCTGGTGCGCTCGAGGGCCGGGCAGCTCAGCGGGCTGGAGGCGCCCGTCCCGCGTTGATCCACCACGAGCAGGTCGCGCGAGGCGAGCCCGGGACCGAGGATCGCGGCGAAGTCCGCGGCGATCGGGATCGCGGCCTGGCCGGGACCGCCGGCGAGCGCGACCAGGGCGACCTGGCCCGGGTTGGCGGCGGCCGGCACGCGCTTGGCGCTCAGGGTGATCGCGGCGCCCTGAGGCGCCGCGCGGTCGAGCGGCACGTCGAGCGTGGCGCACTCGAAGCCCGTGGGCGCGCACGGCGTCCAGGGCAGCGCCGCCGAGGCGACGCCGGGGGCGGCGAGGGCCGCCGCGGCCGGGACGAGGAGGGTCAGGAGCAGGCGGGGCCGGGACACGCGACGCACCGTACCCGGAGCGGGCGGGTAGCCTCGCCGGATGCCCGCCGCCCGGACGACCACCACCGCCGAGGGCGCGCCGCGCGCCGTCGGCCCCTACTCGCACGCCGTGGCCCACGGCGGGCTGCTCTTCTGCTCCGGGCAGGTTCCGCTGGACCCGGTCAGCGGCGCGCTCGTCGAAGGGGATCTCGGCGCCCAGACGCACCGCTGCCTCGAGAACCTGTCGATCGTCTGCGCCGCCGCCGGCGCCCGGCTCACCGAGGCGGTCCGCTGCGCGATCTACGTCGTGGACATCACGACCTTCGCCGACGTCAACGCCGCCTACGCCGAGTGGTTCCCCGAGGCGCCGCCGGCCCGCACGCTCATCGGCGTGGCGGCGCTCCCGCTCGGGGCCCAGGTGGAGATCGACGCGATCGTCGCACTCGGCTGAGCCCGCGCCGGCCGCCGGTCCGCCGGCGGCCCGGCGGACCGCGCCGCGAGGAGTCGTGCACCGGTCACGTGCCGTCCGCCACGAACGCATCAAAGGGGTCAGACCCCGTTGATGCGCGGGGGTGTCGCCCGGTGGGCGGCCTGAGCGCGGGGCTTCGCGGGTAGCCGCAGGCCATGGCGCCTGCTGGAAGCGACCCGGCCCGGCGGGACCCGGCGCGGCTGGCGGTGGTGGCCCCGCGCGGCTTCGCGACGATCGCCGCCCACGCGCCGGAGGGGGTGGAGCTCCGGCGGCTCGAGGGCCCGGCCTCGCTCGCGGGCGCGGGCTTCGTCGTCCCGAGCCACGACACGCCCGAGGTCCATGCCGCCCTGCGCGGGCTGGCCGGGCTCGAGGTCGTGCAGGTGCTCTCGGCCGGGACGGACTGGGTCGAGGAGCACCTGGACGACGGCGTGGTGCTCTGCAACGCCGTGGGCTCCCGCGACACGCCGGTCGCCGAGTGGGTCCTGGCCGCGCTGCTCGGCGCGAGCACCGGCCTGCTGGAGGGCGCGCGCGACCGGCGGCGGGAGCGCTGGCAGCCGCGCGAGCTGTGCGGCGCGCGGGTGCTCGTCCTCGGCCTCGGCTCGATCGGCCGCGCCGTCGCGGCGCGGCTCGCGCCGTTCGGGGCGGAGGTCGTCGGCGTGGCCTCGCACGCACGCGCGGGCGTCCACGGGACCGACGAGCTCCTGGCGCTCCTTCCCACGGCCGACCACCTCGTGGTCCTGACGCCGCTCACCGACGCGACGCGCGGGCTCGTCGGCCGGGAGGCGCTCGCGGCGCTCCCCGACGGCGCGGTGGTGGTGAACGCCGGCCGCGGCGCGGTGGTGGACACGGACGCGCTCACCGCGGAGGTGCAGGGAGGGCGGCTGCGCGCGGTGCTCGACGTCACCGCGCCGGAGCCGCTGCCCGCCGACCACCCGCTCCGCGGGGCGTCGGGCACGCTGGCGATCACCCCGCACGTCGCGGGTGACACCCGGCCCGCGCTCGAGCGCGCCGCGCGGCTGGCCGCCGAGCAGCTCGGGCGCTGGGTCCGCGGCGAGCCGCTGGAGCACGTCGTGGAGCGCTGAGGCGTCCGTCCGCGGGCCGCGGACGGAGGGACGGGCTCGGGGCCCGGCTACTCCGGCGTGGTGTACGCGCCGCTCAGGCCGCCGTCGACCAGGAAGGTCGTCGCGTTGACGTAGCTCGAGTCGTCCGAGGCGAGGAAGAGGACGGGCCGGGCGATCTCCTCGGCGGTCGCGAAGCGCCCCACCGGCACGTGCACCATGCGGCGCGCGGCCTTGACCGGGTCCTTGGCGAAGAGCTCCCGGAGCAGGGGCGTGTCGACGGGGACGGGGCACAGCGCGTTGACCCGGATGCCCTCGCGCGCGAACTCGACCCCGAGCTCCCGGGAGAGGGCGAGCACGCCGCCCTTGGAGGCGGTGTAGGAGATCTGCGAGGTGGCCGCGCCCATGACCGCGACGAACGAGGCGGTGTTGACCACCGAGCCCCGGATCGGGCCCGCGTTCGCGCGCAGGTGGGGGATCCCGTGCTTGCAGCAGAAGAAGACCGACTTGAGGTTCACGTCCTGCACGCGCTGGTAGGCCTCGAAGCTCGTGTCGAGCACGGAGACGTCGTCGTCGGGGGAGATGCCCGCGTTGTTGAAGAGGACGTCAATGCGGCCGAACTCCTCGACGGTCCGCGCGTACATCGCCCGCACCGCCTCCTCGTCGGTCACGTCGACGGCCAGCGCGAGGGTGCCGACGCCGTCGGGGCGCAGGTCCGCGCCCACCACCGTGGCGCCCTCGGCGAGGAAGAGCTCCGCCGTGGCCGCGCCGATGCCGCCGGCCGCGCCGGTGATGACCGCGACCTTGCCGTCCAGACGACCCATCCTCACTCCTCCGTCGCGTAGAACACGGTCTTGACCTCGGAGTACGCGTCGGTGGCGTGGGGCCCGAGCTCGCGGCCGTAGCCCGACTGCTTGACCCCGCCGAAGGGCGTCGCGGTGCGCACCGAGGAGTTCGAGTTGATCGAGAGCACGCCCGCGTCGAGCGCCCGCGCGAGCCGCAGCGCGCGGCCGCCGTCCCGCGTCCAGATCGAGCCGGAGAGGCCGTAGGGCGTCGCGTTGGCCAGCCGCACCGCGTCGGCCTCATCCTCGAAGGCCACCACGCAGACCACCGGGCCGAAGATCTCCTCCTGGGCGACGCGGGCGGCGTTGTCGACCGGCGCGAGGACCGTCGGCGGGAACCAGAACCCCTCGCCCGCGGGCGCGCTGCCGGTGAACGCGACCGGACCCTCGGCGACGTACCCGGCGACCTTCGCGTGTTGGGCGGCCGAGATCAGCGGGCCCATCTGCGTCGCCTCCTCGAGCGGGTCGCCGACCCGGAACGCGCGCACCGCGGGCTCCAGGAGCTCCAGGAACTCCTCGACGGCCGAGCGCTGGACGAGCAGCCGCGAGCGTGCGCAGCAGTCCTGGCCCGCGTTGGCGAAGACGGCGGCGGGCGCGGCCGCGGCGGCGCGCGGGAGGTCGGCGTCGGCGAAGACGACGTTCGCGCTCTTGCCGCCGAGCTCCAGGGTCACCCGCTTGAGCGTCTCGGCCGCGCTGCGGGCGACCGACCGGCCCGTGGCCGTCGAGCCCGTGAAGGCGATCTTCGCGACGCCCGGGTGAGCCACGAGCGCGGCTCCCGCCTGCGCCCCGGTGCCGCAGACGACGTTCACCACGCCCTCCGGGAAGCCGGCCTCGAGCGCGAGCGCCTCGAGCCGCAGGCAGCTGAGCGGCGCGAGCTCGGCCGGCTTGAGCACCACGGTGTTCCCCGCCGCCAGCGCCGGCCCGAGCTTCCAGGCGGCGATGGGCAGCGGGAAGTTCCAGGGGGTGATGAGGCCGACCACCCCGAGCGGCTCGCGCACCGTGAAGCCCAGGCCGCCGGCGACCGGGATCGTGTCGCCGAGCAGCCGCTCGGGCGCTCCCGCGTAGTAGCGCAGCACCTCGGCGACCGAGGCGACCTCGCCGCGCGCGTCGGCGATGGCGTGGCCCGCGTCGCGCGCCTCGAGGATCGCGAGCTCGTCGAGGTGCTCCTCGACCACGCCGGCCAGCCGCCGCAGGAGCGTGGCGCGGTCCCCGGGGGAGACCGCGCGCCAGGCCGGGAAGGCCGCCGCCGCCCGCGCGACCGCGGCGTCGACCTCGGCCGGCCCGGCCGCGGGGAGCTCGGCCAGGAGCCCGCCCGTGGCGGGCTCCAGGACCTGCAGGACGTCGGCCACGCTCAGAGGACGTCGATTTCGGCGTCGAGCTCCCTGACGGTCATCTTCGGCCCGGTGAACGTCTTGTGCGCGCTGAGCACCCACCAGACTCCGACGACGGCGATGACGCCGAAGGTCACGAGCGGCGCGTAGTTGACCGCGGACCAGGAAAACTCGTCCCGGAATGGCGTGCCGGCGGGCGTCGTCGGCAGGACGAAGATGACCGTCACGATCGCGACCCAGACGACCGCCACGGGGTTCATCCACTTGTACTTCGCGCCGTTGGTCCAGGGGCCGGCCTGCCAGGTGTCGCCCTCGCGCCAGCGCAGGTAGATCGGGATGACGTAAGCGATGTACAGCCCGATGACGGCGATCGAGACCACGGCGAAGAACGCCACGGTGACCCCGCCGGAGTTCGGGAAGTACGCCGGGACGGTGATCAGGGCGCCGCACAGGGCCATGAACAGGACCGCGTTGACCGGGATGCGACGGGCGTTGACCTTGCTCCAGATGCGCGAGCCGGGGATCGCGCCGTCCCGGCTGAACGCGTAGCACATGCGCGAGGCGCTGGTCAGGCAGGCGGCGCCGCAGAACAGCTGGCCGACCACCGAGATGATGAGGACGAGCTTGACCCAGCCGGTGCCCATGGCGCTCTCGAGCACCGCGATCGACGAGCCGGCGCCGTCGTTGATCGCGCCGACGTCGGTCGCCGCGAAGGTGATCGCGAGCAGCAGGATCCAGCCGATGACGGCCGAGTAGAAGATCGAGCGCCAGACGCCCTTGGCCGCGGCGTCGGAGGCGCCCTGGGTCTCCTCGGAGATGTGGGCGCAGGAGTCGTAGCCGGTGATCGTGTACTGCGTCAGCAGGAAGCCGAGCGGCAGCACGTAGAACCAGTACATGTGGCCGCCGAAGCCCGAGTTGTTGATGTGCTCGGTGAAGACGAAGTCGAGCGAGGCGTGCTTGCTCGGGACGAACACCAGCACGAGCAGGATCACCGCGACGCCGGCCACGTGCCACCAGACCGAGATGCCGTTGACCCGCGCGACGAGGTGGCTGCCGGCGATGTTGATCGTCGCGTGCAGCGCGAGGATGATCAGGAAGAGGAAGAACGTCCCGTGCAGGAAGGGCTTGCCGGTCTGCACGCCGTTGAAGAGGTCGAAGTCGTAGAGCCCGAAGACCGTGTTCATGAAGGTCGCCGCGCCGTAGTCCACCGAGGCGGTCACCGCGACGAGGCCGATGAGGTTGAACCACCCCGTGAACCAGCCCCAGACCGGGCCGCCGAGCCGCGCCGCCCACCAGTAGATCCCGCCCGCCGTCGGGTAGGCGGAGACGAGCTCGCTCATGCAGAAGCCGATGATCAGGATCGGGATCGAGATGAGCGGCCAGCCCCAGGAGATCGCGACGGGGCCGCCGTTGTTCCACGCCTGCCCGTAGGTGGTGAAGCAGCCGGCCAGGATCGAGATGATCGTGAACGAGATGGCGAAGTTCTGGAAGCCCGTCCAGCTGCGGTCGAGCTCCTGCGAGTAGCCGAGCTCGGCGAGGCGCGCCTCGTCGCTGCTGCGCTGCGTGGTGGCCATGCGTTCTCCTCGCCGAGCGTGGGGCGCAGCAAAAGGTCTGCTGCCTGGACCTTCTTCCGGGCGGCAACCTACGGCGGCGAGCGCCCACGTGTCAACCGACACGCGGTCGGGGTGGGCTATCCGCCCGGGAGGAGCCCGGCGAGGACGTGCTCGGTGCCCTGCAGGTGATCGCTCATCACGCCGAGCGCGTGGCTCGGGTCGCCGACGCGGATCGCCCGCAGCAGCCGCGCATGCTGGGCGTTGGCGTGCTCGAGCACCTCGGGTGGATGGGCGATGTGGGTGATGAGGTCGGTCATCAGCGCCTGGACCTCGGTCATCGCGCTCACCACCCGGGTCGAGCGCGTGGCCTCGGCCAGGCCGATGTGGAAGCGGACGTCCGCGGCGCGGTAGGCCGGGAAGTCCTCGACGCGGTCGTCCATCGCGACCACGAGCGCGTCGAGGCCGGCGAGCGCCGAGGCGTCGGCGCGGGAGGCGGCCAGGGCCGCGACCCCCACCTCGACCGTGAAGCGCTGGTCGCAGATCTCCCGCCACCCTGCGAGCTCCGCGTCGCTCAGCGGGTCGCCGGGCGGCGGCGGGTCGGCGACCCAGGTGCCGCCGCCGCGCCCGCGCACCGCGTGGAGCTGGCCGCTCTGCACCAGCGCGGTGAGCGCCTGGCGCAGCGTGGAGCGCGCGATCCCGAGCCGCGTGCACAGCTCGCGCTCGGCCGGCAGCCGCTCGCCCGGCGCCAGGAGGCCCAGCTTGATGGCGGTGCCGAGGCGGTCCAGCGTCTCCTCGAAGGCCGTATGGGAGACGACCGGGGCGAAGAGGCCCGCGTCCGCCGCCCCGGCGCTCACAGCCGCTCGAAGCCCCGGACGCGCTCCCAGTCGGTCACCGCCGCCCCGAAGGCGGCGAGCTCCACCCGGGCGGCGTTGGCGTAATGGTCGACGACTTCCTCGCCCAGCGCAGTGCGCGCGAGGGCCGAGCCTGCGAAGAGCCCGTGCGCCTCGGCGAGGCTTCCCGGCACGCGCGGGTGGCCGCTGGCGTAGGCGTTGCCCGTGCACGGGGGCTCGAGCTCGAGGCCGTCGTCGATCCCCTGGAGCCCGGCGGCCACGATCGCGCTGAGCGCCAGGTAGGGGTTGACGTCGGCGCCGGGGATCCGGCACTCCAGGCGCTTGGAGGGCCCGTGGCCGACGACCCGGAAGCCGCAGGTGCGGTTGTCGTGGCCCCAGGCGATCGCGGTGGGGGCGAAGGAGGCGTCGGCGTAGCGCTTGTAGGAGTTGACGTTCGGCGCGAGGAGGAGCGTCAGCTCGCGCGCGTGGGCGAGGTTGCCGGCCAGGAACGCGTCGAAGAGGTCGGGCCGGTCCGCGAAGACGGGGCCGCCCTGCTCGTCGCGCAGCGAGAGGTGGACGTGGCAGCTCGAGCCCTCGCGCTGGTCGTACTTCGCCATGAAGGTGACGGCCATCCCGAGCTCGGCGGCGATCTCCTTGGCGGCGGTCTTGTAGACGACGTGCTGGTCGGCGGTGGTGAGCGCGTCGGCGTACCTGAAGTTGATCTCGTGCTGGCCGAGGTTGCACTCGCCCTTGGCGTCCTCGACCACCAGGCCGGCGCCGCGCATCGTCGTGCGGATGCGGCGCAGGAGCGGCTCCACCCGGGTCGTCCCGATGATGGAGTAGTCGACGTTGTAGCGATTGGCGGGCGTCAGCCCGACGTAGCCCGCGTCCCAGGCCTGCTCGTAGGAGTCGCGGAAGACCAGGAACTCGAGCTCGGTCGCCGCCTGCGCCGTCCAGCCGCGCTCGGCCAGCCGGGCGAGCTGGCCGCGCAGCACCTGGCGCGGGGAGGCGACGACGTCCGTCCCGTCCTCCCAGCGCACGTCGGCCAGGAGCAGCGCGGTGCCCTCGAGCCACGGCGCGGGCCGCAGCGTGGCGAGGTCGGGGACCATCACGAAGTCCCCGTAGCCGCGCTCCCACGAGCTCATCGCGAAGCCGTCCGCGGGCGCCATCTCCACGTCGACGGCCAGCAGGTAGTTGCAGGCCTCGGCGCCGTGCTCGACGACGGTCTCCAGGAAGTGGTGGGCGTCCAGGCGCTTGCCCTGCAGCCGGCCCTGCATGTCGGTGAGGGCGAGGACGACGGTGTCCACGCTCCCGCCCTCGACGAGTCCGCGCAGCGCGTCGAGCGTCAGGGCGGGCGCGGCTCCGGCGGGCATGGCTGGCGAAGGTACAGCCGCCGGCCCTTTGCGTCGAGCAGTGGCTGGGCGCCCGAACCGGGGTGAGCGCCGGATCACCCGCAGGCGGTGGGGGTGAAACGGCACTCGCCGGAGAAGCTGACGGGATGGCCCTCGCCGAGCAGCGCGCCGCGCCGGACCCCGCGCCCGGGCCCGTCAAGCGCTGGACGCCCAAGCGCGCGCTGATCACGCCCGCGGCGCGCGAGCACGCCCACGGGCGGGCGGTGGCGGAGCGCTGCGCGGCGCTCGGCGTCGACGTGGTCGAGCTCCCGGCCAACCGGCTCACCGGCCTGCGGGGCGCCGACGAGCGCGAGACCTACCGCCGCGCGAAGACCACCATGGGGATCGTGGTCGCGCCGCCGAGCGCGATGAAGCTCCAGCCCATCCCCCCGAGCGCCGACTTCTCCTTCCACCTCGCGCACGGGTGCCCCGCCCACTGCCAGTACTGCTACCTGGCCGGCTCGCTGCCCGGGCCGCCGGTCACCCGCGTCTACGCGAACCTCGACGAGATCCTCGAGAGCACCCGGGCCTTCGAGGGAAAGGGCACGATCACGAGCCGGTCGAAGGCGCGGCGCGACGAGGGCACGACCTTCGAGGCCTCCTGCTACACCGACCCGCTGGCCATGGAGCACCTCACGGGCGGCCTGGCGCGGGCGATTGAGCACTTCGGCCCGCGCGAGGCGGCCGGGCTGCGCTTCACGACGAAGTTCGACGACGTCGCCTCGTTCCTCCCGCTCGAGCACCGCGGGCGCACGCGCGCACGGTTCTCGGTCAACGCCGACTGGGTCGCCCGGCGCTTCGAGGGCGGGACCGCGAACGTCGGCGCACGGCTGCGGGCGCTCGGGGCGATGGCCCGCGCGGGCTACCCGGTCGGCCTGACCATCGCGCCGATCATGCCCTTCGAGGGCTGGCGCGAGGGCTACGCCGGGCTGCTGGACGCGGTCGCGGCGGAGGTCGACGGGATCGCCGGGCTCGACCTCACCGCCGAGCTCATCACCCACCGCTTCACGGCCGGCTCGCGCGCGGTGCTGCGTGGGTGGTACCCCGCGACCGTGCTCGAGATGGACGAGGAGGTCCGGACCCTGAAGCGCACGAAGTTCGGGGCGCAGAAGTTCGTGTACCCCAAGGCGGTGATGGGCGAGCTGCGGGCGTTCCTCGAGGAGCGGCTCGGCGCGGCCGGCATCCGTGCGCTCTACTTCACCTGAGCCGTTCCGGGGTAGGTGACCCGGATGGCGAGCGAACCAGCCCCCGTGACGATCTTCGACGCCGTGCACCGCGCGGTCCGCGTGCTCGACCCCTCCGGCAACGACCAGGATCTCGGCGAGCTGCTCGGCCGCTTCGAGGACGCCGACGAGCCGATCGGCGAGGCCGCCGCCGCGAGCCAGCGGATCGCGGAGGGCGTCGGCGCGCTCGACCCGCAGGCCGAGAACGCCGAGCTCCAGCTCGCGGGAGCGGTGGCCACCTACCTCTGCTACCGCCGCGACGAGGTGGTCGCCGACGGCAACCAGCTCATCCGCCTCGCGGTGCGCGCCGAGTACGACGGCGCCCCGCCCGAGCCGATGAAGGGCTGGCTCGCGCAGGCCGGCGTGGAGATCTGAGCGCCCGCCCGCGGCGGACCTAGAGCACGAGCCGCGCGAAGAGGCGCTCGAGCAGCCCCGCCGGGTCGTCGCAGACCCCCGTGTGCACCGGGCCGGGCTGGACCACCGTGCTGGCGGGAGCCACGAGCCAGTGGAAGCGCTCGGACTGCGGCAGCCGCGCCACCGCGCCCGCCGCCGCCTCGCCCGCCGCGACGCGCGCGAGGCCGTCGAGGTGATCGGCCACGGCGCCCAGGTCGAGCGCGGGGGCGAGCGCCGCGACCCGGTCGCGGTCGAGGTGGACGCGGGCCTCGAGGAACCGGTGGCGGCGGGCGTAGAGCAGGACGCCGGCGTTCAGCGCCTCCCCGCGCTCCAGGTCGGCCACGACGCGCCAGAGGGCGTACTGGTAGGCCTCAGGCGGCGGCACGGCGGGCCTCCTCCGCGGCCTGCGCCCACGCCCGCGGCGCCTCCAGGCGCAGGCCGAGCGCCTCGGCGTAGGGCCCGGACCCCTCCGGCCCGAACCAGGCGGGTGGCACCGCGTCGAGGATCGCCTGCAGCCCCGCGGCATCGACCCGCCCGGCCAGGCGGGCGTCGGCGGCCTGCAGGTCCCCCGCCTGCGCCAGCAGGACGTGCCGGCCGACGAGCGCGAAGGGCCGGCGGGCCTCGGCGACCGGGTCCGAGCCGCCGTGGTGGCGGTAGAGCGCCGCGCCGTGGTCGATGCACCACAGCGCGTCGTGCCACACGAGCAGGTTCGGGTTCTGCGCGGTGCGGTCGACGTTCTCCACGAGCGCGTCGAACCACACGACGGCGGCGGCGAGCTCGGGGTCGGGCGCGAAGCGCGCGCCCGGGTTGAAGGTCAGCGCCCCCGGCAGGAAGTCGAGCGCGAGGTTCGTCCCCGGGCTGGCCGCGAGCAGGTCCTGGATCTCCTGGTCCGGCTCGGCGGGGGCGAGCGCCGGGTCGAGCTCCGCGAGCACGAGCTCCGGCACCGGGAGCCCGAAGGCGCGGGCCAGCTCGCCCGCGACGAGCTCGGCGACGAGCGCCCGCGGGCCCTGCCCGGCCCCGCGGAACTTCAGGACGTAGAGCCCGTCGTCGTCGGCCTCCACCAGCGCCGGGAGCGAGCCTCCCTCGCGCAGCGGGGCGACGTAGCGCGTCGCGGTGACGGTGCGCAGGGGCATCGGCGCGCAGCGTACGGGGAGGCGCGCGCCGTGAGCGAGGCCCGCGGGCCGTCCGCCCACGGGGGCGAGGGCAGCGACTCCGGAGCGCCTGCCGCGGCGCCGGGCGACTGACTAGCTCGCGCCCGCGCCCGGGGGGTGCGGCGGCGCGGCGAGGTGCTCGGGATCCTGCTCGCCGGTCTCGGCCGCCGTGGAGCGCCAGCCCAGCGCCACGAGCTCGGTCTCGACCGTGCGGGCGAGCTGCCCCTCGCCGCCGGTCTGCGCCAGCGCGAGCGCACCCGCACCCGCCTGCGCGCGGAGCTCGTTGACGAGCGCCTCGGCCCGGGCGAAGGAGAGGGTGACGTGCTCGCTGCCCTCGGGGGCCACGGGATGCCAGGCGCGCGCGGCGAGCGCGCGGTAGGCCTCCGCGGCGAAGCGCTCGTCGGCCCAGCGGTCGGCGAGCTCGGCGAGATCGCGGCGCAGGCGGCCCTCGAGCTGGAGTGCGTCGTCTTCGGACATGCCGCGCGGGTACCCGGGCCGTCACCATGCAGCCATCGCCCGCATCGGCCTGATCCCCGAGCGCGCCGTCGAGCTCCTCGGCGCCGCCCTGAACCGCATCCCCACGCCGGTGCCGCAGACGCTCTTCGCGCCGCCGACCGCGCGGGTGGTCCAGGTGGGCGTGGCCACCGGGCTCTTCGCGCACCTGGCCCGCCACGGGCCGACGCGCGCCGACGACCTGGCGCGGGCGCTGGCCCTCCAGCCCGCGGGGACCCGCCTGCTCTGCGAGTGCCTCACCGCGATGGGGCACCTCCGGGTGCGCCGCGACGGGTGCTACCGGCTCGCGCGGCGCTCCCGCCCCTGGCTCGATCCCGCCTCGCCGCGGTCGGTGAGCACCTTCGTGGCCCACACCGCGACCTACTGGCCGTGGTGGGAGCGGCTCGAGGAGCTCGTCCGCGACGGGCGCGGCGTCGAGCTCCACGACGCCCCCGCCGAGGACCCGAGCTGGCCGGCCTACATCCGCGGCCAGTACGAGCTGGCCCGGCTCTCGGCGCCCGAGGTGGCCCGGGCGCTGCGGCTCCCCGCCGGCGCCCGCTCGGTGCTCGACGTGGCGGGCGGCCACGGGTGGTTCTCCGCGGCGCTGACCGATCGCCATCCCGGGCTGCGCGCCCTCGTGGTCGACCTGCCGGGCTCCGCCGCGGTCGGCCGGGAGATCATGCAGGAGACGGGGCACGCCGACCGGGTCGTCCACCTCGCCGGCTCGGCGTTCGACGTCGACCTCGGCGGCCCGCACGACGCGGCGCTCGTCTTCAACCTGATCCACCACCTGGGGCCCGCGGCGATCGCCGCGCTGCTGCGGCGCGTCCACGCCGCGCTGCGGCCCGGGGCCACCCTGGCGATCCTCGACCTCTTCGGGCGCCCGCGCGGGACGCGCCCCGGGGGCGAGGCGTTCCTCGGGCTCTTCTTCCACCTGACGAGCGGCGCCGAGGTCCTCTCCGCGCCGGAGCTGCGCGCGCTGCTCGCCGCCGCCGGCTTCGGGGAGCCCCGCGCCGTGGGGCTCCGGCGCATCCCGGCGCAGACGCTGTTCCTCGCCGAGCGCCGCTAGCCCGGCTGGTCGCCCCTGCCACAATGCAACCACCATGGCCAGCACCGACACCACGCAGATCGATCGTGCGCGCCTCGCGGAGCTCACCGCGATCGAGGCCCGGCGCCTCGACGAGCGCACCAAGGGCTCCAGCGAGATGTACGCCCGCGCCGCGGGGGTGCTCTCGGGCGGCGTCGCGTCGAGCTACCAGGTGCGGGACCCCTGGCCGATCTACCTCTCCCACGGCGAGGGCCCGCGGGTGTGGGACGTCGACGGGAACGAGCTGTGGGACTTCCACAACGGCTTCGGCTCGATGGTGCAGGGGCACGCGCACCCCGCGATCGGCGCCGCGGTGCTCAAGCGCTACGCGCAGGGGACGCACTTCGCGGCCCCGACCGAGGACGCGATCGCGGTCGGGACCGAGCTCGCCCGCCGCTTCGGGCTGCCGAAGTGGCGCTACACGAACTCGGGCTCGGAGTCGACGATGGACGCGATCCGCATCGCGCGCGGCCACACCGGCCGCACCGACGTCCTCAAGATCTTCGGCTCCTACCACGGCCACCACGACACGGTGATGGTCTCCATCGGGGTCGCCGTCGACGCGATCGGCCCTCGCGCGCGCCCGGCCTCGATCCCCTACGGCGCCGGCATCCCGCAGTCGACCGTCGACCACGTCCACGCCGTGCACTTCAACGACGCCGAGGGCATGGACCGGCGGATCGCCGAGCTCGACGCGGAGGGGCGCAAGCCGGCCTGCGTGATCATGGAGGCGGCGATGATGAACCTCGGGGTCGTGCTCCCCGAGCCGGGTTACCTCGAGGCCGTCCGCGAGATCTGCACGCGGCACGGGGTCGTGCTGATCTTCGACGAGGTGAAGACCGGCATCTGCATCGCCGCGGGCGGCGCCATCGAGAAGTTCGGCGTGGTGCCCGACCTGGTGACGCTGGCCAAGGCGCTCGGCGGCGGCCTGCCCGTCGGCGCGATCGGCGGCAGCGAGGAGATCATGGCCTGCGTGGAGGACGGCTCGGTGTACCAGGTGGGCACCTACAACGGGAACCCGCTGGGCATGGCGGCCGCGCGCGCCTCGCTGCTCGAGGTCATGACCCCCGCGGCCTACGCGCACCTCGACGCGCTCAACGCGCGGATCCTCGAGGGCTGCACCGGCGTCATCTCCGAGTTCGGCCTGCCGGGCTACTCCGTGGGCGTCGGCTCGAAGGGCTGCGTGACCTTCTCACCCGAGAAGGTGGTCGACTACGAGAGCTTCAAGCAGAACCAGGACGAGGCGGTCAGCGACCTGGCCTGGCTCTTCAACCTGAACCGCGGCATCTTCATGACGCCGGGGCGCGAGGAGGAGTGGACCCTCTCGGTGACCCACACCGAGGCGGCGGTCGACGCCTACGTCGCCTGCTTCCGCGAGATGGCGCAGGCGCTCAGCGCCTGACGCGTTCGGCCCGCGCCGGGGCGGGGCGGGCCGGGGCGGCGCGGCGGGCGCCCGGGCCGGGCCGCGCCGTCTCGCCCCAGGCCGGGCGCCCGCGACGGGGCCGCGATCGGGGCGTTCGGATCCGAGCCCGCTGAGCGAGCCGGAATCCGAACGACCTCGGGGGCCGCGATCGGGGTGTTCGGATCGGAGCCCGCTGGGCGAGCCGGAATCCGAACGGCCTCGGGGGGGTGGTGCGCGCGCCGGGCTCGGGGGCGGGGCCGCTCAGGCCACCTCGAGCACGAGCTTGCCGGTGTTCTCCCCCGCGAAGAGCTTGAGCAGCGCGTCGGGGAAGGCCTCGACGCCGCCCGGGACGACCTGCTCGCGCGTCTGCAGCTTGCCCTCCTCGAGCCAGCCGGCCATCTCGCGCGCGGCCTCGGCGTAGCGGTCGGCGTAGTCGAAGACGATCATGCCCTTCATCGTGGCCCGATTGACCAGCAGCGAGAGGTAGTTCGCCGGGCCCTTGATCGCGTCGGTGGCGTTGTACTGCGAGATCGCCCCGCAGATCACCACGCGCGCCCGGCGGCGCAGCTGGCCCAGCACCACGTCGAGGATCTCACCGCCGACGTTGTCGAAGTAGACGTCCACGCCCTTCGGCGCCGCCGCGCGGAGCGCGGTCCGCACGTCGTCCGCCTTGTAGTCGATGGCCGCGTCGAAGCCGAGCTCGTCGGTGAGCCAGGCGCACTTCTCCGGCCCGCCGGCGATGCCGACCACCGAGCAGCCCTTCAGCTTCGCGATCTGGCCGACCACCGAGCCGACCGCCCCGGCCGCGCCGCTGACCACGACGCTGTCGCCCTCCACCGGCCGGCCCTCCTCGAGCAGGCCGAAGTAGGCCGTCATGCCGGTCATCCCGAGGGTGCCGAGGTAGGTCGGCAGCGACGCGATCGAGGGGTCGACCTTCGTCACCCCCTGCCCGTCGGAGAGCGCGTACTCCTGCACGCCGAAGGGGAAGGAGACGAAGTCGCCGATCGCGAAGCCGTCGTGCTCGGAGGCGACGACCTCGCCGATCGCGCCGGCGCGCATGACCTCCCCGAGCCCCACGGGCGGGATGTAGCTCCTGCCCTCGTTCATCCAGCCGCGCATCGCCGGGTCGAGCGAGATCGAGAGCGTCTTGACGACCACCCCGCCCGGCGGTGTCGCGCCGACGGGCTCGGCGGTGCGGCT
>CAXSFZ010000003.1:0-15485 GCA_964236905.1 uncultured Solirubrobacteraceae bacterium | reverse complement strand
ACCTTCGCGAGGAACTGCCCCGGGCCCGGATCGCCGACCTCCTCGGTGGTGTGGTCCCACACGTCGGGCGTCGGGAGCCCGGACGGCCGCGCGGCGAGCCGGATCTGGCGGTTCTCGGTTGGCATGGAGGCGAACCTACCCAGCGCTAGATTCGGGTGCGTGCAACGGCGATTGGCGGTGGTCGGCGGGGACGCCGCGGGCATGGGCGCGGCCGCCGTGGCCAAGCGGCGGGAGCCCGAGCTGGAGATCGTCGTCTTCGAGCGCGGGTCGTACACGAGCTACTCGGCCTGCGGCATCCCGTTCCACGTGGGGGGCGAGGTCGATCCGCTCGACGCGCTCGTGGCCCGCACGCCCGAGGCGCACCGGGCCAACGGGCTCGACGTCCGGATGGGCGCGGAGGTCACCGGGATCGACCTCGGCGCCCGCCGCCTCGAGCTGGCGGACGGGACCTCGGAGCCCTACGACGAGCTCCTCATCGCCACGGGCGCCACCACCACGCCTCCGCCGATCCCCGGCATCGAGGCGGCCGAGGCCGCCCGCACCCTGGTGGACGCCGGGAGGCTGCGGGCCGGCGTGGACGCCGATCCCGACGCCGGCGCGGTGGTGATCGGCTCGGGCTACATCGGCCTCGAGATGGCCGAGGCGCTGGTGCGCCAGGGGCTCACCACCACGATGGTCGACCGGGCCGACCAGGTGTTCGGCCAGCTCGACCCGGAGCTCGCCGCGCGGGTGCAGGCCGCCGCCGAGGGGCTGGGCGTCGACGTCCGGCTCGGCGTGGGCGTCGAGGCGGTGCTGCTCGACGCCGAAGGGTTCCCGCGGGCGGTGCAGACCGACGCCGGCGAGCTCCCGGCCCGTCACGTCGTGGTGGCCACGGGCGTGACGCCGGCCGTCGCGCTCGCCGAGGCGGCGGGACTCGAGCTCGGGGAGTCGGGCGCGCTCGCGGTCGACGATCACCAGCGCGCGCGCGGCGTCGAGGGCGTGTGGGTCGCCGGGGACTGCTGCGAGAGCCGCCACCGCCTGCTCGACCGCGGGGTGAACCTCCAGCTCGGCACCCACGCCAACAAGCAGGGCCGGATCGCCGGCGTGAACCTGACGGGCGGCGACCTCGCCTTCCCCGGCGTCCTCGGCACCGCGGTCAGCCGGATCTGCCACCTCGAGGTCGCCCTGACCGGGCTGACCGAGGCGCAGGCCAGGCAGGAGGGGCTCGACTACGTGACCGAGACCGTCGAGACCGACACCCGCGCGGGCTACATGCCGGGCAACGAGACGATGTGGGTCAAGCTCGTGGCCGAGCGCGGGACGGGCCGCCTGCTCGGCGGCCAGGTCGTCGGCGGTGCGACGGCCGGGAAGCGCATCGACACGCTGGCGATGGCGCTCTGGTGCGGCATGGACGTCGAGCAGCTCCAGTGGGTCGACCTCTCCTACGCGCCGCCGGTGAGCGGCACCCTCGACCCGGTGCTCGTCGCCGCGCGCGCGACGGCCAAGCAGCTCTGAGCGGCCCGTCCGCCCGGGGCGCGCGACGCGGTCCGCGCTCCTCGCGCAGCCCCGCCCGCCGCTCGCGGTCCTCGGCAGCTCGGCCGCGACCTCGACGCGCCGCCGGCACGTGTCGGGCGCCGGGTCGCCCCACGTGGTCCCCGGGACCGGCCGACCCGGGGCCGGAGTAGCCTGGACGGCCCGGAGGACCCGCCGGGCCCGCGCCGAACGCTTCTGAGAGCAGGAGGAACCGACATGGCCGTGACCACCGCCCCGCAGGGGCGCGAGATGACCGAGGAGCAGCGCGAGATCATCGCCATGGTCCGCCAGTTCACCGACGAGCAGATCCTGCCGAACGCGGAGCACTACGACCACGAGGACGCCTACCCCGAGCCGATCGTCGAGCAGATGAAGGAGCTCGGCCTCTTCGGGATCACGATCCCGGAGGAGCTCGGCGGCCTCGGGCTCGACCTCACGACCTACACCATGATCGTCGAGGAGCTGGCCCGCGGCTGGATCTCGATCTCCGGGGTCGTCAACACGCACTTCATCGGGATCTACCTGCTCCTGAAGTTCGGCACCGAGGAGCAGAAGCAGCGCTTCCTCCCGCGGATGGCCACGGGCGAGCTGCGTGCCGCGTTCTCCATGTCCGAGCCCGAGCTCGGCTCCGACGTGCAGGCGATCAAGACCACGGCGACCCGGACGCCCGAGGGCGACTACGAGATCAACGGGCAGAAGATGTGGGTCACGAACGGCCTCATGAGCGCGCTGGTCTTCGTCCTGGTCAGGAGCGACCCGGACGCCGCCAAGCGCCACCAGGGCATGACCTGCTTCATCGCCGAGAAGGAGTCCGGCGTCGGTGAGAACACGGGGGCGCACAAGGGCCTCACCGTGCCGCCCAAGCTGAAGAAGATGGGCTACAAGGGCGTCGAGTCGACCGAGCTCATCTTCGACGGCTACCGCTGCCCGGCCGAGAACGTGCTCGGCGGGGAGGAGGCCGGCCTGCACAAGGGCTTCGGGCAGATGATGGACGCGCTCGAGGTCGGCCGCGTCAACGTCGCCGCCCGCGGGGTGGGCATCGCCCAGCGCGCGCTCGAGCTCGCCCTGCGCTACGCGCAGGAGCGCAAGGCGTTCGGGGTGCCGATCGCCGAGCACCAGGCCATCCAGTTCAAGCTCGCCGACATGGCCACCCAGGTCGACGCGGCGCGCCTGCTGACGATGCGCGCCGCGCGGATGAAGGACGAGGGGCAGCGCTCCGACCTCGAGGCCGGCATGGCCAAGCTCTTCGCCTCCGAGGCCGGGCGCTTCTGCGTGGAGGAGTCCTTCCGCATCCACGGCGGCTACGGCTACTCCAAGGAGTACGAGATCGAGCGGCTCTACCGCGACGCGCCGCTGCTGCTGATCGGCGAGGGCACCTCGGAGATCCAGCGGATGGTGATCGGCAAGAAGCTGCTCCAGCGCCACAGGATCTAGGCGGCGGGGCGGGCTAGGCTGGCCCGATGGCCGACGCCAAGCCGATGATCCAGGCGGTGGTGGGCGAGCTGCTGGAGGAGGTCCCGCAGCTCAAGCCGCTGACCCTGGTGGTCGGGGTGGACCTGAGCGGGCGCTCCGACCTGCAGCAGTTCCGCCTCGTGCTGCCCGACCTCGAGGTGACGAAGGACCCGGGGCTCGACGCGAAGGTCCGCGTGGAGCTGCGCCGCGACTTCTTCAACCTGATGGTCGAGCACGGCGCCCGGCTCGCCGACTGGCACCAGGCGCTCGACGAGGGACGCCTGAAGGCGACCGGGGTGCAGCAGTACCTCCGGCTCATCGGGCAGGTGGTCGAGAAGCAGGAGGAGCGCGTCCGGCTGCAGCGCCAGAAGCGGACGGCCAAGTAGCCCTCGTGACCGCCGTGATGCCGCCGGAGTGGGCGCCGCACGAGCGCACGCTCATGGCCTGGCCCACCCGGCGGGAGCTGTGGGGCAGCGAGCTAGCAGCCGCGAAGGTGCAGTACGCGGGGGTGGCCAACGCGGTCGCCGCCTTCGAGCCGGTGACCATGGTCGTGGCCGACGCGGCCGACGCCGCGGAGGCGCGGGTCACCCTCACCGAGGCGGTCGACGTGGTCGAGCTCGCGATCGACGACTCCTGGCTGCGCGACTCGGGGCCGATCTTCACGCTCGACGACGAGACGGGGGAACGGGCGGCGGTGCAGTTCGGCTTCAACGCCTGGGGGGAGCGCTTCCACCCGTTCGCCGACGACGCGACGCTCGCGACCCGGCTCTGCGCCCGCCTCGGCGAGCCGATCGCGCGCTCGGCGCTGATCCTCGAGGGCGGCTCGATCCACGTGGACGGCGCCGGCGTGCTCCTGACCACCGAGCAGTGCCTGCTCCACCCCACCCGCAACCCGGAGCTCACCCGGGAGGAGATCGCGGAGGAGCTCCGGGCGCGGCTCGGGGCGCGGGACGTGGTGTGGCTCGGGCTCGGCCTGCTCGAGGACCGCGACACCGACGGCCACGTCGACCTCGTCGCGGCCTTCACCGCCCCGGGCGAGCTCCTGCTCCAGGCGGTCGGCCCGGAGGACCCGAACCACGGCGCGATGGAGGAGAACCGCACGCGGGCGCAGGCGGCGGGGCTCGCCGTCACCCCGTTCCCGCTCCTGCCGCGCCTGACGATCGCCGACGAGGAGATCGTCGCCTCCTACCTCAACTTCTACGTGGGGGCGGACTTCGTGGTGGTGCCGACCTGCGGGATGCCCGAGGACGCCGAGGCGCTCGAGCGCATCGCCGCCGCCTATCCGGCGCAGCAGGTCGTCGGCGTGCGCGGCGAGGTCATCGCCTACGGCGGCGGCGGCCCGCACTGCATCACCCAGCAGGTCCCCCGGCGACCCGAGGTCTAGAGGCCCGCCGCGGCCGGCAGCAGCCGGGGGCCGCCGAGGAGCTCCACCGGCCGGGTGACGGCGTCGACGCCGTCCACCATCTCGAAGCGCGCCCGGCCCAGCCGGCCGTCGCGGGCGTCCATGAGCACGTGCAGGCCGCCGCCGTCCATGAAGCTCAGCCGCCGGAGGTCGAGCACGATGCCCGCCCAGCCGTCGGCCACCGCGCCCTCGATCGCGCCGCGGAGCGTCGCCGCGGTGAAGTGGTCGAGCTCGCCGTGGGGGATGAGCACGAGGCGTTCGCGGTCGGGGCGGAGGTCGATGTGGAAGTCAGGGGGCAACGGGCACCTGGCAGGGATCGGTGAGGACGCGACGCCGCTCCCGCGCCCCCTCGGGAGGCTGCGGGTCTGCGCGTGATGATCCGGGAGCCGGCGGCCCGTTCCGGGCGCCGGCCCGCTCGACCTACGGACCGGCAGGCGGGAGGGATCGCCCCGGGGCGCCGGATGCGCGCGCGGCCGGTCCGCCCCGCCACGGCGGGATTGCCACGGCGGGGCGTCAGGGTGGCCTGTGGGGCTGCTCAGCGTCCGTGGGCCTGGAGCGCGCCGCCGCAGTTCGGGCAGCTCGCCCGGTGCGTGACGCGCTCTGAGGACCAGAGCTTGAGGCAGCGGAGGCAGAGGACTCGCATGGTCCCTCCTTCGTCTCGTCGCGCGCCGCGCCTTCAGGGCGACGGCTCGCGTGCAGCAGACACTAGCGTGCCGACGATGCTCGCCGCCGAGGCCCCGCCGCGTCCGCCCGTCGTCCAGAGCCCGATCGCCTTCGACGCCCGGCGGATCGCGGAGACCCGCGCGTACGCCCGGCGCCACTACGGGATCGACACCGCGCGGCTCGTCGACCCGAAGGTGATCGTCATCCACTACACCGCCTCGAGCAGCTACGCCGCGGTGTTCAGCACGTTCGACCGCGACGTCCCCGACGCCGAGCTCGGGGAGACGCCGCAGGTCTGCTCCCACTACGTCATCGACACGGACGGGACGATCCACCAGCTCGTGCCGCTGAAGTGGATCTGCCGCCACACGGTCGGGCTCAACTGGACCGCGATCGGCGTGGAGCACGTCGGGACCAACGCGCCGCAGATCCTCGCCAACCGGCGGATGATGCGCGCCTCCACCCGGCTCGTGCGCTGGCTGCAGGCCCGCGAGGGGATCGCGCTGCGCAACGTGATCGGGCACAACGAGTCGCTCTCCTCGCCCTACCACCGCGAGCGCGTGGCCCGGCTGCGCCACCAGACCCACGGGGACTGGACCCACGCCGAGATGCGCCGCTACCGCGCGCGCCTCACGGCCGCCGACCCCGGGTGAACCCCGAGCGCCCGCCCGCCCACGCAGCCGCGCGCATCGAAGGCGCCTGACCCCTTGCATACGCGCGCGGGCGCGCATCAAAGGCACCTGACCCCTTTCATGCGCGGGAGGTGCCGTCAGGTGGGCGGCCAGGCCTGCTCGGCGGCGCACCACCACGTGGTGCGCCCGCCGACCGCGGCGCGGACCATCTCGCCGCCGCAGCGCGGGCAGTGCTCCCCGCGCCTCCGGAACGGGATCAGCGTCCCCGTGTGCACGCCGCCGCCCGCGATCGCGTCCCGGGTGGCCTTCCGCAGCCTGCGGCGGAGGTGATCGAGCTCCTCGGGGGCGAGCGATCCCGCGGGGCGCAGCGGCGGGAGCTTCGCCTGCCAGAGCGTCTCGTCGGCCAGGAGGTTGCCGACGCCGGCGAGCACGGACTGGTCCATGATTCGCGCCTTGAGCGGCGCGTCGCCCCGCCCCACCCGCGCACGGAACGCCGCCGGGGTGATCTGCATCGCGTCCGGCCCGACCCCCGCGAGGTTCGGGTTGAGCACCGCCCGGCCCAGGCGCCGCTTGTCGAAGAGGACGAGCGTCCCGCCGTCGGCGAACTCGAGCGTGAAGCGTCGCCAGGCGGGGTTGCCGCTCAGGTGCTGGTCGGGGTGGCCGCCGCTTCCCCCGAACTCGGGGTCGCCGCCGGACTCCGCGCCGACGACGATCCTGCCGGCCATGCCGAGGTGGAGCCCGAGGTCGGGCCCCTCGCCCTCGTCCGTCTCGACCCACATGGCCTTCCCGCGGCGGAGCGCCCGGGTGAGCGTCCGGCCCACCAGCGCGTCGTGGATGTCCCCGGGAGCGTGGGGGCGGCAGACGTAACTGTCGGCGTCGTCGACCCGCACGATCTCGCGTCCGAGCGCCGCGCGCTCGATCAGCGCGCGGGCGCGCTCGACTTCGGGGAGCTCCGGCATCGCCTGCCAGCCTACGGCGGCCCGGGCCGCGGAGCCCCGGCTAGAGCGCCGCGCCGTCGTCGTAGAGCTTGAGGACGCGCACGGCGCCGGCCGGCGCGGCGTCCAGGCAGAGCCGGCAGAGCACGCACTCGTCGACGTTCTCCGCGCGGATCGCGACCGCGCCGCCCGCGCCGTCGAAGATGTCCACGGGGCACGCCTCGTCGAGGCGCCGCGCGAGCGCGGCGTCGCCGGCGACCGCGTCGTCGACCTCGACGGCGATGAAGGTGGCGTCGGTCCTCACGGTGCGCTCCTCTCGCTCAGGGCCCGCGTGACGAGCTCGGGGATCTGGGAGATCTCCTCGGCGACGACGATGCCGGCCTCGGCCAGGCGGGCGATCTTCTCGCTCGCCGTGTCCTCCTTGCCCTCGACGATCGTGCCCGCGTGTCCGAAGGACATGCCCGGCATCTCGTCCATGAACTTCCCGGCCATGAACGCGACGATCGGCAGGCGCGAGGCATTCTCCGTCGTCCAGCGGGCGAGCTCGGCCTCCATGCGGCCGCCGGGCTCGGTGTAGATGACGATCGCCTGGGTCTCCGCGTCGGCCTCGAAGAGCGGCATGAGCTCGGCGTAGGACTGGCCGATGATCGCATCGCCGCCGATCGAGACCGCGGTGGAGATCCCGAGGCCCGCGGCGCTCAGGGTCGAGGACATCTCGGTGGTCATGCCGCCCGAGCGCGAGATCACCCCGACCTCGCCCTTCGCGTAGGACTTCGCCGCGTCCTTCGCCGGCCCGCCGATGCCGCCCATCTTGATCACGTCCGGGACGATGATGCCGAGGCAGTTCGGGCCGATGATCCGGGCGCCGCGCAGCGCGGCGAGCTCCACCATCTGGGCCACGTCGCGGCGCGGGATGCGCTCGGTCACGATCACCACGAGCTTGATGGCGTTCTCGATCGCCTCGAAGACCGCGTCCTTCGTGAAGGCCGGCGGCACGGTGACCACCGAGCCGTGGATCGGGGAGCCGTGATGGGCGACCGCCTGGGCGACCGTGTCGAAGACCGGCACGCCGTGGACCTCCCGGCCCTTGCGCCCGGGCGTCACGCCGCCGACCACCTTCGCGCCCACGCCGTAGTCGAGGCACTCGCGGGTCAGGTTGACCGCCTCGCGGCCCGTGATGCCCTGGACGATGAAGGTGGTGTCGGCGTCGATCAGGATGCTCACGAGGCCGCCCCCCCGATCTTCTCGACGGCCCGCCGCGCGGCCTCGTGCATGGAGACGCTGCGGTCGGCGTACTCGACGCCGTACCGGCGCAGGATCTTGAAGCCCTCGTCCTCCCAGGCTCCGGGGATCCGGAAGATCGCGATCTTCTCGGCCGGGTCCATCCCGAGCTCCAGGCAGGCGGCGATCACGCCGCGGGCCACGATGTCCACGCGGGTGTTCGAGACGATCGACATCATCACCGCGATCTTCTCCACGCCCGGCTTCTGCAGCACGAGCTTGGCGAGGCCCTTCGCCTTCTCCACGGACGGGTTGCCGCCGATCTCGCAGTAGTTCGCGGGCTTGCCGCCGTACGTGCGGACCGCGTCGAAGAGCGTCAGGGAACCGCCGCCGGCGCCGATGACCAGGCCGATGTTCCCGTCGAACTCCGTGACGTTGCCGGCCACGCCGCGGTGCGAGGCGCTGTCCACGGCCTCGCCGGCGAGCTCGAAGGGGGTCGGCTCGCGGGCCTCGCGCGTCTCGTCCTCGCCCACGCCGAGCTCCCGCAGGAGCGTCCGGTGGCGGCCGCGCGCCTCGTTCTCCATGTCCATGTGCGCGTCGAGGGCCACGAACGAGCCGTCCGCTCGCCGCCCGAGCGGGTTGATCTCGCACAGGGTGAGGTCGTGGTCGAGGAACATCTGCGCGAGGCGCTTGATGATCGGCACGAGCTTCGTGAGCGCCGGCCCGGTCACGCCGACCGCGGCGACGACCTGCTTGGCCTGGAAGTCGCTGAGGGGCAGGATGTTCGAGAGGTGCTGGCGGCCGACGTGGTCGGGGTGGCGCTCGGCCACCTCCTCGATGTCGATGCCGCCCATGTCGGAGAACAGGATCACGGGCTGCTTGCGGATGCCGTCCCACACGACGCCCGCGTAGTACTCCTGCTCGACCTCGGCGCGCGTGTCGACGAGGACCCCCCGCGGCTCCTGCCCGTTGATGACGAGCTCGAGCACCGGGCCGGCCTTCTCCGCGGCCTCCTCGGGCGTGTCGGCGAACTGCACGCCGCCGGCCTTCATGCGCCCGCCCGTGAGCACCTGCGACTTGATGACGACCGGGCCGCCGATCTCCTCGGCCGCCGCGCGCGCCTCCTCCGGCGTGGTCGCGAAGCCGAACGCCGTGACCGGGATCCCGGCGCGCTTGACGATCTCCCGCGCCTCGTACTCGAAGAATCGCATGGCCGCGGAACCCTACCCGCGCGTACGCGCCAGGCGCCCGGCCCTCAGAGCCCGTAGGCCTCGGCGAGCTCCGGGTCCTTCTCGGCGAGCATCCGCGCGAGCTGGACCATCACCTGGCACTGCTTCCAGGTCGCGTCGTCCTGCATCTTCCCGTCGATCATGTGGACCCCGCGCCCGTCCGGGATCGCCTCGATGACCTTCTTGGCGAACCGAACGTCCTCGGGATCAGGTGAGAACACCCGCTTGGCGACCTCGATCTGCACCGGGTGCAGCGACCAGGCCCCGACGCAGCCGAGCAGGAAGGCGGCGCGGAACTGCGCCTCGCAGGCCGCGACGTCCCGGATGTCGCCGAACGGACCGTAGAACGGGAGCAGGCCGTGGGTCGTGCAGGCGTCGACCATGCGGGCGATGGAGTAGTGCCACGGGTCCTGCTGGGCGGTGACGCGGGCGACGCTCGCGTCGATGGCGCCGTCGGCGTCGAGCACGGGGTCGCTCATCGAGACGTAGCCCGGGTGCCCGCCGCCGACCCGCGTGGTCTTCATCCGGCGGCTCGCGGCGAGGTCGGCCGGGCCGAAGCTCATCCCCTGCATCCGCGGCGAGGCGGCGGCGATCTCGTCGACGTGCGCGACGCCCTGGGCCGTCTCGAGCAGCGCGTGCACGAGAATCGGCCGCTCCACGCCCGCCCTCGCCTCGAGCTGGGCCAGCAGGCGATCGACGTAGTGGATGTCCCACGGCCCCTCGACCTTCGGGACCATGATCACGTCGAGGCGGTCGCCGATCTCGCCGACGAGCGTCGTCAGGTCGTCGAGCACCCAGGGGGAGTCGAGCGCGTTGACCCGCGTCCAGAGCTGCGTGGCCCCGAGGTCGAGCTCCTTCCCGGCGCGCACCAGCCCCGCGCGCGCGGCCTCCTTGCGGTCGACGGGCACGGCGTCCTCGAGGTTGCCGAGCACGATGTCGGCCTTCGCCGCGATGTCGGGCAGCTTGGCCACCATCTTCTCGTTCGAGCCGTCGAAGAAGTGGATCATGCGGCTCGGCGGGAACGGGATCTCGCGGACCGGCTCGGGCGCCCCGACGCAGAGCGGCTTGAAGAAGTCCTTGGGCGAGCGCATGCCCGGAACCCTATGCCGCCCCCCGGGCCGGACGCCCCGCCGCCTCCTCCCGCGTCGAGCGGTCGATCGACCTCCGCCACGGAGGTCGATCGACCACTCGAGCCAGGGCGGCGGGAGCGTGGGCGGCCTCCGTGGCGGGCACCCGGGCGATCCGCCAGCCGAGCGCCGCGAGCTTCGCGTCGCGCCGGGCGTCCCTGGCGGCCTGGACGGGGGTCAGATGCGTCGGCCCGTCGATCTCGAGGCCGAGCCGCAGCCCCGGCCAGGAGAAGTCGAGCTGCTCGCCGTGGACCTCCGCGCCCACCTGCGGCCAGGGCCACCCCGCCGCCAGGAGCGCCTGCAGCGCGAGCCGCTCCGGCCGCGACCGCGTCGGCGCGAGCAGCACGGGGTCGCCGAGGATGGCGCGCAGGCGCCGCACGCCGCGCGCCCGCGGACACGCGAGCGTGAGCCGCGCGAGCTCCTCCACGTCGAGCACGCCCCGCACCTGCGCCTGGCGCACGGCGCTCTCGAGCACGCCGAACGGCGTGCTGCCCGCGAGGTCGAGCAGGGTGCGCGCCACCGTCGTGCACGGCAGCCCGTCGATCCACACGGTGCCCGTCGTCGCCCGGTGCGTCACCACCCCCGGCCGGCGGCGGCGCGCCCGGCCGCTCACGTGCAGGCGGTGGTAGGGGCGCAGCAGGGCGTGGCAGGCGGCCGCGGTCCCGTGGCTCGCCTTGGCCTGCGGGCCACACGCGAGCACGGCCGCGAAGGCCAGGCCCCGGTGGGTGCGCGGGCGGTGCCCGACGGCGTAGACGCCGAGGTGGAGCACGATGAGCCAGCCCTCCGCCACCCATCCGTCGATGACGTTGCGCGAGGCGCCCAGGCGCTCCAGCTGCCCGCGCGCGACGCACCCACCCTGGGCGTCGGCGAGGCTCACGACGCATCGAGCGGGCGATCGACCTGCCTCACGGAGGCGGATCGCCCACTCGACGGGGTCGGGTGGCGGCGTGGGGGAGACGACGACGCGGCGCGCGGGGATGACGTGCACACCCTCACTAGGGCGGGCGCCGTACCGTTCGCCCCCCATGAGCGAGAACTTCACGACCGACCAGCGCGAGCGCGAGGCCTCCGGCGGCCACCCTTACGGCCGGTACCTGGAGGAGTTCGAGGTCGGCGACGTCTACCGCCACTGGCCGGCCAAGACGGTCACCGAGTCGGACGACCACCTGTTCTGCCTCATCACGATGAACCACCATCCGCTCCACCTCAACGACGTCTACGCCGCGCAGTCCCAGCAGGGCCGCAACGTCGTGGTGGGTCCGCTCGTCTACTCGCTCGCGCTCGGGCTGAGCGTCTCCGACGTGAGCGGCAAGGCGATCGCCAACCTCTCCACCGAGGCGCTCAGCCACCCCGCTCCCGTGTTCCACGGCGACACGCTGTTCGTGGAGACCGAGGTGCTCGAGAAGCGCCCGTCCCAGACCAAGCCCGACCGCGGGACGGTGAGGGTTCACACCCGCGTCCACAACCAGGACGGCGTGCTCGTGGCGGAGTTCAAGCGGCTCGTGCTCGTGCCGCGCCGGGAGCCGGGCGCGGAGGCCTGACGGCGCCCCGGCCCGACGCACCGGAAACCTGCCACAGCCGGGATCCCGGCCTCGAGCCGCTCTGCGGCGCACCGGCACCGTCCCCCCCGGTCGTCGGTGTCGGACCTCGTCGTGGCCCCCGATCGGGCATCATGCAGTCGATCCCCTCCGTCCGATCCCAAGCGAGGTCGATCACCCTGCCCGAGACGTCCGCTCCCACCAAGCACGCGAAGCTCCTGGCCTGGGTCGAGGAGGTGGCGGCGCTCACGACGCCCGACGAGGTCGTCTGGTGCGACGGTTCGGCGGAGGAGTACGACCGGCTCTGCCAGGAGCTCGTCGACGCGGGGACGTTCACCCGGCTCTCGGAGGCCAAGCGGCCGCACTCCTACCTCGCCTGGTCGGATCCCTCGGACGTCGCCCGGGTGGAGGACCAGACCTTCATCTGCTCCGAGGACGAGCACGACGCCGGCCCGACGAACAACTGGCGCGCCCCCGCCGAGATGCGCGAGCAGATGGACGAGCTCTTCACGGGCACGATGGCGGGCCGGACCATGTACGTGGTGCCGTTCTCCATGGGGCCGCTCGGCTCGGACAAGAGCCACATCGGCGTGCAGCTGACCGACTCGCCCTACGTCGTGGTGTCCATGCGGATCATGACGCGCATGGGCGCCCGCGCCCTCGACGTCCTCGGCGAGGACGGGGAGTTCGTGCCCTGCGTGCACTCCATCGGCGCGCCGCTCGCGCCGGGGGACACCGACGTGCCGTGGCCGACGAACGCCGAGGTGAAGTACATCGTCCACTACCCCGAGACGCGCGAGATCTGGTCCTACGGCTCGGGCTACGGCGGCAACGCGCTGCTCGGCAAGAAGTGCTTCGCGCTCCGCATCGCCTCGGTCATGGCCCGCGACGAGGGCTGGATGGCCGAGCACATGCTGATCCTGAAGCTGACCTCGCCGGAGGGCACCGTGAAGTTCGTGACCGGCGCGTTCCCGAGCGCGACCGGCAAGACGAACCTCGCCATGCTCGTCCCCACCCTCCCGGGCTGGAGCGTGGAGACGATCGGCGACGACATCGCCTGGATGAAGTTCGGCGAGGACGGCCGGCTCTACGCGATCAACCCGGAGAACGGCTTCTTCGGCGTGGCCCCGGGCACCGGCGAGGCGACCAACCCGAACGCGATCGCCTCCATCCAGGAGAACACGATCTTCACGAACGTCGCGCTGACCGATGACGGCGACGTCTGGTGGGAGGGGCTCACCGAGCAGCCGCCGGCGCACCTCGTCGACTGGCACGGCGAGGACTGGACGCCGGACTCCGAGGTGCCGGCGGCGCACCCCAACTCGCGGTTCACGGTGCTCGCGGCCCAGACGCCGACGATCGCTCCGGAGTGGGAGGACCCCACGGGCGTGCCGATCGACGCGTTCCTCTTCGGCGGCCGCCGCGCCTCCGTGGTGCCGCTCGCCCGCGAGGCCTTCGACTGGGAGCACGGCGTCTTCCTCGGCGCGACCATGGGCTCGGAGCAGACCGCGGCGGCCTTCGGGACCGTCGGGGAGCTGCGCTTCGACCCCTTCGCGATGCTCCCCTTCTGCGGCTACAACATGGCCGACTACTTCCAGCACTGGCTGGAGATCGGCCGCACGGAGGGCGCGCGGCTCCCGCGCATCTTCTTCGTCAACTGGTTCCGGAAGGACGAGGACGGCGCCTTCATCTGGCCCGGGTTCGGCGAGAACGCGCGCGTGCTCGAGTGGGTCTTCCGCCGCTGCGAGGGCACGGCGGGCGCCGTCGAGACGCCGATCGGCCTGCTGCCGGAGGAGGGCGCGCTGGATCTCGACGGGCTCGACCTCTCCCCGGAGGCGCTCACCGCGCTGCTCACGGTGGACGAGGAGGCGGTCAAGGGCGAGCTGCCGCAGTACGAGGAGCACTTCGCGCGGTTCGGCGCGGACCTGCCGCCCGAGCTCCGCACCCAGCTCGACGCGCTGCGGGAGCGGCTCGGCGCCTGAGGGCGGCCGGGCGCTTCGAGCGGACGGGCGGCCCCCGGGCCTCAGGCGCGGCGGCGGGCGGCGACCTCGGCCAGGGCGGCGAGCCGCGCGTCCCAGCGCCCGCCGAGCGTCGTCATCCAGCCGATGGCCTCGCCGAGTGGCGCCGGGGTCGGGACGAAGCGCTGCTCGCGGCCGGCGCGGGAGCTCGCCACCAGGCCGGCCTCCTGCAGCACCGCGAGGTGCTTGGCGACGGCCTGCCGGCTGATCGGGAGCTCGGCCGCCAGCTGGGTCGCGGTCGCGTCGCCGCGCGCCGCGACGGCCTCGAGCAGCCCGCGGCGCGTCGGGTCGGCCAGGGCGGCGAAGACGTCTGCGGCCTCGGCGCTCACGCGCGGGCGAGGGCCATCGGCGTGCGCACCGGCAGCTCGGTGACCGAGATGCGCGTCCCGCCGACGGCGGGGGTGAGGATGACCTCCACGCGCGTGCCGTGGGCGCCGTCGTCCCACCACCAGCTGAGGTAGTCGCCGGGCTCCTCGTGCTCCACGACGGCCTCGCGCTCCTCCCACTCCTCACCGAGCCACTCGCGGCGCAGCGCCGGGTCGGTCAAGAGCTCCCAGGCCGTCTCGCGGTCGACGGGGAGCACGATCTCGCTCGCAACCATGGAGTTGCATGCTAGCGTCCGGGCTATGAGCAACTCCGTCCTTGCGCTTCCGCCGACCGAGCACGCGCTCCGGGCGCTGCTCGACCGCCGCACCATCCTGCTCGGCGCGCCCGTGGACAGCGCCGTGGCCAACGCCGTGGTCACCCAGCTGCTCCACCTCGACGCCGAGCGGCCCGGCGAGCCCATCCGCCTGCTCATCAACTCGCCGGGCGGGGAGGTCTACGCCGGCCTGGCCATCCACGACGTGCTGCGGAGCATCCCGTCGCCGGTGCACACCGTCTGCTGCGGCATGGCGATGAGCATCGCCTCGGTCATCCACACGGCCGGGGAGCCGGGCGAGCGCGCGAGCTACCCCAACGGCCGCATCCTCATCCACCAGCCCACGGGGGGCTTCCAGGGCCAGTCGAGCGACGTGGCCATCCAGGCGCGCGAGGCGCTGTGGATCCGCGACCACATCGAGCGGATCTACGCTCGCGACACCGGCCGCGCGCCGGAGGAGCTGCGCGAGGCGATGGACCGCGACCGCTTCTTCTCGCCGCAGGAGGCCGTGGAGTACGGGTTGATCGACCGCGTCCTGTCCTGAGCGGCCCGGGCGGCATCGGGGAACGGCGCACGCCGCGGCTCGGCGCCCGCGGGAGCGCTCGCGTAGCCTGCGCGCATGAGCATCCTCGTCGCCGGGGCCACCGGCACCACCGGGTCGGAGGTCGTCGCGCAGCTCGTCGAGGCGGGCGCGGAGGTGCGGGCCATGACCCGCTCGGCCGAGCGGGCCGACGCCCTGCGCGCGCCCGGCGTCGAGCCCGTCGTGGCCTCCTTCGACGATCCGGCCTCGCTCGCGAGCGCCTTCGAGGGCGTCCGGGCCGCCTACGTCGTCACCGCCGCGGGGCCGGACATGGCGGCGACCGAGGGCGCCTTCGCCCGGGCGGCGGCCGCGGCCGGCGCCCACGTCGTGAAGCTCTCGGTGATCGGCGCCGACGGCGGCTCGCCGATCCGCTTCGGCCGGGTCCACGCCGAGAGCGAGGCGGCGATCGAGGCCTCGGGCGCCGGCTGGACCTTCGTGCGGCCGAACGGCTTCATGCAGAACGACCTGGCCTGGGCCCAGCAGGTCCCCGGGGGGACGATCCGCGGCCCGGTCATGGACGCGGCCTGGTCGATCGT
>CAXSFZ010000002.1:93265-141497 GCA_964236905.1 uncultured Solirubrobacteraceae bacterium | reverse complement strand
CCATGATGCGCGCCGACCCGGACATCATCATGGTCGGCGAGATCCGGGACAAGGAGGCCGCGCAGATCGCCATCGAGGCCGCGCTCACCGGCCATCTCGTGCTCTCCACGCTGCACACCAACGACGCCCCGACGGCGATCACCCGCCTCACCGAGATGGGCATCGAGCCGTTCCTGGTCGCCTCGGCGATCGACTGCGTGGTCGCCCAGCGCCTGGCCCGGACCCTCTGCGGCTCCTGCAAGAGGCCGACGCGGATCAGCGCGGGAGTGCTGCGCGACAACGGCTTTGCGGCCGAGTCGGACATCGAGGCGCACGAGCCGGTCGGCTGCGCGCGGTGCGGCCAGTCGGGCTACAAGGGTCGCATCGGCCTCTACGAGGTGATGACCGTCTCGGAGGAGATCCGCAAGCTCGCGATCGCGCGGGCCTCCGCCGACGAGATCGTCGAGGTCGCCGTGCGGGCCGGCATGCGCCGGCTGCGCGACGACGGCCTCGAGAAGATCCGCCTGGGCCGGACGTCGCTGAGCGAGGTCGCCCGCGTGACCGGCACGGGCGAGGCCGCGGTCTACTAGCCCTGCCGAGGCGGCCAGCGCAGCGGGCCGCGCCTCAAGCGGCGGGCCCACGCGGTCGATGCCGGCAGCATGCAGTTCGACTTCGCCGACCTCCTGCTGGACATCCTCGACCGTCGCGCCTCCGACCTCCACGTCACCGCCGGCCAGCGCCCGATGGTCCGGGTGCGCGGGCGGCTCACCCCGCTGGAGGACTACCCCAAGCTGAGCGCCACGGACACGCGTGAGGTCATCTACTCGATCCTCACCAACGACCAGCGCCAGCGGCTGGAGACCGACAACCAGCTCGACTTCGCGTACTCCGTCCCCGGCCACGCGCGCTTCCGCGTCAACGCCTACTTTCAGCGCTCGTCGCTGAGCGCCGCGTTCCGCCTCATCCCGCACACGATCGTGCCGATCGACGACCTCGGCCTGCCGCCCGTGGTGCACGACCTGTGCCTCAAGCCGCGCGGGCTCGTGCTCGTCACGGGCCCGACCGGCTCGGGCAAGAGCACCTCGCTGGCCGCGATGATCGACGAGATCAACGGGACGCGCGAGGAGCACATCCTCACGATCGAGGACCCGATCGAGTTCCTCCACAGCCACCGCAAGTGCATGGTCAACCAGCGCGAGCTCGGCGCGGACGCGAACTCCTTCGCCCTCGCGCTGAAGGCCGCGCTGCGCCAGGACCCCGACGTCATCCTGGTCGGAGAGATGCGCGACCTCGAGACGATCTCGACCGCGCTGACCGCCGCCGAGACCGGCCACCTCGTGTTCGGGACGCTCCACACCCAGAGCGCGCCCTCGACGGTCGATCGCATCATCGACGTCTTCCCGGCCTACCAGCAGGCGCAGATCCGCGTCCAGCTGTCGATCACGCTCCAGGGCGTCATCACCCAGACGCTCCTGCCGACCGCCGACGGCGCGGGCCGGGCCGTGGCCTGCGAGACGATGATCCCGACTCCGGCGGTCCGGAACCTCATCCGCGAGGGCAAGACGCACCAGATCCTCTCGGCGATGCAGACCGGCTCGGCGGTGGGGATGCAGACCATGGACGCGGCGCTCGCGACGCTCGTGCGCGGCGGCCGGATCACCCAGCGGACCGCGGAGCAGGCCTCCTCGACCCCGGACGAGCTGCGGCGCCTGATGGGCCTCGGCGGCATGGGCCTCGCCGCATGAGCACGTTCGTCTTCCGCGCGATGGACTTCGCCGGCGCGCACGCGTCCGGCGAGCTGGAGGCGGAGTCCAAGCAGCTCGTCGCCGACCAGCTCAAGGCACGCAACCTCATCGTCCTCGACATCGCGGACAAGCACCGCTCGCGCGAGATCACCCTGCCGTTCCTGAACCGCGTGAAGGCCTCGGACCTCACGATCCTCACGCGGCAGATGTCCACGATGGTCAGCTCGGGCATGACCATCCTGCGGGCGCTGTACGTGCTCGAGGCGCAGACGGGAAACAAGCTGCTGGCCGAGACCGTCGTCAAGGTCCGCAAGGACATCGAGGCGGGGCTGCCGCTCTCCGACGCGCTCCAGCGCCATCCGCGGCTCTTCGGCCCGCTCTACGTCTCCATGGTCCGGGCGGGGGAGACCGGCGGCGTCCTCGACGCGGCCCTGCTGCGCGTCGCCGACCAGCTCGAGAAGGAGGAGTCGCTGCGCCGGCAGGTCAAGAGCGCGATGACCTACCCGCTCGTGGTGATGAGCTTCGCCTTCGTCGTGCTGATCGCCCTGGTGGCCTTCATCGTCCCCGTCTTCGTCTCGGTCTTCAAGGAGCTCGGGGGCGACCTGCCGACCATCACGAAGTTCACCGTGGCGCTGAGCCACGCCGTGACGGGCTACTGGTGGGCGTGCCTGATCCTGACCGTCGTGGTGGTGAGCGCCTTCCGCCGCTACAAGCGCACGGCGCGCGGCCGCGCCCAGTGGGACACCTTCCGCCTCCGCGTCCCCTTCAAGATCGGCGACATCGTCCAGAAGATCGCGCTCGCGCGGTGGTCGCGGACGCTCAGCGCGCTCACCAGCGCCGGCGTCCCGATCCTGCAGGCGCTCGAGATCACGGGCAAGACCGCCGGCAACCACGTCGTCGAGCAGGCCATGGGCGACGTGATCGCCAACGTCAAGGCGGGCGGGACGATCGCCGCGCCGCTGAAGCGCTCGCCGGTCTTCCCCGGGATGGTCTGCTCGATGATCGGCGTCGGGGAGGAGACCGGCGCCCTCGACGAGATGCTCTCGAAGATCGCCGACTTCTACGAGGACCAGGTGGACGCCGCGGTCAAGCAGCTCACCTCGATCCTCGAGCCGCTCATGATCATCGTGGTGGGCATCATCGTCGGCTTCATCGTGATCTCGATGTACATGCCGCTCTTCAAGGTCTACGACCAGATCAAGTAGGCCGGCCGCCGCGTCTCAGCGGCCGCCGTGGTGGCTCACGCGCAGCCCGCCCGCCGTGGGCGGCGACGGGGCGGTGGGCAGCCGCTGCTCGAAGGCGCGGGCGACCCGCGCGGCGTGCGCCTTCGCCTCCTCGGCCCGCGGTCCCGCGAAGAGCCCATCGACGGTGGCACGCCACAGCGCCAGCCAGCGGGCGAAGTGGCCGGGGCGCAGCGGCGCCCTGGCGTGCAGGGCGGCGTGGGGCGCGAAGGCCCCCCCGCCGTAGCTGCGCGCGCCGAGCAGGATCGTCTCCCAGAACGAGGCGACGTGGGGGAGATGGGCCTCGAGGTCCAGGTGGGCGACGTCCGTGAAGAGGAAGCCGATGACCGGGTCGCCGAGCGCGCGCTCGTAGAAGGCACGCACCAGCCGCTCGACGTCCGCGCGCTCCTCGATGTCCCCCATGCTCCGAACCTAGCGCCGAGGTGCGCGGCGCCGGCGCGGCGGCGTCGCGCCCTGCCGAAGTGGGTACCCGCGCGCCATGTTCACCGCCGCGCTGCTCGTCCTGGCCCAGGGCTCCCCGACCTCGCAGGAGGCGCCCGACAGCGGCTCGGGGGTGGCGCTCATCGTCGGCGCGGTCCTCGCCATCCTGCTCGTCCTCGCGCTGCTCTTCCTCCTCGTCTCCCGGCGCAGCCGGGCGAGCAAGGGCGGCGTGGAGCCCGTCCCGGGCTCCCGCGAGCCGGGTGCGGCACCGCTCGAGTCGATCGAGCGCGACCGCTGAGGACGCCCAGCCGCCTGGCTCGGGGCACCGGGGGGCGAGCGGCGGCCTCCCCGGGTAGACCGCGGCGATGCCCGCTCCCGGACGCACGACCTGGCTGATCGCCGACGGCTACATCCCCGACCGCTCCACGGGCCCGGAGCCCGAGATGCTCTCCCACGAGACCGCGAGCATCCTCAACGCCGGGGACGCAGAGGCACGGGTGGAGATCACGATCTTCTTCTCCGACCGCGAGCCCGCCGGCCCCTACCGCGTGGCCGTCCCCGCTCGGCGCACCGAGCACGTGCGCTTCAACGACCTCTCGGAGCCGGAGCCCGTCCCGCTCGCCACGGACTACGCCGCGATGCTCTCGAGCGACGTGCCGGTCGTGGTCTGGCACACCCGCCTCGACACCCGCCAGGAGGCCAACTCGCTGGCGATCACCGCGGCCTGGCCGGCCGACTGAGCGCCTCAGCGCCCGCGTCGGGGGGCCACGAGCGTCCAGCTGTCCTCGATCAGCCCCAGGACGAGCGCGTCCTCCGCGTCCCCGCCGAGGGTGATCGTCAGCCAGTGCTGCTTGTTCAGGTGGTACCCCGCCACGATCTGGTCGTAGTCGGCGCGCAGCTGCGCGCCCAGCTCGGGCTCGCACTTCAGCGACACCTGCAGCGGCTGCTCGTCCAGGCGGCAGAGCGCGAAGATCCTCCCGCCGACCTTGAAGACGGAGGTGCCCGGCGCGAAGGGGAACTCCTCGACCGCCCCGAGCAGCCCCAGGCAGTGCTCGCGCAGCGCCGCCGCGTCCATCAGCCCCGGGCCACCGAGAGCGCATCCGCCAGGGCCGCGGCGAACCGGTCGACCTCCTCGGGGGTGGTGTCCCAGGAGCACATCCAGCGCACCTCGCCCGTCGCGTCGTCCCAGACGTAGAACGGCCACTCCTCCTGCAGGCGCGCGGTGACGTCGGGGTCGAGGATCGCGAAGACGACGTTGGCCTGGGTGGCCTGCGTGATCCGCACGCCGGGAAGCCCGCCGACCGCCGCCGCCAGCCGGGCGCCCATCGCGTTGGCGTGCGCCGCGGAGCGCAGCCACAGCTCGTCCTCGAGCAGCGCCGTGAACTGGGCGGCCAGGAAGCGGCCCTTGGAGGCCAGCTGCATCGACTGCTTGCGGATCCACCTGAACCCGTCGCCGAGCTCGGGGGCCAGCAGCACGACGGCCTCGCCGCTCACCAGGCCGTTCTTCGTCCCGCCGAAGGAGACCGCGTCGACGCCGACGTCCGTGGTGAGGGCCCGCAGCGGCAGCCCCAGCGCCGCGGCGGCGTTGGCCAGCCGCGCCCCGTCGACGTGCAGGTACATGCCGTGGGCGTGGGCGAAGGTGGCCAGCGCGCGGAGCTCCTCCGGCGTGTAGAGCGTCCCGAGCTCGGTGCTCTGCGTGATCGAGACCACCCGGGGCTGCACGGCGTGCTCGTCGCCGACGCGGACCACCGCACGCTCCACGAGCTCGGGCGTGAGCTTCCCGTCGAGGGTCGGCAGGTCGAGCAGCTTGACCCCGGCGAGCAGCTCGGGGGCGCCGCCCTCGTCGACGTTGATGTGGGCGCTCGCCGCGCAGACGACGGCCTGCCACGGCCGGCACATCGCCCGCAGGATCGTCACGTTCGCGCCCGTCCCGTTCCAGACCAGGAAGCTCTGCGCGTGCTCCCCGAAGTGCTCGCGGAGCAGCGCATCGGCGCGCGCCGTCCAGGGGTCGGCGCCGTAGGCGACGGCGTGGTCGGCGTTCGCGGCCACCATGGCCTCGAGCACCTCCGGGTGGGCGCCGGAGTAGTTGTCCGAAGCGAAGCCCCTCATCGCCCCAGCCTACGCGGCGGGTGCGGCGGCTCGGCCGCGCTGCGCTCAGGCCGCGACGGGCTCGTGGCGGGCGAGGACCGGGGCCAGCCGGGTGCGCAGCGAGCTGTAGAAGATCGAGAGCGGGAACTCGTCGGGAAGCACCTCGTCGAGGTAGGGCCGCGGGTCCTCGGCGTCGGGGAAGGCGCGCACGCCGGTGGCCCACCGGGAGCCGGCCGCCGGCGCGACGAACGCGGCCACGAGGTCGTGCGCCGCGCCCCAGTGGGCGACCTTGGTCCGGTCGATCCCCGCCCGGTAGAGCTCCTCGACGAGGCCGCGGAGCTCGAGGACGCCCTCGGCGACGCCGGCCCAGTCGATCCTCAGCCGGTTGTCGGTCCAGCGCAGGCGCTGCGTGCGGTGGAGGTAGGCGAACAGGAGCTGGCCGCCGAGCCCGTCGTAGTTGCGCACCCGCTCGCCGGTCACCGGGAAGCGGAACAGGCGGTCGCAGAGGATCGCGTACTGCGCGTAGCGGGCGACCGGCCCGAACCCCGCGGCCTCCAGGCGCACCGCCTCGGAGAAGGCGGTCAGGTCGCAGCGGAGCTCCTCCAGCGCGTACATCCAGTAGGGCGCGCGCTGGCGGATCATGAACGGGTCGAAGGGCAGGTCGCCGTGGGAGTGGGTGCGGTCGTGCACGAGGTCCCACAGCTCGTAGGCGTCACGGGAGAGCTGCTCGGAGGCGAGCAGCGCCGCGGCGTCGGGCGGCAGGTTGAGCCGGAGCGTCTCCGCCGCGGCGGAGACCGTGCGGCGGAAGCGCTCGGCCTCGCGGTCGCAGAAGATGGCGCCGAAGTGGTTGGCCGGCGCCCCGGCGACGCTCACGGTCTCCGGGAAGAGCACCGCGCACTCCGAGTCGTAGCCCGCGGTGTGGTCGACGAGGGTCACCGGCACGAACGTGGGGTTGTCGTACGGCGCCGCCTCGAGCTCGGCCAGCCAGTCCGGCCAGGGCACCCGCACGATGAGCGCCTCGAAGGCGCTCGCGCGCGAGCCGTTCTGCTTGTACATCGGGAAGAGCACCAGGTGCTCGACGCCGTCGCGCCGCTGCTGATCAGGGCGGAACGCCTCGAGCGCGGCGGTGAAGTCCGGCGGGGAGAAGCCGCCCGCCTCCCAGCCCCGGAGGTCGGCGCAGAGCGCGTCGAGGTAGGCGGCCTGGTGCGGGAAGTGCGGCGCGAGGCCGGCGACCGCGGCCGCCATCGCCGCCACGTGCGCGGCGATCTCGGCCGCCGGGTGGACGCTGAGGTCGACCGCGCCGTCGGGCTGCTGCTTGGTGCGCAGCGCGTCGGTCTCGGCCTTGAGCGAGCTCCAGTGCCCACTGGCCCGGGCGGCGCTCGGCGGCTCCTCGAGCGGTGCCGCGAAGGCGTGGCCGGCGGCCCAGAAGAGGAGGTTGCCCCAGAGGGCCGCGTGGCCGAACTCCGGCAGGCAGTCGTCCGAGAAGAGGTCGGAGTCCGCGGCGACGACCACCCGGCCCGCGCCCGCCTCGGTGACCGCGAGCAGCGCGGCCCCCGGGCTCGTGGCGTGCTCCGAGGCGCGGGCGAGCACGCGCGCTCCGGGCCCGGGCTCCAGGCGGCCGGCCCGGTAGAAGCACACCGCCTCGACCCGGGCCAGCAGGTCGACGCCGGAGTGCGCGGCCGGCAGGTCGGCCAGCACCCAGTGCGGGGAGCCGTGGTGGCGCTCGTAGTCGGCGACGGTGTCGGTGGCGATGGCGATCCCGAAGCGCTGCGCGAGCGCGTCGAGGTTGTTGGCGTACTTGGCCTGCTCGGTCTCCCCGAGCAGCAGCAGCCCGCCGCCCGCGCGCACCCAGGCCTCGACGGCGTCGAGCTCGGCCGGCGAGAGCATCGGGGAGCCCCCGCCGGGCACCGTGCGCTCCCACCGCGGCTCGGAGGGGTGCGCGATCACCAGCACGTCGGTCCCCGCGAGCGTCGCGGCCTCGAGCGGGCCCGCCGTGTGCGGCGCCACCGCGAAGCCCTGGCGGCGCAGCAGCTCGGCCGCGTCGGCGTAGGAGACGTCGCCGGGGCGGGTCGGCTGCATCGCGCGGGCCACGTCGCGACGGGTGGTCCAGGCCTGGGAATGGGACTCGTCGAAGAGGACCCGGACGGGACGGGGAGCGGACATCCTGGAAAGGCTACCGACGCCTCGGACGGCACCTGCCGACGATCTCCGTCGACATCGTGCAAGATCCTGACGCATGGACGCGCTCGACCGATCGATCCTGTCGTTGCTGGTCGAGGACGGCCGGCGGACCTACGACGAGATCGCCGGACGGGTCTCGCTCAGCCCGCCGTCGGTCAAGCGGCGGGTCGACCGCCTGCTGGCCCGCGGGGCGCTGCAGGGCTTCACCGCGCTGGTCGACCCGGTCGCGATGGGGTGGGGCACCGAGGCGCTCGTGGAGCTCTTCTACGCGCCGGGGACGACCCTCGACCGCGTCGGGGCCTCGCTGCGCCGCCACCCCGAGGTGGTGGAGGCGTGGAGCGTCACCGGCGAGGCCGACTGCATCGCCCGGGTGCGCACCGTGGACAACGGCGACCTGGAGCGGCTCATCATGGAGCTGCAGCGCGACGGGCTCGTCGTGCGCACGCGCTCGCAGGTCGTGATGTCCCGGCTGGTCACCCGCCCGGCCGCCGTGGCCTCCGGTGGGTGAGCTCCCCGCCGTCTTCGCGGGCGGCGCGCTGGGCGCCCTGGCCCGCGTCGCCCTGATCCAGGCGGCGCCCGTCGGCCCGGGCGCCTGGCCGTGGGCGACGCTCGCGGCCAACCTCCTCGCCTGCCTGCTCCTCGGCGCCGTGCTCGTCGCCACCCGGGAGGGGACGCCGCGGCGCGGCCTGCTCGGGCCCGGGCTCTGCGGCGGCCTCTCGACCTTCTCGACGCTCCAGCTCGAGCTCGTCGAGCTCCTGCGCGACGGCGACGCCGCCCGGGCGCTCGCCTACGCCGCCGCGAGCCTCGCGCTCGGCCTGCTCGCCGTCGACGCCGGCCGGCGCCTCGCGGGGGGACGCCCGCTGCCCGCGGGCGCCACCGAGGGGCCGGAGGAGTGAGCCTCGCGACCTGGCTCGGGGTGGGTGCGCTCGGCGGCCTGGGCGCGGTCGCCCGCGTGGCGCTCACCCGGGCGTGGGGCGGCGCGATCCGCGGCACGCTGGCGGTGAACCTGGCCGGCGCGCTGGCCCTCGGGCTCCTGGCGGGCGCCGGGCTCGACGGCGACGCGCGGATGCTGCTCGGCGGCGGCCTGCTCGGCGCGTTCACCACGTTCTCGACCTGGATGGCCGAGGCGCACGAGCGCCGCTCGGCCGTCCTGGTCGCGGGCGCGCTGCTGGCCGGCCTGGCCGCGGCGACCCTCGGGCGGATGATCGGCGCCGCGCTGTAGTGGGAAGACCCCCGGGGCTGTCCACCCACCGAAGGAGACCACCGTGCCCCAGATCACCGGCGTCGCCACCGTCTGGCTTCCCGTCAGCGACATGCAGCGCGCCATCGGCTTCTACGCCGACACGCTCGGCCTCGAGGTCAAGTCGCAGGAGGACGAGTGGGCCGAGCTCACCGCCGACGGCCTGACCATCGGCCTGAACGCCCGTGAGGATCCGGCCGGCGACGGCGGCGCGGTCGTCGCGTTCCGCCCCGCGGGCGAGCTGGAGGCCGCCGTCGAGGAGTTCGGCGGCAAGGGCGTCGAGTTCACCGACGGGATCGCCGACCACCCGTGGGGGCGCATCGCCGCCTTCCGCGACCCCGACGGCAACGCGCTGCAGTTCTACACGCCGCCGAACTAGCCGGCTCCCGGGCCACCGCGGCCGTTAGCCGCCGGGCGCCTCGCGCGCGAGCACCTCGACCCTGCGGTCGGGGCCCATCGCCAGCGCGAGGTCGCCCGTCAGGAGCGCGAGGAGCTCGTCCCCGATGAGCTCCCGCCGCCAGCCCTGGAGCGTGCGGACCTCGGGCAGCGGCGTCCCGTCGCGGACCGCCAGCACGATGCGCTGCAGGTCGGCGCGGGCGGCCATGAGCTCGTAGGCGAGGTCATGCTCGAGCGACCGCGTGCGCACGAGCGCCTCGGCGAGCGCGACCAGCGGCGCATCCTCGGGCGCCGGCTGGGCCGGGCGCTCGTAGCTCGAGGGGATCGGCGGCTGCCCGCGCCCGCGCTCCACCGCCGCGACGATCTCCGCCCCCCGGCGCCGGAGCGTCCCCTCGTGGAGGCCGCGGATCTGCGTGAGCTTCTCCGGCGAACGCGGGCGCCGCTTGGCGACCTCGACGAGCGTCGCGTCCTGCAGCACGCCCGAGACGGGCCGGTCGGCCTGCCGGGCGGCCTCCTCGCGCCAGACCACGAGCTCCCGCGCCACGGCCCGGACGGCGGGCTCGAGGCTCCCGACGCGCGGCAGCTTCGCGAAGATCGCGTCGGGATCGCGGTCGTCGCGGATCTCCTCGAGGAACCGGCACTCCTCCACGGCCCACTCCAGGCGGCCCATCGCGGCGAGCCGCTCCTGCAGGCGGGTGGAGAGCTGGAGGATGTGCAGCACGTCCTCGCGGGCGTAGTCGAGCTGCTCCTCGGTGAGCGGGCGCGCGTCCCACCGCGTGAAGCTCGCCGACTTGCGCAGGCGGACGCCGAGCACCTCGGCCAGCAGCGGCTCGTAGCCGAGCTGCGCCCGCAGGCCGGCGAAGCCCGCGGCCACCTGGGTGTCGAAGACGTTGACGAGCTCGGTTCCCCACACGCGACGCAGGAGCGCGACGTCCTGGCGGCCGGCGTGCAGGACGACCTCCACCGCGGGGTCCGCGAGCACCGCGGCCAGCGGCCCGGGGTCGAAGCCCTCGCCCGCCAGGGGGTCGAGCACGGTGACCTGCGACTCCCCGGCGTCGTCGAGCACGGCGACCTGGACCAGGCAGAGCAGCGGGCGGTAGCGCCCCTCCCCGACGAACTCGGTGTCGATGCCGAGCCGGCCGGTCTCGCGGGCCCGGGCGGCGATGGCGGCGGTGTCCGGGGCCATGGGCAGCGCCGACCCTAGCTCGTCAGGTCCGCGGGGTCGAAGCGGGCGAGGAGCTCCGCCGGCGTCAGGCGCTCCCCGGGCTCCTGCAGGCCGAGCGAGGCCGCGAGCTCCGCTCGGACCTCGGCGGGGGACTGGCCGCGCGAGGCGCGCTCGGCGAGGGTCACGGCGCCGTGGCGCTTGGCCAGCCGCGCGCCGTCGGGGCCGCGCAGCAACGGGACGTGGGCGTAGCCCGGCGGCTCGCCGTAGCCGAGGACCCGGTGCAGCCACGCCTGCCGCGGCGTGCTCTCGAGCAGGTCCTCCCCGCGGACCACCTCGCCGACGCCCTGCGCGTGGTCGTCGACCACCACGGCCAGGTTGTAGGCCCAGTCGCCGTCGGTGCGCCGCAGGACGAAGTCGTCGACCACGCCGGTGCGCGGTCCGCAGAGGCGATCCTCGACGCGCACGCGCGCCGCCCCGGCCCGCACCCGCAGCGCGGCGGGGCGCCCCGAGCGCTCCCGCGCGGCGCGCTCGGCGGCGCCGAGGTGGGCGCAGGTGCCGGGGTAGGCGCCCTCGGGCAGCGTCCCGTGCGGCGCCGCGGACGCCTCGCGCACCTCCGCGCGGGTGCACCAGCACGGGTAGACGAGGCCCTGCGCCCGGAGCCGGGCAAGCGCGGCGGCGTAGTGCGCACCGCGCTCGGACTGACGGACGACCGGGCCGTCCCACCCCAGGCCGAGCGCCGCCAGGTCGGCGAGCTGCCCCGCCACGAAGCGCTCGCGGGAGCGCCCCGTGTCGACGTCCTCCACCCGCAGGAGGAGGCGCGAGGCCGACCCGCGGGCGAAGAGCCAGGCGAGCAGCGCCGTGCGGAGGTTGCCGAGGTGGAGCGGCCCGGTGGGGGAGGGGGCGTAGCGCCCGTCGGGCACCGGCGGGCGGCCCTCAGCCCGCGCGCCGCGCCGCCTGCGCGTCGTGGCCCGCGATCAGGCGGCCGGTGCCCTCGCACCACGGGCAGGTGATCGTGGAGGGGGTGCCGCCGAGGTTCGAGACGACGGTCCCCGCGCCGCCGCAGGGGGAGCAGACGGGGGCTTCGGGTGGCTGGTCGGTCATCGGGCGGCGAGCGTAGCGGGCGGAGCCGGCGCTACGACAGCCGTCCACTTCCCGGCGTTCTGGGGTCCAGACCCTAAGGCCTGGCACCCCGGCGGCCGAACAACGGGAGGCAGCCAGCGCCGAGGTGCAAGGGCAAACCACCCGCGAGGGTGGGACGCAGAGCCAGGGACCTCCCGTCACGGGAGGCGGCCCAGCCGCCACCGGGGTGCAGCAACCGCCTCGCGGAGACCCGTCGTCCGCGGAGCTGGCTCCTCACCCCATTCCCGCCCGTGTCCTCTAGGAGGAACCGCCCCATGCTGCAGCGCATGCTCAACCGCCTTCGCGGCGTCAACGACGACGAGAAGGGCTTCACGCTCATCGAGCTCCTCGTCGTGATCCTGATCATCGGCATCCTCGCCGCGATCGCCCTGCCGACCTTCCTCGGCCAGCAGAAGAAGGCCCAGGACGCCTCGGCCAAGTCCCAGGTTCGCAACGCGGTCACGCAGGTCGAGTCCTGCCTCGCCGACGCCACCGTGGCCACGAGCGCGGCGTGCGGCACGGCCGCCGGCAACACCGGTCTGGCCGCCCTGGGTGTCGGGACGGGCACCGGTCAGGTCAGCGTCACGGGCGCGTCGGTGACCGCCGACGGCGCGGTCGCGTACTCGATCACCTCCAAGTCGAAGTCCACGAACACCTTCACCATCGCCAAGGTCGCGAGCGGTGCGGTCACCTACTCGGCGTCGCCGACCGACGCCAAGTGGGCGGAGAACAGCAGCAGCTCCTAGCCCCGACAGCGGGAGGACCCGACGCGAGGGCGGCCCGGTGGCCGCCCTCGTCGTCGGTCCGCTCGTCCAGGACCTCTCACATGCCGCCGACCCCGCTCTCCCGCCCTCGCCCCGTCGACCACGACGAGCTGGGCTTCACGCTCATCGAGCTCCTCGTGGTGATCCTGATCGTCGGCATCCTCGCCGCGATCGCCCTGCCGACCTTCCTGGGTCAGCAGAAGAAGGCCCAGGACGCCTCGGCCAAGAGCGACGCGCGCAACGCCGCCGGCCAGATCGAGCATTGCCTCATCACGCAGGTCGCCGCGGCGGCGTCCGCCTGCGGGACGAAGACCGGCAACCCCGGCCTCGCCTCGCTCAAGCTCATCGGCGCGGACTCGAGCGCGTCGCTCGGGAGCGACGGCGCGCCGGGCTACACGGTGGTCGCGACCTCGAAGTCGGGCAACACGTACACCATCCGGAAGACGGCGGGCGCGGGCGCCGTCTACACGAGCTCGGTCACCGACGCGGCGTGGACCACCACCTAGTCCGCGTGGCAATCCCGGACACCGCGCCGCCGACATCCGTCCAACCAGTTCCAGGAGTGGAGGCCGCATGCCGATCGAATTCCGGCATGTCTCGCGTCCGCCACGGTCTTCAAGCGCACGGCGCGCAGGCGGGTTCGGCCCTCATCGAGGTGATGGTCAGCGCCACCATCCTGCTGGTGGCGGTCGTGGCGCTCTTCCTCGCGCTCGACGTGCACACGAGCGCCTCCGGGGACGCACGAGCCTCCTCCGCGGCGGCCAACCTGGCCGAGGCCGACCAGGACCGCCTGCGCGGCTTCGCGCTCCCCGACCTGGTCGATCGCAACGAGACGACCACCAAGGTCGTCCAGGGCGACACGTACACCGTCGCGTCCCGGACCGACTGGGTCAGGGACGCCACCGGCGGGACCCAGAGCTGCTCGAGCTCGAGCACGCCGGCGGACTACCTCAGCCTCACCTCCACCGTCACCTCGCCCTCGGGAGGTGCGCTCAAACTCGCTCCCGTCACCCTCCGCAGCGTGGTCGCGGCTCCCGTCGGGCAGTTCGCCGCCGGGAAGGGCTCGCTCGCGGTCAACACCGTGGGCGGCGCCGGCCAGGCGATCGCGGGCGTCACCGCGTCGATCGGCGGCGCGGTCGCGCTGAGCGGCACCACCAACGCGTTCGGCTGCGCGGTCTTCGGCTACGTGCCCGCCGGCAGCTACCAGGTGCAGGCGGCGGCCAGCGGCTACGTCGACCCGGCGGGCAACGCCACCGCGAACGCCACCGCGACCGCCGCGCAGGCGACGGTGAACCTGACCTCGCTGCAGTACGACCGCGCCGGGACGGTCAACGTCAGCTTCGACACGAAGGTCGGCTCGGCGGCGGCCAAGCCCGCCACCTCCACCGCGCTGAGCGCCGCCAACGCGGGGGTGCCGACCACGGGCCTGCGCCTCTTCCAGACGAGCACCGCGCAGACGACGATCGGCGCGACCTCGCTCTTCCCGTTCCCCTCGGCCTACACCCTCTACAGCGGCACGTGCACGTCGGCCAACCCGGCGAAGTACAGCGCGAGCTACTTCTCGAGCAACCCCGGCAGCGTCGTGGTGGCGCCCGGGGCGACCACCGCGGTCACGGTCCGCGAGCCGGCGCTGCAGTTCCAGGTGACCACCGCCACGGCAGGGACTGCGGTCCACGTCCGGGCGAGATCGGTCGACTCAGGCTGCTCGGACGTCTTCGACTGGAACGTCACCACCGCCGGGAGCGGCAAGTCGGCCACGCTGCCCGAACCGGGGTTGCCCTTCGGGAACTACAGCGTCTGCGCCGACAGCGGCGGGAAGTACAAGAACTATGCGTCGAATCCCGTCGCCCTCACGACGGCGGGCGGGATGGCGACGCAGCAGACGATCTCCCTGACCTCCGGGACCACGACCGGGACCTGCCCGTGAGCCGCCAGGCCGGCTTCACCCTGATCGAGCTGCTGGTCGCCATGAGCATCGGCCTCGTCGTCCTGCTGGCCGCCTTCAAGGCGCTCGACACCTTCAGCGTCGCCAACGCGACCATCACCACGCGGACCGACAACACCCAGCGGGCGCGCCTGGAGATGGACGGGCTCGTCCGGGCGCTGCGCTCGCAGGCCTGCCTCGGCCCGGGTGTCCCCGGCCTGATCGCGGCGAGCGCCACCTCGGTCAGCTTCGCCACCGACCTCGGGGACGGGACGACCCCGCCGCAGAAGCGGACGGTCACCTACGACGCGACGGCCCGGCGGCTCACCGAGCAGCGCTACGCCGGGATCACGCCGGCGACGACGCCCTCCACCTTCTCCTCCACCGCGACGCGGGGGCCGACGCTGACCGGCGTCGATCCGGGCACGGGCACGGCGGTCTTCACCTACTACGCCTACGACACCACGCAGTCCCCGCCGCAGCCGACCCTCGACCTCGGCACGACTGTCTCGGCGGCCAACCTCCTGCGGGTGGCCCGCATCAAGGTCTCCTTCCGCGTCGGCCCGGCGGCGGGCAAGGTCGACCGCACCACCGGCGCCGTCCTCGAGGACGAGGTCCTGGTGCGCAGCGTCGACCCCTCCGATCCCATCCCGCTCCCGCGGTGCTTCTGAGCATGCGCGCGCGGCTGCACGACGAGGGGGGCTTCACCATGCTGGTGGTCCTCGGCGTCCTGACGGTCTGCGCGGCGCTCACCGCCGTCGCGTTCGGCGCGGTGGTCAACGACCTGCCGCTGCGCAAGGACAGCCGCGACCGCAAGGCGGCCTACGCCGCCGCGGAGGCCGGCGTCAACTTCTACGCCTCGCGGCTCAACCAGGACAACGAGTACTGGGCGAAGTGCACCGGGGTGCCCGCGCCGAACGGGAGCGAGGTGAGCCCCGTCAACCAGCGCTGGGACGGGGCCGGCGCCGATCCCCGCCAGAGCCGCGTCGTGCCGGGCGGGAGCTCGCGCTACGCCGTCGAGCTGCTGCCCGTGCGCGGGACCCAGTGCCTTACGAGCGACCCCTCGGGCACGATGATCGACCCGACGACCGGGACGATGCGCATCCGCGCCACCGGCTTCGCGAGCTGCCCCAGCGCGACCTCGACCCCGGCGAGCTGCAACGAGAAGCGCTCGATCATCGCCACGCTGCGGCGCAAGAGCTTCCTGGACTATCTGTACTTCACCGACTACGAGACGACCGACCCGGCGCTCTACGGCACCAACGCCGCCGCCGCGGCGCAGCTCTGCGGGCTGAAGTACCGGGCGAGCCGGAGCACGAGCTGCTCCGAGATCTCGTTCTCCGCGACCGACCACATCGACGGCCCGCTGCACACCAACGACGACCTGCTCACCTGCGACGGCACGACCTTCGGGCGCAGCGCCGCCGACCGGATCGAGGCGGTCGGCGCGGCGCCGGGCTACCGCAACGTCTGCGGCTCCGGCGCCCCGAACTTCCTGAGCACGTTCCAGGCCGGCGTCCAGAAGCTCCCGGTCCCCGAGAGCAACGACGACGTCGCCTCGGTCGCCGTCGCGCCCTACATCCTCACGGGCACGAACCAGATCGTCTTCAACGACACGACGATGACGGTCACCCCGCTCGGCAAGTCGTCGTACACGCTGAACCTGCCGGCCAACGGCGTCATCTCGGTCCAGAACGGGACGGGGTGCGGGGCGGGGGTCTCGGAGAGCCTCCAGGACTACAGCGACCCGGCGGGCTGCGCGAACGTGTACGTCTCGGGGCGCTACGCCAAGAGCGTGACGGTGGTCTCCGACAAGGACATCGTCGTCAACGGCAACCTGACGCGCGCGAGCGACGACAACCTCCTGGGCCTCATCGCCACGAACTTCGTCCGGGTCTACCACCCGGTTACCAACCGCGTGGTGGACTCGGACGGCACGAACAAGAGCTGCGACAGCAACTCCTCGGATCCGCTCTGGGGCCACCGCGTGGGGACCATGCAGGACGTCCAGATCGACGCGGCGATCCTCACCCTCAAGCACTCGTTCGTCGTCGACAACTACGACTGCGGCGGCAAGCTCGGGACCCTCACCGTCAACGGCGCGATCGCGCAGCTCTACCGCGGCCCGGTGGGGACCTCGGCCCCCTCGGGGTACACCAAGGACTACAACTACGACGACCGCTTCAAGGTCCGCAACCCGCCGAGCTTCCTGGACCCGGTCGCGGCCTCGTGGCGGATCCTGCGGACCAACGAGCAGGTGCCGGCCCGCTAGCACGGGGGCCCGCGGCCGCAGGCCGGTCCGGCACCCTCGCTAGCTTCGCGCCCCGTGCCGCTCGCGCTCGCCCTCGCCGCCGTCACCGGCCTGGCCGTCGGCTCGTTCCTGAACGTCGTCGTCCACCGGCTGCCGCTGGGGCAGAGCCTCAGCCACCCGCCGTCGCACTGCCCGCGCTGCGGGCACGCCGTCCGGCCGCGGGACAACGTCCCGGTCCTCTCGTGGCTCCTGCTGCGCGGCCGGTGCCGGGACTGCGCGCACCCGATCTCCGTGCGCTACCCGCTGCTCGAGGCGGTCACGGCGGCGCTCTGGGTGGCGGTGGTCGCCGCCCGCTGGGACGACGCGGCGAGCGTGGCCCTGGGCCTCCTCCTCGTGACGCTGATGGTCGCCGTCGTCCCCATCGACCTCGAGCGCCGCCTGATCCTCAACAAGCTCACCTACCCCGCCGCGGTGCTGGCGCCGGTGCTGGGGCTGCTGCTCGACCGCGGCTTCGTGCCCGAGCAGCTGCTCGCGGGAGCGGCGGCCGGCGGCTTCTTCCTCCTCGCGGCGCTGGCCAAGCCGGGCGGCATGGGGCTCGGCGACGTCAAGCTCGCCGCCGTGATGGGGCTCTGCCTCGGGCGGGCGGTCGCTCCCGCGATCCTCATCGCGCTCGTCTCGGGGGTGCTGGTCGGCGGGGTGGTGATCCTGCGCCTCGGCACCGAGCGCGGGCGCCGCGTCCAGGTGCCGTTCGGGCCGTTCCTGGCCCTCGGGGCCGTGGTGGCCATCTTCGCCGGCGACGCGCTCCTCGACGCCTACACCGACGGCTTCTAGGAGCCGGCACATCGGCAGGAGGCCGCTGCGACTTGAGCGGACTGGACGAGTGACCGGTTGCGCTTCAGGCCCCGCCCCGGTCGGCCGACACCTTTTGGGTCCCCCGCGCGCAGCACCGCGCGGCCTGTCCCGGAAGCCATGGCCAAGCGCACTCACTCCTACGTCGGGCTCGAGATCGAGCCGAGCGCCGTCCACGCCGCGAGCGTGAGCGTCAACGGCGCGCTCACCGTCAAGGCGGCGGCGCTCGCCCCCCTCGCCGCCGGGGTGGTGCGCGACGGCGAGGTGAGCGACGTCCCGGCCCTCACCGAGGCGCTCCGCACGCTGTGGGCGGACAACAAGGCGCTTCCCAAGCGCGTGCGCATCGGGATCGCCAACCAGAAGATCGTCGTGCGCGTCCTCGAGCTGCCGCCGATCTCCGACCCGAAGGAGCTCGCGGCGGCCGTCCAGTTCCGCGCCCAGGACGAGATCCCGATGCCGCTGGACGCCGCGGTGCTCGACCACCAGCTGCTCGACCGCGTCGACACGCCGGACGGCCCGCGCCAGCGCGTCCTGCTCGTCGCGGCCCGGCGCGACATGGTCGACCGCGTCCTGAGCGCCGTCCGCGACGCCGGACTGCGGGTGGAGGGCCTCGACCTCGCCGCCTTCGGCATGGTGCGGGCCCTGGCCGGCGGAGGCGCCGCGACCGAGGACGAGACGGTCCTCTACCTGAGCATCGGCGGGCTGACCAACCTCGCCGTGGCCCAGGGGACCACCTGCACCTTCACCCGGGTGGTCGGGGGCGGCGTGGAGGCCCTGGCCGTCGAGCTCGCCGAGCGCCGCGGGCTCACGCTCGAGCACGCGCGGGGCTGGCTGGTGCACGTGGGCCTGGAGGCGCCGCTCACCGAGGTGGAGGGTGAGGAGCCCATCCTGGAGGAGGCCCGCTCGCTCCTGCTCGACGGCGTGCGCCGCATCGCGGGCGAGGTCCGCAACACCGTCGACTACCACCTCGCCCAGGGCGCCGCCGGCGGCGGCGCCACCCGGTGCGTGCTCACGGGCCCGGCCGCCTCGATCCCCGGGTTCACCGCCGCGCTCGCGCAGGACCTCGCGCTGCCCGTGACCGTGGGCAGCGTCGCGGGCGCGCCGGAGGCGCTGGGGGCCGAGCGCTTCAGCGTCGCGGCCGGCCTGGCGGTCGAGCGCGCCTGATGCAGGCCGTCAACCTCGTCCCGGCCGGGGAGCGGCGCGGCGCCGGCGGCGCCGCGGGGCGCTCGAGCGGCGCGGTCTACGTCGTGCTCGCCCTTCTGGCGGTGCTCGTGGTGGTCGTGACGCTGGCCACCACCACCAGGCGCTCCACCGCGGACAAGCGCGCGGAGATTGCCACGGTCTCGGCGCAGGCCGTCGCGGCCGAGGCGCAGGCGAGCTCGCTCGCCGACTTCGAGCAGTTCGCGAGCCTGCGCGCGGCCCGGACGCAGACGGTCGTCTCGCTGGCCGCCAGCCGCTTCGACTGGGCCCACGCGCTCGGCGAGCTCGCCCGCGTCATCCCGGCCGACGTGTCACTGACCTCCTTGAAGGCCACCGTCACCCCGACGGTCACCCTGAAGGCGGGCGGCGGTGGCGACACGAGCGCCCTGCGCTCCTCCCTCGCGGTCCCGGCCATCGAGCTCACCGGCTGCACCGTCGACCAGGACGCCGTCGCGCGGCTCCTGACCAGCATGCGGCAGATCGACGGCGTCACCCGCGTCTCGCTGCAGTCCTCGGCCAAGCCGGCCGTCGCCTCTGGCGGGAGCACCGACGCCGCGCCGACGGAGAGCGCGGACGCGACGTGCCGCCGCGGCAAGGCCGGCGCCGCCCCGACCTTCGGGCTCGTCGTGTTCTTCGACCAGACGGCGGCCGGCGTGCCGACGAGCGCCGCGAGCCCCGGCCGCATCCCCGCCGCGCAGCTCACGCCCTCCGGCTCCACCGGGGCGAGCGGTCCCGCCTCGGCGGCAGGAGCGACCCCGTGACCGCGCGCGATCGGGCCGTCGTGGTGGTCGTGGCCGCGCTGGCGATCGTGGCGGCGTCCTGGTTCCTGCTGCTGGCCCCGGCCCGCAAGGACGCCTCGGGCCTCGACGCCGACCTGGCCGCCGCCCGGACGCGGCTGACCGCGGCCCAGGCGCTCGTGGCCACGGGGGAGACCGCCCGGGCCCGGTACCGCGACGACTACACGACGCTCACGCGCCTCGGCAAGGCGGTGCCGGCCGACGACGACGTGCCCTCGCTGGTGGTCCAGCTCCAGAGCGCGGCGAGCCGCTCGCACGTCGACTTCCGCTCGATCGAGCTCTCCTCGGCGGCCTCGAGCGCCGCGCCGCCCTCCACCGGGCAGGGCGCCGTCGGGGCGGCCACGGGCGCCAGCGGCGCGACGGGCGCCGCCGGCGGCCCCGCCACGGTCGTGCCCGCGACCCAGGCCGCCGCCGCCGCCCTGCCGCCGGGCGCCGTCGTCGGCGCGGCCGGCTTCCCCACGATGCCCTTCGACTTCGCGTTCGCCGGCACGTTCTTCTCCGTCCAGGGCCTCCTGGCGCGCCTGAACCGCTTCGCCGAGGTCCGCGGGAGCGACATCACGGTGCGCGGGCGCCTGCTCACCGTCGACGGCTTCTCCCTGACGCCGGTGACCCCCGGCGGGCGCAGGATGGCGGTCTCGCTCCACGCGACCTCCTACCTCCTGCCGCCCGGGCAGTCCGACACCGCGGCGGCGGGAAGCGCCACGGTCGCCGCCGCCCTGCCCGCGGGGGTGAGCACGAGGTGAGCTTCCTCAAGAGCGTGTGGAGCGACCTGGTCGAGAAGCGCCTGTGGCCCGTGGCCGTCGCGCTCTTGGCCGCGCTGGTCGCCGTGCCCCTGCTGCTGGGCGGTGGGAGCTCCGACGCCCTCCCGGTCGCCGGGGCGACGGGCGCCTCGGGGGCGGGCGGCGAGCTCGCGCAGGTCTCGCTCGACGCCGGCGGCCCGCAGCGCCTGGATCGCCGGGGCGCGGTCCGCGACCCCTTCAAGCAGGGTCGGGCGCCCAAGACCGGGGCCACGGGCGCCAGCGGGCTCGCGGGCGCGGCGACCGGCGGCTCCGCGGGCGACCCGACTGCCGGCCCGACGACGCCCACGACGACGAGCCCGGGCACGACGGGCGCCGCCGGCAGCACCGGCGGCGGCACGGCGAAGGCGGCGCCGGCGCCGAAGCCGAAGCCCGTCAGCCGCGACGACTTCGCCGTCGTGCTGCGCTACGGCGAGAAGGGCTCCGCGCGCCCCGCGCAGAGCGTCCTGCGGCTCACCCCGCTGCCGACGGCGGAGAGCCCGTCGGTGGTCTACCTCGGGGTCGACCCGAGCGAGAAGACCGTCTCCTTCCTGCTCTCGGAGAACGTGACGCCCACCGGCGAGGTCACCTGCCGGCCGAGCAAGGCCGTCTGCGACTCCATCGCCATGGCCCCGGGCGACCGGGCCGAGCTCGCGGTCACCGACGACGACGGCGACGTGACGCGCTGGGTCGTCGACGTGGTCCGCATCGACAAGACGCCGTAGGGCGCCGGGCCGCGAGCGCCCCGGCGCCGCGCTGCTCCCCGCCGGCAGGCGCGCCGTAGGATGCGGAGTCCATGGCACTGCGGCTCATCACCGCCGGGGAGTCGCACGGCCCCGGTCTCACCTGCCTCGTGGAGGGGCTGCCCGCGGGGCTCGAGCTGAGCCGCGAGGCCATCGACCACGACATGGCCCGGCGCCAGCTCGGCCACGGCCGCGGCGGGCGGATGAAGATCGAGACCGATCGCGCCCGCGTGACCTCGGGGGTCCGCCACGGGCGCACGCTCGGCGGCCCGATCGCCCTCCAGGTGGCCAACAAGGACTACGCGAACTGGGAGGAGCGGATGAACCCGTGGCCCGTCGAGGCGCTGGTGCCCGAGGTGCACCTGCCGCGCCCGGGCCACGCGGACCTCGTCGGCACCCAGAAGTACGGCCTGACCGACGTGCGCGACGTGCTCGAGCGCGCCTCGGCGCGCGAGACCGCCGCCCGCGTGGCGGGCGGCGCGGTGGCCAAGGCGTTCCTGCGGGCGCTCGGCGTGGAGGTCGTCTCCCACGTGACGCGGATCGGCAGCGTCGCGGCCGGCGCACGCGAGCGGCCGCTCGCCCTGGCCGACTTCGCGGGGGTCGACGAGGATCCCGTCCGGTGCCTGGACCCCGAGGCGAGCCGGGCGATGGTCAAGCACATCAACGCGCAGCGCAAGGCGAACGAGTCGATCGGCGGCGTCTTCGAGGTCGTCGCCTTCGGCCTGCTGCCCGGCCTCGGCTCCCACGTCTCCTGGGAGGAGCGCCTCGACGGACGCCTGGCCATGGCCCTCGTCTCGATCCAGGCGATGAAGGGCGTCGAGTTCGGCGACGGCTTCGGCCTGGCGCAGACGCCGGGCTCCGGCGCCCACGACGAGATCTTCTGGGAGGACGGCGAGTTCGCGCGTCACACCAACCACGCCGGGGGCATCGAGGGCGGCATGAGCACGGGCGATCCGCTCCTCGCGCGCGTGGCGATGAAGCCGCTGCCCACGCTGACCAAGCCCCTGCGCTCGGTCGACATCGACACGAAGGAGCCGGCGCAGGCGCTGCGGGAGCGCACCGACTCCTGCACGGTCCCGGCCGGCGGGGTGGTCGGGGAGGCCATGGTCGCCCTCGTCCTCGCCGACGCGTACCGCGCGAAGTTCGGCGGCGACCACGTCGACGACGTCCGCGCCGCGGTCGCCGCCTACCGCGACCGCATCGGCTGGCCGCGCGCGGCGTGAGCCCCCGCCCGGCGCTCGTCTTCGTCGGCTTCATGGGCGCCGGCAAGTCGACGGCCGCGAAGCAGGCCGCCCGGCTGCTCGGCCCGGAGCCCGCGGCCGACGCCGACCGGCTGCTCGAGGCCGAGCTCGGCACCACGATCGAGCGGTTCTTCGCCGAGGAGGGCGAGGCGGCGTTCCGGGCTCGCGAGGAGCGGCTGGTCCTCGAGCTGCTCGAGCGGGCCGACGGGGGCGTGGTGGCGCTCGGCGGCGGCGCGGTGCTCTCCCCCCGGACGCGCGCGGCGCTCGCCCGCCACGTCGTGGTGCTCTGCGAGGTCTCGCCGGCCACCGCCTGGGCGCGGGCCAGCGGTCGCGGTCGCCCGCTGGCGCGCGACCCCGAGGCCTTCGCCGCGCTCCACGCCGCGCGCCTCGGGCTCTACGAGGAGCTGGCCGACGCCTTCCTGCCCGAGGACCCGCGGGAGGCGCTGTCGCAGGCGCTGCGCCATCTGTTCGCCCTGGCCGACGCCCCGGCCGGCACCCGCCTCGTGTGGGCCCGGAGCGCCTCGGGCGACTACCCGGTGCTCGTCGGGCGCGGCGTGCTCGGCGAGCTGCCGTGGCCGGTCGACGGGCGCCGGTTCTGCGTCTCGGACGAGACGGTGGCGCCCGTGTACGCGGGCCGGGTGCCCGAGCTCACGGGGCTCGTGGAGATCCCGCCGGGGGAGGCGGCCAAGACCCTCGCGACGGCCGAGGCGGTGTGGCGGGCGCTCGTCGCCCAGGGCGCCACCCGGGCCGACCACGTCGTCGCGCTCGGCGGCGGGGTGGTGGGCGACCTCGCCGGCTTCTGCGCGGCGACCTACCAGCGCGGCCTGCCCTTCGTCCAGGTCCCCACGACGCTCGTGGCGCAGGTCGACTCCGCCTACGGCGGCAAGACCGGCGTCGACCTCCCCGAGGCGAAGAACTACGTCGGCGCCTACCACCAGCCCGCCGCGGTCCTCGTCGACCCGACCACCCTGGCCACGCTCCCGCCCGAGGAGCACGCCGCGGGCTACGCGGAGGTGCTCAAGACCGCGTTGATCGCCGGCGGGCCGCTCTGGGAGCACGTCGCGGCGGGCGGCGAGGTGGACGACGCGGCCATCCTCGCCTGCGCGCGCACGAAGCTCCGGGTGGTCGCCGAGGACGAGCGCGACGGCGGGGTGCGCCAGACGCTGAACCTCGGGCACACCATCGGCCACGCGATCGAGACCGTGACGGGGTACGCGCGCCTGCGCCACGGCGAGGCGGTGGGGCTCGGGCTGCTCGCCGCGCTCACCCTCTCCGGGCGGCCGGAGCTCCGGGCCGACGTCGCCGCGCTGCTGGAGCGCGCGGGCCTGCCCACGACGATCTCCGGCGTGGAGGCGGCCGCGGTGGCGGCCGCGACCGCCCGCGACAAGAAGCGCACCGGGGAGCACGTGCCCTTCGTGCTCGTCGAGGCGCCGGGGGACGTCCGCTACGGGTGCCCGGCGGCGGCGGGCGAGGTGCTGAGCGCGGTCCGCGAGCTCACGGGCTGACCGACCAGCGTGGGCAGCAGGGCGCCCGCGACCCGGTGCAGGCGCGCCGACGCCCACGCGGCGCGGGCGGGGGCGAAGGCGGCGAGGGCCAGCGCCGCCCAGGCCGGGCAGGCGACCAGGAGGAACGCGGCGGCGCGCGCGTCGGGCGTGGGCATGAGGTCGAAGCTCGTCCACAGCCCGAGCACGACCCCCAGGGTCGCCCAGGGCGCACGGCGCCGCGCGTGGACCTCGTGCGTGAGCAGCGCGAGCACGAAGGGGAGCGCGTAGTAGCTCGTGGTCCAGGTGTCGAGCAGGCAGCGCGTGAGGAGCACGAGGGCCAGGAGCGCGAGCGCGGTGTCCGCCCGGCGACGGGGGGCCCAGGCGCAGGCCAGCGCGACGCCGCCGACGAGGACGAGCCCGTGGGTGATGGGCTCGACCCAAGCCACCGCGGTGCGGTAGCCCGGGCGCTCCCCGGTGAACGAGTACACCGGGCCGGCGTGCTTGCCGAGGAACCAGAACAGCTGCCACGGGGTGAAGATCGCCGTGCGCTCGGTCGCCGCGGCCCCGAGCGCGTGCGCCGCCGTGCCGGCGACGAGCAGCGGGGCCATCACCGCCCCGGCCAGCCCCGCGGCGACCAGCCCGCAGCGCCCGCGCCGCGTCTGGAGCGCGAGCAGCACCGGCACCGCCGCCAGGACGGCCCACGGCTTGTTGGCCATCGCGAGGCCGAGCAGGACGCCGGCGGCGGTGGCGCGGTCGCGCACCGCGAGCACCATGGCCCCGACGCAGAGCACGGCACCCACGGCCTCCTCCGGGTGCCCGTACTCGAGGGCCGACAGCGTGAGCGGGTTCGCGGCGGCGAGCACCAGGGCCAGCCAGGCGCCGGACGCGCCCGCGCGCCGGGCGTGGCGCCAGAGCGCGACCCCGAGCGCGCCCGTGAGGAGCAGGGCCGGGAGCGCCAGGATCCGGAAGAGCGCGAGGTCGTCGCCGAGGCCGAGCGCGCCGGCGGCCAGCGCGAGGGGCGCCCGCAGGACGAGCGAGCCGCCGTAGGCCGGGGCGAGCTCGGCGAAGCGCCCGAGGTGGCCCGCGGCGAGCGCCACGGCCGCGGGCTCGGCCTCGAACGCGTAGTCCGTGAAGGCCACGGACTGCGTCCCGAGCAGCCCGAGGGCCGCGCTCAGCAGGAGCGCCAGGGCGGCGGGGCGGAGCAGGGGTGCCACCCCCTGGCCATCGGCAGCCGGCGACGTCGGCTTGACGAAGACGTGCGAACCTCCCGCCCGTGAGCGTCCGCAACCGCATCGAGGTCGTGCACGGGGTGAACCTCGACCAACTCGGTCGCCGCGATCCCGCCGTCTACGGCGGGCTGAGCTTCGACCAGCTCGAGTACCGCATCCAGGAGTGGGCGGCCGCGCTCGGGCTCACCACCCGCTTCTTCCAGACCAACCACGAGGGCGAGCTGGTCGAGCACCTCCACACGCTCGAGGGGCTCGCCGACGCGATCCTCATCAACCCCGGGGCCTGGTCCCACTACGCCTGGGCGATCCGGGACGCGCTCGAGATCGCCGGGCTGCCCGCCGTCGAGGTCCACCTGTCCGACCCCAAGCAGCGAGAGGAGTGGCGCCACGTGTCCGTCGTCGAGGAGCTGTGCCTGCACACGGTGAGCGGCCGGGGGCCCGAGGGCTACCGCGAGGCGCTCGTGGCGCTGAAGGAGGCGCTCGATGCCTGAGCGCGCCGACCGCCTGGAGGCCGCGGTGGGCGAGGCCGGCCTCGACGCGCTCCTGGTCACCGAGCCGGCTAACGTGCGCTACCTCACCGCGTTCACCGGCTCGAGCGGGCTCGCGCTCCTCGGCCCGGGCCTGCGGCGCTTCGTCACCGACTTCCGCTACCTCACCCAGAGCGCGGAGCAGCTCGACGCGGCGTGGGAGCGCCAGATCGCCCAGGACCTGCTCGAGCGGGCCGTCCAGAGGCTCCCGCCCGAGCTGCGACGCCTCGGGTTCGACGACGCGGCCCTGAGCGTCAAGGAGCACGCGCGGCTGGCCGAGCTCCTCGGCGGCGAGGTCGAGCTCGTGCCGGCGAGCGGCATGGTGGAGACGCTCCGGCTCGTGAAGGACCCCGGGGAGGTCGAGCGCGTGCGCGCCGCCCAGCGCCTGGCCGACGCGGCGCTCGAGGAGGTGCTGGGCCGCGGGCTCGCCGGGCGCACGGAGCGCGCGGTGGCCCTCGACCTCGAGACGACGATGCGGCGGATGGGGGCCGAGGGCGCGTCGTTCCCCGCCATCGTCGCCGCGGGCGCCCACGCGGCGCTCCCGCACGCCGCGCCCCGGGACGTCGTGATCGCGGAGGGGACCCTGTGCGTGATCGACTGGGGAGCCCAGCTCGACGGCTACGCCTCGGACTGCACCCGCACCTTCGCCACCTCCGACGAGCTCGACCCCCGCGACGTCGAGATCTACGAGCTCGTGCTGCGCGCCCAGCTCGCCGCGCTGGAGGCGGTCCGCCCGGGGCCGCTCGGGCGGGAGGTCGACGCGGTCGCCCGGGCGGTGATCGACGGAGCGGGCCACGCGGAGCACTTCGGCCACGGCCTCGGCCACGGGGTCGGGATGGAGGTGCACGAGGGCCCGCGCCTGAGCCGCCAGGGCGAGGTGGCGCTGGCCGCGGGCCAGGTGGTCACGGTCGAGCCCGGCGTCTACGTGCCCGGCCGGGTGGGCGTGCGCATCGAGGACCTCGTGGTCATCACGCCGGAGGGCCGCGAGGTCCTCACGAGCCTGCCGAAGGAGCTCCGGACGGTCGCGCCGGCGCCCGCGGGCTAGCGTCTGGCGGCGATGCGGACCTTCGCCTGCGCGCGCTGCGACCAGCTGGTCTTCTTCGAGAACACCGCCTGCCTGCACTGCGGCGCGGGGCTCGGCTTCCGCTGGGCCGATCGCGAGCTGGTCACGCTGCTCGACGAGCTCGTCCCGCCGATCCGCTGCGCCAACGCGGCGCTCGCGGCCTGCAACGCCCTGGTGGGCGAGGCCGGCGAGCTGTGCTTCTCCTGCGCCCTGACCCTGACCCGCCGACGAGGACGCCACCGGCCTCGAGGAGTTCGCCTCGGCCGAGGCGGCCAAGCGCCGGCTGCTCTTCGAGCTCGGGGAGCTCGGCCTCCCGGTCCCCGGCCGCGATCTCGACCCGGACGGCGGCCTGGCCTTCGACCTGCTCTCGAGCGCGTCCCGCCCGGTGACCACCGGGCACGCCGACGGCCTCATCACGCTCGACCTGGCCGAGTCCGACCCGGCCCATCGCGAGCAGATGCGCGTGCAGATGGGGGAGCCCTACCGGACCCTTCTCGGGCACTTCCGCCACGAGGTCGGCCACTTCTACTTCCCGCTCCTCGCGCCCGAGGGCGGGCCCGAGGTGGAGCGCGCCCGGGCCGTCTTCGGCGACGACCGCGAGGACTACGGCGCCGCCCTCGAGCGTCACTACGCCGAGGGTCCGCCGGCCGACTGGCCCGCGCGCTTCGTCTCCTCCTACGCGACGATGCACCCCTACGAGGACTGGGCGGAGACCTTCGCCCACTACCTGCACATCCGCGACACCGCCCAGACCGCCGTCGCCTACGGCGTCCGCGTCGCCGGCCCCTCGCCGCCGCGACGCACCGCCGCCGACGCCCCGGCGCTCGACTTCGTGCCCGTCACCCGTCGCCAGGGCCTCCGGGAGCTGCTCGACGACTGGCTCCCGCTGACCTACGCGCTCAACGCGCTCAACCGCTCCATGGGCGCCGGGGACCTCTACCCGTTCGTCCTCAGCGCGCCGATCATCGAGAAGCTCGAGCTGGTCGACGAGCTCGTGCTGGCCGCGGCGCTGGCCTGAGGGCCCGGGCGCCCGGCCGGAGGCGGACCCGTCCGCCTAGACTCCCCCGCGTTCATGATCTCCACCAACCAGCTCAAGAACGGCAACCACATCGAGGTCGACGGCACGATCTTCAAGGTGGTCGAGTTCCAGCACGTGAAGCCCGGGAAGGGGCCGGCCTTCGTCCGCACCAAGCTGCGGCGGACCACGGACGGCAACGTGATCGACAAGACGTTCCGGGCCGGGGAGAAGTTCCGCTCGGTGCGGACCGAGGCGCGCAAGATGACCTTCCTCTACGGCGACGGCACCGACGCGCACTTCATGGACTCCGAGACCTACGAGCAGTCCGCGATCCCCGAGGCCCTGCTGGCCGACAAGCTTCGCTGGACCAAGCCGAACACCGCCGTCGACCTGCTCTTCATCGACGAGGCGCCCGCGGACATCCAGCTGCCCTCCTCGGTCGAGCTCGAGATCACCCACACCGAGCCCGGGGTCCGCGGCGACACCGCCTCGGGCGGCGGCGACAAGCCGGCCACGGTCGAGACGGGCGCCGAGATCAAGGTCCCGCTCTTCGTGAACATCGGCGACCGGGTCAAGGTGCAGACGGAGACCGGCGAGTACATGTCGCGCGTCTAGCGTTGTCCCGTCGCACCGACCAGCGGCAGGCCGCCGTCTTCGCGCTCTACCAGCACGACCTGACCGGCCGGGAGCTCGACGAGCTCTTCGTCCGCGGCGCCTCCTCCTTCACCCGGGCGCTCGCCTACGCGGTGGCCGACTACGCCGAGGAGCTCGACGCGCTGATCGAGCGCCACGCCAGGGGGTGGAGCGTCGCGCGCATCGCCCCGCTGGACAAGGCGATCATGCGGGTGGCGCTGCTCGAGATCCTCCACCCCGACGCGGCGCCGGGCGACACGCCGATCCCGCCCGAGGGCGCGATCTCCGAGGCCGTGGAGCTCGCGAAGGAGTTCTGCGGCGCCGACACCCCCGGCTTCGTCAACGGCATCCTGGCCGCCGTCTTGCGCGACCGGGTGGCCGGCCGGTGAGCGCGGCGGAGCCCGAGACCCTCGAGCGGCTCGTCGCGCGGCTCGAGGCGGCGGCGGAGCGCCTGCGCGCGGAGGAGCTCGCGCCCGACGAGGCCGCCGCCCTGGTCGAGGAGTGCGCGCAGAGCGCCGCGCAGGCCTCCGCGGAGCTCGAGCGGCTGGCCCGCGCCGCCTCCCATGAGCCCGATCCGGGCTCCGACCAGCTCGTCTGATGGCCTATCCCGACGCGCTCCGCGTCGCGGTCGACGCCTACCTGGAGGAGCTGCGCTTCTCGCACGACGCGCTCACCGCGGGCCTCGAGGAGGCGATGCGCTACTCGCTGCTGGCCGGCGGGAAGCGCATCCGCCCCGTGCTGGCGCTGGCCACCGCCCGGGCGATCCGCCGCGACGAGGCGGAGTTCCTGCCCTTCGCCGCCGCCGTCGAGCTCATCCACACCTACTCCCTGATCCACGACGACCTCCCGGCCATGGACGACGACGCGCTCAGGCGCGGCCGCCCGACCTGCCACGTCGCCTTCGGGGAGGACGTCGCGATCCTGGCCGGGGACGGGCTCTACGCGGAGGCCTTCCGCCACGTGCTCGAGCGGCAGGCCGGTGCGCCGGGGGACGTGCTGCGCGCGGTCTGCGAGCTCGCCGCGGCCACGGGGGTCAACGGCATGGTCGGCGGGCAGTTCCTCGACGTCCACGAGGCCGCGCCGGACGGCCCCGACGGCCTGCGTCGCCTGCACGCGCTGAAGACGGGGCGGCTCATCGGCGCCTCGGTGGAGTGCGTCCTCCTGCTGGCCGGCCACGACGCGGCGGCGACCGTTCCCTACCGGCGCTATGCGAGCGAGCTCGGCGTCCTCTTCCAGATCGTCGACGACATCCTCGACGTGACCGGGAGCGAGGACACCCTGGGCAAGCCCCAGGGCTCCGACGAGCGCCACGGCAAGCGGACCTACGTCTCGGAGTTCGGCCTCGACGGCGCGCGGGCGCTCGCTGCGGAGTCCGTGGCCAACGCCCGGAGCGCCCTGGCCGAGGCGGCGCCGCAGGGGGCATCCGAACTCGAGCAGATCACGCACTTCATCTACACCCGGACGAACTAGCCTGGACCCCAAGGACATGACCCGACTCCTCGACCGCATCGACCGCCCCCAGGATCTCCACGCCCTCTCCGAGGAGCAGCTCGCGCAGGTGGCGCAGGAGGTCCGCGAGCACATCATCGACACGGTGGGCGAGATCGGCGGCCACTTCGGGGCGAACCTCGGCACCGCGGAGATCGCGGTCGCGCTCCACTCGCTGCTCGACTCGCCGCGGGACAAGGTCCTCTGGGACGTGGGCCACCAGGCCTACCCGCACAAGGTCCTGACGGGCCGCCGCGACCAGCTCGCGACGATCCGGAAGTACGGCGGGCTCACGCCGTTCTGCTCCATCGCGGAGTCCGAGCACGACGTCATGGGCGCGGGCCACGCCTCGACCTCGATCGGCTACGCCGTCGGCCTGAAGGAGGGCATGCGGCTGAAGGGGGACCTCGAGGAGGGCAGGGTCGTCGCGGTGATCGGCGACGGCGCGATGACCGGCGGCGTGGCCTTCGAGGCGATCCAGCAGGCCGGCGGCGCCGGGACGCCGATCGTCGTGGTGCTCAACGACAACGGCATGTCGATCTCGCCGAACGTCGGCGCGCTGACGCGGACGTTCTCGCGCATGCGCCTGCATCCCAGGCTCTGGCACGCCCGCGAGGAGGTGGAGGAGCGGCTCACCGACCTCCCCGGCGGGCTCGGCGCGCTGGCCGAGCGCCTGGGCCCGCAGCTCAAGGAGTCGCTCAAGGCGTTCTGGGCCCCGGGCCTCTTCTGGGAGGAGCTCGACTGGGCCTACACCGGGGTCATCGACGGCCACGACGTCCACGCGCTGCGGCGGGCGCTGCGCTCGGCGTTCAAGGCCCAGCGCCCCGTCGTGGTCCACATCTCGACGATCAAGGGCAAGGGCTTCGCGCCGGCCGAGGACGGCGGCCTGAAGGGGATGGAGACCTGGCACGCCGCCAAGCCCGGCTCCATCGCCAACCGCATGCCCGCGGTGGTCAAGGCGGTCAAGGAGGGCGGGACGCCGCCGTCGCCGCCCCAGTACACGGCGGTCTTCGGGGAGGCGATGGTCGAGGAGGTCCGTCGCGACCGGCGCGTGGTCGGCATCACCGCGGCGATGAACTCCGGCACGGGCCTCAACCTGCTCCAGGTCGCCGAGCCGAAGCACTACTTCGACGTGGGGATCGCCGAGCAGCAGGCGGTCCTCTTCGCCTCCGGCCTCGCCCTGGAGGGGCTCAAGCCGGTCGCGGCCATCTACTCCACCTTCCTGCAGCGCGCCTACGACCAGATCGTCCACGACGTCTGCCTGCAGGAGCTCGACGTCTGCTTCGCGATGGACCGCGCCGGCCTGGTCGGCGACGACGGGCCGACCCACCACGGCGTCTTCGACATCGCCTACATGCGCTCGCTGCCCAACATGGTCGCCATGGCGCCGCGCGACGAGGCGATGCTCCGCCACATGCTCCGCACGGCGCTCACGCTCGGCGGCCCGAGCGCCCTCCGCTACCCCCGCGGCGCGGGCCTCGGCGTGCCGCTCCCCGCTCCCGAGGAGGTCGCGCCGCTCCCGATCGGCACGGGCGAGCTGCTGCGGGAGGGCGACGGGCGGGTCGCGATCCTCGGCTACGGCTCCGGGGTGGCCAAGGGGAACGAGGCCGCGGCGCTCCTCGCCGAGCACGACGTCTCGGTCACGGTGGCCGACGCGCGCTTCGTCAAGCCGCTCGACATCGACCTGGTCGCCCGGCTGGCCACGCAGCACGAGCTCCTGGTCACCGTCGAGGAGGGCGTCCTGCAGGGCGGCTTCGGTTCGGCGGTGTGGGAGGGCCTGAACGCCGTCGGCCTCGACGGGCCCGACTGCGCGCGCATCATGCGCGTCGGCCTGCCCGACCGCTACGTCACGCACGGCGCCCCGGCGCTCCTGCTCGAGGAGGTCGGCTACACGGGCCGGGCGATCGCCGAGCGGATCGCGGCGGCGGTCGGCGTGGCCCCCGCCCTGGCCGGGGCGTAGGCGGGCGGCGCGCGGTGAGCGTGCCGCCGGCCGTGCACCCGCAGGTCACCGCGCTCCTGGCTCAGCAGGCGACCGGCCCGGGAGCCGACGCCCCGGCGGAGCTCGAGGTGCTGCGGGCCTCCTACCTGGAGGCGGCCATGCGCCTCGGGGGTGCGCGGGAGGAGGTGGCCCGGGTGGAGGACGTGCTGGCCGGCGGCGTCCCCGCCCGCGCCTACGTGCCCGTGCACCTCGCCGCGCCGGCCGGCGCGGTGCTCTGGGCGCACGGTGGCGGCTGGATGCTGGGCGACCTCGACGGCTTCGACCACGTCTGCCGCGCGCTCGCCAACGCGGCGGGCCACGTGGTGGTCTCCGTCGGCTACCGCCTGGCGCCCGAGCACCCGTTCCCGGCCGCGCGCGACGACATGCTGGCGGCGGTGGAGTGGGCGCTCGGCCACGGCGCGGCGCAGCTCGGCTTCGATCCCGCGCGGGTGATCGTGGGCGGGGACTCGGCCGGCGGGAACCTCGCGGCGGTCGCCGTCGCCCACCATCGCGAGCGGGTGGCCGGCCAGCTCCTGGTCTACCCCGCCACGGACGCGGCCATGGCGACCTCGAGCTTCGCCGAGGCGGCGGGCGCGGACGTCGGCGGCCTGACCCCGGAGGCGATGGCGCGCTGCTGGGAGGCCTACGCCCAGGGCGCCGACCGCGCCGATCCGGAGCTCTCCCCGCTGCGCGGCGAGCCGGCGGGGCTCCCGCCGACCCTCGTGGCCCTCGCCGGGCACGACGTCCTCCGGGAGGACGGCGTGGCCTACGCCGCGGCCCTGCGCGCGGCCGGCGTGGAGGTCGAGCTCCTGCTCTTCGAGGACATGGTCCACGGCTTCCTGCGCTGGGGCGGGGTGGTCGACCGCGCGCGCGAGCTGGTCGACGCGCTCGGCGGCTGGGCTCGCGCGCGACTCGCCTGAGCGCGCCGGGCGGTACGGCGCCCGACCGACGGGGCACTCGGCTAGCGTTCCCCGGGTGGCCAAGGTCCGCCTCGATGCGCTGCTGCACCAGCGCGGGCTCTTCGACTCCCGCAGCCGCGCGGCCGCCGCGGTCATGGCGGGGGCCGTGCGGCTCGGCGGGGCCGACGGCCCGCGGGCGCCCAAGCCCGGGCAGCTCGTGCCGGCCGACGCCCGGTTGAGCGTCGATGCCCCACCGCGGTTCGTCTCCCGCGGCGGCACGAAGCTCGAGAACGCGCTCGACGCCCTGGGCCTCGAGGTGGAGGGGCGCCGCGCGCTCGACGTGGGCGCCTCGACCGGCGGCTTCACGGACTGCCTGCTGCAGCGCGGGGCGCGGCACGTCGTCGCGCTCGACGTCGCCTACGGCGAGCTGCACTGGTCGCTGCGCACGGACGAGCGCGTCACGGTGCTCGAGCGCTTGAACGCCCGCGCGCTCCTCGTGGCGCAGCTGCCCTACCGTCCCGAGCTCATCGTGGCCGACCTCTCCTTCATCTCGCTGACCAAGGTGCTGCCCGCCGTCCTCGCCGCCGCGGCCGACCGCTTCGACGCGCTGGTCATGGTCAAGCCGCAGTTCGAGGTCGGGCGGGAGCGGCTGGGCAAGGGCGGCGTGGTGCGCGACGGCCTCCTGCGGCGCGAGGCGCTGCGGGCGGTGGCGGATGCCGCCCCCGCCTCGGTCCTCGCCTTCGCCTCCTCGGGGCTGCCCGGGCCGAAGGGGAACCGGGAGACCTTCCTGTGGCTGGCCGAGCGCGGGCGCCCCGGGGCGCTGGACGCGCAGGGCGTGGCCGACGCCGCCGCGCGGGCGGAGCCCGGCCCGTGAGCGCCCCCGAGCGGGTGCGGACGGTCACCGTCCTGACCCACCAGCGCGCGGGAACCACCGCGGAGGCGGTCCGCGCGCTCCGGGAGGCGGCCGAGCGGGCGGGGGCGACGCTCCGCTTCGACCCGGAGGAGAGCGACAAGCACGAGCTCGCCGACGCCGACGGCAGCATCCTGTGCCACGCGCCGGTCTCCGACGATGTCGACCTCTGCATCGTCCTCGGGGGCGACGGCACCATCCTGCGCGGGCTGCGGCGCTACGCGGGCACCAGCGTGCCGGTCTTCGCGGTGAACTACGGCGAGGTCGGCTTCCTGGCCACGGTCGACCCGGGGGAGGTCGGCGACGGCTTCGACCGCGCGCTGGCCGGCGACTTCGAGGTCCTCACCCTCCCCGCGATCGCCCTCGAGCTGCCGCACGGCCAGCAGGCGGCGATCAACGACGTCTCGATCAACCGGCGCATCGGCAACCGGGTGGCGAGGATCGCCTACGGAGTCGGCGGCCAGGAGGTCGGCTCGGTGCGCTGCGACGGGCTCGTGGTCGCGACGCCGGCGGGCTCGACGGGCTACAACCTCGCCAACGGCGGCCCCGTGCTGGCCTGGGGCGTGGAGGGGTACGTCGTCTCCTTCATCGCGCCGCACTCGCTCACCGCCCGGGCGCTGGTGGTGGCCCCCGACGACGAGCTCGTGGTCTCCAACCACGGCAACGACCCCGTCGACATCGCGGTGGACGGGCGGCCCGTCGGCGAGCTCGCGCCGGGGGACGCGTTCACCTCCCGCTTCGTGCGCGAGGCCGCCGACCTCGCGCAGCTCCCGGGCTCCTCCTTCTACCGCCGGGTGGCCGAGAAGTTCGGCCGCCTGGCGCGCTGAGCGACGGGATGGACCTCGGGCTGGGCGGCCGGGCGGTGCTCGTCACGGGCGCGACCCGCGGCATCGGACGGGCGATCGCCCACGCCTGCGCCGGGGAGGGCGCGCGGGTGGCGGTGTGCGCGCGCAGCGTTCCCGCGGGAACGTCGCCGGCGCTGCTGGCGGCGGGTGCGCCCGACGCGTGGGCGGCCCCGGTCGACGTGGAGGCGGCGGGGGAGCTCGAGGCGTGGGTGGAGGCGGCGGCGGCGCGCTTCGACGGGCTCGACGGGATCGTGGCCAACGTCGGCGGCGTCTCCGCGGGAACGTACGAGCTCAATGCGGGCAGCGCGCTGCGGCTCGTCCGGGCCGCGACCCCGCACCTGCGGCCGGGCGGGGCCGCCGTCCTCATCGCCTCCATCTCGGGGTGGAAGCCGGGGTCGGGCCTCGAGTACGGAATGGCCAAGGCGGCCATCGTCCACGCCGCCGCGCAGCTCGCGCGCGACCTCGCCCCCCGGTCCGTGCGCGTCAACGCCGTCTCGCCGGGCTCGATCCTCTTCGAGGGCGGCGGCTGGGCGCGGATGCGCGACGAGCAGCCTGCGCGCTTCACGCGCTTCGTCGCCGAGGAGCAGCCCGCCGGCCGCCTCGGCACGCCGGAGGAGGTCGCCCGGGTGGTGGCCTTCCTGCTCGCGCCCGCGGCCTCGTGGGTCAACGGCGCCCACGTCGCGGTCGACGGCGCGCAGGGCCTCCCGGGCGCGCGGCGCGACTGACGGGCCCGCCCGCGCCCGCGCCCGCGCCCGCGCGCACTGCGGCGTCTCTGCGGCGGCGGTGCGACGGAACGCACGTTCGCGGCGGTTCCGTCCGAGGGCGGCGGCATCATCGCCCGCGTGCTCCACGAGCTCCGCGTCGAGAACCTGCTGCTCATCGAGCGGGCCGAGCTGCGGCTGCGGCCGGGCCTGAACGTCATCACCGGGGAGACGGGCGCGGGCAAGACGGTGCTGGCCAGCGCGCTCGACCTGCTGCTCGGCGGCCGAGCGCGGCAGGGGCTCGTGCGCCCGGGGGCCGAGGAGGCCTACGTCGAGGGGATCTTCGAGCTGCCGGAGGCCCTGCGCGAGGAGCTCGCAGATCGCCTGCCGCCCGACGCCGAGGAGCTGGTGCTCGCCCGCCGGGTCCACGCCTCGGGCCGCTCGCGGGCCTATCTCGCGGGCCGCAGCTGCACGGCGGAGGACCTGCGGGACGTCGCGGGCGGGCTCGTCGCCTTCTACGGCCAGCACGAGCATCGGCGGCTGACGCTGGCCTCCGCCCAGCTCGAGCTCCTCGACGGCGCCTGCGGCCCGGAGCATCGGGGCGCGCGGGCGGCCTACGCCGCCGCGCTGGCCCGGGCGCGCGCGCTCGAGACCTCGCTCGGCGAGCTCCGTGAGCGGGCCGGCGCCCGCGACCGCGAGATCGACCTCCTCCAGTTCGAGCTCGCCGAGATCGAGGCGGCCGAGCCGTCGGAGGCCGAGGAGGCCGAGCTGACCGCGCGCCGGGACCGCCTGCGCCACGTGGAGGCCCTGCGCGCCGCCGCCTACGGCGGCGCCGAGGCGCTCACGCCCGAGGACGGCGCCGGCGTCACGGCGCTGCTGTCCGCCGGCGGCGTCGGGCTCGAGGGCGTCGGGGGCGTGGACGCGGCCCTCGACGGCCTCACCGAGCGCTGGCGCGCCGCGGCGATCGAGGCCTCGGACCTGGCCGGCGAGCTGCGCGGCTACGCCGAGGGCCTCGAGGCCGAGCCGGGCGAGCTCGACGCGATCGAGGAGCGGCTCGGCGCGTGGGACCGGCTCAAGCGCAAGCACGGCGGGACGCTCGCGTCCGTCCTCGCCCACGCCGGCACCTGCCGCCGGCGGCGCGACGAGCTCGACGGGGCCGAGGTCGCGCTCGCGGCCGCCACCGCGGAGCTGGGCGCGGCCCACGCGGACCTGCGCGCGCGAGCCGACGGCCTTCGCGCCGCCCGGGTCGCGGCGGCGCCGGTGCTGGCCGCCGCGGTGCGCGAGCGCCTGGCGGCGCTGGCGATGGAGGCAGCGCTCTTCGAGATCGCGGTGGAGCCGCGGGCGGACGGTCCGGGGCCGACCGGTGCCGACCACGTCGAGTTCCGCATCGCCTCGAACCCCGGCGTGCCGGCGGGGGCGCTGCGGGAGATCGCCTCAGGCGGCGAGCTCTCCCGGGTGATGCTCGCGCTCCTCGGGGTGGCCAACGACGGCTCCTCGGCCACCCTCGTCTTCGACGAGGTCGACGCGGGCATCGGCGGGCAGACCGCCCGGGCGGTGGGGGAGCAGCTGCGCGACCTCGCCGCGGGGCGTCAGCTGCTCTGCATCACCCACCTTCCGCAGATCGCCTCCCTGGCCGGTCGCCACTTCTCGATCGCGAAGGACGTGTCGGTCGAGCCGGCGCGCACCACCGTGCGTACGCTGGCCCGGGGCGAGGTCGTCGGCGAGCTCGTGCGGATGCTGGGGGCCGGGGAGGACGACGTCGCCGCCCGTCGCCACGCGAAGGAGCTGCTCAAGGCGGCCTGACCGGGTATCCCCGCGGCATGAGCGAGCACCCGGAGCCCGACACGCCGCGCGACGACCCCGACCTGGAGGCGGCGTTGGCCGGCCCGGGCTTCGACGAGGACGCCGCGCCGCCGCCGGGGTCCGACGACCCCGCCCGGCCCGAGGACATCGCCCACGAGCCGGGTGCGCCGCACCTCTCCCTCGAGGAGGAGCAGCTCGATCCCTAGCCGGCCGCGCCGCCCTCCAGCGCCGCCGCGTTGATGCAGAAGCGCTGGCCCCCGCGGTCGCGCGGCCCGTCGTCGAAGACGTGGCCGAGATGGCTGCCGCAGGTGTTGCAGAGCACCTCGGTCCGCCTCATGAACATGGAGCGGTCCTCCTTGAGCTCGACCGCGCCCGTGTCGATCGCCTCCGTGAAGGAGGGCCAGCCCGAGCCGGACTCGAACTTCGTCTCGATCGAGAAGAGCGGGGTCTTGCAGGCGCCGCAGCGGTAGACGCCGTCGACGGCCTCCATGTGGTCGTTGGTGAACGGGCGCTCCGTGGCGCCCTCGCGCAGGACGCGGTACGCCTCGGGCGAGAGCTCCTCGCGCCACTCGGCATCGGTCTTCTCGATCTTCTGTGACATGACGGGATTCTGGCAGGCGGAGCTTGCGGGAAGGTGAAGGTCGCGGAGCGGTGACGTCCGTCGGCGGCGCTAGGTTCCACGGGTGGACAAGACCCGGTACATCTTCGTCACGGGCGGCGTGGTCTCCTCGCTCGGCAAGGGCATCGCCGCCGCCTCGATCGGGCGGCTGCTCGTGTCCCGCGGGCTCACGGTGGGCCTGCAGAAGTTCGACCCCTACATCAACGTCGACCCGGGCACGATGTCGCCGTACCAGCACGGCGAGGTCTTCGTCACCGAGGACGGCGCGGAGACCGACCTGGACCTCGGCCACTACGAGCGCTTCACGAACACGAACACCTCCCGTGCCTCGAACGTCACTGCGGGTGGGATCTACAACTCGGTCATCCGGCGCGAGCGCCGGGGGGACTACCTGGGCGGCACGGTCCAGGTCGTGCCGCACATCACCGACGAGATCAAGCAGCGCATCAAGCTCATCGGCGAGACCTCCGACGTGGACGTCGTCATCACCGAGATCGGCGGCACGGTCGGCGACATCGAGTCCCTGCCGTTCCTGGAGTCGATCCGCCAGTTCCCGGTGGACGTCGGGCGGCGCAACTGCCTCTTCATCCACCTCACGCTCGTGCCCTACATCGGCCACGCCGGCGAGCTGAAGACCAAGCCGACCCAGCACTCGGTCAACGAGCTGCGCCGCATCGGCATCCAGCCCGACATGCTCATGTGCCGCTCGGAGGGGGAGCTCTCGGTCGACATCCGCCGGAAGATCGCGCTCTTCGCCTCGCTCCCGGTGGAGGCCGTCGTCTCGGCCAAGGACGTGCAGGACATCTACGAGGTCCCGCTCTGGTACCACGAGCAGGGCGTCGACGACTTCATCCTCGGGGAGCTCGGGCTCGAGGCGGAGCCGGCCGAGCTCGGGGAGTGGGCGCAGGTCGTCGCCAACGCGGCGGCGGCCGCGCAGCCCGTGAGGATCGCGCTCGTCGGCAAGTACGTGAAGCTCGAGGACGCCTACAAGTCCTGCACCGAGGCGCTCCGCGCGTCCGGCGCCGTGCACGGCGGGAGGGTGAGCATCGACTGGGTCGACTCCGAGGAGCTCGACTCGCTGGAGAGCGCCCGCGCCCGGCTCGGCGAGGCCGACGGCATCTTCGTCCCCGGCGGGTTCGGCGGCCGGGGCATCGAGGGCAAGATCCGCGCCGCCCGGGTCGCCCGCGAGACGGGCACTCCTTACCTCGGCGTCTGCCTCGGGATGCAGATCGCCGTGGCCGAGTTCGCCCGCCACGTGGCCGGGATGCCCGGCGCGAACTCCACCGAGTTCGACCTCGAGACGGAGTACCCGGTGATCGACCTCCTGCCCGAGCAGAAGGAGGTCTCCGAGCTCGGGGGAACGATGCGGTTGGGCGCCGACCCGGTGAAGCTCCACCCGGGAACGCGCTCGCGCGAGCTCTACGGCGAGGCGGTCATCTACGAGCGTCACCGCCACCGCTACGAGGTGTCGATCTCGCTGCGCAAGCGGCTGGAGGCGGCGGGCCTGATCGTGGCGGGGACCTCGCCGGACGAGCGGCTCGTGGAGATCATCGAGCTGCCCGAGCACCCGTTCTTCGTGGCCTCGCAGTTCCACCCGGAGTTCAAGTCCCGTCCCGAGCACCCGGCGCCGCTCTTCCGCGCGTTCGTCGCGGCGGCGATGGGGCTGGTCCGCGAGGACGCGCCGTACGCGAGCGTCTGAACGCGTCCTTCGCGCGGCTCTGCGCGATCCGGTCGGTCTTCGGCGAGGAGCGCCGGGTCGCCGACCACGTGACGGCGGAGCTGCGCGGGCTCGGCCTCGCGGTCGAGGAGGACGACTCGGCGCGGACGTCCGGCGCGGGCGCCGGGAACCTGCTCGTCCGGATCCCCGGGCGCACGGAGCGCTCGGTCCTGCTCTGCGCCCACCTCGACACCGTGCCCCACCCCGGGGTGGTGGAGCCCGTGCTCGAGGACGACGTCTGGGTCTCGGCGGGCGACACGATCCTCGGAGCCGACAACAAGGCGGCGGTCGCCATGCTGCTCGAGCTGGCCCACGCGCACGCCGCGAGCCCGCCGCCCGTGAGCCTCGAGCTCCTCTTCACCACGAGCGAGGAGAACGCGCTGGCCGGCGCCAAGGCGCTCGAGCTCTCGCGGCTGCGCTCGGAGTTCGGCTACGTCTTCGACCACGCGAGCCCGATCGGCGAGGTGGTCATGGCCTCGCCGACGTACTTCCGGCTCGACGCCCACCTCCGCGGCCGTGCCGCCCACGCCGGGATCCGGCCCGAGGCGGGTCGCAACGCCGTCGTCGCCGCCGCCCGGGCGATCGCCGCGATGCCGCAGGGTCGCATCGACGCCGGGACGACCGCCAACGTGGCGAGCATCCGCGGCGGGGCGCCCGGCACGAACATCGTCGCCGAGCACTGCTCGTTCGCGGCCGAGGTGCGCGCGCTGGACGCGGCGCGCGCCGACGCCCTCGTGGCCGAGCTCGTCGACGCCGTCTACGACGCGGCCAACGAGCCGGCCTGCGCCTGCGACGTCGACCTCACGGTCGAGCGGCTCTTCCAGGGCTACCGCCACGGTTCGAGCGCTCCGCAGGTCCTGGCCGCCGAGGAGGCGCTCCGGCGCCGCGGGTTCACCCCCTCGCGCATCGTCACGGGAGGCGGCACGGACGGCAACGCGCTCGAGGCGGCCGGCTTCCCCTGCACCAACCTGGCCAACGGCACCGAGCACAACCACGAGGCGATCGAGCGCGTGAGCGTCGCGGCGCTCGAGGGCATGCTCGAGGTCACCGTGAGCCTGCTCGACGTGCTCGGAGAACGATGGAGCTGACGCCGTCCGGCCGTCCGGTGACGCCGCGATCCTTCACCCGGCTGGGTGGCGAGCGGGTCTTCGCCGGCCACGTCTTCTCGGTCCACGTCGACCGCTTCCGCTACGACGCCGACGGCGCCGAGGTCGAGCGGGAGGTCGTCCGGCACCCCGGCGCCGCGGCGGTCGTCGCCCACGACGGCGAGTCGGTCTTCCTGGTCCGCCAGCCCCGGCAGGCCGTCGGGGACCCTGACTCGCTCGAGCTCCCCGCCGGCCTGCTGGACGTCGGGGGCGAGGGACCGGAGCGCGCGGCCGCGCGCGAGCTGACCGAGGAGGTCGGCAAGGTCGCGGGCAGCCTCGAGCACCTCCACTCGTACTTCTCCTCGGTGGGCTCCTTCGACGAGGAGGTCCACCTCTTCCTCGCCACCGACCTGAGCGACGGCGACGCCGAGTCGGGCGAGGACGAGCGCATCGAGGTGGTCCGCTGGCCGCTGCGGCGGCTCGACCAGGCGATCGCCGAGACGCGCGACGCCAAGACGCTGATCGGCCTGCTGCTCCTGCGCGACCGCCTGCGCTGACAGGCCGGTTGCACCGGCAGGGTCCGCCGCCTCCGGGCGGAAGGGAGGCCCATGGCCGTCGTCCCCGCCGCCGAGCACCAGCCCACCCGCACGGGCCTGGTGCTCGACTTCCTCGCCTACCTCGAGTTCGAGCGCGGGCTCTCGCGCAACACGCTGGAGGCCTACCGGTCGGACCTGCTGCAGTTCGGGGCCTACCTCGACCGGGTCGGCGTCGATGTGCGCGAGGCGCGCCACGCCGAGCTCGCCGGGTGGCTGGACGAGCTCGCCGCGGGGTCGGAGGACAAGCCGCCCGCGGCGCCGGCGACCCTGCAGCGCAAGGCCGCCTGCCTGCGCTCCTTCTACCGCCACCTGCGCCGCGACGACGTGATCGTCCACGACCCGACGGCCGACCTGCGCTCCCCGCGCAAGGGGCAGAAGCTGCCGCAGGTGCTCTCCCGCGACGAGGTCGCGATGCTGCTGCGCGCGCCCAGCGGGCAGGAGCCGTCCGCGCTGCGCGACCGCAGCCTGCTCGAACTCATGTATGCCTGCGGGCTGCGCGCGAGCGAGGCGACCGACCTCGAGCTGGCCGACCTCGATCTCGCCGCCGGCGCGCTGCGGGCACGCGGCAAGGGCTCCAAGGAGCGCATGGTCCCGGTCGGCCGCGAGGCGATCGCCGCGACGCGCGCCTACCTGCGCAGCGGGCGTCCCGCGCTCGTGGGTCCGCGGGACGAGCGCGCGCTCTTCGTCAACCGACGCGGGACCCGGCTCACCCGTCAGGGGCTGTACAAGGTCGTCCAGCGCCACGCGCGGACCGTCGGCCTGGCCGACCGGATGAGCCCGCACACGCTGCGCCACACCTTCGCGACGCACCTGCTGGCCGGCGGCTGCGACCTGCGCTCCCTGCAGGAGATGCTCGGCCACGCCGACATCGCCACGACGCAGATCTACACCCACCTGAGCGCCGAGCGGCTCAAGGACGTCTACTTCCGCGCCCACCCTCGCGCGGTCCAGGGCGGCGGCTGACGCCCTAGGATCGGCGGGCCCGATGCCCGTCCGCCTCCTCGTCCCGGCGCTCGCGGCCGTCCTGCTGGCCGGCTGCGGCGGCACCCGCACCGCGCCCCCCGATCCCACCGCGCCGGTCGCCTCGCACGGCGAGCTGCGCGCGGAGCGGTTCGGAGCCGCCGGGGTGGCCCTCGGGGTCCCGGCGGGCTGGGTCGTGCGCCCGGGCCGGGCGCCCCTGGTCGCCACGATCACCTCGGGGCGTGCGGCGCTCGACGTGTTCCGCTACCCACGCACCGAGCCGCTGCCCCGGACGGCCACGGCGCTGGACGCGGCGGTGGCGGCCCTGGCCGGCGCCGCCCGGCAGCGCGACCCGACCTTCGCGGAGGCCGCCCGTTCGCGCACCCGGGTCGACGGGAGGCCGGGCGTCGCCCTGCGCGGCACCGAGGACGTCGCCGGCCAGCCCCGCACCGTCCGCTCCACGCACGCCTACGCGTTCGGCGCGGAGGTCGTCCTGGACGCGCTGGCGCCGGCAGCGGACTTCGCCCGCGTCGACGCGGACAGCTTCCGGGCCGTGGTGCGCTCCGTCGAGCTCTTCGCGCCGAGCCCGTGAGCGGCCGCCGCGCCTTCGTCGTCGTCCTGGACGCCGTGGGAGCCGGCGCCCTCCCCGATACGGCCGCCTACGGCGACCCCGTCGACGCCGACACCCTCGGCCACCTCGCCGAGGCGGTCGGCGGGCTCGTCCTGCCCACCCTGCAGGCGCTCGGCCTCGGCAGCCTCCGGGACGCGCCCATCCTCGGCGTTCCCCCGGCCGCCAGGCCGGTCCTGCACGGACGGCTCGCCCCGCAGGGTCCGGGCAAGGAGTCGACGACGGGCCACTGGGAGCTCATGGGCGTGGTGGCGCCGGCGCCGCTCCCGGTCTACCCCGACGGCTTCCCCGCCGACGTCGTGGCCCGGCTGGAGGCCGAGGCCGGCGGACGCGGCTTCTGCTGCAACGCGCCGTACTCCGGCACCGACGTGCTCCGGGACTTCGGCGAGCACCACCTGCGCACCGGGGAGCTCATCCTCTACACGAGCGCCGACTCGGTCCTGCAGGTCGCCGCGCACCACGACGTGCTCGGCGAGGAGGCCCTCCGGGAGCTCTGCGGACGTCTCCGCGGGAACGTCATGCTCGGCGAGCACGCCGTCGGCCGCGTCATCGCGCGGCCGTTCGCGGGGCCGCCGGGCGCCTTCGCGCGCACCGAGGGCCGCAGGGACTTCGCCGTGCGCCCGCCGGGCCGCTCCCAGCTCGAGGAGCTCGCCGACCGTGGCGTCCCGGTGCACGCGGTCGGGAAGACGCACGACCTCTTCGCCGGCGTCGGCTTCACCGCGAAGCACCCGGGCGCGTCGAACGCGCGCGCGCTCGCGGAGACCGCCGCGCTCATCGACGGCCTCGACCGCGGCCTCGTCTTCACGAACCTCATCGAGACCGACCAGCTGCACGGCCACCGCAAGGACACGGCGGGCTTCCACGCGGCCCTCCGCGCGATCGACGACGAGGTCGGACGGTGGCTCGGGCGCCTCGGGCCGGAGGACCTGCTGGTCGTGACCGCCGACCACGGGGTCGATCCCGCCGCGCCGCACACCGACCACACGCGGGAGCACGTGCCGCTGCTGGCGCGCTTCGCCGGGCACGGCGGCCGCCGCCACGACGGCCCCTTCGCCGACGTGGGGGCGAGCGTCCTCGACTGGCTGACCGGGGAACGCGCCGCCGCGCTTCCCGGGCGGAGCTTCGTGCGCGCGCGGGGCTAGCCTCGAGCGGGCGATGCCCGAGCTGCCCGAGGTCGAGACGATCCGCCGCCACCTCGCGCCGCGGCTCGAGGGCCGGCGCCTGGAGGCGCTCGTCGTGCACGACGCCCGTTGGTGCGTGCCGCTGGAGCCGGAGTCCGTCGCGGAGGCCTGCGAGGGGCGCCGGATCGCGCGGCTGGACCGGCGCGGCAAGTACCTCGATCTCGTGCTCGAGCCCGAGGTCCATCTGCTCATGCACCTGCGCATGACCGGCACGCTGCTCTACGACGCGTCGCCGGCGCAGCCCTACCGGCGCGTGACCTTCGGCCTGGACGACGCGCACGAGCTCGCGTTCTGCGACCCGCGGCGCTTCGGCACCGGCGAGCTCGCCCTCGGGTCGCAGGCGCGCGCGGCGTTCTTCGCCCAGCGCCTGGGAGTGGAGCCGCTCGACGGCGCGCTCACCGGGCCCGCGCTGCGCGCGCTCGCGCGCGGGCGCCGCGGGCCGATCAAGGCCTTCCTGCTCGACCAGCGCCACGTGGCCGGCGTCGGCAACATCTACGCCGACGAGGCGCTGCACCGCGCGGGCGTGCACCCTCTGCGCCCGGCCGGCTCGTTGCGGCCGCTCCAGTACGCGCGGCTGGCGGCGTCCGTCGCGGCGGCGCTGCAGGCCGGGCTGGACGCGGGCGGGGCGACGATCGACGACTTCCGCCACCCCGACGGCGTCGCGGGCGGCTTCCAACACGAGTTCCTGGTGCACCTCCGCCGCGGCGAGCCGTGCCACACCTGCGGCACCACGGTCGTGAAGTTCGTCGCCGGCGGGCGCGGGACGTACGCCTGCGAGCGCTGTCAGCCCCGCCCGCGCGCCCTCCGCCGGTCCGCCTGAGCGCGGTCCCGTCCGATCGTCGCGCATCGTTCCGTCCGACCGCCTCGACACCATGCGAACATGCGTTCGACCAAGCCTGACGCTCGCACCACGGAGGAGCTCGCCGACGACCTCGCCGTCCTCGCCGCCCAGCTGGCCAGCGCCCTCTGCCGCTGGCTCGTGCTGCTCGCCGAGTTCGACCGTCGCGCGGGGTGGAGCGTGACCGGCGCCCGGTCGACCGCGCAGTGGGTCGCCTGGCGGTGCGCACTCTCTCCGGGCACCGCACGGGAGTACGTTCGCGTTGCCCGCGCCCTCGAACGCCTGCCCCGCGCCACGGCGCTCTTCCGCCGTGGCGAGCTGTCCTACTCGAAGGTCCGCGCCATCACCCGCCTCGACGACGTCGAGCGGGAGGACGAGCTCCTGGTCCTCGCCCGTGACGCCACCGCCTCCCAGCTCGAGCACATCGTCCGCGGCTACCGACAGGTCGCTCGCCTGGAGGACGACCAGCGCGCCGCCCACGCCAACCGCTTCCTGCGTCTGCGTCCGGAGGCGGACGGGAGCGTCCGCGTCTCCGGCCGTCTGAGTGCGGAGGAGGGCGCGGTGCTCCAAGCGGCGCTCGACGGGGCGCTCGAGCACCTCTGGCGTCGGGATCGCGGCCCCGACGCCGACCCGTCCGACGACGTCGCGGCGGAGGACCACGACCCGGAGCAGCGTCGCCGGTCGGGACAGGCCGACGCGCTCCTGCTCCTCGCGGACACCGCGGTCGGAGGGCGCGAGCTCGGCGGGCGCAGCGCCGCCGAGCGCCACCAGGTGGTCGTGCACGTGGACGTCGCCGCGCTGGCTGCCGCCGACGGCCCGGGGCACCTCGCCGACGGCGAGGCGCTCGCTCCCTCGCTCGTCCGCCGCCTCTGCTGCGACGCGACGCTCGTCACCGCGCTCGACGAGCGGGGCCGCACGCTCGACGTCGGCCGCCGCACGCGCGCCGTGCCGACTGCGCTTCGCCGCGCGCTCACCGCCCGGGACGGCGGCTGCCGGTTTCCCGGCTGCTCCGCGACACGTCGGCTCGACGCCCACCACGTCCGTCACTGGGCCGACGGTGGTCCGACCTCGGCGGCCAACCTCGTGAGCCTCTGCCGCCATCACCACCGCGCCCTCCACGAGGGCGGCTTCTCCGTGACGATGGGCCAGCAGGACCGGCCCGAGTTCCGCCGGCCGGACGGCTCCGTGCTCGCCGCCCATCCCGCGGCTCCGTGCGTCGCGGAGCGTGGGCGGCTGCGCACCCGCCGCGTCTCCGCGGGAACGCTGGCGCCGGGAGCCAACCACCGGTACGACCGGCGCGACGCCGTCGAGGCGTTCCTCCGGCTCGCGCCGCCCGGCTAGTCGACCAGTCGGCGCTCGACCGCCCAGCGCGAGAGCTCGTGGCGGTTGGAGAGCTGGAGCTTGCGCAGCACCGCGCTGACGTGGGCCTCCACCGTCTTGGCCGAGATGTGGAGCCGCAGCGCGATCTCCTTGTACATGTAGCCGCGCGCGAGGTGCTGCAGTACCTCGCGCTCGCGCGGGGTCAGCAGGTCGAGCTCGGGGTCGACCTGCTCCGGCGCGAGCTGTCCTGCGAAGGCGTCCAGCACGAAGCCGGCCAGCCGCGGGGAGAAGACCGCATCGCCGTCGTGGACCCGGCGGACGGCGTCGGCGAGCTCGGCGGCCGAGATCGACTTCGTGACGTAGCCGCGAGCGCCCGCTCGCACGACGGCGATGACGTCCTCCGCGGCGTCCGAGACGCTCAGGGCCAGGAAGCGCTGCCCCGGGCGCAGCTCGCCGACGCGACGGATGACCTCGACGCCGCCGCCGCCGGGCATGTGGACGTCGAGCAGGACGACATCCGGTTTGACCTCGAGCACGAGGCGGATCGCCGCCTCGACGTCCGCCGCCTCACCCACGACCGGGAGCACGTCCTCGAGCTCCGCGCGGACGCCCGCGCGGAACAGCGCGTGGTCGTCGACCACCAGCACCGTCGGTGCGCTCATGTCGGCTCCCGCCGCTCGAGCCGCAGCTCCACCTCGACGCCCGAGCCCGGAGCCGCGTGGATGCTCGCGCGGCCGCCGTGACGCTCCATGCGCCCCACGATCGAGTGGCGCACGCCGCGGCGGTCGGCCGGGATCTCGGCCGGGTCGAAGCCGGGGCCGCGGTCGCGGACGAACACGGAGACCGCTTCCGCGGAGACGTCCGCGAAGACCGCGACCGGCGCGTCGGCGTCGGCGGCGAACTTCGCCGCGTTGACCATGGCCTCGCGCGCCGCGGCGACCGTCGCGCGCAGGTCGTCGTCGAGCTCGGCGTCGCCGACCCCGACCACGTCCACCGAGACGCCGAAGCGCTCCTCGACCTCGGCGGCCGCCGTCCGGAGGGCGCCGGTGAAGTGCCCCGGGTCCGCGCGCCCGCCGTCGAGCCACGTCCGCAGCTCGCGCTCCTGCCGGCGGGCGAGGGTGGCGACGGCGCGCGGGTCGCCGGCCTGCTTCTGGACGAGCGCCAGCGTCTGGAGCACGGAGTCGTGCAGGTGCGCGGCCACCTCGGCCCGCTCCTCGGAGCGGATCCGCGCCGCGCGCTCGGCGGCCAGGCTCCGCGCCAGGCGATAGAGGAACGGCGCGAGGATGAGCGCCAGCGCGGTCACCACCACCACGGTCGCGAGCACCACGTCGCGGGCCGCCGACAGCGCCCCGCTCGTCTGGAGCACGAGCAGCCCCGCGCCGACGATCAGCGCGACGCCGAAGCCGCCGCGGTAGACGCCTGCGGCCGCCGCCGGCGGCTCCGCCGTCACCGTGGCCGCCGGGCGGGTCGCGGAGGCTCGCGGGGTGTCCGGGCGCTCGGCCTCGGGCAGGCGCTGCGAGCTCTGGCGCCAGACGAGCGCGACACCGCCCGCGGCGAGGACCAGCGGGAAGACGATCGGGTCGCCCGCCCACAGCCCGACGCCCCGCAGGGTGAGCAGGAGGCTCGCCAGCAGGAGCGAGACGCCGGCGCCGACCTGCAGGCTCGAGCGGGTCGCGCCGCGAGGGCGGGTGGGTCGCGTGCGCGGCGCCTCGGCCGAGGCGACCGGCAGCAGGATCCAGCCCGCGAGGTAGAGCACCACGCCGACGCCCCCCGCCGCGCTCGCGGCGACGAGCGCCACGCGGAGGATGAGCGGGTCCACGCCCAGCCGCTGCGCGAGCCCCGCGCAGACGCCGGCCGCGACCCCGGAGGCGGGGTCGCGGTGGAGGGCCGGACGGGACGGCGCGGAGACGGAGCTCACGAGCCGGGCGCACCGCCCGTGCGCTCGCGGTCGCGGTTGTCGAGGCCCGTCGCGAGCAGCACCGCCCCGCAGGCGCCGAGGAAGACCGGGGCAAGCTCCCCGAAGCCGATGCTCAGGGCGTCGACGCGGTCGAGCAGCAGGAGCACGCCGAGGCCGAGGACCACGATCCCCGCGACGAGCGCGGGGAGGTCCAGGCGCCGGGGGCTCACGTCCGGTCCTCCCCGGCGCAGGCGCGGTCGGCGACGCGGCGCGAGGCGGCTCGTGCTGCGCTCCACCGCTGCTCGTCACGGCCGCCGTGGCCGTCGAAGGGCATGTCGCCCGGGCGGTGGAGCACCTCGAAGGCGCCCATGCCGAGCTGGACGTCGAGCGTCAACCCGGGCGCACCGGCCGCCGGCGCCCGCGTGACGTCGTGCTGGAGGTCCACGCCGCCCGCGTCGCGCCCGAAGACGTCCACGTAGCCCGCGCCGATGTCGCTGCGCGCGCCGACGCAGACCGCGTCGGGCACGAGCACCACGGCGTGGCCCACGCCCATGTCGAGCGACAGGGTGCGCCGCTGTCCGCGCGCCCAGTCGAGGCCGCGCAGGTCGAGGACCACGCGCGCCGCGTGGGCGGACGCGGTCACCAGGGCGCGGTCGGCGTCGACCTCGGTGTGCGCGTCGAGCTCCCCGCGCAG
>CAXSFZ010000002.1:50985-93255 GCA_964236905.1 uncultured Solirubrobacteraceae bacterium | reverse complement strand
CCAGCCGGTACTCCGCGGGAATCGGGTCGGCGCCGGTCGGGCGGTAGGTGCGCTCGCCGACGCCGCCGTCGAGCGAGATGCCGGCCGCCGAGACGACCGCGGCGGGGAAGGCGATGACGATGGCCGGGACCGCGAGCCAGCGGGCGCGCCGGTCACCGCGGAAGGCGGCGACGACGAGCGCCACCCCGAGGGCCAGGACGACCGCCGCCACCGCGACGCCGGCCCCGGCCGCCGTGGCCCAGGCGGATCCCCAGAAGGCGACGCCGGCGCCGAGGAGGACCGCGGTGCCGACCGCCGCCGCGGCGAGGAGCCGACGTGCGGTGCCTCCGGAGGCGTTCCCGCGGGAACGCACGACGAGCCAGCCGACGCCCAGCACGACGGCCGCCGGGATGAGCCAGCCCCCGGCCCAGAACCCCCCGCCGCCGAGGGTCACCGCGGCGCCGGCGAGCAGCAGCAGGCTCCCCCCGACGACCGCGGCCGTCCGCCACGAGCGCTCCCGCGGGGCGGGGTGGCCCGTGCCGTCGTCGGCCGGGACGAGCAGCAGGGCGGCGCCGTAGGCGAGGAGGCCGACGCCGCCGGCGAAGACGAGCGCGGCCAGCGCGATGCGGAAGATGATCGCGTCGACGCCGAACGTCCGGCCGAGCCCGCCGGCGACGCCGCCGAGCAGGCGATCCTCGTGGGAGCGCAGGAAGCGCCGCGGGGCGCTCGGAGCGGGATCTGCAGGTGCGGAGGTCATGGCAGCATGGTGCGCGCGGCGAGCGCGCCCCACCATCGGGAATGACCCCGAGCGGCCCCCGGGATCGCCTCGGGGCGGAGGCTACGCTGCCAGCAGCTCCTGCAGGCGACCGGACTTGTCGGCCGCGGCGGTCTCGGTGTAGCCGCCGATCAGCTCGTCGCCGACGATCACCTGCGGGAACGTGTACATGCCCGTCTTGGCCACGAGCTCCTCACGACCGTCCGGGTCGCGTGCGAGGTTGATCTCCTCGTAGGCGACGCCGCGCTTGTCGAGCAGCTTCTTCGCCTGGATGCAGTACGGGCAGCGGTCGGTGGTGTAGAGCGTGACAGTGGCCATGACCTCAGAAACGGTAGCGCGCGAGCGCTGATGTCCGGGCCGGTGAAGACGGAGGGCATCGTCCTGCGCTCCCTGCGCTACGGGGAGGCCGATCGCATCCTGCACCTCTACACGCCGATGCGCGGCCGCGTCGGCGCGATCGCCAAGGGGGTCCGGCGGACCCGGAGCCGCTTCGGGGGGCGCCTGGAGCCGTTCTTCCACCTGGACCTCGTGCTGCACGAGGGCCGCAGCGACCTGCTCACGGTGACGAGCGCCGAGACGCTCCGCCCGCACGCGCGCCTGCGTGCCGACGGGCCCGCGCTCGGCGCGGCGGCGCGCGCCTGCGACGCCGTGGCCCGCCTCTTCGACACCAACGAGGCGAACCCCGCGGTCTTCCAGCTGCTGGCCAGCGAGCTCCGCCTCCTGGACGCCGACCCGGCCCGCCACGCCACCCACGCCAACCAGCTCGCGTTCCGGCTGAAGCTCCTGCTGGCGGCGGGGCTCGCGCCGCAGCTCGCCGCGTGCGCCGCCTGTGGCGAGCGCGAGCACCTCGTGGCCTTCTCCGGCGCCGAGGGCGGGGTCGTCTGCGCCGGGTGCGAGGCCGGCGCCTTCCCCCTGGACGGCGCGGCCCACGCCTTCATGACCGGCGCCCTCGGCGCCCCGCTCGCGCAGGTCCCCGCCGACGCCGCGCAGCGCACCCTCAAGCAGGTCGAGCGGGCCGTGGGCGAGACGGTCGAGCACCACGGCGCGGGGCGGCTGCGGGCGGCTTGGTCGTCCTAGCGCTCAGTCGACGTGCAGCACGACCTTGCCGCTGACGGTGCGGTCGAGAAGCGCCTGGACCTGCTCGCCGGCCTCGTGCCAGCTCGCCTCCCGCGCGATCGAGCAGTCGAGCCGGCCGTCGGCCACGAGCTCCGCGAGCGTGGTGAGCAGCCGCGTGCCCCGCCCGGGCTCGCGCTCCAGCTCGGCGAAGACGTAGAGGCCGTACAGCGACGCGCCCGGGGCGCGGCCGAAGAGCTCGCGCGGGGCGAAGCACGTCTCCTCCGCGGTCGTCGCGGCGAAGCTCACCACCGTGCCGCCGGCGGCCACGTGCGTCAGCGCGGCGCCGAGGACGGCGCCGCCGACGCCCTCGACCACGACGTCCCACTCGCCGTCGAGCTCCGTCACGACCTCGTGGGCGCCGAGCGCCCGCAGCGCGTCCCCCGCGCCCGGGTCACGCACCAGCGCGGTGACCCTCGCCTGCGAGAGCGCCGCGAGCTGGACCGCGAAGCGGCCGACCCCGCCGGTCGCCCCCGTCACGAGGACCCGTCGGCCCAGCGGGGTGCCGCCGATCTGCAGCGCGAGCAGCGCGGTCAGGCCGGCGACGGGGAGGGTCGCGGCCTGTGCGGCCGAGACGCCGTCCGGGAGCGCGGCCAGGGTCTTCGTCGGGACCGCCACGCACTGCGCCCACGCGCCCGCGGCCACGAGGCCGACCACCCGGGTCCCGGCCGGCGGGCCCGATCCGTCGGCCGCGGCCTGCTCCACCACCCCCGCGACGTCCCAGCCCGTCAGCGCGCCGGGCTCCGTCGCGGCCAGGCGCTTGGACTCGCCGCGGTTGAGCGAGAACGCGTCCACCGCGACGAGGGCCTGGTCGGGCGCGGGCACGGGCTCGTCGACCTCGGTGAGGGCGACGTGCGGCGGGTCGGCGGCGGCCGTGAGGGCGAACATGCCGGGAAGCTAGCTCGCGCGCCGTGCGGCAGCCGACCCGGCTGCCAGAATCGGCCCATGGATCCCCACGCCCATCCCGGCCCGGTGGCGCGCTCGCTCGCCTCCGCGCGGGCGGCGTGGGAGGCCGAGCGGCTCTCGCCGCTGGCCGCGCGCTCGGACGGCGGCCGGCGGGCGCTGCCCGAGGAGGACTGCGGCCTGCGCTCGCCGCTCCAGCGCGATCGCGATCGCATCGTGCACTCCAAGGCGTTCCGGCGCCTGAAGCACAAGACCCAGGTCTTCGTGGCGCCGGAGGGGGACCACTACCGCACCCGGCTGACCCACACGCTCGAGGTCACGCAGATCTCCCGCACGGTCGCTCGCGCCCTGCGCCTCAACGAGGACCTGACCGAGGCGGTCGGGCTCGGCCACGACCTCGGCCACCCGCCGTTCGGCCACATCGGCGAAGGGGTGCTCGACGCCTGCCTCCAGGAGCGCTTCGGGCGCGGGTTCCGGCACTTCGAGCACTCGCTGCGCGTGGTGGACCACCTGGAGCGCGACGGCGCCGGCCTCAACCTCACCGAGGACGTGCGCGACGGCATCCTCTGCCACTCCGGTCGCGCGCCGACGCCCCGGACCCTCGAGGGGCGGATCGTCCGGCTGGTGGACCGGGTCGCCTACCTCAACCACGACATCGACGACGCGATCCGGGCCGGCGTGCTCGGGGAGCGGGACCTGCCGGCCGGGCCGATCGCGGCGCTGGGGACGACGGGCTCGATCCGGATCGACCGCCTCGTCCACGACCTCGTGGAGCACGCGGCGGTGGCCGGGGACATCGTGCAGGGGCCCGAGGCGGGGGCGGCGATGGACGAGTTGCGGAGCTTCATGTTCGCCCACGTGTACCTCGGCGCGGGCGCCCGGCGCGAGCACGAGAAGGTGGAGCGCGTCGTGCGCATGCTCTTCGACCACTACGTCGCCGAGGAGCCGCCCGACGGCGGCGGGGCGCCGGGCGCCGATCTCGCCCAGCGGGTCACGGACTACCTCGCGGGGATGACCGACCGGTACTGCATCCGGGCCTGGGAGCAGCTCGCGGTGCCCGAGGGCCTCGCCTCCTGATGCCGCGCTACTCCGACGAGGCGCGCGAGCAGGTGCGCGACGCGGTCGACTTCGCCGACCTCGTGGGATCGCGGACCGAGCTGCGGCGCGCGGGCGCCGGCCGCCTCGAGGGGCTCTGCCCGTTCCACGACGAGCGGACCCCGAGCTTCGGCATCGATCCCGCGCAGAAGCTCTACCACTGCTTCGGCTGCGGGGTCGGCGGCGACGTCTTCAAGTTCGTGCAGGAGACCGAGGGGCTCGACTTCCTCGCCGCGCTCGAGTACCTCGCCGACCGCTACGGCGTGGTGCTCGAGCCGCAGGAGGAGGACCCGCAGGCGGCCGACCGGCGCCGCCGCGCCGAGCGCCTGCACGAGCTCCTGGACCGAACCGCCGCCTTCTACGAGCGCTACCTGTGGGAGTCGGCCGAGGCGGCGGCGGCGCGCGAGTACCTCGCGCGGCGGGGCCTGCAGCCCGCGGCGCTCCGCGCCTACCGGGTGGGCTACGCGCCGTCGCGCTTCGACATCGTGCTGCGGGCCTCGCGCCAGGCGGGCTTCTCGAACGTGGAGTGCGACGCGGCGGGCCTCACCCAGCGCTCGCAGGGCGGGCCGCTGATCGACCGCTTCCGCCGGCGCATCATGTTCCCGCTCGCCGACCGCCGAGGCCGCGTGCTCGGGTTCGGAGCCCGGGCGCTCGGGGCCGACCAGAAGCCGAAGTACCTCAACACGAGCGAGGGCGAGCTCTTCTCCAAGGGCCGGATGGTCTACGGCGCGCACGTCGCCCGGGTGGCCGCCACGAAGGCCGGAACGGTCGTGCTCTGCGAGGGCTACACCGACGTGATCGCGCTCCACCAGGCCGGCCTGGAGAACGTCGTCTGCTCGATGGGCACGGCGCTCACCGACGCGCAGGTGGGCGAGCTCGCGCGCCTCGCGCCCCGGGTGGCGCTGGCGCTCGACGCCGACGCGGCCGGCCAGGAGGCGATGCTCCGGGCCGCGCGAGTCGCCGCGGGGCGCAAGCTCGAGCTCCGGGTCGTCCCGCTCCCGCCGGGGCAGGACCCGGCCGACGTGGTCGCCGCGCGCGGCGCCGACGGCATCCGGGCGCTCGTGGAGGCGAGCGTGCCCTTCGTCGCCTTCCGGGTGGAGCGCGAGCTCGCACGCGAGGACCTGGCGAGCGCCGAGGCCAAGGACCGGGTCGTCGACGCGCTGCGTCCCGTCTTCGCCGACCTCCCGGCCAGCGCCCTGCGCGAGGAGCTGCTGCGCAAGGTGGCCGACGCCACGCAGCTCCAGCCGTCGATGGTCTCGGGCTGGCTGGCCGGGCCGCGGCGCACCGCGCCGGTTCCCGCGACCGCGGGCGACCCGCACGGCGGGAGCCGTCCGACGGGTATCGGAATCGGCCAGCCGCGCGAGCAGCGGCGGTGGGCCCCCTCCGCGCCGCCGCGGCCGCCGAGCGAGCCCAACCCGAGCGCCCCGCGGCCCCGCGCGGGCGCTCCGGACCCGCTGGACCTGCAGGAGCGCCAGCTGCTGGCCGCCTGCGTGGCCACGCCGCGGGACGGCGGCGCCTTCCTGGCCGCCGCGGCGGAGGAGCAGCCGCTCTCGACGCCGCTGAACCGCCGCGCGCTCGCGCACCTCATCGGGCATCTGGAGGCGCCGGCGGCGGCGACCGACGACGATCCGGAGCTCGCGGCCTTCATGGCCGAGATCGTCAACCGCGCCTCCCACCTGCGCTCCCGCGCGATCCTCAAGGCCGAGGCCCTCAAGCTCCGCAAGGCCCGCCTCGACCGGCGGATCGCCGACATCCGCGCCGCGGGCACGGGCGGGGACATCGCCACGCTCGCGGCGCAGCGCTCGGGCCTGCAGGCGCAGCTCGACCGGTTCGTCGAGCAGGCCATGGAGGCGGAGCTCGGCTAGGCGGGGTGCGGTTTGGGATACCCTCCGCCGGCGACGCGGCCGACGTCGCCCGATCCGGGGTAGCTCAATGGCAGAGCATTCGACTGTTAATCGAAGGGTTGTGGGTTCGAGTCCCACCCCCGGAGTCACGGGTCACCGCGCCGCCCAGCGCTCCAGCAGCTCGGCGGCCCGCGGCCCCGCCGGATGGGCTGTCGCCCAGGCGCCGAGCTCGGCCGCGCGCGCAGCGAGCGCGGGGTCCGCGAGCGCCCGCTCGGTGGCCAGGCGCACCGCGCGCGGGCCGACGAGGCGCCGGGGGATGCGCACGCCCACCCCGGCCCAGTCGACCCGGGCGGCGTTCTCGTTCATGTCGCCGGCCGCGGGCGCGGCCACCACCACGCAGCCGCTGGTGAGCGCCCGGAGGATCGTGCCGTGGCCCGCGTGGCAGACCACCGCGGCGCAGGCCGGCATGGTCTGCGCGTAGGAGAGCCAGGGGACGAGCCGCGCGTTGGCGGGGACGTCCGGCGGGGGCGTGAGCGGACGGCGGTTCCAGGTGGCCAGCACGCGCACCGGCATCTCGGCGAGCCCCTCGAGCGCCGCGCGCAGCAGGCGGTGCTCCGGGTCCTGCGAGGTGGAGGGCGCGACGAGCACGAGCGGCGCGTCGCCCGGCGGGAGGGCGACGGCGTCGGCGGCCGGCTCCCACTGCAGCGGCCCGACGGCGTGCGTTCCCGCGGGAACGCCGCCGGGGCGCGGGTACTCGAGCTGCGGGAAGGTCCCGGTGAGCACGAGCTCCCGCGAGATCCCCCCGTGGGCGTGCCCGAGCGGCGGCAGGCCGAGGCGCCTGCGCGTCTCGTTGAGCTCCCCGCGGCCGTACTCGAGCCCGCGCGCCGGCAGCGGATCGAGCCGGCGCCAGGCGGCCCGCCCGAGCGCGGTGCGCGGGAGCCGCGCCCCGACGGAGTAGAGCGGGAACCCGGGAGCCGGCCGCGGGTCGACGTGGGGGATGAGCGTGGCCCAGCGGATCCCCTCGAGCTCGGCCGCCAGGGCGGGCGCCAGGGTCAGGACGTCGGCGACCACCACGTCGGGGGCGAACGCGCGGACGAGCGGCCGGGTGTCGGTGGTCGCGCGCGCGACCGCCTCGTAGGGCCGCAGCGGCCGCTCGCGCGTCGGGAAGACGTGGTACTCGGGAGCGGCGGCGAACCGGAGCCCGGCCGCCTCGACCGGCGCGCGCCAGCGCTCCCAGCTCTGCAGGCACACCTCGTGGCCCCGCGCGTGCAGCGCGAGGCCGAGCGCGATGGCCGGGAACGCGTGCCCCGGGTCGCCGAAGGCCCCGAGGAGGACCCTCAAGCGGCGAGCTCAGCGACCAGTCGCAGCTGCTCGAGGCGCTCGTCGCGCGTGAAGGCGACGGGGATGACGCCGAGCGTGCCGACGCCGGCGTCGCGGTAGGCCGCGATGCGCTCGCGCACGTGCTCCCTCGGGCCGCAGAGCGAGACGGCGTCGATGAGGTCGTCGGGGATCGCCGCCGCCGCCTCGTCCTTCTTGCCGTCGAGGTAGAGGTCCTGGACCTCCCGGGCGGCCGCCTCGTAGCCGTAGCGCTGCACGAGCTGGTTGTAGAAGTTCCGCTCGCGCGAGCCCATCCCCCCGATGTAGAGCCCGAGGAACGGGCGCATGAGATCGCGCGCCTTCTGGCGATCGTCGGAGACGTAGACCTGCACCTGCGGCGCGATCTCGACGTCGCCGATCGCCTTGCCGTCGCCCGCCCGGGCGACGCCCGTCTCGATCTCGTCGCGGACGACCGCCACGTGCTCGGGGGAGAAGAGCGTCGGGATGATGCCGTCGGCCACCTCCGCGGCCAGCTGCGTGTTCTTGGGTCCGATCGCCGCGACGAAGATCGGCACGCGCTCCTGCACCGGCGCGATCGTGAGCTTGAGCGCCTTGCCGGGGCCGTCGGGAAGCGGCAGCTCGAGCGTCTCGCCGTGGAAGTTGACCCGCTCGCGGGCCAGGGCCATCCGCAGCACCGCGACGTACTCGCGCGTGCGCTGCAGCTGCTTGGCGAAGCGCACGCCGTGCCAGCCCTCGCTGACCTGCGGGCCGCTCGAGCCGATCCCGAGGATGAAGCGCCCGCCCGAGAGCTGGTCGAGCGTCGCGGCGGTCATCGCGGTCATCGCGGCCGAGCGGCCGGGCATCTGGAAGATCGCCGAGCCCAGGCGGATCGACGAGGTCTGGCCGGCCAGCCAACCGAGGATCGTCGCCGCGTCCGAGCCGTAGGCCTCGGCGGTCCAGACCGAGTCGTAGCCGAGCGCCTCGGCCTCCCGGACGATGTCGAGCTGGTCCTGCGAGCTGAGGCCGAGGCCCCAGTAGCCGAGGTGCACGCCGAGCTTCATCGTCGGAGCCTCGCAGATGCATGCACCCGTCTAGCCGATCCCGGGCAGCGCGCCGCCGCCGGGCGGCAGGAACTGGATCTCCGGGATCACGCAGCCCGGCGAGGTCCGCAGCAGATAGCGCACCGACTCGGCCACGTCGCGCGGGGTGATCATGCTCTCGGCGGGCACGTGCGCCTTCACGAACTCGGTCATCGGCGTGTCGACGAAGCCCGGGCAGAGCGCGGTCGACTTGATGCCGTCCTCGGCGAGCTCCTTGTTCATCGCCTGGGTGAACCCGACGACCCCGTGCTTGGTCGCCGAGTAGACGCTGAGCCACGCCTCGCCGACCTTCCCGGAGATCGACGCGGTGTTCACCACCAGCGCGTTCCGGTGCTCGGCGCCGGCCGCCTTGAGCATCGGCGCGCACTCCCGGTAGAAGAGGAAGACCGCGCGCAGGTTCGTGGTGAGCTGGAGGTCGACCTTCTTCGTCACGAGATCGCCGACCAGCGCGCCGACCCCCACCCCGGCGTTGTTGACCAGGACGTCCAGCCGCCCGAAGCGCTCCTCGTGCCGCGCGGTCACCGCCGCGATCGTCTCCTCGTCCCCGAGGTCCCCGGCGACGTGCTGCACGTCGTAGCCCTTCGCCCGCAGCTGGTCGGCGGCCGCTGCGAGCTTCTCGGGGCGCCGCGCGGCGACCGTCAGCCCGAAGCCCTCCTCGCCGAGGACCTCGGCGATCGCCAGCCCGATGCCGCTCGAGGCCCCGGTGATGAGTGCCGCTCGCTCCGCCATGTCCGCTCCTCCTCGTGAACCGTGTCGAGCCATCCAACCAGAGCAACCGGCTCGGCCCGGCGCCGCCACCGCCTAGGATCCCGCGCTCCGATGCGCCGCCGCCCGTCCGTCCTCGTGCTCCTCGCCGCGGCGCTCGTCGTGCCGGGCTGCGGTGGCGGGGCGGACGACGCCGCCCCCGCGCCCGCACCGTCGGCCGCCACCGCCTCACCCCAGGACTTCCCGAAGTCCGCGCGGGGCGAGACGCTCACCGAGCTGCAGGCCGACCTCCCGGCGGGCCCGATACTGACCCCGGCCGTCTCGCTCCTGGAGACGGGGCGCAACCGCGTCGGCTTCGCGCTCTTCGACGCGGCCCACAAGCAGCTCTCGGGCGCCCAGGTCGCCCTGTACACCGCCCGCCCCGACGGCACGGGGGTCCGCGGGCCGTTCGTCGCGCGCTCGGAGTCCCTGGCCGTCAAGAGCGCGTTCGCCTCACGTTCGACGACCGAGGATCCCGACGCGGCCAAGTCCGTCTACGTCGCCGAGGTCCCGTTCAAGCGCGACGGCAAGGTCACCGTGACGGCGCTCGCCCGCCTCGACGGGCGCCTGATGCGCTCCTCGCCGGCGGCGATGAGCGTCGGCACCCGCGGGGCGACGCCCCCCGAGGTCGGCCAGCGCGCCGTCCCCATCGACACCGACACGGTCGCCTCGGTCGGCGGCAACCTCGGCGCGATCGACACCCGCGTGCCGCCCGCCCCCGAGCTCCACGAGGTCGACGTCCGCGACGTCCTCGGCAAGAAGCCGCTCGTGCTGACCTTCGCGACGCCGCGGCTCTGCCAGAGCCGGGTGTGCGGCCCGGTGGTGGACGTCGTCCTCCAGGTCAAGGCGGCGACGGGGAACCGCGTCGCGTTCGTCCACCAGGAGGTCTACAAGGACAACAAGGTGGAGGCCGGCGTCCGGCCGCAGCTCGGCGCCTGGCGCCTGGCCACCGAGCCCTGGACCTTCGTCATCGACCGCAAGGGCATCGTCCGCACCCGCTTCGAGGGGGCGTTCTCGGTGGGTGAGCTCGAGCGGGCGGTCGCCGCGGTGGCGAAGTAGGGCCTCAGGCGGTCAGGGTCGTTCGGGGAACCGCGCGACGGCTCGGCCAACCGTGAGTCCGCCCTCGGGCGCCACTGGCAACGTCAGGTCGGCCGTCTCCGGGCGCCGCAGCGCGATCCGGACCTGCACCGTGCCGCGGCACCCGAGCGGGAGGAACTGCACGACCCGGACGCGCTCGCCGGCGCGGACATCCCGGGAGATGGGTCCGCCGACGCCCGCAATGGTGCAACCCGGCGTGGCGTGGAGCGTCGCCTGGTAGGTGTAGACGTCGCGCCCGCGTGCAGCGACCCGAGCCGTGAAGGCGACCGTCAATCGCCACTGCGCGTCGGCCGGCTCCGCTCCCCCGGGTACCGGAGGGCGACGTGGGACGGGGTCGAAGCGCGCGGTGAGCGGCGCGGCCACCCGTGCCGCCGAGAGCCTCGGCCTCCGCGGCGTCACGTACCCCACGGTCGGGCAACGCCGCGCGCCGCCCCTCCGACGCGGCGGCGGGATGACGCACGTGTGGCCGTCGCGGTAGGTGACCTGACGCAGCCCCGAGCCCGGGCTCGTCGAGGGCACCCAGCTCCCCTTCGCGGGCCGCGTCGAGCTCGGGCGCAGGGCGACGACGTAGGCACCCTCAGGGCCCGCGGTCTTGACCGTGCGGAGCTTCCCGGCGTCGTCGCGATAGCCCACGCTCGTCGCCTCGGGCCCGAGCAGGCCGTAGAAGAGGATGCGCTCGTCCGCCGCGGGGCAGATCGGAAGGGCTCGCTGCGGCACCCCGGCGGGCGGCGGCGGCACCTTCCGTGCGGTGCAGGCGCGATCCTCGCCGCTGGCCGGCAGCCCCGAGTAGGAGATGGCCAGGAAGATGTGGCCGGCACCATCCAGCGTGCTGCAGTCACGCCGACCGACGACGTTCGCCGGCAGCGGGTGGAACCGGCCGTCGTCGGCGAACGCGCCGTCGCGACCGAGGTAGCCGAGGCGCCCGTCGACCACCCGGCCGAGCTGGACGCACCCGAGCTGGCGCGTGGTCTTGAGGATCCGCAGCCCCCACGGCGGCCCGCCGCCCGGATCGGCGACCCGCAGGGGACTCAGCCGCGCCGAGCCGGTCAGCTCGACCCCCGCTCCTGCGGTGGGGACGGGCGCCGGCTGGCCTGCCGGATCCCTGACGGGATCACCGGTGAGCACGCCGCCGGCGGCCAGCGCTCCTGCGCTGAGCGAGGCGGCCACGACGGTCGCGAGGCCGGTCAGGCGGCGTCGTCGACGGAGCTGCTCGCGTCTGCGCTCGCGGCTCTGGACACGGTCGAACTCAGCGCCGAGCTCGCGGAGGACGGGCAGCTGACGGCTCATGCGCTTCCCTCGTCGTGGACGGCTTGCAGGGCGGGGCTGCCGGCGAGCGCCCGCAGGCCGCGCGAGACACGCGCTCGAACCGTCTGCTCGGTCACCCCTGTGACGCACGCGATCTCCTCGTAGGAGCGCTCCTCGACGACACGCAGCTGCAGCGCCTGGCGCTGCACCGCCGTCAAGGCGGCAAGCTCGAGGCTGACCGCTCGGCGAAGCTCGGGCAACCCGGCGCGCTTCTCGATCTCCTCGGCCTCGCCGTCCTGCAATCGCGGCACTTGGATGCCGAGCCGCCGCAGGGCACTTCGGTCGAGCCGGTCGCGCTCGAGACATCGGGAGATCTGTCGTCGCGCGATCGTGAGAAGCCACGCCCTGGCCTCCGGCCTGGTGGTCCCGCGAAAGCCACGACGTCCGCGATAGGCCTGCGCGAAGGTCTCGGCGGTCAAGTCGACGGCGGTCTCTGCGTCGAAGACGCGACGAGCGCAGAAGTCGAGCACCATCTGCGACTCTCGACGGTAGAGCTCAGCGAAGTCCTCGACGCCCATTCACCAGCAGAGTGCCGACACGCCGCTGTCGTGTGACGGAGCCGGACCTCAGGCCAGGGCGCGGCTCACCGCGAAGAGGCCCGCGGCGCCGGCCACCGCCAGCACGGCGGCGCGCAGGTGCGCCGCGGGCAGGCGTCGGGCCAGGCGCCGGCCGAGCGGCAGGCCGGCGAAGGTCGCCGGGATGAGCGCGAGGCCGAGCTCGGTCGCCTCCCGCGTGAGCTCGCCGGCGAGAGCGACCGCGACGAGCGAGAGGACGAGCCCGATCGCGAAGGCGGCCGACACCGTCGCGCGCAGGACCGGGCCGGGCCGGTCGGCGATCACGAGGCCGAGGTACGGGCCGCCCACCGCCGCCACGGTGCCGGCCAGCCCGGAGAGGAAGCCCGCGCCGAGCTCCAGGCGCGGCGACGCGCGGCGCGCGCCGCGGGCGGCGCTGAGCGCCACGGCCAGCAGGAGGAAGGCGCCGGTCGCGCCCGTGACGGCGCGCGGTGCGACCAGCTCGAGCACGAGCGCGCCGAGGACGGTGCCGGGGAGGCGGCCGAGCGTGAGCCGGGCGACGGTCGCACGCTCGATGCTCCCCAGGTCGGCCAGGGCGAGCGCCACCACCATCGGGACGGCGACGGTCAGCGCCGTCGCGGGCACCGCGTCGGGCGCGACGATCAGGAGCGCCGGCACGACGAGGAGGGCGTAGCCGAAGCCGAGGACGGCCTGCACCGCGCCGCCCGCCGCCGCCGCCAGGCAGCAGGTGCCGAACGCGAGCCACGTCAGGTCGAGGGAGCCGAACACGCAGCTCCAGCAAAGCGCCCGGGCGCGTGGGCGCTCCGGCCCGGATAGCCTCGCTGCCGCGCGCGCCGGTAGCTCAGCGGCAGAGCAGCGGGCTCATAACCTGTCAGACGCTGGTTCGAATCCAGCCCGGCGCACTCCAACGTCCAAACGTTGTGTCACAAGTGCCCGTGACTGGGTCCGCGACGCGCAACCGGACACCTGCTCCTGGAGGAGCGCAAGAGCGGTCGGGTGTGGGTCGCCGCGGTCCGCTTCGGCGCCGCTGGGCGCTCCCGGAAAGTCCTCGGTCCGGCGTGGGCGACGGCGAGCAAGAAGCAGACCTCGCGAGGCGCCCCCGTGCGGCGTGCCGCAGACGGGCCCACTCCCGACGGCTACCTGACGCCGAAGCAGGCTGAGGAGCGCCTGCGCGAGCTGCTCGACGGGTTGCCGCGTCTGCAGTCCTCGGGCGAATCGCACAACTACGGGCGCACGCTGGGCGAGCCGGTCGACGAGTGGCTGCGCCACCGCGAGGTCGAGAAGCGCCTCAAGCCGACGACGATGCGCTACTACCGTCACCTGGCCAACCACTACGTGCTGCCCGAGCTCGGGCGCGGCCGGGGGACGGCGCCCGTGACCGCGGAGAACATCGAGGCGCTGCGGGCGAAGGGGCGCGAGCTGGCGCTGCACAAGCTCACCACCGACCACATCGACCGCCTGCGCCGCAACATGCTCGAGCGCGACATCGCGCCGCGCACGGTGTCCAAGGCCATGGTGGCGGCGTTCGGGACCCGCGAGCGCGCGCGGCGTCTGCGCTGGGTGGCGGTCAACCCGGCGGCCGACGCCGAGCGGGTGACGTTCAAGACGTCGCGCAACATCGCCGTGCTCGACCCAGACGCCGTCATGGCGATCGCCGCGGCCAGCCCGGTGGCCTGGCACGCGTCGGCGATCCGCTTCTCGGCCTTCACCGGCCTGCGCCTCGGCGAGCTGCGCGCGCTGCGCTGGCGCGACATCGACTACTCCAACCAGATGATCCGGGTGACCGGCAACGTGCCCGCGGGCCTCAACGAGGAGGGCACGACCAAGGGCGAGCACTCCCGTGTGGTGCCGCTGGTCGACTTGGCGATCGAGCCGTTGAGTCGCCGCGGACGCTTCACCTTGCCCGACGACCTCGTGTTCCCGGCGCCCGACGGGGACTTCTGCACCCCGGACCCGATGCGTCGCTCGCTGTACGCGGCGATGGACGAGGCCGGCTTCGGCTACCTGCGTCAAGAGCGCGCCGGCCGCCGCCCGTTCGTCTGGCACGACCTGCGCCACTGCTTCGGCACCCTGGCCGCCCAGGCGTTCCCGCTTCGCGACGTGCAGGCCTACATGGGCCACCAGCACATCTCCACCACCGAGATCTACCTGCACCACGTGCCGCAGGCCGACGCCGCGGCCAAGCTCAACGCGGTGCTTAAGCCTAGGGTCGGGGCTGAGGCGCTGCTGCGCCCCGACTTGCTGACCGCGCCTGACTCAGGGCCAACGCGATGCGCCGAGCCATCGTTTTCGGGATCCACGCTCGCCATGGAGAGCGCGTCGTCGTAGCGCTGCTAACGGATGTCGGGCGTTGGCCGGCGGGCACAGCAGGCACCGTTGCAAGGCCGACGGCACGGCCGCGCTCGTCAAGGTCTCCGATGACCGCGGGCAGGACTCGACTTTGGCGGCGTCCCGCAGGGGGCGTTCGCCGCGGCGGACAGCAGCTCCTAGCTCGGGGGCCTGAGCCAGGCGGCTGGCCGATGACGACGTCGCGGCGTTCGTTCTCGAGATCTCCCACGCTCGTCAGCGTATTCCGCATAGGACCGCTCGGCCAGGTCCCGATAGGCGTTCCTCGAATGGGACGACGTTGGAGACGATGCCGCGACGGATGGAGTGCGGTCAATCAGGTAATCGCCGACTACGTCGTTCAGCTGGACCTCGCGCTCCGAGGCCATTCTCCGCCCGGCGTCTCGGTCGACGCCAACCGATTCCTTTCTCGCTACGACGCGCTGTGGCGGGCGAAGCTCGCTCTACTCGGTGACGGAGAAGCGACGCCGTAGCCGAACGTCTACTGGGACGCTTGACTCACGCAATCTGGTCGCCGCGGAGACGCGCTCTCACATGTGACTCGTGGCATCGCTGGTCCCGACCCAACGCATGACCGCGTCAGGCCTATACCTCCGGAGGATCGCCACGGCGTGCGAGGGCGTTGTGAAGGTGCGCGCCGTTTCTGCGTGTCCACGGCACGATCGCGAAGCCCAGCACGATGAGGAAATCCAGCGGCTTCCACACGGTGATCGCGAGTAGGAAGCCGAGCCCGACCACCAGCCACCGTGCGCCGTATCGGGTTCTGGGCAACAGCACAGGTCGCGATACCCGTGCGCTCACATCGCCATGCCGGATTTCAAGCAAATGGCGATCGCGACACGTCAGTAAGCCGCAGCTTCTTGGCTGCCGATTCGCACGGCGACGGGAGTCATCGACTGGCGCGGGCCGGCGAGGGTACGCCGAGGCCGCGGCCGGCAAACGTCTTGCACACCGGCGTCGGCGGGCTCACGCTCGGCGGCGGGATGGGCTGGCTCGCGCGCCGCCACGGGCTCACCTGCGGACGATCCGATGACCTTCGTCATCCTCGGCCTGAGACATCTGCCCCTGGCGGGACGGTCGTGGACACGACACGGTTGACCGCATGACCACCACCGCTACCGCAAACCCCGACACCACCGATGGACTGCCGGCTCGACTCGTCCCGCTGCCCGCGGGTTCCCACGAGGTGATCAGACCCGTCGAGCTCGTCGACCCGAACGGACAGTCGATCGAGCCGCCCATCGATCAGGTCTATCTGTGCCGCTGTGGCCGGTTGGCCAGCAAGCCGTTCTGCGACGGCGCGCACGCCCGCACCGGCCGGACCGAGGAGGCGTGATGGGCCTTTCTGAGGGTCCCGAGCCGCGGCCGTCAACCAAACAGCGATGAGTTCTGGCGCGTTGATCGGTCCTGCGAGACAACCCAGAAAGGAAGACGCATGATGGGAAGGATCATCGTGACAGAGCACGTGACGCTCGATGGCGTGGTCGAGGACAATGGTGGCGTCGAGGGCTTTGAGCGCGGCGGCTGGCAATTCCAGTTCGACTCCGGCGAGGACGGCGGGGCATTCAAGCTGCAGGAGATGCGCAACTCGACAGCGCTTCTCCTCGGCCGGGTTACCTACGACTTATTCGCGCGGCATTGGCCGTCGGCGCAGGGCGAGCTCGCCGACCTGCTCAACGCCCTACCCAAATACGTCGTCTCGTCGACGCTTGAGAACCCCGGGTGGAATACACACGTGCTCGACGGCGACCCGGTCGAGCGGATCGCGGAACTCACGCGCGAGGTGCAGGGCGACATCGTCGTCCACGGCAGCTTCCAGCTCGCACAGACACTGATCGACAACGACCTCGTCGACGAGCTGCGCCTGATGGTGTTTCCGGTCGTGCTCGGCGACGGCAAGCGGCTGTTCGGGCCGACGCGCGAGAGCAAGCGCCTCCAGCTTGCTGAATCGAGTCAGCTTGGCCCCGACGGCGTACTCCTGCACACCTACCTACCTGCAACCCACGGCGCACCCAAGAGCGAGGCGACCCACCGGCGAAGCTAGATTGTCCGTCCGCTGACGCTCCCGGGAAGTAGCCGTACTGACGGCTTACGAGCGACTTGCCCTCCGTCGAACATCCATCGGAACGGTGCGACGCTACTTTCGACCCGTCGTCGAAACGGTCATGGGCGTTCGTGGAGGAACCAGGTTGGGCGCCTCCAGAGCACCCGTGCAAAGTCGCGCACCGTCTGCCCGGGAAGAGCGTTCGTGCATGGGGCAATGAGGTCCTGCTCGGCGGCCAGCTCAAACGCGATCGGGAGCGACTCCGGCGGACGCTCAGCGATGAACTGCAGCATCGTGCCCCAATGGGCGACCAGCTCGGCCCCAAATCGCGTGTTCCACGAGTCGAGCACCGCGATCAGTCGTTCGGTACTCGCTCCGGCGACGCTGTCCTCGGCGTAGAACTCGAGGTACGCCAGAGCCTCAGCGCCGTTTGACGTCGGCAGGAACAAGAGGTGACATTCGTCCTGGCCGGGTGCGAACCAGTCATCGAGGTCGGCAAGTTCGGGCGCTTGCGACGGGACGCGCTGCTCCTCCCAGTTGAACAACCACTGCTCCAAAGCCAGCAGCGCAGAGACGCCGTCGTCGTCCTTGTGGCTCTGGCGGCCATTCGGCGTGGCGAGCTCAGCGAGAAGAAGTCACGGTCGGGCGCGCGACCGCAGCGCTTGAGTGTTGCCTTCAGGTGCCAGTCGACCATCTCGACGAGCTCGCCGGGATCGTCGCGAGCCTCCTCGCGCATCCCGCGCAATGCCTGCGCGCCACTCAGGCCGGCGGCCGCGCTGCGGATGTCCGGCGGCGGGGGCTTCTCTCCGCGAGGGTCGAGCCAGAAGGTCTCGGCAGACACGCTCGCTCTGATGGGATCCCAGGCGCTTGCTGCCACAGGCCACCGACCCGTGATGTCCACCAACGCACGAGCCGCCCTCCACTCCGCCTTCAAGTCCGCGACGCGCACCGGGACGGTGAACCACCTCATCAGAGCTCGATCGCATCGAGGATCTCGACGACGCGCTGCCGCCTCGCATGCGACGTGAGGACCTCCCGTGGGAGGGCGCCTTCCTCGCCGGTCGCATCCTCCTTGAGTACCGACGCCGCGGCGGGGCCAAGCGCTCACCGTTGCCGGACTTCTACATCGCGGCACACGCAGCTCTCTCAGGCCGGGCTCTGCTCACCCGCGACCGCCCCCGCTACGCCGACCACTTGCCTGCGCTCGTCCTGATCGCTCCGAGCTGAAGGGCCGACTCCGGGACCCGGGCCTGGACACCGACTCGGGAACCTCGGCGCGGCGACGACGAGGGCAGGCTGAGCCCGTCTTCTCGAGTTCTCTGCGAACTGGGAATGGTGGCCGGCGTCGTCACCAGCCGAGGTCCAGGCCGGAGTCGATGGCGGGCGGTTTCGATGCCGCGGTCGAGCCCGGTGCTCGGTGGCTCGAGGCCGTGGAGGGGGTCGCGGGCGGTCGTGAAGCGGGGGAGAGTCGCGGTGTGGGCTCGATCTCGCCTGAGTTCTTCGAGCTGCGACGATCACGCGGGTGGATTCGCTCGTAGCTTTCAGAAGCATTGCGGCGGTGATCGGGACGATGCTCTTCGCTGGCTGCGGTGGCGGCGGCGGCCCCGTCGCGGGCATCCCGTTCTCCCTTGCCGTCCCCGATCGGCCGTCGCAAGTCGAGTTCACGTTGACGTATGAGCACAGCAACTGCGATCCCAAGTGGATCGATACGCGCATCCGCAGGACGCCCGACGCCTACGTGGTGAGCGCGCTTGTGCACCCGTACGAAGGCAACTGCGCCGGCGTCGGGCTGAGCCCGGACAACCTCCGCAGCGTCCGTCTTCCCGGGCCGCTCAACGGGCGAGCGCTCGTCGCCGACCAGGGCCAAGACGCTTTCGCGTCGATCGTGGAACCGCCACTCGCGGTCGGCAGCGTCCGACGGCTCGTGGCGGGCGGGCGTCTGCATCCGGTCTACGCAGAAACCAGCAAGGCCTGCGCGAAGGTCGAAGCGCTTTTCCGAGGGGTCAACCGGTCAGAGTGGTGCAGGTGACTCGTGCGTCAGCCCCCGAACGTTTGAGCCGTCGGGGTGCTTCGCTTCTACGAGCGCCGGTGGGCCTGCGTTGCGGGGACGGCAGCGTCAAGGGAGCCGCCGTGCTCGGTCGACCCGTGGTCGCCGAGCAGGTGGTCGCGTACGTCGGCCGCGGACGGCGGCGTGTGCCTTCGGGCGTGAGGGAGTGCGCGTGGTCTTCGATGGCGCGCACCTCGAGGCCGTAGGCCGTGCATCACGCCGCCACTCGTGGCGCTGGTCTTCAACCGGCGCCTCCGACTTGCCGCCGCGTCGTCGAGCGGTCGATCGACCTGCCATGCGGAGGCGGATCGCCCACTCGACGCAGCGCGCCGCGGGGCGGCGGGTGTCGCGATCTGCGCAGCGCGGGCGGAGTGCTCGCCGCCAGCGTGCCCGCTTGAACGACCTGGGTGGACATCCATGACGGGTCGTGACGGACGTTCGCCACCAGGCGCTCGAGGTGTCGAGCTGCTGACCGAGGTCGGGCGCTGGCCGGCGGGTACGCCCGGCACCGTCGTCCAGGCCGACGAGACGACTGCGCTCGTCGAGGTATCCGACGACCGCGGGCGCGGGCTCGACTTCGTCAACGTCTCGCAGGCGGCGCGCGCCGCGGCCGACAGCGGCGTCGCGCCACTCGCCTGGCGGTTGACGACGCGACGTCGTCGTAGGCTCCTTCGCGTCGCCTCGGCGACCATGTGGCCATGGCTCCGAGCTAGCTCGAGCTCCCCAGGGCCGGCCGCCGGCCGGGGCGTCAGGACAGACGTGGATAAGCGCCGTGCGGGCAACCGTGACGGCGTGCCGAGTCGGCTGCTGTGTTATCCGGACTACAGCGCCGACCCGCTGTGGACTCTGTCGTTGAGGATGGTCGACCTCGACACGCTCCCACTGTCGGAGGCCGTCAAGCACGAGGTCCGCTCGTGGGCAGCGGAGTGGGAGCGGCTTGCGTGGAAGGACTTGCGAGCAGTCGATGTGGCGCTGGGAGAGATCGACGGTCCGGCCGAGCCGCCGACCGAGAGCGAGAACGCCGAGAACGAGCGCCGCGGGCGAGCGGCGTGTCAACAGCTGCGCTCGGCGTTGGCTCCGGACGTCCTCGTCGGCTGGGCGTCCTTCAGCCGCGGCGAACGCTGGGTGCAGTGGGACCCCGACGGACTCGTTGAGCCGTGGCCCGCCTCCTGAGCGGACCTGCACAGCGCTCTGCGCAACGCGGTCTCACCGATCGCCGGGAGGCACGCGCACGTGCTACGACCTCGGCCAGACGCGAACGGCAGCCAGCCGTTCACCGTGGAGGGCGCGCTCACGCCTTTGGCGACGGCGGTGATGTCCGAATCAGACCGGTGAGCGCGTGCTTCTCCCGAGGGCGTCCAAGCCCATCGCCCGCGTATGCGGACGGCCTGAGCGTCGGACGCGGGTTTGCGGTGCGCCGGAGTTCGCTTAGTGTCCTCGCCCATGCTCCCCAAGCCCTCCCGCCGCGCCGCGGTCGTCCTGGCCACCCTCGTCGCGGGTGGTGTCAGCGCCCCGCTGGCCGCCGCCGCCACCCTGTCGCAGTTCGCCGACCAGGCCGACGCCATCTGCGGGCCGGCCAGCAAGAAGATCGACGCGCTCAAGGAGCCCAAGACGGCGGACGGCATCGTGAGCTACCTGGCGAAGGCGATCGCCATCGCGAAGCCCGCCCAGAGGAAGCTCGAGGCGCTCGAGCTCCCCGACCAGAAGCGCGCCACCGCCAAGACGGCGGTGAGGCTCTCCGCCAAGGACATCACGCTCGTGTCGAGCTACCGCAAGGCGCTGCAGCGGGGCCAGAGCGTCAAGACGGCCACGAAGAGCTTCGAGGCGAAGGCGAAGGCGAACGCCAAGGCCGAGGGCAAGGCGTGGAAGTCGGTGGGCGCCTCGACCTGCGCGAGCTGATGCCGCCGTCCGACGAGCGTCGCACCCGCGCCCACGGCACCGGCAGGGTGGAGCGCTCGTGGAGCCTGCTCGCGACGACGTGGCGCCTGGTGCGGGGCAACCGGTCGCTGGCGATCGTCGCGCTGGTCACCGGCCTCGCCCAGGCGCTGGCCCTCGGCGTGCTGCTCGCCATGCTGGCCTGGCTGCCGGTCGACGGGGTCCAGGCTCGGACGACGGTCGTGGGGGTGATCAGCGCGTTCCCGCTGCAGCTCGTCGCGAACACGTGCGGCGTCATGCTCGTCGCGGCCGGGGACGCCGCGATGCGCGGCGAGCGGATGACGGTGCGCGGGGCCGTCGCGGCCGCGGCCGTCCGGTGGAAGGCGATCCTCGCCTGGTCGGTGCTGGCCGCCGGCGTCGGCGTGGTCATCGAGCAGCTCGCAGCGCGCGTGCCCTACGTGGGGCGGATCCTCGCGAACGTCCTCGACGTCGCCTGGTCGCTGGCGACCCTGTTCGCCGTCCCGGTCCTCGTGCTCGAGCCCGGCCGTCCCCGAGCGGTGCTTCGCCGCTCCGCGAACGCCTTCCGGGCGCGCTGGGGCGAGAGCCTGATCGGGACGGTGACGATCGGCGTCCTCGTGTCGGTGCCGCTGCTCGGCGGCTTCGCCCTCTGCGTCGCGGGCTTCTTCGCCGGCGGGACGGCCGGCCTCATCGCGCTCGAGGCGGGAGCCGTCCTCGTCGCGGCGGGCACCGTCGTCCACCGGACCGCAGCGGGGCTCTTCACGCTCGCGCTGTACCGCCGGGTCACCGAGGACCGCGAGGACGTCGCGCCCTGGAGCGCCGCGCAGCTCGACGGCGGACTGGCCCTGAAGGACCGCAAGCGGTAGCGGCTCAGCGCCGTCGGCGGCCGAGGGCGGCCAGCAGCGCGATGAGGGCGAGCAGCACGCCGGCGAACCAGCCGACCGCGTCGGTGTCCGAGGTGAACCGCGTGGCGAGGCCGAGGCCCAGGGCGGGGATGATGATCCCGAGGTAGCTGACGAGGAAGAGCCCCGCCAGCGCCTCGCCCCGGACGTCCGGCGGCGCCATCGCGATCACCCGGGCCACGGCCGCCTTGAAGAGCATCCCGGCGCCCGCTCCCGCCGCGGCACCGCCGAGGAGGAACGCGGCGAGGCTCGCCCGCCGCATCCCCTCCGCCAGCACGACGAGGCCCACGGCCTCGACGCACAGGCCGATGTCGGCTCGTCGCTGCGCGCCGAGCCGGTCGGTCGCGGCCTGGGCCAGCGCGGAGGCGCCGAAGACGACGAAGACCGCGACGCCGGCCAGCAGCCGGCTCGGATGGTGCAGGCTCACCGCCACGAACCCGGGCGAGAGCGACGCGGAGACGCCGAAGACGGCGAAGGCGACGAACCCGCTCGCCGCCGCGGCCAGGTAGCCGGCACGGTCCCCGTGGTCGGCGGTGAGGCGTCGCGGGCGGTACCGCGGCCGCTGCGGCGGAGGCGTCACGGTCTCCGGGGCCAGTGCGACGGCGAGCAGGGCGGCCAGCAGCAGGACGGCGAAGACGACGTAGGGGGTGCGCAGGGGGGAGGAGACCCACTGGGCCAGGGCGCCGGCCACCAGCGGGCCGACGCCGAGGCCGCCGATGTTCGCCGCGATGGAGACGACCTCGAAGCGCCCCGGACCGGCTGCGGGCCGGCTGGCGACGTGCAGCTCGTGCAGGTGCGCGGTCGCCGTGGCGGTGATCATCCCCACGCCGAGCCCGGTGACGAAGCGGGCGACGAGGAGCCCCGGGAGCTGCGGCCAGAGGACGAAGAGCACCGCGGCGAGGAGCTCGAGGCCGAGCGCCCCGAACAGCACCCGGCGGCGGCCGGCCCAGTCGGAGAGGTGGCCCGCGAGCACGAGGCTCAGCACGACGCCGACCGCGTAGACCGCGAACACGACGGTCACCACGAAGGACGAGAAGCCGTCGCGCCGCTCGTAGAGGGCGTAGAGCGGCGTGGGCACCGTCGAGAAGGCCATCGCGGTGAGGAACGCGCCGGCCACCAGCCAGAAGCCGGGCCCGGCACGGCGCCCGCGCGCCGACGGGGCCTCCGGCGCGAGGGAGGGCGAGGCGCTCGGCGGCGGGGAGGTGCTCACGGCTCCGCGAGCTTCGCAGCCCTTGCGGCGCGCCGGATCCGCGCGCGCTCGCGCGTCAGCGGTCGAGCGGGTCCAGCACGATCGACGCGCGCATGGACGCGAGGACCGTCTCCTGCTGCGGGGTGATCGCCCCGTCGATCCCCGGCGCGGTGACGATGACGCCGCGGGTGGCGTTGCTCATGAGCCGCATGTCGGCGCGCCCGTCCGTGCCCACCCGCGCCATCGCCCAGCGGCCGAACGTCCGCTCCTCGACCTGCTGCTCCTCGAGGACGGTGACGTCGTCGTGCCGCGGGTCCTGCTCGATCGTCGCGTAGAGCTCGCGGACCACCGCCGCGTCACCCTCGAGCGCCTGCACGAAGGAGTCCCCGGAGATCACGAGCGCTCCGGTCACGCCGAGGCGCCGGTTGTTGCGCCGCGCGGTGGTGAAGATCTCCCCGAGCACGTGCTTGCGCTCCTCCTCGGGGATCAGGCTGTGGCTGCGGTAGACCAGCCGGAAGACCGGGCGGTGCGCGTCTGCGGAGTCGCCTGCCGTCCCGTCCATGGGCGGCGACGCTAGTCCGCTGACGCGCCGGAATCGAGAAACCCGTCGGACTTCCCGATCCATCGGAGGTGGGGCCCGGGCGCAGCGCGCCCGGGCCCCTCGTCCGCGCTAGCCGGAGTAGGCGCTCACCGGGTCGGCGTCGGGGTCGATCGGCGTCGGGTCCGGGGTGTTGACGTCCCGGTCGCTCGGGGTCTGCTTGCGGATCTCCTCGAACTCGAAGAACCCGCCGGGCTTGCTGCCCTCCTTGCCGAAGCCGAAGCCCGACTTCTGCAGGGCGGTGACCGCGTCGAAGATGTCGAAGAAGTCGACGCGCATGAAGATGCGGTCGTTGCCGAGCTTCCCGAGCGACTGGAGGGCGAGGGCCCGGTGGACGGCCTCCGCGCCCATGAACTCCGCGGGCACGGCGGCGAGCTTCGGGTCGACCTTCGCGAACGCGGCGACCCCGATGAGGTAGGCGTTGATGAACACCTGGTCGCCGACCACGAGCGTCTTCAGAAGGCCCTCGCCCGACGCGAAGGCGGCGTCCGGGACCCAGATCCTCTTGGTCAGCGGCTTGGCGCCGAGGCTGACGAGCACGTCGTAGTGGCGCAGCTCCTCCTGCGCGGCCGCCTTGATGTTGCGCTGGGTGACCTTGTCGCCGACGAGGTGGCGGCGGAACCCGACGGTGTTCACGATGGTCGCGAGCACCTCGGCGGTGGCGGCGACGTCGAGGATGTTCTGGGTGCTGTTGTCGCCCGTGGCCGCCGACGCGCTGCTCGGCAGGACGCCGACGAGGCCCATCCCGCCCAGCGCCGCGGCGGCCGCGCCGACGAACTGGCGGCGGGAGCGCTCCGGCACGCGCTTGCCCTCCCGCTCGATCGCGGTGAAGACGGACTGAAGTGCTTCGGACATCGGTGCTCCTAGGTGTAGGGGAGAGAGCCGTCTCTGGACGGACGTCGGATGCGCCGGGGTGCCGCGCAGTGTGACGGCTTACCGGCCCACGGTGCAACAGCGAACGCGGATTCGGCGTGTTTCCGACCTCCGATCGGGGCATCGGGCGCCTTCGACGGGTCGCCGAGCGCTCAGCCGGCTCACAGCCAACGCCCAGGCCGACGCGGCACACTGCCCCCATGAGCACCGCCGCGCGCGCCCGCGTCCTGGTCGTCGACGACGAGCCGAACATCGTGGACGTCGTCTCGATGGCGCTCCGCTACCAGGGCTTCGACGTCGCCTCGGCCGGCACGGGCGCGGAGGCCATGGCGCAGATCGAGGCGTTCAAGCCGCAGCTCATGGTCCTGGACGTCATGCTCCCCGACACGACGGGCTTCGAGGTCGCCGAGCGGCTCGGGGCCGGGCGCGGGAGCCTGCCGATCATCTTCCTCACCGCCCGTGACGCGACCGAGGACAAGCTGCGCGGGCTCACCACGGGTGGCGACGACTACGTCACGAAGCCGTTCAGCCTCGAGGAGCTCATCGCCCGGATCCGCACGATCCTGCGCCGCACGGGCCTCGGCGCGGAGGACTCGAGCCGGCTGCAGTTCGAGGACCTCGAGCTCGACGAGGACACCCGCGAGGTCACGCGGAGCGGCGCGCACGTCGAGCTGACGGCCACGGAGTACCGCCTGCTGCGCTACCTCTTGCGCAATCCGCGCCGGGTCCTCACCCGCGCCCAGATCCTCGACCACGTCTGGGAGTACGACTTCGGCGGCGACGCCCGGGTGCTCGAGACCTACATCTCCTACCTGCGCAAGAAGCTCGACGTCCACGGCCCGTCGCTGATCCACACCGTCCGCGGGGTGGGCTACGCCCTGCGGGCGCCCCGCCGATGACGCTGCGGCTGCGCCTGGTCCTGACGCTGCTCGTGCTGGCGGCGGGCGGACTGCTCGTGGTCGGGGCCGTGACCTACGCCACCCAGCGCTCCTTCCAGGAGCAGCGCGTCGACGACCAGACGAAGGCGGCGGCGCCGGCCCTCGAACATGAGCTCGAGGTCCGGAACGCCCAGCTGACGGGCGGGCTCCCCGGCGCGGGCGGGGCCTCGGGCGCGGGCGGCCCGGGGGGCGGGTACGGGAACCGGCCGGACCCCGCCACCGCGTCGCTGCCGCCCGGGACCTACGGCGAATGGCGCACGGCGGCCGGCAAGCGCCTCGGAGAGGCCGCGCAACTCACCTACGACCAGGCGGCGTTCGCGAAGCCCGACATCCCTGCGAGCGTGAACGGGACGGTGCTCACCACGGTCGGCGCGGTGGGCGACGGCGAGCTGCAGTACCGCGTGCGCTCCATGCCGCTGCGTAATGGCGGGGTCCTGCTCGTGGCGATCCCGCTCAACGGCGTGGAGGACGCGCTCAACAGCCTCCTGCTCGCGCTCGGCCTCGTCATCCTCGGGGTGCTCGTGCTCGTGGGCGGGCTGGCCTGGGTGCTGGTGGGCCGCGGCCTGCGCCCGCTCCAGCGCATGGGGGAGACCGCCGGGGCGATCGTCGCCGGCGACCTGTCACGGCGCGTCGAGGACGACGACGAGCGGACCGAGGTGGGCCGCCTCGGGGGTGCGCTCAACGGGATGCTCGCGCGCCTGGAGCAGGCCTTCGCGGCCCGGGAGGCCAGCGAGGGGCGGCTGCGGCGCTTCCTCTCCGACGCCTCGCACGAGCTGCGCACGCCGCTCGCCTCGATCCGGGGCTACGCCGAGCTCTTCCGGATGGGCGCGCTGGCCGAGCGGGAGGACGTGGAGGGCGCCCTGCGGCGCATCGAGGACGAGGCGGCGCGGATGGGGGTGCTCGTGGAGGACCTGCTGGTGCTCGCCCGGCTGGACGAGGTGCGCGACCCCGTGCGGGTGGAGCTCGAGCTGGCCGAGCTGGCGGAGGACGCGGTGGCCGACGCCCGCGCCACGGCACCGCGGCGGGCGATCGACACGGAGCTGGACGCCGACACCCTGGTCGTCGGGGATCCCGACCAGCTCCGGCAGGTCCTCGCCAACCTCGTGCGCAACGCGCTCGCGCACACGCCCGACGGGACGCCGGTCGAGGTGCGGGCGCGGCGCGAGGGCGACGTGGTGCGCCTGGAGGTCCGCGACCACGGGCCCGGGCTGCCGCCGGGCGACCCGGCCCAGCTCTTCGACCGCTTCTGGCGGGCCGAGGGTGCGGGCCGCCAGCAGGGCCGGGCGGGCGCGGGGCTCGGCCTGGCGATCGTCTCGGGGATCGTGGCCGCCCACGGCGGCACGGTCACCGCGGCCGACGCCCCGGGCGGCGGTGCCCGCTTCGAGGTCGCCCTCCCGGCCGCGGCTCAGCCTGCCAGCCGGGCCAGCGGCGCGCCCCAGGTGGCGAGCGGCACGACCGGCGGCGGCACGCGGTAGCCGATCTCCAGGTTCAGGCCGATGTCGTCCATCGCCCACTTCGCGAACGTCTCCGCGAAGCGCTCGCGCTGGGGCGCGCAGCTTCCGGTGACGCCGTCCGCGCAGCCATAGCCCCTCGGCACCTCCGCGTCGAGCGCGGCGCCCAGCGCGTCGTCGACCAGCGCGAAGTCGACGACGTGGCCGAGCTCGTGGAGGACCAGGCGGTCCACGCCGCGCATCCCGAGCGGGCCGCTCACCTGCGCGAGATCGAGCTGCAGCACGTACCCGTCCGGGCTGGCCGCCGTCCAGCCCGAGGCGCCCGGCCCGGCCGGGCCGACCCGGACGGTCGTGAGCCCGGCGACCGCGGCGATGAGCCGGCGCGCCTCGGGCCGGGCGCCCGCGATGGCCTGCTCGATCGCCTCCCGGTCCCGCGGAGCCACCCCGTCGTAGCGGAGCCCTCGCCGCTGCGACCCGGCGGAGGGCGCCGGGAACGGCGCGGTGAGGGTCCCGCCCGTCGCGGGCGCCACCCCCCGGGCGGGCGGGGCCGAGGTCCGCAGAGCGACCACGCAGGAGGCGACCATGAGCACGGTGAGCACGCGGACGGCGAGGAGCACCCGGGAGCATCGGCCGCCACGCCGGGGCCCCCGCCGCCCGGCGCGCCGCCCTGGACGCATGGCGGCGCGCCCGGTGGCGGCCCCGGGGTGCGCGGGAGACGGCGCGGGTAGGCTCGCGGCATGCGCGCGTTCCAGAAGTTCGACGACCCCGACGACCCCGCCATGGCCCCGGTGTACGAGGCCGGCGGCGGCGAGTCGGAGGGCTTCGAGATGGCCGAGGACGACCTCATCGAGCACGCCAGCCACGGCGACGAGCACGGCACCACGCGGATCCTGAGCGACGCGGCCGAGCTCGGCGACGAGGCCGAGCGGCTTCCGGAGGACGACGAGGACCTCTACGGCGACGACGACTCGGAGCGCAAGGAGGACCTCTAGGCGCCGGGGCCCTGCCGGCGGAGCACGACTTCCGGAGCACGGGGGTGCTGGGGTGGGAGGAACACCGCAGCGCAGCGTCGAAAGACCCGCGTGCCCATGAAGAGGACTCACGCCACCGCCCTGGCCCCCGCGCCCCCGCCGCACGAGGCCCACGGCCACCAGACGCTGAGCGCGTACATCCAGGCGCGCTTCGACGAGTTCTCGCGGTCGCAGAAGGACGTGGCGCAGTACATCGTCGACCACCTCGACGAGGTCGCCTTCCAGACCGCGGAGGAGCTCGCCCGTCGGGCGAGCACCTCGAGCTCCACGGTGGTCCGCTTCTCGCAGGCGCTGGGCTTCGAGGGCTTCCCGGAGCTCCAGGGCTCCGCCCGGGAGGAGTACCGCCGCCGCCACGAGCGCGCGGGCCGGGCGGGGGGCGGACGCGTCGCCCCGGTCGTGGAGCCGCTCTTCTCCCTCGACCAGAGCGAGTTCGAGACGGCGATCGCCGCCGACCACGTCAACGTCGAGGAGACCGCGCGCAAGGCGTCGCGCAGGGACGTGGAGGCGACGATCGAGGCGATCGCCTCCGCCGAGCGGGTGCTCATCGCCGGGACGGACCAGATGGCGTTCTTCGCCTCCTACCTGCGCCACCTGCTGATGCTGCTCGACCTCCGGGCGGAGATCGTCGCGAGCCCGTCCCAGGAGGCGCTCTCGCGGCTCGGGCGCATCGACGCGCAGACCCTCGTCATCGGGCTGAGCGCCGGGCGCCCGCACCCGCTCGTCGTGCGCGCGATGAAGCTCGCGCGCCACCGCAAGGCCCCGACGGTCGCGATCACCGACGCGACGCTCTCCGAGGTGGCGAAGCTCGCGGGCATCCGCCTCTACTACTCCTCGAACTCGCCGGCCTACGTGCGCTCCCACACGGCGCTGCTGAGCATGATCCAAGCGCTGGCCTACGGGGTCTACGCGCGGGACGCGGCGCAGTACGCCGATCGCATCAAGGCCTTCCGGCTGAAGTAGGGAACGGCTGGGAGCCGACGGCGGCCAGGAGCGCGAGCCTCGAGGCCGCCTCGCTCCCGGGCGGCGAGGCCCGCGAGCTCCTCCCGCCGCAGGCGCGCAGGCAGTCGGCGAGCTCTTCCACGGCTCCGGGTGTACCCCCGTGCGGCGCGATCATCCAGGGACCCGGAGTCCCGGGCCGCGGCGTCCCCTCGTGCCGGCGCGCCCGCTGCGCCACCGTGTCCCCATGACCACGACACTGATCACCGGAGCGAACAAGGGCCTGGGCCACGAGGCCACGCGTCGCCTCCTCGAGGCCGGCCACGACGTCTGGATCGGCGCCCGGGACCCGAGCGCGGCCAGGCCGCCGCCGACGCGCTCGGCGCCCGCTTCGTCCAGCTCGACGTCACCGACGACGCGTCGGTCGCCGCGGCGACCGAGACGGTCGGCGAGCTCGACGTCCTCGTCAACAACGCGGGGATCGCCGGCGCGATCGCGCCCGTCGCCGAGACGGCCGCGGCCGACCTCGAGGAGGTCTTCGCCACGAACGTTGCCGGCGTCGTGCGCGTCACCCACGCGTTCCTGCCGCTGCTCGAGCGCTCCGCCGCGCCCGTGATCGTCAACGTCTCGAGCGGGCTCGGCTCGCTCGCGGTGACCACGACGCCGGGCCGGGTCGAGAGCTCCTTCACCGCCCTGGCCTACCCGGCGTCCAAGAGCGCGGTGAACATGCTCACCTCGCAGTACGCGCGGGCGCTGCCGCGGATGCGCGTCAACTGCGTCGACCCGGGCTACACCGCCACCGACCTGAACGCCAACGCGGGCCACCAGACGGTCGAGGAGGGCACCGACGCGATCGTCGCCATGGCGCAGGTCGGGCCAGGTCCCCTGGTAGCGGGCGCCCGGCTCGCTCGCCACCAGGCCACCATCCCCGAAGTGGCCTGGCGGGCCGCGGCTACGATGCCCGCATGCGCGACGAAGCCACCTTCACCGTCATGGCCGGCCTGGCCGAGATGCTCAAGGGCGGGGTCATCATGGACGTGGTCGACCCCGAGCAGGCCCGGATCGCCGAGGACGCCGGCGCGGTCGCCGTGATGGCCCTCGAGCGGGTGCCCTCGGACATCCGCCGCGACGGCGGCGTGGCGCGCATGAGCGACCCCGAGATGATCAAGGCGGTGCAGGCCGAGGTCTCGATCCCCGTCATGGCCAAGGCGCGCATCGGCCACTTCGTGGAGGCGCAGGTGCTCGCCGCGCTGGAGGTCGACTTCATCGACGAGTCCGAGGTCCTGACCCCGGCCGACGAGGCGCACCACATCGACAAGTGGGCGTTCAAGGTCCCGTTCGTGTGCGGCGCGACCAACCTCGGCGAGGCGCTGCGGCGCATCGGCGAGGGCGCCGCGATGATCCGCTCCAAGGGCGAGGCGGGCACGGGCGACGTCGTGGAGGCCGTGCGGCACATGCGCTCCATCCGCGGCGACATCGGCCGGCTGACGCGCATGGACGACGCCGAGGTCGCGACCTTCGCGAAGGAGCTGCAGGCCCCGCTCGACCTCGTGCGCGGCGTGGCCCGGGACGGGAAGCTGCCCGTCCCGCTCTTCTCCGCGGGCGGGATCGCCACCCCGGCCGACGCCGCGCTCATGATGCAGCTCGGCGCCGAGACCGTCTTCGTCGGCTCGGGGATCTTCAAATCCTCCGACCCGGCCGCGCGCGCCGCCGCCGTGGTCGAGGCGACCCGCAACTTCGCCGATCCGGTCCGGGTCGCCGCGGCGTGCGAGGGCCTCGGCTCCGCGATGGACTCCCTCGAGGCGCGCCGGCTCGAGCCCGAGCAGGTCATGGCCTCCCGCGGTTGGTAGGAGCGCCGCTCGTCGGGGTGCTCGCCCTCCAGGGTGGGTTCGCCGCGCACCTGCGGGTGCTGGGGTCGCTCGGGGCCCGCACGCGGGAGGTCCGCGTGGTCGCCGACCTCGAGGGGCTCGACGGGCTCGTCATCCCCGGCGGGGAGTCAACCGCGCTCAGCATCGCCGTCGCGCGCGAGGCGCTCGCCGAGCCGCTGCGCGCGCTGGTCGGCGCGGGCACGCCCGTGCTCGGGACGTGCGCCGGGCTCATCATGCTCGACCGCGCGCACCTCGACCTGATGGACTTGGAGGCGCGGCGCAACGCCTTCGGCCGCCAGGTCCGCTCCTTCGAGGCCGACCTCGAGCTCGCGGGCATCGGCGGCGGCCCGGTCCACGCGGTCTTCATCCGGGCGCCGTGGATCGCCGAGCACGGCCCCGGCGTCGAGCTGCTGGCCTCGGTGGACGGCCACGGCGTGGCCGCGCGGCAGGACAACATGCTCGCGCTGAGCTTCCACCCGGAGCTGGGGGAGGACCACCGGATCCACGCGGCGTTCCTCGCCGACGCCCGGGCGTTCCACGCGCGAGGGTCCGCGACCGCGGCGCGGTAGCGCTACCCCGGCGACCGGGCGGGCCGGCCCGTGCGGCGTCTCGATCTCCAGCGCGGCGATCCGGCGGACCGCCGCTCAGCCGCGACCGGGATGGAGGAGCGCGTCGAGCTCGCGCGCGGTGCGCTCCCAGGAGAACTCCGCCGCGCGCGCGAGCCCGCGGGCGCGCAGCGGCTCGGGCGCGTCGAGCGCCGCCTCGAGCGCGTCGGCCAGCGCCCGCGGCGAGCGCGGGTCGGCGAGGAGCGCGGCGCCGCCGCAGGTCTCGGGCAGCGCCGTGGCGTCGGCGGCGACCACCGGGCACCCGCAGGCCATCGCCTCGAGGACCGGCAGGCCGAAGCCCTCGTAGAGCGAGGGCAGCACGAAGGCCGCGGCGCCCGCGTAGAGGGCCGGCAGCTCCGCGTCGGCGACGTGCCCGAGCTGCCGTACCCCGCGCACCTCGGCCTCGGCGGCGAACTGCGGCCGCTCGCCCCCGACGGCCAGCAGGCTGACGCCGCGCGCGGCGAGCCGCCGCGCCGCCTCGTCAAGCGCCCCCAGGTTCTTGCGCGCCGTCCGGCTCGCGACGCTCAGCACGTAGGGGGGCCGCGGCGTTCCCGCGGGAACGTGCGGGTGGAAGCGCGCGTGGTCCACCCCTCCGGGCACCACGGCCGCCTCGACGCCCACGAGCTCCCGCAGCTCCCGGGCGGAGAACGCGCTCACGGTGACCACGAGCCGCGCGCGCCGGGCGACCCGCGGGAGCAGCGCCCGCTGCAGCCGTGCGTAGGCCGGCGAGTACCAGCCGGGCTCGCGCAGCGGCGCGGCGTCGTGGAGCACCACCGCCACCCGCGGATGCGCGAGCGGCGCGAGGTTCGCCGGGCAGAGCAGCCAGGGCGCCTGGCGCGCGAGGACGGGGAGCACGGCCTGCTCCCACGCGTGGCCCAGGCGATGGGAGAAGGCCTCGGCCGGCGCCCGCACCGCGTAGCCGCCCGGCCGCAGCGCCGGGAGCCGCGCCGCCAGCTCGCGCGCCCAGCGCTCGACCCCGCCGAGCTCCGGGCGCGCCGCCGCGCGCGCGTCGAGGACCACGGGCGCCGCCACCGCTAGCCCGCGAGGCGGAACCGGGTGACCCCGGCGGCGTCGCGCTCCTCGCGCACCTCGCCGCGCTCGAGCAGCAGGTCGACGTGCCCGAGGACCTCGCTGAGGGTGAGGTAGGCCTGCGTGACCGCGACGTTGCCCCACATGCGCGTGGCCACCTCGTAGGCCGTCTCCGGACCATCGGCGAGGAGCCTCGCGATCTTCGCCGCCCGCCGCTCGTGCAGCCGGATCCGCTCGTCGATGAGCCCGACGTGGTCGCTGACCGGGTCGCCGTGGCCGGGCAGCACGACCTCCGCCGACAGCGCCTGGGTGGCGCGCATCGAGGCGATGTAGTCCCGCAGCGCGCGGGGGCGCTCGTCGGGGTCGCCGCCCCCGAGCGGCCGTGTGACGAGCGGGTTCGAGGAGATGTGCCCGATGAGGTGGTCGCCCGCGACGAGGGTGCGCCGCTCCGCGTCCTCGAAGACGGTGTCCGACGGCGAGTGGCCGGGCCGGTGGTGGATCCGCCACGTGCGGTCCCGAAAGCCGAGCGTCTCCCCGGGCACCAGCGGCGTGTCGACGTGGGCCGCCCCGCCCCAGGCGCGGAAGCCGGTGGAGAGCGCCCGCAGCCCGAGCCGCAGCTCGCGCGGGATCCCGTGGCGCTCCATGACGGCCTCGGCGAAGCGGTCGTCCTCCTCCATGCTCTCCGCGTAGCGCTCGAGCCACGGGGCGAGCGCCGCGAGGGCGCAGACCTCCGCCCCGGAGCGGTCGGCGAGGATCGCGACGAGCCCGAGGTGGTCCATGTGCTGATGGGTGATGACGATGCGCCCGAGGTCGGCGACCCCGTGGCCGAGGGCGGCCAGCCCGCGCTCGAGCGCGGTCAGCGAGGTGGCGGAGTTCGGGCCCGTGTCGACCAGCGTCAGCGGGTCGTCCTCGACCAGGTAGGTGTTCACCCGGCCGACGAGGAACGGCGTGGGCACCGCGATCCGGTGCACGCCGCCCGCGGCCACCCGCGCCAGGAGGGACTCCGGCGTCGGGTCGGTGCGGGGCTCGGGCACCCGTCCCATCCTACGCCCGCCCCGGGGGGCGCACTCCCCGGCGAGCGCGCCGCCTAGCTCCGGATCAGCCCGAGCACCTCGTCGCGCTTGGCCTCCATGTCCTCGACGGAGACGAGCGACTCCAGGCAGAGCCGCAGCAGCGGCTCGGTGTTGGAGGAGCGCACGTTGAAGTGCCAGTCGTCGAAGTCGACCGAGACGCCGTCGACGTGGCTCACCCGGGCGCCGGGCCGCCCGCCGTACTCGGCCTCGAGCGCCTGGAGCCGCGCCGGCGCGTCGTCCACCGTCGAGTTGATCTCGCCGGAGATGAAGTACTTCTCGCGGTAGCCCCCGACCAGCTCGGAGAGCCTGCGGCCCTCGACCGAGAGCTTCTCGAGCATGAGCAGCGCGGGCAGCGTGCCGGAGTCGGCGGTGTAGAAGTCGCGGAAGTAGTAGTGGCCGGAGACCTCGCCGCCGAACAGCGAGCCCTCGCGCTGCATCCGCGTCTTGAAGAACGCGTGGCCCACCCGGTTGATCTCGGCCGTGCCGCCCGCCGCGGCGACCACGTCGGCCACGGCGCGCGATGCGCGCACGTCGTAGAGGATCGTGGCGCCCGGCTCCTTCTCGAGCAGGTGCTCGCCGAGGATGGCGGTGAGGAAGTCGCCGTCGACGAAGTCCCCCCGGTCGTCGATGAAGAAGCAGCGGTCCGCGTCGCCGTCCCAGGCGATCCCGAGGTCGGCGCCCTCCTCGCGGACCCTGTCGATGATCCCCTGGCGGTTCTCCGGCAGCAGCGGGTTCGGCTCGTGGCCGGGGAACTCGCCGTCCGGGGTCCAGTAGGTCTCGATGAGCTCCAGCCCGAGGCGGCGCAGCAGCGGGCCGACCATCGCGCCGGCCATGCCGTTGCCGCCGTCCACGACGACCTTCAGCGGCTTGATCTGCGCCGCGTCGACGAAGGTGAGGACCGCCGCCTCGAAGTCGGCCTGCACGTCGGCGTGGGAGACGCTGCCGCCGCCTGGGGGCTCCGCGGGCAGGCCGCCGCCGACCACGAGGTCGCGGATCTCCCCGATGCCCTCCTCGCCGCTCAGGGCGATCGCCCCGCGCTTGACGAGCTTGGCGCCCGTGTACGCCTTGGGGTTGTGGGAGGCGGTGCACATCAGCCCGCCGTCCAGGCCGCGGGAGCCGACGAGGAAGTAGAGCTGCTCCGTGCCGACCTGGCCCGCGTCGACGACCGAGGCGCCCTCGGAGACGATCCCGTCGCGGTAGCGCCCGGCGAGCTCGGGCGCGGTCAGGCGCATGTCGCGCCCCAGGCCGACCTCCACCGCGGCGACCGGCTTGCCGGCGAGCTCGGCGATGACCCGGGCGAAGGCCCGCCCGATCTGCTCGGCCGCGTCGCCGTCGATGTCGTCGCCGTACAGGCCCCGGATGTCGTAGGCCTTGAAGATGTCCGGTGAGGCGGGCATGGCGCGGACCCTACCCAGGGCGGGAGCTCACTCCGCGACGGCGCGGTAGCGCTCGATCGCCCGGCGGCGCTCCTGCGCGTGGTCGACGATCGGCGCGGGGTACTCCTCCCCGATGCGGCAGCCGGCGGCCTCCTGCTCCTCCGGGCTCATGGTCCACGGGCGGGCGAGCCGCGCCGCGGGCACGTCGGCCAGCTCGGGCACCCAGCGGCGTACGTACTCGCCGTCGGGGTCGAACTTCTCCTGCTGGGTCACCGGGTTGAAGAGGCGCTGGAAGTACGGCTTGGGATCGGTCCCGGTGGAGGCGATCCACTGCCAGCCGCCGTTGTTGGCCGCCATGTCCCCGTCGAGCAGCCGCTCCATGAAGACGCGCTCGCCCTCGCGCCAGTCGAGGTGGAGGTCCTTGGTCAGGAAGGAGCCGACGACCATCCGCACGCGGTTCTGCATCCAGCCCTCCTCGGCCAGCTGGCGCATCCCCGCGTCGACCAGGGGGTAGCCCGTGCGCCCCTCCGTCCAGGCGGCCAGCTGCTCGCCGGGGGCGGCCCACTCCAGCGCGCGCATGCGCTCGATGTACTCAAGGCGCGTCACGTGAGGGAAGTGCATGAGCACCGCCGAGTAGAAGTCGCGCCAGGCGAGTTCGGTCCGGTAGTCCTCGGGGCCCGCGCCGGCCAGCGCGGCCACCTCGGTGTCGAGGCTGAGCGCCGACAGGCAGCCCCAGCGCAGGTAGGGCGACAGGCGCGAGGAGCCGCCCTTGGGCGCGTCGCGCGCCTCGGCGTACTGGTCGAGGCCGGAGCGCAGGAAGGCGGCCAGCCGCCGGCGCGCCGCCGCCTCGCCGGGGGTGAACGCCCCGGGCGAGGGCGGCTCGTCGAGGCCGAGCGCGGCGAGCGACGGGAGCGCTCCGGCCCGCACGCCCTCCGGGGTTCGGACGGCGCGCGGCGCCCGGAGCACCTGGCGGCGCGGCGCGGTGCGCCACGTCCGCGCGAAGGGCGAGAAGACGGTGTACGGCTTGCCCTGCCGCGTGCGGACGGCGCTCGGGTCGTCGACGACGCAGGCGCCGGGCAGCGGGTGGGCGCGCACGTGCTCGAGCGCGTCGATGACCCGCTGGTCGCGCCGGCGGGCCCAGGGCGCGACGTCGGCGGTGAAGTACAGGTCGCGCGCGCCGAGCTCGCGGCACAGCGCGGGCACCACCTCCTCCGGCCGCCCGCGGCGCACCACGAGCCGGCCGCCGCGCTCGCGCAGCGCGCCGTCGAGCTCCTCCAGGCAGCCGAGCATGAAGCGCGTGCGGATCGCGCTCGGGAACCGCCCGGTGCGCAGGAGCCGGTCGTCGAAGACGAAGACGGGCACGCAGTGCGCGTGCCGGGCGGCCGCCACGAGCGCCGGGTGGTCGCGGACGCGCAGGTCGCGGCGGAACCACATGACGGAGACGTCGCCGGCCATGGCGGCAGCGTAGGCGGAGGTTCGCCTACGCTCGCGCCGCGATGCGCGCTCTTCTCACCGGTGGGTACGGCGTGGTGGGGCGCTGGCTGGTCGCCTCCCTGCTGGAGCGCGACGCGGAGGTCGTGCTCCTCGCCCGCCGCCCCGGGCGGCCGAGCGCGCTCGTGTCCGACGGGCTCGAGGCGCGCTGCCGGGTGGTTCGGGGCGGCCTCGGCGACGTCGCGGCGCTCGAGGCGGCGCTCGCCGGCTGCGACACCGCCTTCCACCTCGCGGCGCAGGGGGTCGTGGAGGCGGCGGGGCGCGACCCGCTCGCCACCTTCGAGACCAACGTCCGCGGCACCTGGAACGTCCTGGAGGCCTGCCGCCGGGCGGGCGTCGCGCGCGTCGTGGTCGCCTCCTCCGGCCGGGTGTACGGAGCCGGGGGCGCACCCCACCGGGAGGAGGATCCGCTGCGCGCCGTGGGGCCCTACGACGTCTCGAAGGCCTGCGCGGACCTGCTGGCCCGCTCGTGGGCGAGCTCCCACGGGCTGCCGGTCGCCGTCGCGCGCACCGCGAACGTCTACGGGCCGGGCGACCTGCAGCGCTCGCGCCTGGTGCCGAGTCTCGTGGCGAGCGTGCTGGAGGGGCGCGCGGCCCGCGTCCGCTCCGACGGGTCCCCCGAGCGCGACCTGGTGTTCGCCACCGACGCGGCGGCGGCCTACCTGGCGCTCGCCGACGCGCTGCCCGGCGGCGCGGCGGGGGAGGCGTTCAACGTCGCGAGCGGCACGTCGCGCCCGATCCGGGAGGTGGTGGCGCTGCTCCTCGAGGTGGCCGGCAGCCGGGTCCCCCCGGTCTACGCGGCCTCCGGGGCGGGCGATGCGGACCGGCAGGCGCTCGACATCACGAAGCTCTGCGCGCGCACCGGGTGGGCGCCGCGGGTCGAGCTCCGCGACGGCCTCGAGCGCACGCTGGCCTGGCACCGTCGGCGGTAGCATCGATCCCATGTCCGGGCATTCGAAGTGGGCGTCGATCAAGCACAAGAAGGCGATCACCGACTCGCGGCGCGGCGCCATGTTCACGAAGCTCTCGCGGCACATCACCGTGGCGGCGCGCGCCGGCGGCGGCAACATCGTCGGGAACCCGGCGCTCGAGCTCGCGGTGCAGAAGGCGAAGGACGCCTCGATGCCCAAGGACAACATCCAGCGGGCGATCGACAAGGGCACCGGGGCGGGCGCGAACGAGGCGGACTTCCAGGAGGTCCTCTACGAGGGCTACGGGCCGGGCGGGGTCGCGCTCCTCATCGAGGGGCTCACGGACAACCGGAACCGCACGGGCGCCGAGGTCCGCGCGGCGCTCACCAAGGCGGGCGGTGCCCTGGGCGAGCCGGGCTCGGTCGCCTACCTCTTCGACAAGACCGGCGTCATCGTCGTCGACGCCGAGCGCTACTCCGAGGACGACCTGCTCGTCGCGGTGGAGGCGGGCGCCGAGGACATCGAGGCCGACGAGGGCACCCTCGAGGTGCTCACGGCCCCGGCGGACCTCCAGACGGTGCGGGCCGCGCTCGAGGAGGCGGAGGTCGAGCTCGCCTCCGCCGAGCTCGTCTGGCGCCCGAAGACGCGCGTCGAGGTCGACGAGGAGGCCCTGAAGAAGCTCTTCCGCCTCATCGACGTGCTCGAGGAGTCCGACGACGTCGGCGACGTGCACGCGAACTTCGACGCGCCCGCCGACGTGATGGAACGCGTCGCCACGGGGTAGCGCCGTGCGCCGGCTCGTGCCGGCGGTCCTCCGGGAGGAGCCGCAGTTCCGCCTGCTCTTCGGCGGCCAGGCGCTCTCGATGCTGGGCGACCGCATCACCTTCGTCGCGCTGCCCTTCGCGGTGCTCTCGATCGGCGGGAGCCTCGGGGACGTCGGCCTGGTCGTCGCGGCCACGACGCTGCCCTTCGCGCTCTTCGCGCTGCTCGGCGGCGTGTGGGCCGACCGGCTGCCGCGCCACCGGGTCATGCTCGCCTCCGACCTGGTCCGCCTGGTCAGCCAGGCGCTCAGCGCGGCGCTCCTGCTCAGCGGTCGGGCGGAGGTGTGGCAGCTCGCGGTGCTCGGGCTCGTCTTCGGCACCTCCGACGCGTTCTTCATGCCGGCGGTCGCGGGGATCGTGCCGACCCTCGTCGCGCCCGCGCGGCTGCAGGAGGCCAACGCGCTCCGCTCGCTCGTGCTCTCGTTCGGGATGGTGAGCGGCCCGGCGGTCGCGGGCGTGCTGGTCGCGACGCTCGGGCCGGGCGGGGCCATCGCGATCGACAGCGCGACGTTCGGGGCCAGCGCGGTGGCGCTCGCGCGGCTGCGCCCCGCCGCGATCGAGCGCCTGGACGACGAGGACCTGGCGTTCCTCGCCCAGCTGAAGGCGGGCTTCGCCGAGGTCCGCTCCCGGCGCTGGGTGCAGGGCTTCCTCGGCGTCATGGTCACCTACCACGTGGTCGTGCTCCCGTCGATCTACGTGCTCGGGCCGGTGCTCGCCGACCGCGAGCTCGGCGGCGTCGGCGCCTGGGCGGCGATCACCGCGGCGTTCGGGATCGGGTCGATCGCCGGCGATCTCGCGATCCTGCGCTTCAAGCCGCGGCGGCCGCTGGTGTGGTCGGCGCTCGGCTTCACGATCGCCTCGACCCAGGCGGCGATCATCGGCTCGGGCCTGCCCGTCGCCGGGATCGCGGCCTTCGAGGCGCTCACGGGCGTCGCGGTCTCGGCGGGCTTCGGGCTCTGGGAGACGACCCTGCAGGAGCAGATCCCGGAGCACGCGATCTCGCGCGTCTCCTCCTACGACTTCCTCTCCTCGGTCGGCGCGATGCCGATCGGGCTCACGCTCGCCGGGCCACTCGCCGCCGTCCTCGGCCTCCACACGACGCTCGTGCTGGAGACGGTGGTCGGCCTGCCCGTCGCGCTGACCGTGCTGCTGATGGGCGAGGTCCGGACGATCACGCGCGGGCGCCCGGCGCCGGCCGGGCCCGGTGGAGCCGCACCGGCGCCGGCACCCCCTTGAGCCGGCGCTCGCCGGCGCTCGACCAGCGCAGGGCGCCGCGCTCGCCGATCGCCTCGCGGGTCGCCTGGTCGGTCAGCACGGAGCCGGCGCGGGCGACGGCGGTGATCCGGCTCGCGAGGTTCACCGGGCGGCCGAACCAGTCGCCCGCTCGGGAGACGGCCGGGCCCGACGCGACGCCGACCCGCAGCTGCGGGAGCACGTCCCCCTCGGCCTCCGCCGCCGCCACGAGCGCGTGGGCGGCGCGGACGAGCGCGACGGGGTCCGGGCAGATGAGCAGCACCGCGTCCCCGATGGACTTGACCACCCGCACGGGCGGCGAGACCACGGCGGCGGCGAGGCCGACGAGGCGCTCGGCGACCCGCTCGAGCTCCTCGGGCGGCAGCTCCTCCCCGAGCCGCGTGAAGCCGACGAGGTCCGCGAAGGCCACCGCCACCTCGCGCGCGCCCGGGAGCTCCCCGGCCCGCCGCTCGGCCGCGGTCACGACCTCCTCGCGCGCCGCGTGGTTCAGGTGGAGGCGCAGCAGCTGCTCCGCGAGCGGCCCGACGAGCGGCACGAGCCCCTCCGCGGCCTCGGCGTAGGTCTGCGCGAGCTCGCGCTCGGAGAGGCCCGGGGCCAGGACGAGCTCGAGCACGGTCTGGCGCATCAGCTCCGCCGCCTGCGCGAGCCCGCGCGAGAGCACCCGGGTCGTCGCGAGCAGCTGCTCGGCGCCCACGCCGGCCTCCTGGAGCCGCCGGGTCGTCCGCGCGACCCCGAGGTCGGTGTCGCCGTAGTGGATCGCGTCCGCGTCGACGGGCAGCGGCAGCCCGCTCGCGCGCGAGAGGTTGAGCCAGAGCTCGAGCGGCAGCCCCGCCCGCGCGGCGACCTCGCGGGCGCTGTAGCGCTCGCCGGTCCCCAGGGCGCGGCTGGCCGCCACGAGCACGATCGTCCCGTTCTGGGTGGCGCGCAGCAGCTCCTCCTCGCCCGCCCGGTGCTCCCCGCGCAGCCAGGCCACGAGCTCGGCGCGCTCCGCGCGCGCCGAGCCGTCGAGGCCGTCGAGCAGGTCCGCGGGCGGGGCGTCGGGCATCCCGGGTGAGCGTACGGGCCCGGGCGGCGGCGCCGGCCCTCGAGGAGGCATCCGACCCGGGGCGCAGAATGCAGCCGGTGGTGATCGTCCTCGGCATCGACCCCGGCCTGGCCAACACGGGCTACGGCGTCGTCCAGCGGCGCTCGGGCCGGCTCGTCGCGCTCGACGGGGGCTGCGTGCGGACCCCCGCCGGGGCGAGCCCGGAGCGCCGGCTGGCCGCCATCCACGCCGCCGTGACCGCGCTGATCGCCCGCCACGCCCCCGAGGCCGTCGCGCTCGAGGCGCTCTACTTCGGCCAGAACGTGCGCTCGGCCCTCGCCGTCGGCCAGGCGCGCGGCGTCGTCCTGCTGGCCGCCGGCCAGGAGGGGCTCGCCTGCCACGACTACACGCCGCAGCAGGTGAAGGGCGCCGTGTGCGGCTCGGGCCGGGCGGGGAAGGGACAGGTGCAGCGCATGGTCCAGGCGCTGCTGGGGCTCACCGAGCTCCCGCGCCCGGATCACGCCGCGGACGCCCTGGCCGTCGCGATCTGCCACGCCAACCACGCGCCGCTCGCCGCCGCCACCCGCGAGCGGGTCCCGGCGTGATCGCGCTCGTGGCCGGCGACGTGGTGCTGCGCCGCCCCGACCACGTGGTGGTCGAGACCGCCTCCGGGGTGGGGTACCGCCTCGGCGTCTCCGCGGAGACGCTGCGCCACGTCCCCGCCGCGGGGGAGCGCGTCTCGCTGCACGCCCACCTCGTCGTGCGCGAGGACGCGCTGACCCTCTACGGCTTCGCCACCGAGGAGGAGCGCGACCTCTTCCTCCTGCTGCTCGGGGTGCAGGGGGTCGGGCCGAAGGTGGCGCAGGCGATCCTCTCCGGAGGCTCCCCACGCGAGCTCGCGCGGGCGCTGGCCGCCGGGGAGGCCCGCCGGTTCCAGGCCGCTCCCGGCGTCGGCAAGCGCACGGCGGAGCGCATCATCGTCGAGCTCCGGGAGAAGGTCGGCGTGCCCGCCGCCGACCTCGCCGCCCCGGGCGGCGAGCCGCGCGCAGAGGATCCGCGGACCCTGGCCCGCGAGGGGCTCGAGGAGCTCGGCTACCCGCCCGCGGAGGCCGACGAGCTGCTGCGCGAGGCGACGGGGGAGACCCCCGAGGCGCTCATCGCCGCCGCGCTGAGGGCCGCGCGCCGGTGATCCGCACCCCGGACGCCGAGCCCGAGCGGATCCAGACGCCGTCGGCGACGCTCGAGGACGTCGCGGCGGAGCCGACGCTCCGCCCGCGCTCGCTGGAGGAGTTCGTCGGGCAGGACGTGGTGGTCGACCAGCTGCAGGTCTCGCTCGAGGCGGCCGCCGCGCGCGGCGAGGCGCTCGACCACGTCCTGCTCGCCGGCCCGCCCGGCCTCGGCAAGACGTCCCTGGCGCAGATCCTCGCCGAGGAGCTCGGCGTGCCGTTCGTGCAGACCGCGGCGCCCGCGCTCGAGCGCAAGGGCGACATCGCGGCCTTCCTGACGGCGCTCGAGCCCCGCGCGATCTTCTTCGTGGACGAGATCCACCGCCTCTCTCGCGCGCTCGAGGAGACGTTCTACCCGGCGATGGAGGACCGCCGGCTGCCCATCACCGTCGGGGTCGGCGCCGGCGCACGGGTCATGACGCTCGAGCTGCCGCCCTTCACGCTCGTCGGCGCGACCACGCGCGCGGGCCGCCTGACCACCCCGCTGCGGGACCGGTTCGGCATCCAGCACCGCCTGGAGCCCTACGGCCCGCGGGAGCTCGCGACGATCGTGCGGCGCAGCGCCCGCATCCTCGGCGTGGAGCTCGCCGGCGCGGGCGCCGAGGCGATCGCGGCACGCGCCCGCGGCACGCCGCGCGTGGCCAACCGGCTGCTCAAGCGGGTGCGCGACTACGCGGAGGTCCGCGCCGCCGGGGTGGTCAGCGAGGAGGTGGCCGCCCACGCGCTCGACCAGCTCCAGGTCGACCACCTGGGCCTCGACCGGCTGGATCGCGAGATCCTCTCGGCGGTCTGCGTCAAGTTCGGCGGCGGGCCGGTCGGCCTCTCGACGCTGGCGGTGACCGTCGGGGAGGAGAGCGACACGCTCGAGGACGTCTACGAGCCCTACCTGCTGATCTGCGGCCTGCTCAAGCGCACGCCACGCGGACGCGTCGCGACCCCGCGTGCGTGGGCCCACCTCGGGCTCGATCCGCCGCGCGACCCCGCGCTCTTCTGAGTCCCGCACGCGAGCGTGAGCGAGCGCCGGGGAGGTCCCGCACGCGAGCGTGAGCGAGCGCCGGGGAGGCCTGCGGCGCGCGGCGGGCACTTGCCTCTACCCTGTCGCAAGCTCCCGATGGCCCACCTCTTCATCTGCCCCAACTGCGGCAACCGCACGACGCAGCTCGAGCGCACCGCCGGCTTCCGGACCACGCCCAAGGGGTGCCAGAAGTGCGGCTTCGGCTTCCTGTTCGAACTGCTCGACGACTACTACCCGGCGCCCAACGCCGCGTTCTTCGCCTGCGACCGCAACGGCAAGGTCATCGCCTGCGGCCGCGGCTCCTTCGAGCTCACCGGGCTGGACGACCAGCGGGTCATCGGCCGCCCGGCCTCGGTCGCCGACCAGGACGCCTTCGAGCGGCGCGTCTACGTCGCGCGCAAGGTGATCTCGGGCAAGGTCTACGGCCTCGACGACCCGCGGGCGAAGGAGTTCTATCCCGTCTCGGTGTCGAGTCGAACCATCGTCTACAAGGGCATGGTCCTCGTCAGCCAGCTCGGCGACT
>CAXSFZ010000002.1:9744-50975 GCA_964236905.1 uncultured Solirubrobacteraceae bacterium | reverse complement strand
TCGGAGGTGCTGGGCCTGCGCTTCGCCGAGCAGCCCGACCCGGTCTCCACCGCCTTGGAGTGGGGGGTGCGCCAGCTCGGCAAGGACGTCCAGGTCAACGCCGAGGGCGATCTGCCCGCCAAGGCCACGGCCGACCTCTTCCCGGCCTACGACGACGACGGCGGGCTGCTGATCGTCCTCACGCCGAGCTCCTGAGGCCCGCGCGATGACCGACCGTCGGCGCAACATCCTGATCCTCGTCCTCGTCGGCGCCCTCCTGGCCGGCGCCGCGGTGGTGCTCGCGACGAAGCCGACGCGCCTGGGCCTGGACCTCAAGGGCGGCGTCGAGCTCGTCTACGAGGCCAAGGCGACGCAGACGACCCAGGTCACGGGCGACTCGGTCGCCCGCGCGATCGACATCATGCGCCAGCGCGTCGACGCGCTCGGGGTGGCCGAGCCGGAGATCCAGCGCTCGGGCCCCGACCAGATCGTCGTCTCGCTCCCGAACGTCACGAACGCCGACGAGGCGGCGCGGGTGGTCGGGACGGTGGCCCAGCTCCAGTTCTACGACTGGGAGAAGAACGTCCTCGGGGCGAACTGCAAGCCGGCGGCCGACAACCTGGCCGTCACGGGCGGGCAGAACGCGGGCCGCGTGGGGGCGCTCTCGCTCTACGACGCGGTCTCCCGCGCGCGGCGCTGCCCGGCGGTCACGAACCTCAACTCCTCCACCGGGAACAAGTTCTACCTCGTCGACGACAAGGCGAAGAAGGTCATCGCCGGGCCCGAGGAGTCCGTGAGGGAGCTCCGGGCCTCCGAGGCGGCCAAGCGGGCACCGGCCGGGGCGGTGGTCAAGGAGGTCAAGCAGGGAACCGTGCTCGTCCGCGAGGAGTCGGTCAACCCGAACGCCGATGCGGACGCGCCCAAGGCCGACGCGTTCTTCCTGCTGCGCGACGACGTCGCCCTCGCGGGCACCGACATCAAGGACCCCGAGCAGAACTTCGACAACAGCCCGGGCTCCAACGGCGGGCCGAACGTCACCTTCAGCTTCACCGGGGGCGGCGCGAAGAAGTGGCAGAGGGTCACGCGGGCCATCGTCCAACGCGGGCAGTCCTTCGTCGTCACCTCCGACGGCCAGCCCATCAGCGGCGACGCCGCCAACCAGCACTTCGCGATCGCCCTGGACAACGAGCTCATCTCGGTGCCCCAGATCGACTTCTCGGAGAACCCCAGGGATCGACGGCTCGTCGGGCTCGGAGATCTCCGGCGGCTTCACCACCAAGTCGGCCCAGGCGCTGGCCAACCAGCTCAAGTACGGCGCCCTGCCGCTGAAGCTCTCGCCGATCTCGCAGTCCCAGGTCTCCGCGACGCTCGGGCAGCAGGCGCTCAACCAGGGCCTGCTCGCGGCCGGGGTCGGCTTCGTCATCGTCGCGCTCTTCCTGCTCGTCTTCTACCGGGTCCTCGGACTGCTGGCCGTCGGCGCCCTCGGCGTCTACGCGATCTACCTCTTCGCGCTGATCAAGCTCATCCCGGTGACGCTCACCCTGCCCGGCCTGGCCGGCCTGGTCCTGACGATCGGGGTGTGCGCCGACGCGAACATCGTGATCTTCGAGCGGGTCAAGGAGGAGGTGGTCGCGGGCCGCTCGATCGCCTCGGCGATCGGCCTGGGCTACCGGCGCGGGCTCTCCACGATCATCGACGCCAATGTCGTGACGCTGCTCACGGCGTTCATCCTCTTCATCCTCTCCCAGGCCGGCGTCAAGGGGTTCGCGCTGACGCTGGGCCTCGGCGTGATCGTCACGCTCTTCTCCGCGGTGCTCGCCACCCAGGCGCTCCTGGGGGTCACGGGCGCCGGCGCGCTCAAGAACCCGCGGCTGGTCGGCGCGCGCACCCACGGCACCAAGCGGCGCTTCGACTTCAACGGCGCGACGAAGATCATGTTCACGGTCTCGGGCGTGATCCTGCTGGCCGGGGCGCTCGCGATCTCCACCAAGGGCATCAAGTTCGGCATCGACTTCGAGTCGGGCACCCGCGTGCAGGCCTCCTTCCAGCGGCCCTTCTCCGAGGACGACGTGCGCAGCGTGCTGAACGCCAAGGGGATCGAGGGCGCCGACGTCCAGAAGGTGACGGGCTCCAGGCTCGGCGCCAACGTCGTGCAGATCTCCACGGGCGAGCTCGCGCCGGACCGGGTCAACGAGGTCGACGACGCGCTGGTCGCCAAGCTCGGGCCCTTCGCCCGACCCCCGTCGACCCAGTCGGTGGGGCCGACGTTCGGCGAGTCCGTCGCGCGCAGCGCGGCGATCGCGGTCGTCGTCTCCCTGCTGCTCATCGCGGTCTACATCGCCCTCCGGTTCGAGTGGAAGTACGCCGTGACCACGGCGATCTCGCTCATGCACGACCTCCTGATCGTGGCCGGCCTCTACGCGTTCACCGGCCGGGAGGTGACGAGCTCGACCGTCGCCGCGCTGCTCACCGTCCTGGGCTTCTCGCTCTACGACACGATCATCGTCAACGACCGCCTCAGGGAGAACATGCCGCGCATGCCCCGGGCGACCTTCGCGCAGATCTCCAACCGCTCGATGAACGAGGTCGTCGTACGCTCGATCTCGACGGTCACCTGCGCGTCGCTGCCGATCGTCGCGCTGCTCTTCTTCGGCGGGGACACGCTGCAGGACTTCGCCTTCGCGCTGCTGGTCGGCACGGTCTCGGGCGCCTACTCCTCGATCTTCATCTCCTCGCCGGTGCTGACCCAGTGGAAGGAGCGCGAGCCCGTGTTCCGCCGTCGACGCGAGGGGATCCTGGCGGCCTCGGGCGCGGTGCCGCCCTTCGCGGACACGAACCTCGACGTCGACGTGGAGCGCCGCCGGGTGACCCGCGCGCGGTTGACGGCGCCCGAGACGCCCGACCGCTCGGTCTCCAAGCGCGAGTTCGACGACATGGTCCGCGACCTCCACGACGAGGCGGCGCCGGAGTCCGGTGGCGTCCGGGTGGCCGAGCGCGCCGAGCCGGCCCCGACCCGCGGCTCGCGGCGCCTGGCCGGGCCGGCGAGCCCGGAGACGCCCGCGCCGGCCCCTCCGCCCCCCGTCCGCGACAGCGCGGCCGACGCGCTGCCGGAGGACACCGTGCTCAAGGACATCCGGCCCAAGCGCCCGCGCACGAAGAAGCACGGGCGGCCGCGCTGATGGCCGTGCTCGTGTGGGTCATGGTCGGCCTGGCCCTCTGGCACTTCACCGTCTACCTCCCCGACCACTTCTGGGGCGGCATCGCCGGCGCCTTCGTCGGGGCGATCATCGGGTCGGTGATCGGCGGGCTGCTCGTCAACCTCTTCTCGATCCCGGCACGCGCCGACGTCGACCTCGTCACCTTCTTCGAGGCCGTCCCGGGCACGGCGATCGGCATGGCGGTCGTCTTCGCCGAGGGGCTGCGCCGCGAACGCGCCGAGGCGGCCGCCGACCACACGCTCAGCCCCAGCACCGCGGGCCGCTGAGCGTCGCTGCCCGGCCGCGTCGGCCGCGCGGGCGTGTCGACGGCGCGCGGTGTCGTGGTCGCCGCGACGTTCGGCACCGGGGATGCGCGTGGGTCAACGGCGGCGCGGGGCGTCGCGGTCGGCGCGACGTTGGACGCCGGGGATGCGCGTGGGTCAACGGCGGCGCGCGGCGTCGCGGTCGGCGCGACGTTGGACGCCGGGGATGCGCGTGGCTGACGTCGGCGCGGGGCGTCGCGGTCGGCGCGACGTTCGACGCCGGGGATGCGCGTGGCTGATCGTCGGCGCGGGGCGTCGCGGTCGCCGCGACGTTCGACGCCGGGGATGCGGGTGGGTGACAGTCGGCGTGGGGTCGCGGTCGGCGCGACGTTCGACGCCGGGGATGCGCGTGGGTGACGGTCGGCCTGCGGTCGGCGCGACGTTCGACGCCGGGGATGCGAGGCGCGCGCCCTTGCGGCCTGGCCTCGCGGCGCTGGCCGTCCGGCCCGGCCGGTAGAAGGAGGGGGTGGCCGTTCGCCTCGCGCTCGCTCCCTGTCCCCACGCGGACGTCCTCGCCCTGCAGGAGGCGCTGGGCTGCTCGGGCCCGCTCGCGCAGGTGCTGGTGCGCCGTGGCCTGGCCGAGCCGGCGGCGGCGGAGGCCTGGCTCGCCGCCGCCGAGGAGCACGACCCGGCGCGCTTCGCGGGCATCGAGGAGGCGGTCGCGCTCGTGCTGCGCCACGTCGCCGCGGGCTCGCGGATCACGGTGCACGGCGACTACGACGTCGACGGCGTCTGCTCGACCACGCTCCTGCTCGAGGTGCTCGAGGCGCTCGGCGGGGAGGCCGACTGGTTCCTGCCCTCGCGCGGCGAGGACGGCTACGGGCTCTCGGCGGCCACCGTGGCGCGCCTGGCCGCGCGGGGGACGCGGCTGCTGGTCACCGCGGACTGCGGCATCACCGCCGTGGAGGAGGTCGCCGCGGCGCGGGCCGCCGGGCTCGACGTCCTGGTCACCGACCACCACGCCCCGCGGGCCGACGGCGTGCTGCCCGACTGCCTGGTCGTGCACCCCGGGGTCAACGGCTACCCGACCCCCGAGCTCTGCGCGGCCGGGGTGGCGCACAAGCTCGCCCGCGCGCTGCTCGCCGGAGCGGGCCGCGATCCGGCGGAGGCCGACGCCGGGCTCGACCTCGTCGCGCTCGCGACCGTGGCCGACTGCGTGCCGCTGGTGGGGGAGAACCGCCGCCTGGTGCGCGCGGGGCTCCGGGCCGTCGCGGCGACCCGACGGCCCGGCCTGCGCGCGCTGCTCCGCGTGGCCCGGGTCGACCCCTCGGCGCTCGACGCGTCGAGCATCGGCTTCCGCCTGGCGCCGCGGATCAACGCCGCGGGGCGGATGCAGCGGGCCGACGCCGGCGTGGAGCTGCTCCGCACGCGGGACCCCGGGCGCGCCGAGGCGATCGCCGAGGAGCTCGACCGCCTGAACGGCGACCGCCGCCACACCGAGCAGCGGCTCCTCTTCGCGGCCGAGCAGCAGGTCGCGGCCACGGAGGCCGCGCGGGAGGAGGCGGGCCTGGGGCCGGCGCCGGCGCACGTGCTCGCGGGCGACGGCTGGCACCCGGGCGTCATCGGCATCGTGGCCTCCCGCCTGGCCGAGCGTCACCACCGCCCGGTGGTCGTCGTCGCCTTCCCCGAGGGCGAGGCGGTCGGGACGGGCTCGGGCCGCTCGATCCCCGCCTTCGACCTGCTCGGCGGCCTCGACGCCTGCGCCGCCCACCTCGCGCGCCACGGCGGGCACCGCGCGGCGGCGGGGTGCACGGTGGCCCGGGCGGAGCTCGACGCCTTCCGGGCCGCGTTCTGCGCCCACGCCGAGGCGGTGCTGGCCCCGGAGGACCTCGTCCGCAGCGAGCGGGCCGACGCGGTCGTCTCCGGCGAGGAGCTCGGGCTCGAGCTGGCCGAGGAGCTCGAGCGGCTCGCGCCGTTCGGCATGGGCAACCCCGAGCCGCGGCTGCTCGTGCCGGCCGCCCGCCTGGTCGACCCGCGTCCGATGGGGGAGGGACGCCACCTGCGCTTCGTGCTCGCCTCGGGCGGCCGCCGCGCCGGCGCCGTCGCCTTCGGGACGCCGTCCCTGCCCGACGGCTCGGAGGCGGGGCTCGACGCGGTCGTGCAGCTCGAGCGCAACGAGTGGAACGGCGTGGTGGAGCCGCGGGTCGTGCTGCGCCGGGCGCTCCCCTGCGCGCCGGGCCCGGTGCGCCTGGTCGGTGAGCCGGAGGGGTGGGAGGAGGCCGTGCGCGTCGAGCTCGCCGCGCCGCTCGCGCCCTGGGGTGCGGCCGCCGCGCCGGTCGGCTCGCGCCGCACGGTCTGCGACCGGCGCGGCGCCGGGCTGGCCGCGACGCTGACGGCGCTCGTGAGCTCCGGCGAGCCGGTGCTCGTCGTCTGCGCCGACGCGCGCCGCCGGCGCGCCCAGCTCGCCGGGCGGCTCGGCGGGTTCGCGCTCTGCTCCTGGTCCGCGCTGGAGCGGGCGCCCGGCCTCGCCGCCGCGGCCCACCACGTGGTGGCGCTCGACCCGCCCGCGCACCCGGCCTTGCGCTCGCTCCTGGAGGCGGGCGACCCGGCCCAGGTGACCCACTTGGGCTGGGGAGCGCCTGAGCTACGCTTCGCCGAGCATGTGCACGACGAGCAGCACGCACTGCGCGACCACCTCACCGCCGCCTACCGCCACCTGCGCGCGGCGCCCGACGACGTGGCCGGCGCGCTGCCGCGCTCCCCGGTGGCGGCCGGTCGGGTCCTGCGCGTGCTCGACGAGCTCGGCCTGGTCGCGCTCGAGCCCGCGGCGCTCCGGGTCGCCCTGCCCGCCTTCGCCGGGCGCACGGAGCTCGAGCGCTCGCCGACCTTCCGGGTCTGCGCCGCGCGACACCGGGAGGGAGCGGCGTGGCTAGCACCCGGCCGCTCGTCGCAGGCGGCGTGAGCAGCCCGGCGGGGGTCGAGCTCAACCCGCGTGAGCGGGCGCTGCTGGCCGACCTCTTCGCGATCGTCGAGGAGCACGCCCACGACGCGGCGGTCCCGGTCGACCGGGAGCGGGTCGAGGCGGCGTTCGTCTTCGCCTGCGAGCACCACGCCGACCAGCGCCGCAAGAGCGGCGAGGAGTTCATCGTCCACCCGGTCGGGGTGGCGAAGATCTGCGCGGGCATGCGCCTGGACACCGAGACGCTCGTCGCCGCGCTCCTGCACGACACCGTCGAGGACACGAGCGCCTCGCTCGAGGAGGTGCGCGCCCGCTTCGGCGACGAGGTCGCGCTGCTGGTCGACGGCGTCACGAAGCTCACCGGCATCACGTTCATGTCGCGCGACGAGGCGCAGGCCGAGAACTACCGCAAGATGATGGTCGCGATGGCGACGGACATCCGCGTCATCCTCATCAAGCTCGCCGACCGGCTGCACAACATGCGCACCATCGGCGCCATGCCGAAGCAGAAGCAGATCGACAAGGCCAAGGAGACCCTGGAGATCTACGCGCCGATCGCGCACCGGCTCGGCATCCACGCGATCAAGTGGGAGCTCGAGGACCTCGCCTTCGCGGCGCTCCACCCGCGCAAGTACCAGGAGATCAAGGGCCTCGTCAACCAGCAGCGCGAGGAGCGCGAGGACTACGTGCGGGCCGCGGGCGAGGGGCTCGCCGCCGACCTCGAGGCGCTCGGCATCAAGGCGGAGATCTCCGGGCGCGCGAAGCACTTCTACTCGATCTACGCGAAGATGACCAAGAAGGGCCGGGAGTTCAACGAGATCTACGACCTCACCGCGATGCGCGTGGTGGTCGACTCGGTGAAGGACTGCTACGGCGCCGTCGGGGTCATCCACTCGCTCTGGAAGCCGCTGCCGGGGCGCTTCAAGGACTTCGTCGCGATGCCGAAGTTCAACATGTACCAGTCGCTGCACACGACGGTGATCGGGCCCGAGGGGCTGCCGCTCGAGATCCAGATCCGCACGCGCGAGATGCACGAGATGGCCGAGTACGGCGTCGCCGCGCACTGGATCTACAAGGTCGATCGGTCTGCCGAGGGCGGGGCGAAGAAGCCGCTCTCCGACGGCGAGGCGAAGCTCAAGTGGCTGCGCTCGATGGTGGACTGGCAGAAGGAGCTGCAGGACCCGCAGGAGTTCATGGACAACCTGAAGGTCGACCTCTTCGACGAGGAGGTCTTCGTCTTCACCCCGAAGGGCGAGGTGAAGTCGCTGCAGTCCGGGGCCACGCCGCTCGACTTCGCCTACGAGGTGCATACGGAGATCGGCCACCGCTGCGTCGGGGCCCGGGTGAACTCGAAGATCGTCCCGCTGCACTACGAGCTGCGCTCGGGCGACATCGTCGAGATCCTCACCGCCAACCGCGACCGCGGTCCCTCGCGCGACTGGATCGCGATGGTCCGCACCTCGCGGGCGAAGAACAAGATCCGCGCTTGGTTCAAGGCCGAGTCGCGCGACGACACCGAGCACACCGGGCGGGCGCTGCTGCAGGAGCACATGGGCAAGAGCGGGCTGCCGGCCCAGAAGCTCGCGGGCTCGCCGCTCCTGGCCGACGTCATCCGCGAGATGGGCTTCCGCAAGGCCGAGGACTTCTACATCGCGCTGGGCGGCGCGAAGATCTCGCCCAAGGTCGTCGTCAACAAGCTCCTGAACCGGCTCAAGCAGGGGGAGGCGGCGGAGGCCGAGCAGGACACCGTGGAGTCGCTGGTCACCACCCGGCGCCAGCGCCGCCAGCCCACGGGCACCAGCACCTCCTACGGCGTGATGGTCGACGGGGTCGACGAGGTGCTGCTCCGCATGGCCAAGTGCTGCCGCCCCGTCCCCGGCGACCCGATCGTGGGCTACGTCTCCCTCGGGCGCGGCATCACCATCCACCGCGACGACTGCCCGAACGCCGCCGCCCTGCGCAAGGACCCCGACCGCTTCGTCCGCGTGCACTGGGAGGGCGAGCACGAGACCGCGTTCAAGGTCGAGCTGCAGATCGACGCCTACGACCGCACCCGCCTGCTCGAGGAGCTCTCGCGGACCTTCGCGGAGGCCGGCATCAACATCGTCGAGGCGCGCTGCCTGGTCACGAGCCCCATGGTCAAGAACACCTTCGTGGTGGAGGTGGGGGACACGCGCGTGCTGAAGTCGACGGTGAACCGCCTGCGCTCCATCGAGGGCGTCTTCGACGCCTACCGCGTCACCCCCGGCGTCGGCTGAGGTTCCCGCCGGCCGCGCGAGCGACCGGGCCCGGAGCCCTAGCCGACGACGGTGAGCATGCCGGGAGCGACGCTGAAGCGCGCCTCGACGACGTCGCCGAGGTGGTCGCCGTCGACCTGGAGCGGGATCGGCACGTCGCCGACCGCGCGGGCCACGAGCTCGTCGACGTCGTGGAAGCCGTGGGCGGCGCGGGCGCGGGTGACCCTCCCGCGCGCGGAGAAGGCGCGGTAGGCGATCGAGGGCAGGTCGGTGAGCCGGGCGCGCGTGAGCAGCGCGCCCGCGAGGTGGCCCGAGTCGAGGCGGCTCTGCTCGGCCACGTGGATCGGCGTGCTGCGGAAGTAGGTGTACGGGTCGCCGTTCTGCACGAAGACGCTGACGCCGCCCCGGGCCGGCGCGCCGTCCACCTCGACCTCGAGCCGCGGCGGGTGGACCACGTACCGCCGGGCGAAGGTCGAGACCGCCGCCGCGGTGAAGTAGCTCGCGCCCCACCGCGCCTTGCGCCGCGGGTGGGCATCGACCCGCGCGACGACCGCGGCGTCGAGCCCCAGGCCGGCCGAGAACGTGAACCAGCGGCCGTTGACCCGGGCGAGGTCGACCTGCCGGGGCCGGAAGTCGTCGGCCAGCCGGAGCAGGTGCTCGGTGGCGTCGACGATGTCCCCGGGGATCCCGAGCATCTTGCCGAAGACGTTGGCCGAGCCGCCCGGCAGCGTCGTGAGCGGCGTCGAGGAGCCGGCCAGGCCGTTGGCCGCCTCGTTGACGGTCCCGTCGCCGCCGAAGGCCACGACCACGTCGAACCCCTCGTCCGCCGCCTCGCGCGCGAGCTGCGTCGCGTGGTCGCGGGCCGCGGTGTCGATCGCCTCCACCTCGTAGCGCCCCTGCAGCGCGGAGACGACCAGGCGCTTCAGCCGGCCCGAGACCGTCGTCGCGTACGGGTTGACGATCACGAGCATCCGCTTGCGCTCGAGCGGGCTCGTGAGCGCGAGCGCGTCGCCGAGCTGCTCGAGGTGGTCGATCGGCGGCATCCCCAGGCGTACCCGACCGCTCGCGGGCGGTTACCGGCCGCCGCGGCTCGCCTGCGTGGCGCGTGGTGGAGGCCTGACGTCCATTGCACGCCACGCAGGCTCGATCGGTGCGGCCGTGCGGATCGCGACCGCGTACGGTGGCCGGGTGGACGCGGAGGACCAGGCGCTCGCGCGAGAGCTGCGCGCCATCGCGGAGGAGGGGCTGACCTACGCGGGCGACCCGTACGACCGCACGCGTTACGAGGCGGTCGGCGCGCTCGCGGCGCGCCTGGCCGCCCGGGTCGCCGGGCAGCCGGCGGACGCCGTGCTGCCCGGCTTCCTCGACGGGGCGGGCCACCCGACGCCCAAGGTCGACGTCCGCGGCGCCGTCTTCCGCGGCGACCGGATCCTCCTGGTGCGCGAGCGCTCCGACGGCGGCTGGACGCTTCCGGGCGGCTGGGCCGACCCGGGCCGCTCCCCCGCGGAGAACTGCGAGCGCGAGGTCCGCGAGGAGAGCGGCCTGGCGGTGCGGGCCACGCGACTGGTCGCGGTCCTCGACCGCGAGCGCCACCCGCACCCGCCGCGGCTCGAGTCGATCTACAAGCTCTTCTTCCTCTGCTCGGAGCGCGATGACGTGGCTCCCGGGGCGAGCGACCACGAGATCGACCAGGTCGGGTTCTTCGCCCGGGACCGATTGCCCGCGCTCTCGGCCACGCGCATCACGCCGGGCCAGCTCGAGCTCGTCTTCGCGCACCGGGCCGACCCGGCGCGGCCCACGAGCTTCGACTAGAAGATCCCGCGCTTGCGGAAGACGTAGGCGAGCGCGGCGGCGAGGAGCGTCATGACGGCGATGACGACGAAGAAGCCGAGCAGGTGGCCCTCGCCCGGGACGCGGACGTTCATCCCGAAGACGCCGGTGATGAGGGTGAGCGGCAGCAGGATCGCGCTGAGCGCGGTCAGCAGGCGCAGGACGTCGTTGGCCTCGTGGGTGAGCACCGACTCGTTCGTGCTCTCGAGGCCCTCGACGACCTCCTTGTAGTTCTCGAGCATGTCCCAGATGCGCTCGGAGGCGTCGGTGATGTCGTCGAAGTACATGTCGAGGTTGTCCGGGATGTAGCGCTTGGTCCGCTCGAGGTCACGCAGCGCGCCCCGCTGCGGGCGGGTGATCTTGCGGAAGTTGATGACCTCCTGCTTCGCGTTCGAGATGTCCCGGACGATCGCCTTGGAGCGCCCCTCGAAGATGCCCTCCTCGAGCCGCTCCAGCTTGTTCCCGATCTTCGCGAGCATGGGGAAGGCCGCGTCGACGCACGCGTCGACGATCTTGTAGAGCAGGTAGCCCGGACCCTGGGAGAAGAGCTGCTCGCGCTCCTCCTCGCGGGTGCGGCAGCGCTCGTAGAGGTACTCGAGCGGCTGGATCGGCTCGTTCGGGAGCGTGATGACGTAGTCCGGGCCGATGAAGATGTCGACCTCGGCCTGGTTGAGGCGCCCGATCTTCTTGTCGTAGGCCGGGAAGTGGAGGACCACGAAGAGGTAGCCGGGGTACTCGTCGACCTTCGGGCGCTGGTTGCGCGAGAAGACGTCCTCGTAGTCGAGCGGGTGGAAGTCGAAGTGCTCCTCGAGCCAGGCGCGGTCGGGCGCGCGCGGGCGCTCGATGTTGATCCACCGCAGGCCGTCGTGCTCGACGGCCTCGTAGGCGCGGGGCTCAGGCTCGGCGGCGTGGGCGCCGACGCGCCCCCGGGAACGCTCCGGCCGCCGCAGGCGGGGTGGCTTCGGGAGGCTCGGCACGGGGACTTCGGGGCTCGTCGGGCATTGCGGGCATGTCGTCGAGGGCGAAGTCTACTCCGCCGTTGCGGTGCGGCGGCGACCCGCTATGCTGGCCCATCACATAGCTGGACACATCCAGAGGGGTGGAGGGACTGGCCCGATGAAACCCCGGCAACCATCCGCGAGCGTCACGACGAGCAGCGGAAAAGGTGCCAATTCCTGACAGATGTGGCCGGAGCTCCGCGCCTTGCTGCAACGAACCTCCGCCACCCAAACGGAGGTTTTCGGTTTTCATGGCTGCAATCGCATTGACGTGCCGGGAGTGCAAGGCGGAGTACGGGCTGGAGGCGCGCTACGTGTGCGAGCGGTGCTTCGGCCCGCTCGAGGTCTCCTACGCGGAGCCCGACGTCCACGATGTGGGGGAGCTGCGCCGCAAGATCCAGGGCGGCCCGCAGAACATCTGGCGCTACGCCGATTTCCTGCCGCTGGAGCACGGGCTGCCCGGCTCGACGCGCCGCTCCTCGGACGCCGGCCTGCCCGCGGGCTGCACGCCGCTGATCCGGGCCGACCGGCTGGCCGAGCGGCTCGGGCTGCGGGAGGTCTGGGTCAAGAACGACGCGGCGAACCCGACCCACTCGTTCAAGGACCGCGTGGTCGCCGTCGCCTCCGCCCGCGCCCGCGAGCTCGGCTTCACCACGCTGGCCTGCGCCTCGACGGGCAACCTGGCCAACGCGGTGGCGGCCCAGGCGGCGGCCCTCGGGCTGCCGAGCTACGTCTTCATCCCGGCGAACCTCGAGGAGCAGAAGGTCCTCGCCACGGGCGTCTACGGCACGAACGTCGTCGCCGTCGACGGCAACTACGACGACGTCAACCGCCTCTGCGTCGAGCTCTCAGGCGAGCGCGACGGCTGGGCGTTCGTGAACGTCAACCTGCGCCCGTACTACGCCGAGGGCTCCAAGACCCTCGCCTACGAGATCGCCGAGCAGCTCGGGTGGCAGACGCCCGATCGCATCGTCGCCCCGATCGCCTCGGGCTCGCTGTTCACGAAGATCGACAAGGGCTTCGCGGAGTGGCGGGCGCTCGGCCTCATCACGGGCGACCGGCCCGCGTTCAACGGCGCGCAGGCCACGGGCTGCAACCCGGTCGCGCACGCCTGGGAGCAGGGCCACGAGGTCTGCCAGCCGGTCAAGCCGGACACGATCGCCAAGTCGCTGGCCATCGGGAACCCGGCCGACGGGCCCTACGCGCTCGACGTGGCCCGCCACACGGGGGGCTCCGTCGAGCAGGTCACCGACGAGGAGATCCGCGCGGGGATCCGGCTGCTGGCCGAGACCACCGGCGTCTTCACCGAGACGGCGGGGGGGACGACCACCGCGACGCTCGCGAAGCTCGCCGGGGAGGGCGCGATCGACCCCGACGAGCGGGTGGTCCTCGTCATCACCGGCGACGGGCTCAAGACGCTCGACGCCGTCCGCGGCTCCTTCGCGGTCCACGCGATCGAGCCGACCTTCGACGCGTTCGAGCGCGAGTTCGCCGGGGTTCCCGGGTCGGGCGTCGCCGGGAACGCCTCGGCTCCGGCCGGTCACGCCGGCACGCGCGCCGGGGTTCCCGGGTCGGGCGTCGCCGGGAACGCCGTGGCTCCGGCCGGTCACGCCGGCACGCGCGCCGGGGCGGCGGTCTGATGGCCGTCAAGGTGAAGCTCCCGACCCAGCTGCGCGCCGCCACCGGCGGCGACGGGGAGGTGGAGGTGGAGGGCGCGACCGTCGGCGCGGTGCTCGACGCGCTCTACGCCCGGCACGGCGAGCTGCGCGAGCGCATCGCCGACGGCGACGGCTCGCTGCGCCGGTTCGTCAACGTCTACGTCAACGGCGACGACATCCGCTTCGGCGACGGGCTCGCCACCCCGGTCCCCGCCGGCGCCGAGGTGCAGATCCTCCCGGCGGTCGCCGGCGGCTAGCCGCCGTGGTGCTGCGCGAGGAGCGCGGCGGTGGGCTCCTCGCGATCGCCCAGCCGGCGCACGCCGCGCTCGCGGGGCGGCTCGCGCAGGCGTGGGACGACGAGCTGGCACCGGGGCTGCTGGTGGCGGCCGCCCACCACGACGACGTGTGGGCGGCGCGCGACGCCGCGCCGCCGCTCGACGCCGCCACGGGGCGGCCCGAGAGCTTCCTCGCGCTCTCCGACGCCGCCCGCGTCGCGGTCTGGTCGCGGGCCTCGGCGGTGGCGGAGCCGCTCGGTCCGGCGCCCGAGCTGTGGATCCTCCGCCACGCGGAGCGTCTGCACGCCCGCTACGACGCGGCTGCGGTCAAGGCGATGACGGCCGCCTTCGGCGTGCGGATCAGCGCCCTCCTCGGGGAGCTCGGCGCCTCGAGTGCTGCGTTCTCCCCCGGCGGGCTGGCCCGCGGCACCGCGGTCCTCGCGCTGCTCGACACCCTCTCCCTGCGGCTCTGCTTCGGCGTCACCGAGCCGGGGGAGGCCGGGGTGCTGCGGCTCGCGCCGGCCGCCGGCGTTCCCGCGGGAACGCCGACGCCCGTCACGGTGACGCCATGGCCGTTCCGGGCGCGGCGCGTCGAGGTGCACGTGGAGGCGCGTCGGCTGCCCGACCGGCTGCCCGACCAGGCCGCGCTCGACGCCGCCTGGCGCGCCGCCGCGCCGTTCGCGGAGCGCGTCACGCTGCTGCCGGCCTAGCTCGCGCGCGTCGCGGGCACTCGGGGAGGGCTGATGGCCGCCCGGAAGACGCCGCTCGCGGAGTACGACGCCAAGCGCGACTTCGGCGCGACGCCCGAGCCGTCGGGCGGTGCCGCGGCAACCGCCGCGGCGGCAGCGCCGCGCTTCGTGATCCAGGAGCACCACGCCACCCGGCTGCACTGGGACCTGCGCCTGGAGCGCGACGGCGTCCTCGTCTCCTTCGCGGTCCCGAACGCGCTGCCGGTCGAGCCCAAGCGCAACCACCTCGCCGTCCACACCGAGGACCACCCGCTCGCGTACCTCGACTTCCACGGGACCATCCCGGAGGGCAGCTACGGCGCGGGCTCGATGACGATCTGGGATCACGGGACCTACGAGGTGCTCAAGTGGGAGGAGCGCAAGATCGAGGTCCACCTGCACGGCGAGCGCCTCGACGCCCGCTACGCGCTCTTCCCGATCGACCAGGGCGCGGATCCGAAGGACTGGATGATCCACCTCATGGGCGACGCGCTCGACCTCGCGGCCGAGCCGATGCCCGAGTGGATCGCGCCCATGCTGGCCCGGGCGGGGGAGCTCCCCCCCGACGCGGACGCGGCGTGGGCCTACGAGATCAAGTGGGACGGCATCCGCGCCGTCGCGGTCTCCGAGCCCGGGACGCTCAGGCTCTTCACCCGGAACAAGAACGAGGTGGGGGCGCGCTATCCCGAGCTCCGGCCGTTCAACCGGGCGCTCAGCCACCACCGGGCCATCCTGGACGGCGAGGTGGTCGCCTTCGGCCCCGACGGCGTCCCGAGCTTCTCGGCGCTCCAGGGCCGCATGCACCTGACCTCGGAGAGCCAGGCCCGGCGGCTGGCCAAGAGCGCACCCGTCTCCTACGTCCTCTTCGACCTGCTGTGGCTCGACGGCCACGACCTGACCGCCCGGCCCTACGCGGAGCGACGGGCGCGGCTGCGCGAGCTGATCGCCGACGCACCGCGCTGGACGGTCCCCGACCACGTCGTCGGGCACGGCTCGCAGGTGCTGGCGGCGGCGCAGGCGCAGGGGCTCGAGGGCGTGATGGCCAAGCGGCTCGACGGCTCCTACGAGCCCGGGCACCGTGCCGACGGCTGGCGGAAGGTCAAGCTCCTGCAGCGCCAGGAGCTCGTGGTGGGCGGCTGGCTGCCGGGCACCGGGCGGCGCCGCGACCGGATCGGCGCCCTCCTGCTCGGCGTCACCGGGGAGGACGGCCTGCGGTTCGCCGGACGGGTCGGGACGGGCTTCACCCAGGAGGAGCTCGATCGCCTGGCCGGGCTGCTCGGCCCGCTCGAGCGCACCTCCTCGCCGTTCACCGCGACCGGGGCGGCGCGGCCGCCGCGCGAGTCGATCTGGGTGGAGCCGCGTTACCTGGCCGAGGTCGAGTTCACCGAGTGGACCCCGGACGGCCAGCTGCGCCACCCCTCCTACAAGGGCCTGCGCGACGACAAGCCACCCTGGGCGGTGGTGCGTGAGTCGCCGAGCGCCGCCGAGCTGGTGGTCGACGGAGTCCCCGTCCGCCTGAGCAACCCGCGCAAGGTGCTCTACCCCGCGGTCGGCTTCACCAAGACGGACGTGGTGGACTACTACCAGCGCATCGCCGACGTGCTGCTCCCGCACCTGGAGGGCCGGCCGCTGACGCTCAAGCGCTACCCCAACGGCGTGGGAGCCAAGTTCTTCTACGAGAAGAACGCCCCGTCCCACCGGCCCGACTGGGTGCGCACCGCCCGGGTGGGCGACATCGCCTACGTGCTCTGCGAGGACCGCCCGACGCTCGCGTGGCTCGCGAACCTCGCCGACCTCGAGCTGCACACGCCGATGGCGCGGGCCGGCGCGCCCGCCACCCCGACCATGGTGGTCTTCGACCTCGACCCCGGCCCGCCGGCCGGCATCGTCGAGTGCTGCCGGGTCGCGCTGCTGCTGGAGGGCACGCTCGGCGGGCTGAGGCTCTCGACCTGGGCCAAGACGAGCGGCTCCAAGGGGCTGCAGCTCTACGTGCCGCTCAACGACCCCGCCGCGAGCGAGCCCGCGGCCAAGGGCTTCGCGAAGGCGGTGGCCGAGCTGCTCGAGGCCGAGGAGCCGGGGCTCGTCGTCTCCCGGCAGACCAAGGCGCTGCGCACGGGCAAGGTGCTCGTCGACTGGAGCCAGAACGACGAGCACAAGACCACGGTCAACGTGTACTCGCTGCGGGCGCGGGAGCGCCCGACCGTCTCCACGCCCGTGGGCTGGGAGGAGATCCGCGCCTGCGCGAGCGCCGGCGACCCCGGCCTCCTCACCTTCACGAGCGCCGAGGTCCTCGCCCGCGTGCGCGAGCGGGGCGACCTCTTCGCGCCGGTCCTCTCGACGGTGCAGCGCCTGCCCGCCGGCTGACTCTCACGAAGCCCTCACCGCCACGACGCTGCCGGGTCGGTAAGGATGGGGGCATGACGCCCACGCCCCATCCCCGTGCGCTGCTTCCCGCCGTCGCGCTGCTCGCGCTTGCCGCCGGCGCCCCGGCCACCGCCTCGGCCGCCGACGCGCCGGCGGCCGTCACCGGGACCGCCGTGCAGATCACGCCGTCCACCGCGACGCTGCGCGGCTCGGTGAACCCGCGCGACGTGCAGACCGCCTACGTCTTCCAGTACGGCCCGACCACCGCCTACGGCGCCACGACCCCGGCCGTCGCGGTCGGGAAGGGGACCAAGGCGCGCTCCGCGGCCGCGGCGGTCACCGGGCTGGCGCCCGCGACGACCTACCACTTCCGCGTGGTGGCCACGAGCGGGGCCGGCACCGGCCGGGGCCGGGACCGGACGTTCACGACGGCCAAGCAGCCGCTCGGGCTGAGCCTGGCCGCCACCCCGAACCCGGTCGCCTTCGGCTCCCCCACGACGCTCGCGGGCACGCTGACGGGGACCGACAACGCGAACCGCCAGGTCGTGCTCGTGCAGAACGCCTTCCCGTTCACCGCGGGCTTCGCGCCCGTGGGCAACCCGCAGGTGACGGGCCCGACGGGTGCGTTCTCCTTCCCGATCCTCGGGCTCGGCATCACGACGCAGTTCCGGGCGCAGATCCCGGGCCAGTTCATCGCGAGCCCGATCGTGACGACGCTCGTGGCCGTGAGCGTCAGCACCCGCGTCAGCGACACGACCGTGCGCCGGGGCCGGCGGATCCGCTTCAGCGGCACCGTGACGCCCATCCGCGACGGTGCGCTGGTCTCGCTGCAGAAGCTCGACCGCACCCGCTGGGTCACCGTCGCCCGCTCGACCGCCCGCCACTATCAGGCGTCGCGCTCGCGCTACTCCGTGCGCACGACGGTCAAGCGCGGCGGCTCCTACCGGGTGCTGATCCGCACCCGCGGCGGCGACATCGCCGACAACACCGGCCGGGAGGTCAAGGTCCGCAGCTTCCGCCGCGGCCACCTCTCCTAGGCCTTAGAGGACGCCCTTCGCCGCGTCGCCCAGCGGCACCGGCTCGGTCCGGACGATCACGGGCGGCGCGGCGACGTGCTCGGGCAGCGCGGCGAACAGGGCGGCCAGGTGCGGCTGGGTGAAGTGGGCGTCGAGGGCCTCGCGCGAGGCCCAGCGCTCGACCATGACGAAGCGCAGCGGCTCCTCGTAGTCGCGGTGCAGCGCGTAGGAGAGGCAGCCCTCCTCGGCGTGGGTCGCCTCGATGGCGGTCTGCAGGAGCGCCAGCACGGCCTCCTCGGAGCCGGCCTTGACCTCGACGGTGGCGACCACGACGACCTTCGCGCTGGGGGGCATCGCGCGAGCCTAGCCGCCGGTCAGGACCCGGCGCACGGGGTCCGCAGGACGCCCAGCGTCCCTCGCGGGCGGCCGCCGCTCGCCCGCGCGCCATCATGGGCGGATGCGCGAGGTCCGGATCCGCGGGGAGGTCATCCGCCTGGGTCAGCTGCTCCAGGTGGCGGGGCTGGCCGACTCGGGCGGCGCCGCCAAGCGGCTGCTGGGCGAGGGCGGCGTGCGGGTCAACGACGAGCCCGAGGCCCGGCGGGGCCGGCAGCTGCGGCCCGGCGACGTGGTGGCGGCCGGGTCCGAGGAGGTCGTCCTGCGCTGAGCCGGGCTCAGGAGGCGGCGAGGTGCCCGGCGGCCGCAGCGTGCGCGTGGCTCGAGATCATCTCGACGACCCGGTCCCAGGCGCCCTGAGGCAGGTCGTGCCCCATGCCCTCGATGAGCTCGAGGCGCGCGCCGGGGATCGCACGGCACGTCGCCCGCCCGCCCGACGGCGCGACCATCTTGTCCGCCGTGCCGTGGATGACGAGCGTCGGCGCGGTGATCGTGCGCAGGCCCTCGGTCCGGTTGCCGCTGGCCAGGATCGCGCCGAGCTGGCGGCCGGCGCCGCGGCGGTCGGACGAGCGGTCGAAGCTCTGGCCGGCGAGCTCGCGGGTGGCGACCACGTCCCGCTCGAAGCCCGGGGAGCCGATCAGCCCGAAGAGGGCGACGATCCGCTCCACCGCGTCGTCGCGGTCGGTCGCCGGTGCCTTCATGAGGAACGGCAGCACCTTGAGCGCCGGGCGGCCGACGGACGCCGCGCCCGTGGTCGACATGATCGAGACGAGCGAGAGCACCCGCTCGGGATGCCGGACGGCGACCTGCTGGGCGATCATGCCGCCCATCGAGGCGCCGATGACGTGCGCCGCCTCGACCTCGAGCGCGGCCAGCAGCCCCGCCGCGTCGTCGGCCATGTCGTCGAGCGTGTACGCCGGGTCCTTCGGCCGGCGGAGCAGGAGCTCGCGGGCCGACGGAGCGCGGTGGTCGGAGAAGTGGGTGGAGCGCCCGACGTCCCGGTTGTCGAACCGGATCACCCGGAAGCCCTCGGCCGCGAGCTGCTCGCAGAACTCCGCGCGCCAGGCGAGCATCTGCGTGCCGAGGCCCATGATGAGCAGGACGACCGGGTCGCCGACAGCGCCGAACTCCTCGTAGCAGAGCTCGACGGGGCCGATGTGAACAAGCTGCTCGGGCATCGGCCCAGGGTAGTGCCGAGGCGCGCCCGGCTGGATTCGAACCAGCGGCTTCTTGCTCCGGAGGCAAGCACTCTATCCACTGAGCTACGGGCGCCCTGGCTCGAGCGTAGCGGATCGCCCGCCGGCGTGGGCGAACGTGCGTTCTGTCCGATGCCTACCCCATCCTGACGACGATGGACACCAGGATGCGCGGGGACGCGGCCGAGGCGGCCGTCCTCCAGTCGTTGGCCGGCGCCGGGATGGTGGTCTCCATCCCGTTCGGCCGGTTCGGCCCCTACGACCTGCTCGCCGAGACCGCGGTCGGATTCGTCCGGGTGCAGGTCAAGTCGGGGCGGGTGCGCAGCGGGTGCGTCGAGTTCAACTGCGTCGGCACCGACCACGGCGGCGGCGTCGGCTCCTGCCTCGGGCGCGCGGACGTCTTCGCCGTCCACGTTCACGCCACCGGCGAGCAGTACGTCGTGCCCGTCGCCGAGTCCATGCGCGGCAGGCTCTACCTCCGTCTCGAGCCGGCGGCCAACAACCAGGTCAAGCGGGTGCGGTTCGCTCGCGACTACCGGCTCGCCGACTGGGTCGCGCACCACGGGGCGCCCGCGCCGTCGGCCGTGACCGGCGTCGGCGCCGTCCGGGCGCGGCTCTAGCGTCCGTTCATGGTCAAGGGCTTCCGGGACTTCCTGCTCCGCGGCAACGTGGTGGACCTGGCGGTGGCGGTCGTGGTGGGCGCGGCGTTCGGCGCGGTGGTCGCCGCCTTCGCGACGGACTTCATCGGCGGGCTCATCGGCATCGTCGGGGGGACGCGCGAGTTCGCGCGGGCCGGCGTCACGGTCAACGGGTCGCGGGTCGTCTACGGCTCGACGGTCACGGCGCTCATCAACTTCCTCATCGTCGCCACGGTCGTCTACGTCGTCGTGGTGGTGCCGATGCAGCGGCTCGTGGCGCTGCGCGCCCGGACCCCCGCGGGTGACGGCCCGGCGCCGTCGGACGAGGCGGTCCTGCTCACCGAGATCCGCGATCTGCTGCGCGAGCGGGCGCAGAGCTGAGCCGGGGAGCCGGCGGGTGCGGGCCGCACGCGGTGGCGGCCGGGAGGTGCGCACTACCCTGCACCCGCGCCGATGACCGAGCTCTCCGTCTTCTTCGCGGGCACCGCGGGCTCGGTCCCCACCGCGCGTCGCGGCCTGCCGGCGATCCTGGTGCGCCGGGGTGGCGAGCGGCTGCTCTTCGACTGCGGCGAGGGCACCCAGCGCCAGCTTTTGCGCTCCGTCGGCCTGGCGGACGTCGACTACGTCTTCCTCACGCACCACCACGTCGATCACTGGCTCGGGCTGCTGGGCCTCGTCAAGTCGTTCGCGCTCCGGGACCGCGAGCGCCCGCTCACCGTCTACGGCCCGCCCGGGACCCAGCAGCTCCTGGGGGCCATGCGGGTCGTGATCGGCCGGCTCCCGTACCCGTTCGAGGTCGTCGACCTGGGCGGCGGGGACGCGCTCGACTTCGACGACGGCTACACGATCGAGGCGTTCAACGTCCGCCACCGCGGGACGGCCTTCGGCTACGCGCTGGTGGAGGACGCCCGGCCCGGGCGCTTCGACGCCGCGCGGGCGGCCGCGCTGGGCGTGCCGTTCGGGCCGGACCTCGGGCGGCTGCAGCGGGGCGAGGCGGTGCGGGGCGTCGATCCCGCCGAGGTCGTCGGCCCCCCGCGGGCGGGCCGCCGCGTCGTGATCTCCGGCGACACGGCGCCGTGCGACGCGGTCCGGGTCGCCGCCGACGGCGCCGACCTGCTGGTGCACGAGGCGACGTTCACCACCGAGGAGCACGCGCGGGCCGCGGAGACCCGTCACTCGACCGCGCGCCAGGCGGCGCTGCTGGCCGCCGAGGCGGGCGTGGGCCTGCTGGCGCTCACCCATCTCTCCACGCGCTACGCCGGGCGCGAGGTGCTCGAGGAGGCCCGTGCCACCTTCGCGCGGAGCGAGCTGCCGCGCGACTTCGACACGATCGCGGTGCCCTACGCCGAGAAGGCCGCGCCGACCCTCCACCGCTGGGACCGCGCCGCCCGGGCGCCCGCGATCGAGCCCCTGGCCGAGGCGGCGGCACCGCGGTGAGCGAGGAGCCCACGCTGGCGCAGCCGCCCGCCGGCCCGGAGCCCACGCGGCCCCCGCCTGCGTCCCGCGCGGAGCCCGGGCCCGCGCGGCCCCGTCGCGGCTCGTGGGTGGCGCTCGGCCTCGCGACGGCGTGCGGCTTCCTGCTCGGGGTGCTCGTGGTCACGACGCTCGGCGGCGGGGACGCGCCCACCCGCACCGAGACGCGCCGGGTCACCCTCACCGGCGCGGTCACCCGCCCCGGCGGGACGGTGATCACCAAGACGCTCGTGCCGGCGATGGTCGGTCAGCCGCTGGACCTCGCGAAGGCGCGGGCCGCACGGGCCAAGTTCGTGCTGGCCGTCGACTCGGGCGGCGGGCTCTTCGGCGTGGTGCGCGAGGAGAACTGGGAGGTGGTCGCCCAGCGCCCGGGCCCGGACGAGCTCTTCGAGCAGGGCTCGACCATCCACGTCGACATCGCCAAGCGCTGACGCCGAGGGCGCTGGTAGCCTGCGCCCAGCGCTCGCCGGCGCTCGCCGCACCGTCCTTTAACCGGGTCCCGAGAGGCCAGGAAGGCACCGCATGACAGCCCCCAAGACGGTCCTCGACCGCGACGGCCTGCGCCGCACGCTCGTGCGGATCGCCCACGAGGTGGTCGAGGCCAACGCCGCGCCCGAGCAGCTCGCAGTCGTCGGCATCCACTGTCGCGGCGCGATCCTCGCCGCTCGCCTCAAGCGGCTGCTCGACGACCTCCTGGACGCCGACGTCGCGCACGGCACGCTCGACATCTCGTTCTACCGCGACGACGTCGCCACCCGCCCCGACCAGCCCACCGTGCACGCCTCCCACGTCCCGTTCGACCTGGACGGGCGCACGGTGGTGGTCGTCGACGACGTGCTGTTCACCGGCCGCACGGTCCGCGCGGCCATCGAGGCGCTCTTCGACTACGGCCGCCCCGCGCGCGTGCAGCTGGCGGTCCTGGCCGACCGCGGCCACCGGGAGCTGCCGATCCGCCCGGACTACGTGGGCAAGAACCTGCCGACCGCACGGGCGGAGCGCGTCAACGTCCGCCTCGACGAGCTCGACGGCGAGGACGGCGTCACGATCACGGCGGGCACGGGGGCGCTGGCCGCATGAGGCACCTCCTGAGCATCGAGCAGCTCGACCGGGCGGCCATCGAGCGGATCTGCGACCGGGCGGCCTCCTTCGCCGAGGTCGCGGCTCGCGACATCAAGAAGGTGCCGGCGCTCCGCGGGCGCACGGTCCTCAACCTCTTCTACGAGGCGAGCACGCGGACGCGCTCGTCCTTCGAGCTGGCCGCCAAGCGCCTGAGCGCCGACGTGGTGAACTTCGCGGCGAGCGGCTCGAGCGTCGAGAAGGGCGAGTCGCTCAAGGACACGATCCTCACCCTCGGCGCGCACAAGCCCGACGCGATCGTCATCCGCACGCCGTGGGCGGGCGCGGCCGAGCTCGTCTCGCGCTGGACGCCCGCCGCGATCGTCAACGCCGGGGACGGCAAGCACGAGCACCCGACCCAGGCGCTGCTCGACGTCCACACGCTGCGCCAGCGGCTGGGTGCGCTCGACGGCCGGAGCATCTGGATCGTCGGCGACGTCCTGCATTCGCGGGTCGCGCGCTCCAACGTGCTCGCGTTCCAGAGGATGGGCGCGCGCGTCACCGTGGCGGGGCCGCCCACCCTCATCCCGCGCGGCATCGAGACGCTGGGCTGCGCGGTCCGCTTCACGCTCGAGGAGCTCCCGGAGGCCGACGTGGTCTACGCGCTGCGGATGCAGCACGAGCGCATGGACCAGGCCTGGGTGCCGTCCCTGCGCGAGTACGCGGCCGTCTACCAGGTCAACGGCCGCCGCCTGCAGCCCCACCAGCTGCTCATGCACCCGGGTCCGGTCAACCGGGGGGTGGAGCTGAGCGGCGAGGTGGTCGACTCCCCGCAGGCGCTCATCACCGCCCAGGTCGAGGCCGGGGTCGTCGTGCGGATGGCGGTGCTCTACGAGCTGCTGGCCGGAAGCCGCGCGCCCGCGGCCGCGCCCGCGCTGGCCACGGCGGGAGCGGCGCGATGATCGAGCCGCTCGTCCGCGCCCCCGCCGCCGCGGTCGACCTGCTCGTCCGCGGCGCCCACGTCCTAGACCCGCGGACCGGGATCGACGGCCCGCACGACGTCCTGGTCCGCGAGGGCGAGGTGGCCGAGCTCGGTGCGCCCGGCAGCCTCCTCGCGCCGGAGGGCGCCGAGCTCGTCGACGGCGCCGGGCGCCACCTTTTCCCGGCCTTCGTCGACCCGCACGTCCACCTCCGGGTCCCCGGCCAGGAGCACAAGGAGGACCTCGAGACCGGCACCCGGGCCGCGGCCGCCGGCGGCTACTGCGCCGTGGTGGCGATGCCGAACACCGACCCGGTCGTCGACTCGGCCCCGGGCCTGCGCTCGCTGCGCGACGCCGCCGCCCGCGACGCCCGCGTCCCGGTCGGCTTCCTGCCCGCCGTCACCCGCGGCCTGGCCGGCCGGGAGCTCACCGAGATGGACGAGCTGCGGGCCCTGGGCGCGCTCGGCTTCACCGACGACGGGCGGCCGGTGGCGGGCGCCGGGATGCTCCGCAGCGCCCGGGTGATGCGCCGGGCCCTCCAGTACCAGCGCCTCTGCGGCGGCGTGCTCGCGCTCCACGAGGAGGACCCGTCCCTGAGCGGCGCCGGGGCGATGCACGAGGGGAGCGTCTCGGCCCTGCTCGGGATCGCCGGGATCCCGTCGGTCTCGGAGAGCACCATGGTGGCCCGCGACTGCGCGCTGGCCGGGTACGAGGGCGGCCGGATCCACCTGCAGCACCTGAGCGCGCAGGAGTCCGTGCTCGCCGTCGCCGTCGCGCGCGCGCAGGGGGTGCAGGTCTCCTGCGAGGCGAGCCCGCACCACCTGCTGCTCACCCACGAGGCCGTCCGCACGCTCGACCCGCGGATGAAGATGAACCCGCCGCTGCGCGCCGAGGAGGACCGCCAGGCGCTGATCGGCGGCCTGCGCGACGGGACGATCGACTGCGTGGCCACCGATCACGCGCCCCACGCCCGCAGCGAGAAGGAGGTGCCGTTCGAGCAGGCGCCCATGGGGACGACCGGCCTCGAGACCGCCTTCGCGGCCCTCTACACCGGGCTCGTCGCCCCCGGCGTCCTGCCGCTCGCGCTGCTGGTGGAGAAGCTCACGGGCGGCGGCGGGCTGTTCGGCCTGCCCGTGCCCCGGATCGCGGTCGGCGAGCCGGCCAACCTCGTGCTCGTCGACCTCGCGACCCGCTGGGAGGCCGGCGCCGAGGGCTGGGCCTCGCGCTCGGAGAACTGCTGCTTCGCCGGCCGGACGCTCCGCGGCCGGGTGCTGCTCACGCTCGCCGCCGGCACGGTGGCCCACCGGGAGCGCGCGTTCGCGCTGACGCCGGCATGAGGCCCGCCACCGCCTACGTCCTGCTCGAGGACGGCACGCGCTTCGACGGCGAGGCCTGCGGCGCGGCCGAGCCGGCGGTGGGCGAGGTCGTCTTCACCACCGGCATGTCGGGCTACCAGGAGTCGATGACCGACGCGTCGTTCGCGGGGCAGCTCATCACCTTCACATATCCGCACATCGGCAACTACGGCGTGAGCGCGCGCGCGATGGAGTCCGACCGGGTGTGGGCGCGAGGGGCGATCATGCGCCAGGCGGTCAACCGCGAGGACGCGCCGGAGGCCGAGCGGGGCTGGCTCGACTGGCTCCTCGACTGCGGCGTCCCGGCGATCACCGGCGTGGACACCCGGGCGCTCGTGCGGCACATCCGGCAGGCGGGCGCGATGAAGGGCGGCCTCTTCCCCGCGGCGATGGGCGAGGACGACGCGCGCACCCTGCTCGAGGCGGAGCCGAGCATGGTCGGCCGCGACCTCGCGCGGGAGGTCACCCCGGGCGCGGCGAGCACCCACGGCCGCGGCGGCGACGTGCGCGTGCACGCCATCGACACCGGCATCAAGCGCTCGATCGTCGCGCACCTCGTGGCCCGCGGCGCCGAGCTCACGCTGCACCCGTGCGACGTCTCCGCGGAGACGCTCCTGGCCACGGACGCCGACGCGTTCTTCCTGGCCAACGGCCCCGGCGATCCCGCCGCGCTCGACCACGTGGTGGCCACCACCCGCGCGCTCGTCGGCCGCAGGCCGATCTGGGGCATCTGCCTGGGCCACCAGCTGCTGTGCCGCGCGGTCGGCCTCGAGACCTACAAGCTCCCCTTCGGCCACCACGGCGGCAACCACCCGGTGAAGGACCTGACCACGGGGACGATCGAGATCACCTCCCAGAACCACGGCTTCGCGGTCCGCGCGCCGGACGGCACCGGCACGATCGCCGCCGACGAGCCCGTCCGCTGGCAGACCGACTTCGGCGCGGCGGCCCTCTCGCACATCAACCTCTACGACCGGACGGTCGAGGGACTGGTGCTGGAGGAGGTCGGGGGCGGCACGGTCCAGTACCACCCCGAGGCCGGGCCCGGGCCGCACGACTCGCTCTACCTGTTCGACCGCTTCCTCGACCAGGTGCGGGGCGCCTGATGCCGCGGCGCGAGGACCTGCGGCGGATCCTGATCCTGGGCTCCGGGCCGATCGTCATCGGCCAGGCCGCCGAGTTCGACTACTCCGGCGTGCAGGCCTGCAAGGTCCTGCGCGAGGAGGGCTACGAGGTCGTCCTCGTGAACTCGAACCCGGCGACGATCATGACCGACCCGGAGTTCGCCGACGCGACCTACGTCGAGCCGCTCCTGCCGGCGAACGTCGCGCGGGTGATCGAGAAGGAGCGCCCCGACGCGCTCCTGCCCACCCTCGGCGGCCAGACCGCGCTGAACCTGGCCAAGGCGCTGGTGGAGGACGGCACGCTCGAGCGCTTCGGGGTCGAGCTGATCGGCGCGAACTACGACGCCATCAACACCGCGGAGGACCGCGACCGGTTCCGGGAGACGATGGCGGCGGCGGGGCTGCGGATGCCGGAGTCGGCGATCGCCACCACGCTCGAGGAGGCGCTGGGCTTCGCGGAGCAGATCGGGCTGCCGGCGATCGTGCGGCCCGCGTTCACCCTCGGCGGCCGGGGCGGCGGCATCGCCTACACCCCCGAGGAGTTCGGGACGCTCGTGCAGCGCGGCATCGACGCCTCGCCCATCGGCCAGATCCTCATCGACAAGTCCGTGATCGGCTGGGGCGAGTTCGAGCTCGAGGTCATGCGCGACCGCAACGACAACGTCGTGGTGGTCTGCTCGATCGAGAACCTCGACCCGATGGGGGTGCACACCGGGGACTCCGTCACCGTCGCGCCCCAGCAGACGCTCACGGACAAGCTCTACCAGCAGCTCCGCGACCAGGCGATCGCGGTGATCCGCGCGGTCGGGGTGGAGACGGGTGGCTCCAACGTGCAGTTCGCGGTGAACCCGGCCACGGAGGAGATCCTCGTCATCGAGATGAACCCGCGGGTCTCGCGCTCCTCCGCGCTGGCCTCGAAGGCCACGGGGTTCCCGATCGCGAAGATCGCCGCGCGGCTGGCGGTCGGCTACGCGCTCGAGGAGATCACGAACGACATCACGCGGGTCACGCCGGCCTCCTTCGAGCCGACCATCGACTACGTCGTGGTGAAGTGGCCGCGCTTCGCCTTCGAGAAGTTCTCGGGGGCGAACGCCGAGCTCTCCACGCACATGAAGAGCGTGGGGGAGGCGATGGCCTTCGGGCGGACCTTCGGCCAGGCCTTCGCCAAGGCGATGCGCTCGCGGGAGCTCGACGCCCCGCCCTGGGTGACGTCCATGGGCCGCGACGACGTCCTGCGCGCGCTCGAGCGCCCGAGCGCGGACCGCTGGGACGTGATCCTGCAGGGCTTCCGCGTGGGCGTGAGCCGCGAGGAGATCCGGCGGCTCACGCACGTCGACCCGTGGTTCCTGCACGAGCTCGAGGCGCTCGCCGCCGACCCGGAGTCGCCGTTCGACGGCGTGCGCTCCTTCAAGTCGGTGGACACCTGCGCGGCGGAGTTCCCGGCCTCCACGCCGTACTTCTACTCGGCCTGGGAGCGCACCGTGGGCCACGAGGTCGTGCGGGGCGAGAACCCGTCGGTGGTGATCCTGGGGGCCGGGCCGAACCGCATCGGCCAGGGCATCGAGTTCGACTACTGCTGCGTCCACGCGGCGATGACCGTGCGGGCCTCCGGGCGCGACGCGGTGATGGTCAACTGCAACCCCGAGACGGTCTCCACGGACTACGACACGAGCGACCGGCTCTACTTCGAGCCGCTGACCCTCGAGGACGTCCTCGCCGTGGTGGAGTTCGAGCGCCCCGAGGGGGTCATCGTCCAGTTCGGCGGGCAGACCCCGCTGAAGCTCGCGGCGGGCCTCGCGGCGGCGGGGGTCCCCCTGCTGGGCACGAGCGTCGAGGCGATCGACCTCGCGGAGGACCGCGGGCGCTTCGGGCGGCTGCTGGCCGAGCTCGGCCTCGAGGCGCCGCCCTACGCCACGGGCCACTCGGTGGAGGCCGCGCTCGACGCCGGGGACGTGGTCGGCTACCCGCTGCTCGTGCGCCCGAGCTACGTGCTCGGGGGGCGGGCGATGGAGATCGTCTACGACCGCGACGGCCTGGGGGACTACCTCGCGCGCCACGCGCCGGAGGGCGACGGCGCGCGGGGGGAGATCTTCCTCGACCGCTTCCTGGAGAACGCGATCGAGGTCGACGTCGACGCGCTCTGCGACGGCACGGAGGTGTGGGTCGGCGGGATCATGCAGCACGTCGAGGAGGCCGGGATCCACTCGGGCGACTCCGCGTGCGTGCTCCCGCCGCACTCGCTGGGCCGCGAGCGGCTCGACGAGATCCGCGAGGCCACGCGGCGCCTGGCGCTCGGCATCGGGGTCGTCGGGCTCGTGAACGTGCAGTTCGCGGTCAGCGGGAGCCGGCTCTACGTCATCGAGGCCAACCCGCGGGCCTCGCGGACCGTGCCGTTCGTCTCCAAGGCCGTCGGGCTCCCGCTGGCCAAGCTCGCCTGCCGGATCATGCTCGGCGAGCGGATCGCCGAGCTCGGCCTGCCGGAGGACTCCATGTCCGGCGCCCACGTCTCGGTCAAGGAGGCGGTGCTGCCGTTCGACCGCTTCGAGGGCTCCGACGCGCTGCTCGGCCCGGAGATGCGCTCCACGGGCGAGGTCATGGGCGTGGCCCGCGACTTCCCGGCCGCCTTCGCCAAGGCGCAGGCCGCCGCCGGCGCGCCGCTCCCCGCCGCCGGGACGGTCTTCATCACGGTGACCGACCAGGACAAGCCCGCCGCCGGAGCGGTGGCCCAGGCCCTGCACGACCAGGGGTTCGAGATCGTGGCGACGCGCGGCACCCGCGAGGCGATCGAGCGCATGGGGATCCCCTGCCGGGAGCTCAAGAAGATCGGCGAGGGCTCGCCCAACGTGGTCGACGAGATCGACCAGGGGCGCGTCTGCCTGGTGGTCAACACGCCGACGGGCTCGGGGGCGCGCAGCGACGGGTGGGAGATCCGGCGCGCGGCGGTGGCCCGCGGCGTCCCGTGCCTGACCACGATCGCCGCCGGCCTGGCCGCCGCGCGGGCGATCGGTGCCGTCCGGCGCGGGGACGCGGAGGTGCCCCTCTCGCTGCAGGAGCTCCATGCCCCAGACGGTGCCGCCCGCCCGCCGGGCGGCGCGGGCCGCACGCCCACGGGGACGCCGGCGTGAGCACCGCGGCCCCGGCGCGCGGCGGGGACGGGCGGGTGCTCGCGCCCTTCGGGCGGCGGCGCGCGCTCGTGGTCTCGACCCGGAGGGTGGGCGCCTACGTGCTGCTCGAGCTCAGCGATCGCGACGGGCCGCAGGCCGACCCGGGCCAGTTCCACATGCTCGCGACCGTGGAGGGCTGGGGCGCGGGGGAGGACGAGCGGCCGTTCCTGCCGCGGGCCTTCTCGCCTCTGGGCTCGAGCGGCGGCCACCTGTGGTTCATGCTCGAGGACGTCGGCCCCGGCACGCACCGCCTGACGCGGCTGCGGAAGGGCGACGCGCTCTGGGTCACCGGCCCGCTCGGCAACGGCTTCACGCTTCCCGGCGGGCCGAGGGCCGGATCACCCGCAGGGGGTGGGGGCGATCCGGCCCTCGGCGCGCAGGCGGGGCGGGTGCTGCTGGTCGCGGGCGGGATCGGGCTGCCGCCGATCGTCGCGCTCTCCCGAGCGCTGGCCGAGCGGGAGGTGGCGGCGACGCTGCTGCTCGGCTTCCGCGACGCCGCCCACGCCGCCGTCGCCGCCTCGTTCGCCGACGCGCAGCTCGCCACCGACGACGGCTCGGCGGGCCATCACGGCCGTGTCACGGAGCTGCTCGCGCGCGAGCTCGACCGCGACCCGCACGCCGTCGTCCGCGCCTGCGGGCCCGGCCCGATGCTCGAGGCGGTGCGGAGGCTCGCCGTCGAGCGCGGGGTGCCGGCGCAGCTCGCGCTCGAGAGCGGCATGGCCTGCGGCTACGGCGCCTGCTACGGCTGCGCGGTGCCGCTGGCCGCCGGGGGCTACGCGCGCGTGTGCCTCGACGGGCCGGTGCTCGAGGCCGCGTCGCTCGCCGCCGTGCCCGCGCACTGATGGTCCGCTTCTGCGGGCTCGAGCTCGCCCACCCGGTGCTCAACGGCTCGGGGACCTTCGACGTGCTCGCCGCCGAGCGGGTCTTCGGCCCGGCGCTGCACGCCCGGTTCCCGTTCAGCGCCTACGTCTCGAAGACGATCACGCTCGCGCCGCGCGCCGGCAACCCGCCGCCGCGGCTCTGGGAGGCCGCGGCCGGGATGGTCAACTCGATCGGGCTGCCCAACAAGGGCGTGGAGGCCTACCTGGCCGAGGACCTCCCGCGCTACGCCGCCCTGTCGGTCCCGCTGATCACGAACGTCATGGGCGGCACCGGCGAGGAGCTCGCCGAGCTCACCGCCGCCGTCGGCCGGCGGGCCGAGATCGCGGCGATCGAGCTGAACGTCTCCTGCCCGAACGTCGCGACGGGGCTCGACATCGGCGCCGTCCCGGCCGAGCTCGAGGCGGTGCTCCGCCGGGTCCGGCCCGAGACGGCGAAGCCGCTCATCGTGAAGCTCACGCCGAACACCGCCGACGTCGCGCTCTGCGCCCAGGCGGCCGAGGCGGCGGGAGCCGACGCGGTGTCTCTCGTCAACACCCTGCGGGCGGCGCCGCTGCGCCCGGACGGCTCGGGCGCGCGCTGGCTGGGCGGCCGGCAGGGCGGGCTCTCGGGCCCGGCGATCCGGCTCGTCGCCCTCGCCCAGGTCGCGGCGGTGGCCGCCCGCACGAGCCTGCCGATCGTCGGCATGGGAGGCGTCCAGCGCGGTGCGCACGCCGCCGACCTCCTCGACGCCGGAGCCACGCTGGTGGCCGTCGGAACGGAGAGCTTCCGCGATCCGGCGGCCGCCGTGCGCGTGGTGGCCGAGCTGCAGGCGATACGCCCGTCCGAGACGTGGGAAGCGCCACATAAACCTTCGGGGGCCACGGAGGCATCAATCGCGGATCTGGCTGCAAACGCCGCACAAACACTCGACGGGGTTCGACGACCGTCAAGCTCACCTCGAGCTTGAGCTGAATTGGCCGATCCCACCGCACGGCTCCCCGCCGAGATGTAGAGTCCCGCGCCGATGCCGCCGGCCACCTCCAGCACTGCAAAGCACACGACGGCGCCGGAGCGATCGCTGAACCAGCGCATGGATGCGCTGCAGCGGGCGAACGAGATCCGCTCGCGCCGGGCGCAGCTGAAGCGCGACCTCAAGGGCGGCCGCACCTCCATCCACGGCCTCCTGCTGGACCCGCCGGAGTGGGTCGAGACGGCGAAGGTCTTCGACATGCTCCTGGCCGTCCCGAAGTACGGCCGGGTGAAGGCGAACAAGGTGCTCACCACCTGCCGCATCTCGCCGAGCAAGACGATCGGCGGCCTCTCCCAGCGCCAGCGCGACGAGCTCATCGCCTCGCTGCGCCGCTAGCTCCCGCCGGACTCCGGCGCCCGTGGCGCGCGTCTTCGTCATCACGGGCCCCTCGGGAGTGGGCAAGGGGACGCTGATCAACCTGCTCCTCCAGCGGGTCCCGGAGCTCGAGCTCTCCGTCAGCGCCACCACGCGCCCCGCCCGCCCGGGGGAGCGGGACGGCGTCCACTACCACTTCCTCGGCGAGGCGGAGTTCGAGCGGCGGGTGGCCGCGGGCGCCTTCGTGGAGCACGCGGGCTACACCGGGCGCCGCTACGGCACCCTGCGGGAGGAGCTCGAGCGGCGCACCGCCGAGGGCCACCCCGTGGTGCTCGAGATCGAGCTCCAGGGCGCCCGTCAGGTCCGCGCGGTGCTCCCCGAGGCGGTGCAGATCTTCGTCATGCCGCCGTCGGCCGCGTCGCTGCGCACCCGGCTCGTCGGTCGCGGCACGGACGGGCCGGAGCAGATCGAGGAGCGGCTGCGCACGGCCGAGGCCGAGCTGGCGGCCGCGGGCGAGTTCGGCCACCGCGTGGTCAACGACGACCTCGACCGCGCGATCGGCGAGCTGGAGGGCATCGTCCGGGCTACACTCGAGGCGTGATCTCCCCCCGCATCGACACCCTGCTCGAGAACGTGGACTCGAACTACGCGTCCGTCGTGGTGGCCGCCAAGCGCGCCCGCCAGATCAACTCGTACTACCACAACCTCGGCGAGGGGACGTTCGACGAGTTCCCGCCGCCCATGATCGACACGGGCTCGAAGAACTACCTCACGATCGCCCTCGAGGAAGTCGCCGCGGGCAAGATCAAGTACCAGTACCGCTAGGAGCCCCGGCGGCCCGCGTCGCAGGACCCGCCGCGCTCCGAGCACCATGGCCCGCCTGCTGCTGGGGGTCTCGGGCGGCATCGCCGCCTACAAGGCGCTCGAGCTCGTCCGCCTGGCCACGGGCGCGGGCCACGCCGTCCGCGTCGTGCAGACCGAGGCCAGCCAGCGCTTCGTCGGCGCGGCGTCGTTCGCCGGGCTCACCGGCGCGCCGGTCCTGACGAGCGAGTGGGAGCGCGATCCCGCCCGCGGCGCCTTCCCCGGCGACCCCGCCCCGGCCCACGAGCCGCTGTCCCATCTGGCGCTCGTGGCCAACGCCGACGCCTACGTCGTCGCGCCGGCCAGCGCGAACACCCTCGCGAAGCTCGCGCACGGGCTCGCGGACAACCTGCTGAGCTCCGCCGCCCTGGCCGCCACCTGCCCGCTCGCCGTGGCGCCGGCGATGAACGACCGCATGTGGGCCCATCCCGCCACCGTCGCGAACCTCGCCGTGCTCGAGGGGCGGGGAGCGACGCTGATCGCGCCGACGGAGGGGCGCCTGGGCTCCGCCGGGGAGTGGGGGATGGGCCGCCTGGCCGAGCCGGCCGCGATCCTCGCCGCGGTCGAGGGGCTCCTGGCGCCGCCTCCGCGCACGGGTCCGTGGGACGGGCTGCGGGTGCTCGTCACCGCCGGCGGGACCCGTGAGCCGATCGACGCGGTGCGCTTCGTCGGCAACCGCTCGAGCGGCCGCATGGGCTTCGCCCTCGCGGAGGCCGCCGCCGACCGCGGCGCCGAGGTCACCGTCGTGGCGGCCAACGTCGCGCTGGCGCGCGACCCGCGCATCACCTACCTCGACGGGGAGAGCGCGGCCGAGCTCGAGGGCGCGTGCGGCGCCGCGTTCCCGGGCTGCGACGTCCTGCTCATGGCGGCGGCCGTGGCCGACTTCCGCCCCGTCGACCCCGCCGTGGAGAAGCTCAGCAAGTCCGGGCGCGCCGAGCTCGTGGTGGCCATGGAGCCCACCTCCGACGTGCTCGCCGGCCTCTCCGCCGCCCGCGCCCCGGGGCAGCTCGTGGTCGGCTTCGCGGCCGAGACCGGCCCCGGGGCGATCGCGCGGGGCCGGGAGAAGCTGGCCCGCAAGGGGCTCGACGCGGTGGTGGTCAACGACGTCGCCGAGGCGGGCATCGGCTTCGACAGCACCCACAACGAGGTGACCCTCCTGACCGTGGGAAGCGAACACCGCGTCGCCCGCGCGGCCAAACGGGACGTCGCGGATGCCATCCTGTCGCTCGTGGACCGGATGCGCAGCGCGACCCCCGCCGGAGCCTAGAGCGCGAATGACCTCGATCGACCCCGGCGCGCACCGCGTGGAGGCCGCCGAGATCGCCGCCGCGCGCGCGCTGGCCCAGGGCCTGAAGGCGGCGGTCGGCTCCGCGGTCGAGGTGCGCGAGGACCTGCTCGACGACCTGCTCGTCTGCATCGTGGCCGAGGGCCACATCCTGATCGAGGACCTGCCCGGCGTCGGCAAGACGACCCTGGCGCGCGCGCTGGCCCGCGCGGTCGGCCTCGAGTTCTCGCGCATCCAGTGCACCGCCGACCTGCTCCCGGCCGACGTGGTGGGCACCAACATCTACAACCGCCGCGAGGAGCGCTTCGAGTTCCGGCCCGGCCCCATCTTCGCGAACGTCGCCCTGGTGGACGAGATCAACCGCGCGTCGCCCAAGACGCAGTCGGGGCTGCTCGAGTGCATGCAGGAGCGGCGGGTGACCGTCGACGTGCACACGCACGAGCTCGCGCGGCCCTTCGTCGTCCTCGCGACGCAGAACCCCGTGGAGTTCGAGGGCACCTACCCGCTGCCCGAGGCGCAGGTCGACCGCTTCATGGCCCGCGTCTCGATGGGCTACCCGACGTCACGGGGCGAGGTGGAGATGCTCCGCAACCACGAGTCGGGGGATCGCACGGAGGACGTCGAGGCCGTCGGCGGCCCCGCCGACCTGCTCGCCGCGCAGGACGCCGCCCGCCGCGTCCACACCTCCGACGCGCTGCGCACCTACGTCGTCGCCCTCCTGCGCGCCACGCGCGAGGACCGGCGCTCCGAGCTCGGCGCGAGCCCCCGCTCGGGGCTGATGCTCCTGCGGGCGGCCAAGGCGCGGGCGCTGCTGCTGGGCCGCGACCACGCGCTCCCCGACGACGTCCAGGCGCTCGCCGAGCTCGTGCTCAGCCACCGCGTCGTCGCGGCGCCCGAGGCGCTCGAGGCCACGGGCGCGGCGATCGTGCGCGACGCGCTGTCGGCCGTCTCGGCGCTGTAGGCGATGCGCTCCGCCGCGCTGACCGTCGCCCTCGGGATCGTCCTGCTGCTCGTCGCCGCGACCTTCGACGCGGAGCCGCTCTACGTCGCGGGCGCGGCCTTCGCGCTGCTCGGCCTGCTGGCGCTCGCCTGGGTCCTGCTCGGGGGGGCCGGGGTCACCGTGGAGCGGACCGTCGCGGCGCGCACGGCGCTGGAGGACCAGCCCGTGGAGGTGCGCCTGCGCGTGCGGGCGGGGCTCACGCCCCTGCCCACCGGCGTGGTGGAGGAGGAGCTGCTCGAGGAGCCCGTCGCGCTCGCGCTCGGCCGGCGGGAGATGGCGCTGCGCATCAACGCCACCTTCACCCGCCGCGGGCCCCGCGTCCTGGCCCCGACCCGCGTCGTCGTGCGCGACCCGCTGGGCCTGGCGCAGCGGACGGTCGCCGCCGGCGCACCGGCCGAGCTGCTCGTGCTGCCCCGCGTGTACCCCGTCGCGAGCGCGGGCGGCGGCGGCGAGGGCGGCGTCCTCACACCCCGCGCCGGGCGTCCGCGGATGGCCGCGGAGGTCGAGCTCGACGGCGTGCGCCCGCACCGTCCCGGCGCGCCGGCCTCCCGCATCCAGTGGAGCGTCTTCGCGCGCACGGGCGAGCTCTGGGAGCGCAAGCTGCTCGCCGGGGCCGACGCGCGCCCGCTCGTGGTGCTCGATCCCCGCACGGCGGGCGTGGCCGAGCCGGCGGCGGCGCTCGACGCCGCGGTGCGGGCCTGCGCCTCGCTCGTGGTCGCCCTGGCCCGCGAGGGCGGCTGCTCCGTGCTGCTGCCCGGCGACCGGCGGCCCGCGCTGGTCGAGCCGGGGCTCAGCGCGTGGGGCCGCGTGCACGTGCGCCTCGCGCTCGTGGCTGACGACGGCGCCGCGCCCTCGCTGGCCGGGATGGCCGGCCGCTCCGGCCCCGTCGTCTACGTGGCCGCGCGGTCCGTCGTGCGCCCGCCGCGCGCACTCCAGTCCAGCGGTGGCGTCCGCGTCCTCGTCGCGCCCGACGTCGTCGGCGCCGCGCCGGCCGGGCGCCGGCCGCTCTTCACGGTGGCCGGCTGCACCGGGGTGGCGCTGCTCGAGGCGCGCCGGGAGGCGGCGTGAGCACCGTCCTGCGGCCCGCCGACGCGCGGGCCGGCGACGCGGTCTCCGCTCCCGCGGCCCCGTCGCACACGGTCCCGCCGCGTCCCCGCCCCGGGGCGCGCGCCTCCGCCGACGGGCTGCGCTTCGCCGCCTTCGCGGGGCTCGTCCTCTACGGCTGCGAGCACTGGGCGCGGCAGGTCGCCCCGACCGCCGGCGGCCCGGCGCTGCAGATGACGGCGGTCGCCGTGCTGGTCGCCGCGCTGCTGGCGCTCGGCGGCGAGGTGGCCCCGGCCCGCCGCCGCCGGCTGCTGGCCGGCGCGGTGGTCCTGCTCGGCGCCCTCGCCGGGCTTGCCGCGGCGGGCATCCCGGTGCGCTACCTGGGCTGGCACCACTGGGCCGCGTTCGCCGACGGCGTCGGTGAGGGGCTCTCCTCCCTGCCGAACCTCAACGTCCCCTACCGCGGGCTCGAGCCCTGGGTGCGCTGGACCATCCTCTCCGGCGCCGGCCTGCTCGGCGTCCTGGCCGCCGCGCTGGCCTGGGGTGGGCGACGCGCGCCGGGCGTGCGCGGGGACGGACGCCGCCAGGTCGCCGCCGCCGTGACGCTCGGGGTGCTCTACGGCGTCCCCGTGGTGGAGCGCAACCCCGAGTCGCCGTGGGTCAGCGGCGCCGGCTTCGCGGTGCTCCTCGCGCTCTTCCTCGGCGCGGACCGCCTCGTGGCGCTCCGCGGGCTCCGGCCGCGGGCGATCGCGGCGGCGGGAGCGCTCGTGGCCCTGGGCCTCGCCACGCTGGTCGCGCCCCGGCTCGACGGCGCCACGCCGTGGGTCGACTACCGCGGGCTGGCCGACGACCTCGCCCATCGCAACCAGACCTCCTTCAACTGGAACCACAGCTACTCGCCGCTGACCTGGCCGCGTGACGGGCGCGAGGTGCTCCGGGTCCGCGCGAAGGAGCCGAGCTACTGGAAGGCCGCGGTCCTGCGCCGCTTCGACGGCCTGCGCTGGGAGCAGCAGGAGCCCTACGACACCGGGGCCGTGGACACCCCGCGGCCCACGGGGGAGCCCGGCTGGTACGAGGACGTCAGGGTGACCGTGCGGAACATGCGCTCCGACCAGTACATCGGCGCGGGCTTCACGAACGCGATCCGGGACGTGGGCAGCCCGGCCGAGGCCGCCGGCTCGGGCACCTGGGTCCCCTCCACGCGCGCGCTGCGGCCCGGGGACACCTACACCGCCTCGGTCTACACGCCGCGGCCGACGCGCGCGCAGCTCCTCGCCGCCGGAACGCAGTACCCGGACTACGTGGCCCCCGACCTGACGATGGAGCTGCCCCAGGCCGTCGGCGGCCCACCCGGGATCCCCGCGAACGGCTTCCGCCCGGCGGAGGTGGCCACCGCGATCTTCCCGGCCTTCGACACCCCCGGCCCGGTCACCGTCCGCCTGCCGGGCCGCGCGACGCCGATCCCGGGCGGCGAGCAGCTGCTCGAGACCTCGCGCTACAAGCGCACCTGGGCGCTGGCGCAGGAGCTGCGCGCCCGCGCGAGCTCTCCCTTCGACCTCGTCCGCCGCGTCCGCCGGCGGGTGCAGCAGGGCGCCCGCTACACCGAGCGCCCGGCGCAGCGCGCCGTGCCGCTCGACGCCTTCCTCTTCGACACCCACGAGGGCTACTGCCAGCAGTTCTCGGGCGCCATGGCGCTGCTGCTGCGCATGGCGGGCGTGCCGGCGCGCGTCGCCTCGGGCTTCACCCCGGGCTCCTACAACGCCGACCGCGGGCAGTACGTCGTGCGCGACCTCGCCGCCCACTCGTGGGGCGAGGCGTTCTTCCCGGGCATCGGCTGGGTGACCCTCGACCCGACCCCGACCATCGCCCCGCCCGCCGCGCAGGAGACCGGCGACGGCGGCGACGCCGCCACCGCCGCGGACACCGCCACCCGGCCGCGCACCTCCGACGGCGCCGACGCGGCCACCGCGTCCAGCGCCGACGCGCCGAGCGCCACGAGCGGCGGGGGCGGCGAGGGCGGCACCCCGGTCCTCCTCGTCGTCCTCGGGATCGGCGCAGTGGGGCTCGCGGCCGGGGGCGCCTGGTGGTGGCGGCGCCCGCACGGCCGGCTCGCGCCGCTCGAGGAGCTCCGCCGCGCGTTGGCCCGCAGCGGGCGCCCGGCCGCGCCCGAGCTGACGCTCGCCGGCCTGGAGCGCCGGCTGGCGGGCAGCCCGGCGGCGCAGGCCTACGTGCGCAAGCTCCGCCTCGGGCGCTACGCGGGCAGCAGCGAGCCGCCCAGCCCCGCCGAGCGGGCGGCGCTGCGCGAGGAGCTCGGCGCGGGCCTCGGCCTGCGCGGCCGGCTGCGCGCCTGGTGGGCGCTCCCGCCGCAGCGCCCCGCGCGGCGCTGAAGCGCCCGGCGCCGGGGCTAGCATGGGCCGGCGCATGGACTCCGCGTACGACCTGTTCCAGAGCGGCACGCAGCTGCTCGACCGAGGCGACTTCCACGCCGCCGCCGTCCCGCTGGCCCGCGCCCGCACGCTCGAGCCCGACAAGTCCTCAGTCCGCGAGGCGCTCGGGCGGGCGCTCTTCGGGGCCCAGCGCTACCGCGAGGCGGCTGAGGAGTTCGAGGCGGTCATCGCGCAGCACCCCACCGACGACTACGCGCTCTTCTGCCTGGGGCGCAGCCTCCAGCTGCTCGGGCGCCACGCCGAGGCGCGCGCGCCGCTGACGCTCGCCGCCACGCTGCGCCCGGAGCGCGCCGACTATCGGCTCTACCGCGAGCGCGCCCGGCGCCGGGCCGACGCGGCCTAGCGAGCCCGCCGCGGCGCCCGCGTCCCCCGTCGCGGGTTGGTAGCCTCGCGGAACAGCTTTCGCCGCCCCGGATCGGTCCGGGCGGGCAGGACGGGAGGCGGGCTCAAGGCCCGCCTTCGTCGTTCCAGGAGTGCGGGAGAGGAGAGGAAGAGGCCATGAGCAGCAACGTGCAGAGCGAGGTGGAGGCCACGCTGGCGTCGGCGACGCCGGACGTGGAGGTGCTCCTGGCGGAGGTCGTCGGCGGCGGCACCCTGCGGCTGTTCGTCGACCACCCCGACGGCGTCACCCTCGCGGTCTGCGAGCGCGTCACGCGCGCCCTGGAGGACGTCCGCGAGCGCTACGCGCTCGAGGTGAGCTCCCCCGGCGCCCAGCGCCCGCTGACCAAGCCGGTCCACTTCCGGCGCTTCCTCGGCCGGCGCGCCCGCGTGCGGACCCGCGAGGCGGTCGCCGGCCACACGTCCTTCACCGGGGAGCTCGTCGGCGCCACCGACGCCGAGGTCACCCTGGCCGCCGACGTCGGGGTGGTCTCGATCCCCTACGCCGAGATCCACCGTTCGAACCTGGTCGAGGAGTAGCGATGTCACGCGAGATCCTGGAAGCGATGAGCGCGCTCGGGCGCGAGAAGGGCATCGCCCCCGAGAAGCTGCAGGCGGCGCTCGAGGACGCCCTCCTGTCCGCCTACAAGAAGCAGCCCGACTCCGCGAAGTACGCGCGGGTCGAGCTCGACCCCGAGACGGGCGACTACCGCGTCGTCGAGCTGCTGGTGCCCGAGCGGCTCGAGGCGCACCTCATCGTCGAGACGATCGACGAGAACACCTACCTCGACGAGGAGACGGGGGAGTTCGTCGAGCCCGAGAACGTGGAGATCGACTCGGAGAAGTTCGCGGAGTACGCCGACCAGATCGGCGAGCAGGACGTCACCCCCGACGACTTCGGCCGCATCGCCGCGCAGACGGCCAAGCAGGTCATCCTGCAGCGCATCCGCGAGGCCGAGCGGGACATGATGTTCGAGGAGTACCGCGACCGGGTGGGCGAGCTCGTCACGGGCATCGTCCAGCAGAAGGACGCCCGCTACACGCTGATCCAGCTGCGCGAGCGCGTCGAGGCGCTGCTCCCGAAGAGCGAGCAGGTCGACGGCGAGCGCTACGAGCACAACCAGCGCGTGAAGGCGGTCATCAAGGAGGTCTCCGCCTCCACCAAGGGCCCCTCGATCATCGTCTCCCGCCGCGATCCCGACCTGATCAAGGCGCTCTTCGAGCTCGAGGTGCCCGAGATCGCCGACGGCCTGGTGGAGATCCAGAACGTCGCGCGCGAGCCGGGCTACCGCTCGAAGATCGCGGTGGTCTCCCACGCCGACGGCGTCGACCCGGTCGGCGCCTGCGTCGGCCCGCGCGGCTCGCGGGTGCGCATGGTCGTCTCCGAGCTGCGCGGCGAGAAGATCGACATCATCCCCTACAACGACGAGCCCGCCCGCTTCGTGGCCAAGGCGCTCTCGCCGGCGCGCGTGCGCGAGGTGCTGGTCGACGACGACGCGCGGCAGGCCACCGTCATCGTGCCCGACGACCAGCTCTCGCTGGCCATCGGCCGCGAGGGGCAGAACGCGCGGCTCGCCGCCCGCCTGACGGGCTGGCGCATCGACATCAAGTCGGAGACCGACTTCGCCCAGGACACGGGCGAGGGGCCGGGGGAGGACGGCGAGCAGCGCGCGCAGGACGACGGGCGCTGCCACGCGATCCTCGCCACGGGCCGCCGGTGCCCGAACGCGTCGCTGCCGCAGACGTACTTCTGCGGCCTCGACGCCCACCAGGCGCTCGCCCGCTTCGACACGACCGACGCGACCGTCATCGCCGACCTGACCGCCTCCGAGCTCGCCGAGCTCGCCGACGGGCGGACCGGCGAGGAGCGGGTGCACGAGCTCGTGACCCGGGCGATCGCCACCCTGGAGCGGGAGCGGGCCGCCGCGCCGGCGGGGCCGAACGGGGCACTCGACGACGGCCTCGAGCCGCAGTCCGAGGCCGGAGAGCCCGACGCGCTGGCCGCCGACGTCCCGGACGGCGACCCCGCGCCGATGGGCGCGGGGGAGGCCGAGCTCGTGGAGTCCGGCCTGCCCGCCGATCCCCCGGGGGGGCCCGCGTCGTAGCGCGCGGCCACCTCGCCACGCGGCGGTGCATCGCCTGCGGCGCCCTCCGGCCGCAGGCGGAGCTCCACCGGTTCGCCCTCGCCGCGGGTCTCGGCGGTCCCCCGACCGTCGTGGCCGACCCCGCGCGTCGCGCCCCCGGGCGTGGCGCCTGGACCTGCGGCGCGGCCTGCACGGAGCGCGCGGTGGCGCGCAGGCAGTTCCCACGCGCCTTCAAGCGCGCGGTCCACACCCCCCTGAACCTTCTAGAATCGATGAACAGTGGCTGAGAAGAAGGCAAGTCAGATCGCGAAGGAGCACGGGATGTCCGCCATGGACCTCCTCGTGCAGCTCCGCGACGCCGGGATCACCGTGACCGCCGCGTCGGCGCTCCTCGACGAGGAGCGGGTGGTGCAGGCGCTCGGGCTCACGAAGGGCACCGCCTCCACGGCGGCGTTCGAGTTCGGCTCGAGCAAGGCCGCGGTCGCGAGCCCGCCCGAGGCCCCGCCCGCGCCGACCAACGGCAACGGGAACGGCACCGCCGCGGCACCGGGCAACGGCGCGCTCGCCGATCCGCCCGCCCCCGCCGACCCCGCCCCGCCGGCCCGGGCCGCGGCACCCAGGCCGGACGGCTCCTCCCGGACCGTCGGGCCCAAGGTCATCGGGGCCGAGGACTTCGTCCCGCGTCCGGCCGCGCCGATCCCGCTCACGCCGATGCGTCCCGTGGCCGCGCCGCCCGTCCGGGCCGCCGCCCCGGCGCCCGCTCCCGCACCGCCGCTCGCTCCGGCCGCGGCGCCCACGGCGGCGGCTCCCGCGCCGCCGGCCCAGACGGCCGCGGCGCCGGCCGCCCCCGAGGCGCCCGCGCCGGCGAGCACCCCGGAGGCTCCCGCGGAGGCGGCGCCCGTCCCGGCCGCCGCCGCGCCGACCGCCGTCCCCGAGGCGGCGCCGGCCAAGGGCAAGAAGGGCAAGGCCGCGGTGGCCGGCAAGGAGGAGCCGCCGACGCTCGTCCCCTCGTCCGGGCCTGCCGCAACCGACGACACGCTTTC
>CAXSFZ010000002.1:0-9734 GCA_964236905.1 uncultured Solirubrobacteraceae bacterium | reverse complement strand
CGCCAAGGACGAGGCGCCGAAGCTCGTCGCCTCCAAGGAGAAGCCGCCGCCCGGGGCCGGCCCGCGCATCCTCGCCGTCCCCGAGCCTCCGAAGCGCCCCAAGCGCGACGAGTCCGCCAACCTGCCGCGCACCGCCGCGGGAGGCGCCGGCGCCGGGCGCCGGCGTGTCGTCATCGACTCTCAGGCCGCCCGCCGCGGCCCGGGCGGTCCCGGCGGCCCGGGCGGCCCCGGCGGCGGCCCGAACCAGCCGCCGCGCCGCCAGCGCCGCGGGCGGCGGCGCCGCGGCGTCTACAACGACACGATCGCGCCGCTCGACGTCGAGGCGCAGTCGGCCATCGACAACGTCAAGATCGCCTCGGGCTCCAACGTGAAGGAGGTCGCGGAGTCCCTCGGGGTCCCCGTGCCCGAGGTCATCAAGAAGCTGATGATGCTCGGCCAGATGGCGACGCTCACCCAGACGCTCTCCGACGACGCGATCCAGGTCATCGCCGAGGAGTTCGACCGGACCATCGAGATCACCTCGGTCTCCGACGAGGACGCCGACGCCCCGGCCTTCGACGACGACCCGGCCGACCTGCTCCACCGCCCGCCCGTGGTCACGATCATGGGCCACGTCGACCACGGCAAGACGTCGCTGCTCGACGCGATCCGCTCGGCGGACGTGGTCGGCGGCGAGGCCGGCGGCATCACCCAGCACATCGGCGCCTACCAGGTCCACCACGGCGAGAACGTGGTGACGTTCCTCGACACCCCGGGCCACGAGGCGTTCACCGCCATGCGCGCCCGCGGCGCCAAGGTCACCGACATCGCGATCATCGTGGTGGCGGCCGACGACGGCGTGAAGCCGCAGACCCGCGAGGCGGTCGACCACGCGCTGGCCGCGGAGGTCCCCGTGCTCGTCGCGGTCAACAAGGTCGACAAGGAGGGCGCCGACCCGACGCGCGTGCGCACCGAGATGACCACGCTCGGGCTGCAGCCCGCGGAGTGGGGCGGCGACATCGAGTTCGTCGACGTCTCCGCCAAGGCGCGCACCGGCCTCGAGGACCTGCTCGAGACGATCCAGGTGGTCGCCGAGCTCGAGGACCTGAAGGCCAACCCGAACGCCGACGCGTCGGGCATCGTCATCGAGTCCAAGCTCGACCCGGGCCGCGGCCCGGTCGTCACGATGCTCGTCCAGCGCGGCACGCTGAAGATCGGCGACGCGGTGGTGGCCGGCCCGCAGTGGGGCAAGGTCCGCGCCCTCACCGACTACCACGGCGTCCGCACCAAGACGGCGGCGCCCGGCGACCCCATCGAGATCCTCGGCTTCGACGGGGTCCCCGACGCGGGCGAGCAGGTCCGCGTCGTGGCCAACGACCGGGTCGCGCGGCGCGAGGCCAACGAGCGGGAGGTCCGCCTGAAGAGCGAGGCGCTCGCGCGCCGCTCGGGCCGCAAGGTCTCTCTCGAGGACGTCTTCAAGCGCCAGGGCGGCGGGACGAAGGACCTCGCGGTGATCCTCAAGGCCGACGTCGCGGGCTCCGTGGAGGCGCTCGAGGACGAGATCGCGAAGCTCCCGCAGGACGAGGTCTTCGTCGACGTCATCTCCTCCGGGGTCGGCGGCATCACCGAGTCCGACGTCATGCTCGCGACCGCGTCCGACGCGACGATCCTCGGCTTCAACGTGCGCCCGGTGGGCGACGCGCGGGCCGCGGCCGACCGCGAGGGCATCGAGATCCGCCACTACTCGGTCATCTACAAGGCGCTCGACGAGCTCCGCGACGCGATGACCGGGATGCTCGACCCCGAGGAGGTCGAGGACGGCGTGGGCCAGGTCGAGGTGCGCGCCATCTTCCGCGCCTCCAAGATCGGCACGATCGCCGGCTCCTACGTGCTCGAGGGCAAGGTCACCCGAGGCGGCCGGGTGCGGGTCGTGCGCGACGGCACGGTGGTCGGCGAGACCACCGTGGCGGGGCTCAAGCGCTTCAACGACGACGTGCGCGAGGTCCTCGCGGGCTTCGAGTGCGGCATCACGCTGGCGAGCTTCCAGGACATCCGCGAGGGCGACGTCCTCGAGGCCTACGAGACGCGCAAGGTCGACCGCGAGCTCGCGTGAGCGCGTGGTCGGCCGGCACGTCCTGATCACGACCTCAGCGGGGCGGTAGGGTGAGCGCCGACCGGATGCGCCGCGTCGACGAGGCGATGCGCGAAGTGCTGAGCGACGTGGTCACCCGCGAGCTCAAGGATCCCCGTGTCGGCTTCGTCACCGTGACCGACGTCAAGACCAGCCCCGACCTCCGCCACGCCCGCGTCCACGTGAGCGTCCTCGGGGACGCCGCGGCCCGCGAGGCGAGCCTCGAGGGCCTGCGCTCCGCCCACGGCTTCCTGCAGGCGCGCGTCGCCGCGTCCCTGCGGATGAAGCACACGCCGCAGCTCGACTTCGCCTACGACGACACCGCGGAGAAGGCCTTCGCGCTCGAGGCGCTGCTGCGCGAGCAGGAGCAGCGGCGGTGACCGCGACCGAGCCCGTCGCCGGCTCCCGCGCGCTCGTCCTGGCCGAGCTGCGCGCGGCCGAGCGGTTCATCCTCGTGACGCACGAGAACCCCGACGGCGACGCCCTGGGATCGCTCGTGGCCATGCACGGCGTGCTGCAGGCGCTCGGCAAGGACGCCGTGATGCTCATGGGGGCCGACGAGTTCCCGCTGCCCTACGAGTACCGCTTCTTCGCCCTCGACGCGTTGGTCTCCGAGGCCCCGGCCGACCTCGGCGACCGCACGGTGGTCTTCCTCGACTGCGGCAACATCGACCGCAGTCCGGCGCACATCGTCAAGCGCCCGGGCGCCCACATCCTCAACATCGACCACCACCACGACAACACGCGCTTCGGCAGCGTCAACCACGTCGTGGAAGGCGCCTCGTGCACGGCCGAGCTCGTCTGGGACATCATGCGCGCGCTCGAGGTCGAGCCGACGCCGACCATCGCCGACGCGCTCTACGTCGGGCTGGTGACCGACACGGGGAAGTTCATGTACGACAACACGGGCATCCGCGCACACGTCATGGCGGCGGAGCTCATCGAGGCGGGGGTCGACGTCAGCGGGATCCACCGCCGCCTCTACGAGGAGATGCCGTTCTCCAAGCTCGAGCTCCTCTCGCGCGGCCTGGCTAACGCCGAGCGCTTCGACGGCGGCCGGCTGACCATCGCGCAGCTCGCCGCGGAGGACTTCGCGGCGGCCGGCGCCGAGGAGAGCTACTCCGAGGGGGTGATCGACCACCTCCGCTCCGTGCAGGGGACGAAGGTGGCGGCGCTGGCTCGCGACGTGCTCGAGAGCGCGACGCCCGGCAAGCGCAAGGTCTCCCTCCGGGCGACCGACGGCGCGGTGGACGTCTCGGTGATCGCCCGCGCCGGCGGCGGCGGCGGACATCGCCAGGCGGCCGGCTTCACCACGCAGCTCGACGCCGCCGCGCTCGTGGACTTCGTGCGCGAGCAGATCACGCGCCAGCTCGGCCCGCCGCCCGGCTGAGGGCCGTCAGTTGAGCTGCGCGCGCAGCGCGCGCGCCTCGACGGTGTAGCGATCGAGGTCGGCCGGCTCCACCGGGAGCAGGAGGCGCAGGTCCGCGGCGCGGATGGCGTGGGCGAGCGCCCCGCGCTTGGAGAACGAGCCGACGAGGTTGTTGGCCATGCGCAGCACGGTCTCGTGCGGGCCCCACGGACGCAGGAGCTCGGCCGGCAGCTCCGGCATCGCGATGCGCATCCCGTTGTGGAACGGGTCGAGCAGGTCGGGTCGCGCGGCCGGATCCGGGAAGTGGCCCGCCACGAAGTGGCCGGGGAGGCCGACGCCGCGCAGCCGGATGCCGGCCCGCCGGGCGACCGCGACGTAGAGGACCGAGAGGGTGATGGGCAGCCCGCGGCGGCGCTCGAGGACGAGGGGCAGCATCGAGTTGTCGGGGTGGTCGTACTCGCGGGTCTCGCCGGTGTAGCCGTGCCGGCGACCGAGCACGGAGCCGAGCGCGGCGACCGGGTCGGGATCCGGTCGCCGGAGCTCCGCGCCGACGTCCTCGGCGAGCGCATCGAGGTGGAGGCGGGCGGCCGCGGCATCGACGGGGCCGAACTCGGCGGCCAGCCTCAGGGCCAGCTCCTCCACCGGGGGATCGGGCTCGCAGGCCAGCTCGGCGAACGCGTCGGAGGACATGGGGTCATCATGCCCGCCGATGGACGGACTGATCCTGGTCGACAAGCCGGCGGGCGTCACCTCGCACGACGTGGTGGCCCGGGTGCGCCGCGAGGTCGTCGGGCGGGAGCGCTCCGGCAAGGGCGTCGGGCGGGTGCGCGTCGGGCACGCGGGCACGCTCGACCCGTTCGCCACGGGGCTGCTGGTGGTCCTGCTCGGCCGTGCGACGCGGGTGCAGGCGCACGTCATGGCGCTGGCCAAGCGCTACGAGGCGACGGCGCGCTTCGGGTGGACCTCGACCACGGGCGACCCCGAGGGCGAGCTCACCGAGACGGGCCGGCTCCCGCCCGAGCCGCTCGAGCTGCCGACGGGCACGCTGCGCCAGCGCCCGCCCGCCTACTCCGCGGTGCACGTCGACGGACGGCGCGCCTACGCGCTGGCCCGCAGCGGCGTGGCGGTCGAGCTGCCCGAGCGCGAGGTCCGGGTGCACCGCTTCGAGCGCCTCGCCGCGGACCGCTTCCTGATCGAGTGCTCCGCCGGGACCTACGTGCGCTCCCTGGTGGCGGACCTCGGCGACGCGTACTGCACCGCGCTGCGGCGCACCGCGATCGGCCCCTTCGACGTGGCCGAGGCCACCCGCGATCCCTCGGCCGCCCACCTCGTCGGCCTGGACGAGGCGCTCGCTCGCGTGCTCCCCGTGGTCGAGCTGGGCGGCGAGCCGGCGCGGCGCGCGGCGCACGGCCTCGACGTGGCCGATCCCGGCGCACCGGCCGCCGCGACCGTCGTGCTGCGCGACGCCGACGGCCCGATCGCCCTGGCCGAGCCGCGACCCGGAGGCCGGCTCAAGCCGGTCGTAGGCTTCAGGGCGTGATCCTCACCGCCCTCTCCGACGCGACGCCGCGCCCGCGGCGGCTCGCCGTGGGGACCTTCGACGGCGTCCACCTCGGCCACCGCGAGGTGATCCGGGGCGCCGACGCGGTGCTCACCTTCGAGCCGCACCCGCGCACGGTCATCGACCGGGCCGGGGCACCGCCGCTCCTCACGCCGCTCGAGCGCAAGGCCGAGCTCATCGCGGGCCTCGGCGTGGAGGAGCTCGTGGTCATCGACTTCGACGCCGCCTTCGCGGCGCAGACCGCGCAGCAGTTCCACGACGAGGTGCTCGCCGGGCGGCTCGGGGCCACCCGGGTGAGCGTGGGCGAGAACTTCCACTACGGCGCGCGGGCGCAGGGCGACGCGTCGTTCCTGGCCGCCGACGGGCGCTTCGACGTCCACGTCTCGCCGCTGCTCGAGGTGGACGGCGAGGTGGTCTCCTCGAGTCACATCCGCGGCCTGGTCGCCGGGGGGGCCATCGAGCACGCCGGCAAGCTGCTCGGCGCGCCGTTCTCCCTGACCGGCCAGGTGAGCCACGGCGAGCGGCGCGGGCGCACGCTCGGCTACCCCACGGCCAACCTCGTGCCCCAGGCCGCCTTCGTCACGCCGGCCCACGGGGTCTACGCCTGCCGGGTCCACCTCCCGGGCGGGGCCGACCCCGTCCCGGCGGCGACGAGCATCGGGGTGCGGCCGCAGTTCGAGACGGGCCTCGGCGCGCTCGTGGAGGCGTTCCTGATCGACTGGGACGGCGACCTGTACGGGCAGCGGATCCGCGTCGACTTCCTCAAGCGGCTGCGGGGGGAGCGGCGCTTCGACTCCGTCGAGGCCCTCCTCGAGCAGATGGCGCGCGACGTCGAGGCCGCCCGGGGCCTTGCTAGCCTCCCCGGTCGCCAATGACCACGCTCTCACCCGAACGCACGCAGGAGATCGTCGCCCAGTTCGGCGCCAACGCGCAGGACACCGGGAGCACCCGCGTCCAGGTCGCTCTCCTCACCCAGCGCATCAACGACCTGACGCAGCACCTGCGCGCGCACAAGAAGGACCACCATTCGCGGCGCGGCCTGCTGATGCTCGTCGGTCAGCGGCGCCGGCTGCTGAACTACCTGGAGAAGTCCGACCTCGAGGGCTACCGCGAGCTCATCCGGCAGCTCGGCCTGCGCAAGTGAGCATCATCGCGCCGGGGACCGCGGTCCCCGACTTCGCGCTGCAGACCCAGGACGGCGAGGGCTTCACCCAGGAGGACCTGAAGGGCCGCACCACCGTGCTGGTCTTCTACCCGTTCGCCTTCAGCCCGGTCTGCACCGATCAGCTGCAGGTCTACGAGGAGGCGCTGCCCGAGCTCGCCGCGCAGGGCGCCACGCTCTACGGCGTCTCCACCGACGCGACGTACTCCCAGGCCGCGTTCAAGGAGAAGCTCGGGGTCTCCATCGAGCAGCTCTCCGACTTCGAGCCCAAGGGCGAGACGTCCCGGAAGCTCGGCGCCTACTTCGAGCCGGCCGGGATGTCCAACCGGGCGCTGGTGATCGTCGGCCCCGACGGGGTGGTCACCTGGTCCCACCTCGCCGCCAACCCGGGCGAGCTGCCCGGGGTGAACCTCATCTTCGACGCCCTGGCCGCCTCCTAGCCGGTCGGCCCGGGCCGCCGCCGCCGTCGCGCCGCGCGACGTCGAGACGGTACCGTCGAGGCGATGCCCCAGCCGTCCCCGCCGGCCCCCGCGTCGAACCGCCCGAGCCTCCTGACGCTCGTCATCGCGAGCGCCTCCTCGGTGGTCGCCGCCCTCGTCGTCTCGAAGGTCTGGGGCCCCGGCACGTTGGTCGGGGCGGCCGCGACCCCGGTGATCGTGACCCTCGTCTCCGAGGCGCTGAAGAAGCCCGCCGAGGTCATCACGGTCGTCCGGACGGGCCCGGAGCCCGAGGCCTCCACGACGCAGGCGCGGGAGCGCGTGCGGGGCCGGCCGCGCCCGCGCCACGTGGAGGGCGGCCCGCCGGCGGAGCCGACCGTGGTCGCCTCCACCACCATCGCGCCGCCGCCGCGCCGCTCGCGCCGTCCCGCACTCCTCGCGGCCCTCCTCACGGGCCTCGTGGCCTTCGTCATCGGCGCCTTCCTGCTGACGGGCGGGGAGCTCGCCCTCGGCGGGTCCGCGGGCTCCGGCGACGCGGCGACCACGCTCTTCAGCCACCGCAGCACGAGCCGCCGGCAGGCGCCCGCCTCCACGCCTTCGGTCTCGACCGAGACCACCACCACGACCGTGCCCGCGCCCGCCACCTCGACGCCGACCGACACGGGCACCCCGCCGAGCGCGAGCGCGGCGACTCCGCCACCCGCCGCCCCCGCCGCGCCGACCGGCCCGACCGGGGCGAGCACGCCCTAGGCGCGCCGCGCCGCGATGTCGGCGGCCAGCAGCGGGCCGATGACCTCGGCCCGGTGCGCGAAGATCGCCGCCACGTCGTCCTCGACGAAGAGGCGCCGGGCCAGCTCCCCCAGGAGGCCGAAGCCGATCCCCCAGCGCACGGTGTCGGTCATCGTCGTGTGCTCCGGGCCGTCCGCGGCGAAGGTGTGCGTGTGGTGCCAGAGCGCGTAGGGGCCGCGCAGCTGCATGTCGACGAAGCGGTGCGGCGGCTCCCAGGCCTGGATCGAGGTCAGCCACGAGACGGGAGCGCCGCGGACGCGCAGGCGGTACTCGATGAGCGTGCCGACGCGCATCTCGATCGGCCCCGGCGTGATCACGGTGAAGCGCAGCAGCGGCGGCGTGATCGCCTCGAGGTTCCTGGCGTCCGCGAAGAAGCCGAAGACCTCCTCCGGCGTGCCGTCGAGGCGCTGCTCGCGCCGGAGGACGTGCGTGCGCAGGGCCATGGCCTCAGGGTACGGTCGGGAGGTGGACGCCGATCCCCTGCGCTCGAGCCCCGTCCCCGGCCCGCGCCCCGACGACCACGCACGCGGCGCGGGGCCGGTCGTCACCTTCTACGCGGACCTCACCTGCCCGCGCTGCGCGGTGGCCTGGGAGCGCCTGGCCGCGGCGCCCGTCCGCCTCGTCTTCCGCCACCTGGCGCTCAGGGCGAAGCATCCGCGCGCCGTCGCGCTGGCCCTGGCGCTCGAGGCCGCCGGGCGCCAGGGGGCGTTCTGGACGCTCGCCGACGCCGTGTACGCCGATCAGGGGCACGTCGAGGACCCGCACCTCTGGGCGCATCTCGAGCGGCTCGGGGTGGACCTCGCGCGGTGGGACGACGACCGCCGCTCGGAGGCGGTCGGGGCCCGCGTGCGCCGCGACGTGCGCGACGCGCTGCGTGCGGGGGCGGTCGCGACGCCGACCCTCTTCGCGGCCGGCGCCATGCTCTCGGGGCCGCCGGACGCCGCGTGGCTCGCGGCCCTCCGACCACCCGGAGGGCTACCCTGTGGGGCACTTCCGACACGAGAAGCAACCGAACCGCGCGGTCGAGACCGATGACGGCGCACGAAGGGAACCACCACATATGAGCAGCAATGACGCCGTGACCACCGTCACCGTCGAGATCGCCGGCACGGAGATCTCCTTCGAGACGGGCAAGATGGCTCGCCAGGCCGGGGGCGCCGTCGTCGTGCGCGCCGGCGACACGATGATCCTGTCGACCGCCACCGTCGGCAACCTCCGCGACGCGGACTTCCTCCCGCTCACCGTCGACGTCGAGGAGCGCATGTACGCCGCGGGCAAGATCCCCGGCTCGTTCTTCAAGCGCGAGGGCCGCTCGGGCGAGAAGGCGACGCTGACCGCCCGCATGATCGACCGCCCGATCCGCCCGCTCTTCCCGAAGAGCTGGCGCTACGAGACGCAGCTCGTGACGCTGCCGCTCTCCGTCGACCACGACGAGCCCTTCGACATCCTCGCGATGAACGGCGCCTCCGCGGCGCTGATGATCTCCGAGGTGCCGCTGCCCTTCCCGGTCGGCGCGGTGCGCGTCGGTATCATCGACGGCAACTTCGTCGTGAACCCAACCGAGGAGCAGCTCCTGGACGGCGGCTCGGACCTCGACCTCATCGTCGCGGGCTCCGAGGAGGCGACCCTCATGGTCGAGGCCGGCGCCAACGGCGTCTCCGAGGCCGAGATCCTCGACGCGCTCGACATCGCCCACGCCGAGATCAAGAAGCTCTGCGCGGTCCAGTGGGAGCTCAAGGAGCGGGCCGGCAAGCCGGAGCTCGACATCCCCGCCCCGGCCGACCTCAGCTCGCTCGTGGAGGAGATCCGCGCCTCCCACGGCCCGCAGCTCGACGAGGCCACGCAGGTCTTCGACAAGCTCGAGCGCCAGGACGCGACCGCCGCGGTCAAGGAGGCCGTCGTCGACCAGTACACCCCCGAGCAGGACCACGCGGAGTACGCCGCGGCCCGCGCCAACGCCGCCAAGGCGTTCGCCACGCTCGAGAAGCAGGTCATCCGCCAGCGGATCGCCCGGGACAAGACGCGCCCCGACGGCCGCCAGCCCACCGAGATCCGCCCGATCACGATCGAGGTCGGCCTCGGTGCCCGCAACCACGGCTCCGCGCTCTTCACCCGCGGCCAGACCCAGGCCTACTCCGTGGCGACGCTCGGCACGCTCAAGGAGGAGATGCGGATCGACACGCTCGGCCTCGAGAGCAAGAAGTACTACTGGCACCACTACAACTTCCCGCCGTTCTCGGTCGGCGAGGCTGGCTTCATGCGCGGCCCCAAGCGCCGCGACATCGGCCACGGCGCCCTGGCCGAGC
>CAXSFZ010000001.1:129608-148897 GCA_964236905.1 uncultured Solirubrobacteraceae bacterium | reverse complement strand
ACTCGTACGGGTCGTCCGTGCTCCTGCGGACCTTCTTGCGGCTGGGCCCGAGGAGCCGGTTCAAGAAGGCGAACACCACGCCGATCCCCCCACCCAGGGCGAGGAACACGATCGCGGGGAGGTAGCTTCGGAGCATCAGATGAGAGGTATAGCGCTTACTTGTGACGAGGTGCCACGAAGTCGTCACCGTTCCCGAGAGCGGACGCGTTGACCCTCGTCCTGGCGCTCCTGACCGCGGCGCTGAACGGCGCGGTGGGCCTCTACGGCGCGCTGCGGTGGTACCGGGTGCAGTCCGCCCCGCGGTTCTGGCCTGCGCTCCGGGTCGCGCAGGCGGCCGCGGTGGTGCTCGGCCTCTACGGCTCGCTCGTCGTGGTGCTCGGCGACGGCCCCCGCGGACTCTTCCTGCTCTACGCGGCGCTGCCGATCGCGATCAACGTCGTGGCCGAGCAGCTGCGCATCGCTAGCGCCGAGGCCGTGCTCGAGGCGCGCGGGCTCCCGGACGCCGCGGCACTCGGGGGGCGCCCGGAGGCCGAGCAGCGCTCCGTCGTGACCCAGATCCTGCGCCGCGAGCTCGGGGTGATGACCGCCGCCGCGCTCGTCGTCGCCTTCCTCGCCCTGCGCGCGGCGGGCACCGCGTGAGCCCCGGTCCGCCTCAGGGCGCGGCCTCGGTGACCTGCAGGCTCGCGTACTGCCCGAGGTTCTTGTGGGAGCCGATCGTGCAGACCAGGAGGTAGTGGCCGGGAAGGAGCGTGAGGGTCACCGAGCGCGGCGGATCGCCCCCGTGCATGGTGGCCGTGCCGCCGTAGACGATCGGGTCGGCGCCCTCCTCGTCGGTGTCCTCGAGCACCTTGACGTTGTGGGTGAGCCGCCCGACGTTGCGCGCCACGATCCGGATGCGGCCCGCGCGCACCTTGATCGACGCCGGCGTGATGCTGTACTCGTCGAGGCGCAGGTGGATCGTCGCGCCCCGTTCGCGGACCGGCTCCGGGCCGCGAACGGCACAGCCGCCGAGCAGCGCCGCCGCGCCGAGCAGGGCGAGGCTGGCGCGGAGGGCGGGAGGGGCCACCCGCACCATGATGGCCGTTCCCTATGCTTCGCGCCGTCATGCGCCGGGTCCTCGTCATCGCCTCCGCGCTCGCCTCCGCCGGCGGGCTGGCCGCCTGCGGGGACAAGAGCGACCTCCCGTCGAACGAGTCGGCGGCGGTGAAGCACGGGGCCCAGCTCTTCTCCCAGCGCTGCTTCGGCTGCCACACGCTCGACACCGTGAACGCCCAGGGTGGCGCGTCGAAGGTCCGAGATCGCGAGCGGGTCGACGGCCCGAACTTCAACGTCCGCGTCGAGGGCAAGCAGAACGTCCTCTACGCGGTGCGCAACGGTGGCTACTCCGGCGCGATCATGCCCGAGAACATCGTCGTCGGGAAGGACGCCGACGACGTCGCCGACTTCCTCTCGAAGTACGCCGGCCGGCAGGCCAAGAAGCAGCGCAACACCTCGGACAACAAGGTGCAGGACGCGGGGTAGCGCCGTGGCGCCCGCGTAGGATGCGGCGCCGATGCTCGACCTGCGCCTCCTCCGCTCCGATCCCGCCGGTGCCCGTGCGGCGCTGGCGCGGCGCGGCGACGTGGAGCCCGGCGCGGTGGACGGCGTCCTGGCGCTCGACGAGGAGCGGCGGGCGGCGACCCGGGACGCCGAGGAGCTGCGCGCCCGCCAGAAGCGGGACGCCCGCGCGGTCGGCGCCGCGCATCAGACCGGTGGCGACGCGGCAGCGGCGGTCGCGGCCGCCCGCGAGCTGGCCGAGCAGGTCAAGGAGCGCGTCGCCCGCGCCGCCGACGCCGACCGGCGGCTCACCGCCGCGCTGGCGCTCCTGCCGAACCTGCCCGACCCCTCGGCGGCGGCCCGGGACACGGTGGTGCGCGAGGTCGGCGAGCCGTGGCGACCGGGGTTCCCGCCGCTGGACCACCTCGCCCTCGCGGGCGCGCGCGTGGACATGGAGCGCGGCGCGCGGCTCAGCGGCTCGCGCTTCGCCTACCTGCGCGGCGAGCTCGTGATGCTGGAGCTGGCGCTCGTCCAGTGGACGCTGCGCACCCTCCTCGGGCACGGCTTCGAGCCGGTGATCCCGCCCGCGCTCGTGCGCGAGGAGGCGCTGTACGGGACGGGCTTCCTCCCCGACACCGAGCAGCAGATCTACCACCTCCCCGCCGACGAGCTCTACCTGGCCGGGACGAGCGAGGTGGCCCTGGCCTCGATGCACGCCGGCGAGGTGCTCGACGTGGCCGAGCTGCCGCTCCGCTACGCCGGCTTCTCGCCCTGCTTCCGGCGCGAGGCCGGGACGGCGGGGCGCGACACGCGCGGCATCTTCCGGGTGCACCAGTTCGACAAGGTCGAGATGTTCAGCTTCGTCCACCCCGATGCGAGCCCGGCCGAGCACGAGCGGCTGCTGGCCATCGAGGAGGAGCTGCTCGGCGCGCTCGAGCTGCCCTACCGGGTGGTGAACATCGCGGTCGACGACCTCGGCGCCAGCGCGGCCAAGAAGTACGACTGCGAGGCGTGGCTGCCCGGCCAGGGCCGCTACCGGGAGCTGACCTCGACCTCCAACACCACGGACTTCCAGGCCCGTCGCCTCGACGTCCGCTTCCGCCCCGCGCAGGGGAGGCCCGCCGTCGTCCACACGCTCAACGGCACCGCCGTCGCGGTGGGGCGCACGCTGGTCGCGCTGCTCGAGAACGGGCAGCAGGAGGACGGCTCGGTCGTCCTGCCCGCGGTCCTCGGGCCCTTCGGCGCGCCCGCGACCCTCGCGCCCGCCGGATAGGGCCGGCCGGTCTTCAGGCGGCGGGCGCGGCCCGGCCGAGCGCCCGCTCGGTCGGGAGGGCCCGGGCCGCCACGCGGCGGAGCGCGTCGAGGTCGGCGCGGACGAGCGGTCGCAGCACGGTGAGCCCGGTGGCGAGCGCGCGCCGGCGGACGTCGTCGGCGTCGAGATCGGCGCGCAGCACGCCGCCGGCGGCGAGGACCGGCCGGGCTAGGTGCGCGAGCTTCAGCGGGACCGCTCGGTCCCAGCGAAGGAGGACGCGGAGCTCCCGGGGCCTCACGTCGGCGTCGGCGACCACCTCGAGGACGCACGCCTCGAAGCCCATGACACCTCCGTCCGGTCGGCTGAGGCCGTCGGCCAGCGCACCGCCGGAGCGTGCATCGAGCTCGAAGACCCACCCCTGTCCCGCCGCCATTGCTGAGGATCATCGACCATGCGGCGTTCCTTCGCAACTAGCGACAATGTTGCGCAGATCTGCGCGGTGGAAAAAGCCGCGCAAATGGCATCCTCGGGGGCATGGAGACGTGCCGACGAGCCGACGAGGTCGCCCCGCCGTGGGACTGGGAGCAGGTGCTGCGCTGGTGCCTGACGGAGACCCGCCGCGTGCTGGGAAGCGGCGCGAACGCCGACGACGCCGCGCAGGAGGCGGTGCTCCGGGCCTGGCGCAGGCACCGCCAGTGCCGGTCGACGGCCGGGCGCCGGGCGTGGACGGCCGCCATCGCCCGCAACGAGGCGCTGCGGGTCGTCGCGGCCGCTCGCAACGAGGCGCCGATCTCCGATCAGGCCGAGCCCTCCGCGGACACGGGCGAGGGGACGGTCGAGCGCCTCGACCTGTGGCGGGCGCTGGGGCACCTCGAGCCGGCGGAGCGGCGGCTCGTGGCGTTGCGGTACTGGGCGGACCTCACGCAGGCCGAGGCGGCTGAGCGCCTCGGCCTGCCCGAGGGCACCGCGAAGGTCCGGTTGCATCGCGTCCGCGCGACGCTGCGAGCGCAGCTCGCGGCGGCCTGAGGCGGTGCGAAGCGGGAGGGGTCAGGGGCGGAGGATCATGTGCGCGCTCCCTTCCGGGTCCGGGCGACGATGACGACCTTGGTGTGGACGAGCTCGTCCACGTGCGCCTCGAGCACGGCGCCCCGGTGCTGGCCGCGCAGGGCGACCGCCTCGAGGCCGGCGTCGGCGAGCGCGTCGAGCACCTCTCCCAGCGGGTGGTTCCGCTGGCGGTGCTCGGAGGTGCTGCGGCGCCAGAGGGCGCCCTGGGCGGAGAAGGTCTCGACGGTGGCCTGCGTCCGTCCGCCGGGCTCGAGCTCGGGGGAGCCCGTCCCGCGCCAGACGATGACGTGCTCGCCCGTGTCGAGCGAGAAGCTCTCCGAGAAGCCCTCGCGCTGGGCCCGCAGGGTGTTGACGTCGAAGACCGCCAGGCCGCCGGGGGCGAGCTGTCGCGCGATGCCCGTGAGCGCCGCCACGAGGTCGGCCGGCTCGAGCAGGTAGTTCAGGGAGTCGTCCAGGCAGGTGACGAGGTCGAAGGCGCCGAGCACGGGGAGCTCGCGCAGGTCGGCGCGATGGACCTCGACGGCGCCGCCGGCCTTGCGACGGGCTCGCGCGCACATCTCGCCGGAGACGTCGGTGGCCGTGACCGCGAAGCCCTGGGCGAGCAGGGGCAGGAAGGAGCTGCCGGTGCCGCAGGCCACGTCGAGCACGCGGTCGCCCCGCAGACCGTGCTCGCGCGCCAGGTCGACAAGGCGCTCGAGCCACACGGCGTAGGGGTAGTCCGCGGTCAGCGCGTCGTAGGCCGGGGCGAGCGCGTCGTAGGCGTCGCGGGCCTCGGTGTCGAGCGTCGTCAGCATCGATCGGGAGACCTGCGGGAGGGGTCGATTGGTTTCAAAGCTGGCGCGTTGGGATTCATGCCGAATCGCCACCAGCCCTCGATAGGGTCAACTGACCAGTCAGGACGCTCGACTCGTCGGCGCCGGCTCGGCCGCTCCCATGACGATCACCAGCATCGACGATCCGCGCTACGTGAAGGCCCTGGGCCATCCGCTGCGCGTGCGCATCCTCGCGATGCTCGAGGAGCAGACCTCCTCTCCCGTGCAGCTCTCCAAGCGGCTCGGCGCCTCGCTCGGGACCGTCGCCTACCACGTGCGCACGCTGCACGAGCTCGGCCTGCTCGAGGACGTCGGCACCACCCCGCGGCGAGGCGCGGTCGAGCACCACTACCGAGCCAACCCGCGCCCGCAGGTGACCCAGGAGGCCTGGGAGGGCGCGTCCGCCGTGGCCAAGCAGGCGGCCAGCGACGCCGCGCTGATCCAGGTCCTCGACTACTGCCGGCTCTCGGCGGCCTCGGGCGGCTTCGACCGCGGCGAGGCGGTGATCGCCCGCACGGCGATGACCCTGGACGAGCAGGGCTGGCAGGAGATGTCACGGGCCCAGGCCGCCCTCCTCGACACGATGGAGCGGCTCGAGCGCGAGGCGGCGGAGCGCCTGGTCCAGGACGCCCTCGCGGCGCCGATGAACGTCGGCGCCGTCGTGATGCTCTTCGAGGCGCAGCGCTTCTCCGACCAGGGCGCCGCCGAGGAGCCGGGCGTCGCGGTCGGCGAGCCCTAGCCCGCGTCCCCGCGGCCGAGCGCGAGGGCCCCGGCCGCATGCTCGCCCGCGGCGACCAGCGCGTCGAGCTCGGTGTCCGTCGGTCGCAGCCCCGAGCGCGGGCAGTCGACGCTGACCATGCCGCACGGCGCGCTGCCGCGGCTCTGCAGCGGCACGATGAGCATGTCGTCCGCGAGCCAGGCGTCGGGGGCGGAGAGCGGCACCCAGGGCGGCACGTGCGTCGTGAGCTCGTCGTGGGGCAGCACCCCGGCCGGGACGAACCAGGCGCCCCGGCGAGCGAAGCGCGCGTCGAGGTAGGGGGCCCAGGTGAGGTCGCGCTGCACGTCGTGCCCGAGCGCGTCGGCGAGCTCCCGGGCGGAGGTCCAGGCGACCACCCAGCCGTCGTCGCCGTCCGCGCGGAGGTTGACGACCACGTTCCCCCAGCCGAGGTGGTCGACGAGGAGCCGGCCGAGCGCGTCGAGCACGGCGGGAACCCCCGCCTGGATCGCCGTCAGGATCGCGGTGAGCCGCCGTGTGGTCTCGATCGTGGTCTCGAGCTCGACCGCCAGGCGCCGCCGCTCCTCGGCGCGCCGCTCGGCGCTCAGGTCCTTGATCGTCATCACCAGCGTGAGGCGGTCGGCTCCCGCGTCGTCGATGCGCGCGCTGCTCGCGAGCACCGGGAGCCGCCACCCCTCCGCGTGGCGCAGCTCGACGACCTGGTCGAGACCACCGCGGGCGTAGGCCTCCTCCATCCCGGCCAGGAGCTCGTCCCGGTCCTCCTCCGGCCAGAACGGGTAGTCCGCCGGGGTCCGATCGAGGAGCACGTCGCGCCCGAAGCCGGTGAGGCGGCAGAACGCGTCGTTGACCTGCACCGTCCGGTGGTCCCGGAAAACCACGAGGCCGTCCTGCTGGGCCGCCATGAGCGCGGAGGTCCAGCGGCGGGCGTCGCGCAGCTCGTCCTCCAGGGTGCTCTGCGCGGCGAGCACCCGCCGCGGCAGCCAGGCGCTGGCCACGGTCCCGCCGCCGGCCCGCTGGTCGAGCGCGAAGCGCCCGCCGAGCTCGCCGAGCGTGCGCTCCAGGCGGCGCAGCCCGAGGTGCCCGGAGCGCTCGGCCGCGACGCGGGCGCGCGCGTCGACGCCGCGCCCGTCGTCGCTCACGCGCACGAGCAGCTCCGCCCCGCCACCCTGCACCTCGAGCTCGACCTGCGTCGCCTGGGCGTGACGGGCGACGTTGGCCAGGAGCTCGCGCGCGACGTCGCGGACCATGTCGTCGTGGACGCCGGCGGCCGGCGCCTCCACGGCGATCGCCAACGCGAAGCGCCCGCGGCGTGCCGCGTCGGAGCCGATGCGGCGCAGGGACTCCGCGAGCGGCAGGTGGGTGAGCACGTCCTCGTGCATCGCCGCGGTCAGCGAGCGGAGCGCCTCCGTGGCCCGCGCGAGGTCGTCGGCGAGCGCGTCGAGCGCCGCGGGGTCGCCGTCCCGCAGCTCCTCGAGCTCCTGCCGGGCGGCGAGCACCAGCTGGAGCCCCTCGTCGTGCAGGCGGTCCGCCAACCGGGTGCGCTCCGCGCGCTCGGCCTCCGCGATCTCGGCGACGAGCCTCGACCCGGAGGGACTGGGGTCCGGCATGGCGTGGACGCTATCGCGGCCGGGCGTCGGCCTCGCGCCGCGGGCGCCGTCGGCGGAGAACCCCCTCGGGCGCTCCGGTCCCGTGCGCCTTGCCTTTGCGGGACGCGCACCCTAGCCTCGCGCCCGCACGGCGACGCCGAGGCCGGCGGGCGGGAGCAGTCCACGGTTCCGAGAACGAGAGCGAGCACCAGCATGACCGAGTACGCGGTGGTCAACCCGGCCACGGGGCAGGCGGGGAGGAGCTTCCCCACCATCGGCGACCAGGCGCTCGCCGAGGCGATCGGGAGGGCCGACGCGGCCCATCGGGGCTGGAGCCGCGGGTCGAGCGTCGAGGAGCGGGCCGGCCTGCTGCGCCGCGTCAGCGAGCTGTACGACGAGCGGCGCGAGGAGCTCGCGGCGATCATCGTGCGCGAGATGGGCAAGCCGATCGAGCAGGCGCTCGGCGAGGTGGACTTCAGCATCGCGATCTACGACTTCTACGCCGGGAAGGCCGCCGAGCTCATGGCCGACGAGCCGATCGACCTGCTGGAGGGCGAGGGCTCCGCGCTCGTCCGCCGCAGCTCCGTCGGCGTGCTGCTCGGGATCATGCCCTGGAACTACCCCTACTACCAGGTGGCCCGCTTCGCCGGCCCGAACCTCGTGGCGGGCAACACGGTCCTGCTCAAGCACGCCCCGCAGTGCCCGGAGTCGGCCGAGGCGATGGAGCGGATCTTCCAGGACGCCGGCTTCCCGGCCGACGCCTACATCAACGTCTTCGCCTCCAATGAGCAGGTCGAGTGGGTGATCGGCGATCCACGGGTCCGCGGCGTCTCGCTCACCGGCTCGGAGCGCGCGGGCGCGGCGGTGGCCGAGATCGCCGGGCGCAACCTCAAGAAGATCGTGCTCGAGCTCGGCGGCTCGGACCCGTTCCTCCTGCTCGGGACGGACGACCTCGACGCGACGGTGGAGGCCGCCGTGGGCGGCCGCCTGGAGAACACGGGCCAGGCCTGCAACGCGGCGAAGCGCTTCATCGTCGTCGACGAGCTCTACGAGCCGTTCCTCGAGAAGTTCACGGCGGCGCTCACGGCGGTCGCCCCGGGGGATCCGACCTCGCCGGAGACCACGATCGGCCCGCTCTCCTCCACGCTGGCCACCGAGCGCCTCGACGGCCAGGTCAAGCGGGCGGTCGAGCAGGGCGCGACGCTCGTGGCCGGCGGCGAGCGCGACGGGAACTTCTTCTCGAGCACCGTCCTGACGGGGATCACACCGGAGCACGACGCCTACCACGAGGAGTTCTTCGGGCCGGTGGCCGCGGTCTACCGCGTCGGCTCGGAGGAGGAGGCCGTCCAGCTCGCCAACGACACGCCGTTCGGCCTCGGGAGCTACGTCTTCACGAACGACAGCGAGCAGGCGCTCCGCGTCGCCGACCAGATCGACGCCGGCATGGTCTTCGTCAACGTGGTGGGGGCCGAGGGCGCCGAGCTGCCGTTCGGCGGCGTGAAGCGCTCGGGGTTCGGGCGCGAGCTCGGGCGCTACGGCATCGACGAGTTCGTGAACAAGAAGATGATCCGCGTCGCCGGCTAGCGGCGCCGCGAACGCGATCCTCGGGCCGGGCTAACCGGCCCTAGCCCTCGCGGCCCGAGAGCAGCTCGGCGGCACGCGCGAAGCGGGAGACGCGGCCCGACGCGCCCTCGCGACGGTCCGCCGCCTCCATCAGCCCGTGGACGACGCGCACCCCCGTCCAGCGCAGCGGCTCGGGCTCCCAGGAGCGGCCGAACGGCCCGACCCACGGCAGCCGGGTGAGCTCGCTCTCCTCGCCGCGGATCAGGTCGCTGAGCGTGCGGGCCGCGAGGTTCGCGGCGGCCACGCCCTCGCCGACGTAGCCGCCGGCCCAGGCCAGTCCGGTGGCGCGGTCGAGTCCCACGGCCGGGCGCCAGTCCCGCGGGACGCCGAGCACCCCGTGCCAGCTGCCGGCCAGCGGCACCTCGCGCAGCGGGGGGAAGAGCTCGACGAGGCGCTCCCGCAGCTGCGCCACCGTGGCCGCGTCCACGGGGTCCTCGCGCCGGGTGTCCGAGCCGAACCGGTAGGGGCGGCCCCGGCCGCCGATGGCCACCCGGCCGTCGGCGGTGCGCTGCAGGTAGGCGTACAGGCGCCGGCCGTCGAGCAGCGTCTCGGCCCGCTCCCAACCGAGCTGCGCCCACGTCGCCGCGTCGAGCACGTCGGTGGCCACCATCGAGCTGCCCATGGGCAGGATCCGCCGGCGCTGGCCGCTGAGGCTCCGGGTGTAGCCCTCGGTCGCCTGGACCACGAAGCGCGCCCGCACGTCGCCGCGCGGGGTGCGGGCGAGACCGGGGCGGATCTCGCTGACCCGCGTGCCCTCGCAGAGCTCCGCCCCGGCGCGCTCGGCGGCCTCGGCCAGGCCGCGCACCAGTCGGCCGGGCTGCACGCGGGCGCAGTGGGGCGTGTAGTGCGCGCCCAGGACGCCGTCGACGCGGACGCGTGCCGCCGCCTCCGCGGCGTCGAGGAGCACGCTGTCGGGCTCGCCGACGCCCCAGGCGCGGTCCCCGGCGACCTGCGCGCGCAGGCGGGCGAGCTCGAGCGGGCTGCGCGCGAGGTGGAGCGAGCCGCCCTTGCGCCACCCGCACGCGATGCCCTCGCGGGCGACCGCCGCGCCGATCACCTCGACGGTCTCGTGCATCGCCCGCTCCTGCGCCAGCGCCGCGGCCCGTCCGCCGCGGGCCGCCCACCCCTCGCGGGAGCCCTCCAGCGCGCCGAGCACCCAGCCGCCGTTGCGGCCCGAGGCGCCGAACCCGGCGTGCTCGGCCTCGAGGACGAGCACCTCGAGCTCCGGCGCCGCGCGGCGCAGCTCGTAGGCCGTCCACAGCCCGGTGAAGCCGCCGCCCACGACGCAGACGTCGACGCTCCGGGGGCCGGCCAGCGGCGGACGCGGGGCGAGGGGCGGGAGCTGGCCCGCCCAGAAGGAGATCGAGGTCACGGGCGCGGGATCCTCGCCGGCCGCGGCTCCCTCGGGCCGATCAGCCCGGGCCGCCGCTCCCTCGGGCGGGTCAGCCTGGGCCGCCGCTCCCTCGGGCGCATCAGCGCCGGCCCGCCGCCCACCCGGGGAGCGCTCATCAGGGCGTGCCGAGCGCGCACCGGGCTCGCCGGCGAGGTCCGCCGGGTGCTCACGGGCGCGGAGGATCGGGCGGCCGTCGCGGGTGCCCGTGCCGGTGGCGTTCCCGCTCCAGGCGCCGCTCCGCGCGGGACCTCCGCGGGCCGCGGCGCACCTCGTTGCCGCCCATGAGCGCGAAGAGCCGCAGGCGGATCAGCGGCGCGTCGGCGGCCGGGCGCTGCGGCCCGAGCTTCACGTCGTTGCCGCCCATCAGCCCGATCCGCGTGACCTCGACCCGCGCGCCCGCGGGAACCCTGATCTCGCTGCCGCCCATGATCGAGACCACCGTGATCTCCGTCGTCGGCCCGGAGAGCTCGGCCTCGCTCAGGTCGAGCTCGGCGCCGCCCATGACGTTCACCACGCGCACCCGCGGGCCGACCCACCAGTGTCCGCGGCGGTCGTTGCCGCTCAGGACGGAGACCACCCAGCGCTCGCCGCCCTCGCCCGGGCGGATCGCGGCGGGCGGCGCCTGCGCGTCGTCGTGCACCACGTCGGCGCTCAGCGTCGCGAGCTCCGCCCGCGTCCGCGCGGCGAAGGCCCGCGCCAGGCGCTCGTCGAGCTCCTCCACGTCGAGCTGGCCGCGGCCAGCGGCCTCGCGCAGCAGCTCCGCGGTGCGCTCGCGATCGGCGTCCGAGGCCCGGGGAACGACGCGGGCGGGGAGCTCGGGGTCCGGGTCGCCCATGCCCCGAGCCTAGATGGCCCGCCGCCGCGGCGGAAGGCGCCCACGGTCCGCCCCTTGCACGCCGCCCCCGCCCCCGGACGCTGAGTGGCTCCTGGCGTCGGGACGGTCCGACGCTGATCGCCACTCGGCCCGGGGGAGAGGGGACGACGGGCGCGTGGCCTCGGGTCATCCGTCCTCGTCGCCGACGCCTTCGCTCGGGTCGCCCGAGAGCAGCCAGGGTGTCATGTCCTCGTCGCGGTCGAGCAGGACGGCACGCTTGAGCGCGTCGGTGCCGAAGCGGCCGCGGACGTCGTCGAGCACCGCATCGAGCGCCGGGCCGCGGCTCTCGAGCGGGAGCTCGAGCTGCCCGGCGCCGCCGTCCGCCTCCACGCCGCCCACCGTCACGCCGATGAGGGTGAGGCCCTGCCGCGCGACCAGCGGCCCGGCCGCGGCGAGCAGGGCGCGGAGCGTCGCGAGGATCGGCGCGGTCGCGGCGGTGGCGCGCGGCAGGGTCCGGGAGCGCGTCGCGCGGCTGAAGTCCCCGAAGCGCAGGCGGAGCGTCACCGTGCGCCCGACCCGGCCCGAGCCGCGCATCCGCCGTGTGAGCCGGTCGACGAGCGCCACCAGCCGCTGGTCGAGCTCCGCCGGGCTGCGCGTGCGGCGGCCGAGCGCGCTCTGGGCGCCGAAGGAGCGACGGCGCCGGCCGGCGCGGACCGGCCGCGGATCGCGCGCGTTGGCCACGGCGTGCAGGTGGCGGCCGGCCGCGACGCCGACGAGCTCCATGAGCGCGGCCTCCGGCAGGGCGGCCAGGCGGCCGACGGTGGCGATCCCTTCGGCCCGCAGCCGCCGGCCCGTCACGGCTCCCACGCCCCACAGCGCCTCGACCGGGAGCGGCCCGAGGAACGCGGGCTCCTCGCCCGCCGGCACGACCAGGAGCCCGTCGGGCTTCGCCGCGTTGCTCGCGACCTTCGCCACCGACTTGGTCGCGGCGACGCCGACGGAGATCGGCAGGCCGACCTCCTCCCGGACCTCCCGGCGCAGCCGCGCGGCGATCTCGGCGGGGGTGCCGCAGATGCGCTCGAGCCCGCTGACGTCCAGGAAGGCTTCGTCGATCGAGATGCGCTCGACGGTGATGGCGCTGCGGGCGAGGATGGCGAAGACGGCGCGGCTCGCCTCCACGTAGGCGCTCCACCGGCCGGGGACGACGACGGCCTGCGGGCAGCGCCGCTCGCGCTCCCGCCCGCCCATCGCCGAGCGGACCCCGAAGGCCCGCGCCTCGTAGCTCGCGGCGAGCACCACCCCGCCGCCGACCACCACCGGGCGCCCTCGCAGCGCGGGGTCGTCGCGCTGCTCCACCGAGGCGTAGAAGGCGTCGAGGTCGGCGTGGAGGATGCTCGCCACGAACGTACGTTCGCACACCCCGCCTCCGGCGGTCAACCGCCGCGTCCACGGCGTCGAGTGGTCGATGCACCTCCCCAGGGGCGGTGAAACGACCACTCGACGGCCGAGTCAGGCGCGCTGCAGCGCCTCGGCCCGCGGGGAGGCCGGGGCGGCGCGAGGGCGACCACGGAGGCGCAGGAGCGCGCGCAGCCCGGCCACGACGCCGAGCGCGAGCGCGACGAGCGCCCAGCCCGCCAGCACGTCGGCGAGGAAGTGCTCCCCGCCGTAGACGAGCGTGAAGCCCATCGCCAGCGCGTAGAGCGCGACCAGCCCGCGCCCCCACCAGCGCAGGACCGGCCAGAAGAAGGCGAGCAGCATCACCGGGTAGGCCGCGTGCAGGGAGGGCACCGCGGCGACCGTGTTCACGAGCCGACCGTCCTCGTAGAGCGAGGAGACGGTGCGCACGCCGAGGCGCCCCCAGACCTCCGGCACGATCCGGTCGACGTGCGGCAGGACGCCGTCGCGGGCGGCCATCCAGGGCGGCTGGGCGGGGTAGAGCCAGTAGGTCAGGAAGGCCCCGAAGGTCACCGCCACGGTGAGCGCCGCGTAGCGCCGGAAGCGCTCCCTCCCGCGCCGCCAGAGCACCGCGGCCACGATCCAGACCACGAAGAAGTGCGACATGTAGACGCACCAGATCGCCACGTCGAGCGGGTGCAGCGCGCCGGGGTGCCAGAGGTGCTGCTGGAGCCAGACCGTCGGCCCGTCGCCGCCGAGCAGAAACCGGTCCACGTCGAGCTGCGGCCTGAGGTGCGCGTCGCGCTCCGGCACCGACACCGCCCCGCGCAGGAAGTCGTACCCCACCAGCAGCCCGAAGAACGGGAGCCAGTCGACCAGCATGCCGGGCCACCGCCGCCAGCTGCCCACCGTGAAGGCGAGCATCCCGAGCCCCAGCCAGAAGAAGAGCTGGTCGCGCGCGAGCGGGAGGCCGTCGAGGACGACCGTGAGGCCCAGCGCGACGAGGAAGCCGGCCGGGGCGAGGAGGACGAGCAGGCGATGGACGCGCGCGGGCAGGCCTGGATCCTAGGAGCGCCCGGCTCGCGGCGACGCAGTGGGGCGAAGCCCCCGCCGGCTCCGGGGGTTGCGCCGTGGTGTCCGCGGCAGGCGGACGCACGGCGCAACCCCCCGGCCGGATCAGGCCGCTGCGGCCACCTCGAGCGCCACGGCGCCGTCCGCGCCGAGCTCTGCCCGGACGCGGGCGCCGTCGGCGAGCGAGCCCTCGACGATCGCCCGGGTGAGCTCGCGCTCGAGCGTGCGGCGCAGGTGCCGCGCGAGCGGCCGGGCGCCGTACTCCTCGTCGAACCCGTCGGCGGCCAGGCGCTCGACGAGTTCGGGTGCGACCTCGAGCACGATGCCGCGCTCCGTGCGCAGCCGCTCCGCGATCCGCTCGACCATGAGGCCGGTGATGACCCGCACGTGCTCGGGGCCGAGCGCCTCGAAGCTCACCACCTCGTCGATGCGGTTCAGGAACTCCGGCAGGAACGCGGACTTCGCCGCGGCGAGCATGCGCTCCTCGTCGGCGCCGCTCCCGGCGGCGGCGGCCGTGAAGCCGAGCCCGCGCCGCGCGCGGCCCGCCCCGAGGTTCGAGGTCATCACCACGACGGCGTTCGTGAAGTCGACCGTGCGGCCCTCGCCGTCGGTCAGCCGGCCGTCGTCCATGAGCTGCAGCAGCACGTTCCACACGTCGGGGTGCGCCTTCTCCACCTCGTCGAGCAGCACGACCGAGTAGGGCCGGCGCCGCACGGGCTCGGTGAGCTGCCCGCCCTCGCCGTAGCCGACGTAGCCCGGGGGCGAGCCGATCAGCCGCGCGACCGTGTGCGGCTCGCGGAATTCGCTCATGTCGATGCGGACCAGGGCGTCCTCCGTGGCGAACAGCCTGGAGCTGAGCGCCTTGGCGAGCTCGGTCTTGCCGACGCCGGTGGGCCCGAGGAACAGGAACGTCCCGAGCGGCTTGTCGCCCTCGGAGAGCCCGACCCGCGCGCGGCGCACCGTGTCGGCGACCGCGGCGACCGCGGCCTCCTGCCCCACGACGCGCTCGTGCAGGTCGTCCTCGAGGCGCCCGAGCTTCTCGAGCTCGGCGGCCACCAGCTCGCCGACCGGGATCCCGGTGCGCGCGCCGACCACGGCGGCGACGTCGGCCTCGCCGACCTTCGCCGGGCCGGCGGGGGCGCCGCCGGCCTCGGACCGGGCGACCTGCGCCTTGAGCGCGGCGGCGCGCTCGTAGTCCTCGGCGGCGACGGCCGCGGCGATCTGCTCCTTGAGGGCCTCGACCGAGGCGGTGCCCGGGGTGCGCAGCCGGACGCGGGCGGCCGCCTGGTCGACGAGGTCGATCGCCTTGTCGGGCAGCCGCTCCTCGACGACGTAGCGGTCGCTCAGCCGCGCCGCGGCGGTGAGGGCCGCGTCGGTGATCACCACGCCGTGGTGCTCGGCGTAGGCGTCGCGCAGGCCGTGGAGGATCTCCACGGTCTCCGCGACGGACGGCTCCTCGACCATGATCGGCGAGAACCGGCGGGCCAGCGCGCCGTCCCGCTCGACCTTCTTGTACTCGCTCAGCGTGGTCGCGCCGACCATCCGCAGCGCGCCGCGGGCGAGCATCGGCTTCAGCATGTTCGCGGCGTCCATGGCGCCCTCGGCGCCGCCCGCACCCAGGACGGTGTGGAGCTCGTCGACGAAGAGCACGATCGCGCCCTTGGCCGCCTCCACCTCGGCCAGCACGGCCTTCAGCCGCTGCTCGAACTGGCCGCGGTACTGCGCGCCGGCCACCAGGCCGGCGAGGTCCAGGGCGACGATGCGCACGTCGCGGAGCGTGTCGGGGACCTCGGCGGCCGCGACGCGGCGGGCCAGGCCCTCGACGATCGCGGTCTTGCCGACGCCGGGCTCGCCGATCAGCACGGCGTTCGACTTCCGGCGGCGGGCGAGGACCTCGACGACCTGCTCGACCTCGCGGTCGCGGCCGACGACGGGGTCGATGCGGCCCGCGCGGGCGTCGGCGGTCAGGTCGTGGCCGAACTCGTCGAGCGCCGGGGTGGTGGAGGCCGGCTCGGCGGGCGCCTGCTGGCGGACCGCCTGGGCCGCGGCACCGGGACCGAACGGGCCGCCGGCGCCGCCGATCGGCGCCGCCTGGCCCGAGCGCATGAGCTGCTCGGCGCAGACCTCGCACACCGCGCCGGCCTGGCGGCCGCCGGGCGTGTCGGTGACGAAGGGGACGGCGCCGGGCCGGACGTGGCAGACGGCGCAGGTGGAAAGCTGGGGCACGCGGTTCTCCTGGTGGCAGATCTCAGTCTAAGCGACTCAGGATAGCTGCACTCAGCGACCGGTCGGCAGCGCATTGCGGATCCGCTCGGAAGTCCCGGTTCCGCCGCGCTCGTGATCGCCCGCGGGTCGGTCGCCGAGGAGTCGGCGGCCAGCAGGGTCGCGGCCGTCTCGGCGTGGCTGCGCGACAGACGTCCAGCGTGCCGGCGGGTGCCCTCAAGTCCGACGGCGGTCGGCCGACCACCCCGGACATCACCCCACCCGCGCTCCGTCCCGGCCCGCGCCGGCCGAGCGCCCGACCCCGACGGAGCAGGCCCATGAGCAGTCGCACGACCACGGCCCTCGGCGCTGCGGTGATGGTCGCGCTCGTCCTCGCCGGCTGGTGGGCCGTCGCTCCCGCGTCGGCGCGCGCCGACGAGCTCCAGAAGGCCCGGGTGTTCAGCGGCTGGGCGCAGGCCTACTGGGAGACGCCCGGCGTCCTGCCGGCGGCCGACCACCCCGAGCTCGCCTGCCACGGCGAGCTCGGCATCTCGTGGACCACGACCCTCGACGGCGGCCTGGCCGCGGGGCTCCAGGGCGGCGCGGCGGGGGTGGCGTTCGTCGGTGAGTGCCGTCTGCAGGTCGCGCGCGACTGGTGGGCCCAGACCACCGACTTCGAGCGCTGCGAGGTGGTCTTCCACGAGGTCGGCCACCTCACGGGCCGCACGAACCACACGCCGCACACCATCATGGACGGTGGTGAGTACCTCCCGGAGGACTTCCTGCCCTGCGCCGAGGGCCTGAGCCGCCAGGCCGGCCAGGCGCGGCTCGACCGGCTGAACGCCCGCCGCGCCGCGGCGGCCCGGTCGACCGCGCGGGCCGGTGTGCGCCGGGTCAGCGCACCGCGGGCCGCCGCCCGGCTGCGCCGCGGGAGCTGAGCGGCCCCGCGCCCGGCGCTCCCGCCCCGCAGCGGAGGGGGCGGGATTCGAACCCGCGGGACCCTCGCGGGCCCACTGGTTTTCAAGACCAGCGCATTCAACCGCTCTGCCACCCCTCCCGGTCCGACGGATGATGACGAACATGCCGCTCGGCGGCTTCGCGGAAGGCGCCGCGGCGCCACCTCGGGGCAGCCGGATGGCTCCGCCGCGAGGCCGCATCGCGACGACGACTCATCGCCCCGCGGCGGGCCTCAGCGACCCTCGCGCGCCACGCGGAACTCGACGACCTCGATCTGGCGCTGCCGGTAGCTGCCGCGGTGGACGGGCCCGGCGCCCGTGACGCGGTCGCCCGGGCGCGGGTCGCGCCGCGGCCGCAGCCGGGCGGAGACGTCGAAGACGGTGATGCCCGGAGCGGTCACCGAGCCTCCCGTGGCGACCACATGGAGATCGCCGTCGCCGTCCGGATCGACCGACTCGATCCCGAGCACGGTGCCGGTGTGCGCGGTGCAGGCGTCGGAGTCGGGCCGTGCGCACCGCGCGGGCGCCAGCGGTGGGAAGGAGGTGACGCGGGCCGGCGGTGAGCTCGTGCCGACGGGCGGCGGCGACGCGGCGCTGCCCTGCGTCCTCGCGGCCGTGCCCGGCGCCTTCGCGGTGCCCGGCGCCGCGGCCGTCACCGCCGGCCCGCCCGCGCCGCCGCAGCCCGCGACGGCGAGCAGGAGCGGGGGGAGCAGCAGCCGGCGGCGCACGCCGTGATGGTGACGGGTGCTCGGGCTCGGGCGCGCACTGCGAAGGTGGGGGCGTGAACGTGCTCTTCGTCTGCCTCGGGAACATCTGCCGCTCGCCGACGGGGGAGGCCGTCCTGCGCCGGATGGTGGCCGAGGCCGGGTTGGAGGACGAGGTGGGGATCGACTCCGCGGGAACGGGCGCGTACCACCTGGGCAGCCCGCCCGATCCCCGCGCGGCGGCGGCCGCCGCCGCGCGCGGCACCCACCTGGCCGGCTCCGCCCGCCAGGTGGCCCTCGCCGACTTCGCGGCCTTCGACCTGCTCCTGTGCGCCGACCGCAGCAACGCCAGCGCGCTGCTGGCCCTCGCCCCCGACGCGACGGCGGCCGAGAAGGTGCGGCTCCTGCGCGAGTTCGACCCGGCGTCCGTGGCCGCGGGCACGCTCGACGTCCCCGATCCCTACCTCGGCGAGGACGGCTTCGAAGCGGTGCTGGACGTCATCGAGGCCGCCTGCGCGGGGCTGTTCGAGCGGCTGCGGCGGGGCCGGCTCGAGGCGCGTCCGCCCGCGCGGGTCCACCCGAGAGCGCCGACCGCCGCGAGCCCGCCGGCGCCCTCGGCCCGTCCCGACGCCGGCTAGCGTGGCCGCCGCGGTGCAGGTCCACCCGGAGGTCGCCGCCGCACTGAAGGCGGGCGGACCCGTCGTCGCCCTCGAGTCGACGATCGTCTCCCACGGCCTTCCCCGGCCGGAGAACCTGCGGGTCGCCCGGGCCATCGAGGCCGCGGTCCGCGAGGAGGGCGCGATCCCGGCCACCGTCGCCCTGGTCGACGGTCGGGTGCGGATCGGGCTCGACGACCTCGCGCTCGACGCGATCGCCCTCCGTGACGGCGTGGTGAAGTGCTCCACGCGCGACCTGGCCGTCGCCGCCGCACGGGGGGCGACCGGCGCGACCACCGTCGCGGCGACGGCCCACCTCGCCGCCCAGGCGGGCATCGAGCTCTTCGCGACGGGCGGCATCGGCGGCGTCCACCGCGAGGCGGCCAGCACGTGGGACGAGTCCGCCGACCTCGTCGCTCTCGCGCGCACGCCGATCACCGTGGTCTGCGCCGGCGTCAAGTCGATCCTCGACGTCGCGGCCACCCTCGAGCGGCTCGAGACGCTCGGGGTCACCGTCGTCGGCTACGGCACCGACCGCTTCCCGGGCTTCTACCTGCAGGACGCCGGCCACCCGGTGCCCTGGCGGGTCGACACGCCGGACGAGGTCGTGGCGATCCTGCGCGCCCGGGCGCGCCTGGATCTCGAGGCCACCGCGCTCGTCCTGGCCCACCCGATCGCCGAGGAGCTCCCCCGCGCGCTCCACGACGCCGTCCTGCACGAGGCGCTGCAGGCCGCCGCCGCCGAGGGGATCCGCGGGCGCGACGTCACCCCCTTCCTGCTGGCGCGGTTCCACGCGCGCACGGGCGGCGCGAGCCTCCAGGCCAACGTCCGCCTCGTGCTCGCCAACGCGCGCCTCGCCGCGCGGGTGGCGGTCGCCGCGGCGGCCGGGTGAGCCCGGGGAGGCCATGAGCCACGGGCGCGCACCGGGCCCGGGCGCACGCGTGGTGGTGCTCGGCGACGTCATGGTGGACGTCGTGGCCACCGCGTCGGTGCCGCTCGCCCGCGGCTCCGACGCCACCGCCACCGTGCGCACCCACGGCGGCGGGAGCGGCGCCAACGTCGCGGCGGGGCTGGCCGCTCAGGGCGTCCCCGTGGTGCTGCTCTGCCGTATCGGCGACGACCCGGCCGGGCGCGCGGCGACGGTGGAGCTCACCGCGGCCGGCGTCGAGGTCCGCGCCGCGCTCGACCCGGTCTCGCCCACGGGCACCTGCGTCGTGGTGGTCGAGCCGGACGGCGAGCGCACCTTCCTCCCCGACCGTGCGGCCAACCGCGGACTCTGCGTCGCGGACCTCCCCGCCGATGTCTTCCGCGCCGGCGACCACCTCCACGTGAGCGGCTACGCGCTGCTGGACGCGGGGCCGGCCCGCGCCGCGGCACGCGAGGCGCTGGCCCGGGCGCGCGCCGCGGGCCTGACCGCCTCGGTCGACCCGGCCTCGAGTGCGCCCCTCGAGGCCGTCGGCGCCGCCACCGTGCTCTCCTGGGTCGCCG
>CAXSFZ010000001.1:36955-129598 GCA_964236905.1 uncultured Solirubrobacteraceae bacterium | reverse complement strand
CCGGCGCGCAACTGGACGCCGGCACGGCGCACTTTCCGCCCTCGAACCTGGAACTGACCTCGCTCGACGTCGGCAATGCAACGAGCAACGTCATCGCCGCGTCGGGAAGCCTGCGCTTCAATATCCGCTTCAATGATCGATGGACCCCCGAAACGCTACAAAGCTGGATCGCGGAACGCATCGCCGGCGTCGACCTGCTGCTGCCCAACGCCGAGGAGGCGCGCGTGCTGACCGGGGAGGCCGAGCCGGAGCGCGCGGCCCGCGCCCTCGCGCGGACCGCGGGCGCCGAGGTCGTCGTGACCGTCGGCGCGCGCGGCGCCTACTGGAGCGACGGCCACGAGCTGGAGCACGGCGCGGCGGGGGCGCCCGCGGCGGTGCGGCACGCGGACGCGGCGCTCGACACCACGGGCGCCGGCGACGCGTTCGCGGCGGGGTGGCTCGCCGCCCGGCGCCGGGGCGCGCCGGTCGACGAGGCCCTCCGGGCCGCCAACGCGCTGGGGGCGCGCGCGGTGGCACGCCCGGGCGGCCGCGCGGGGCGGCACTAGCCTGCCCGCGATGCGCCCGCTCCTCCACGTCGCCCGCGTCGAGGACTGGCGCGCGGCGCAGGCGGAGGGCGCCTACGCGGTGCCGGCCGGGCGGGATCGGTTCACGCACGCCTGCTTCCCCGAGCAGCTCGACGGCGTGCTCGAGCGCTTCCACGCCGGGACGCCGCGCGAGGCGCTCGTGCTGCTGGAGGTGGACCCGGAGGGCCTGCCCGTCCGGGTCGAGGCGGCGCGCGACGGCGCCGGGGACTTCCCCCACGTCTTCGGGCCGATCCCCCTCGCGAACGTCCTCGCGACGCACGCCGTGCCGTGAGCGCCATCGCCTGGGACCGCGCCGGGAGCGGCCCGCCGCTCGTGCTGCTCCACGGTCTCGGCGCGGAGCGCCACGTCTGGGAGCCCGTCTGGCCGGCGCTCACCGGACGCTGCGACACGGCGGCGCTCGACCTCCCGGGGTTCGGCGGCTCCGCGCCGCTGCCGGACGGGGAGGACGTGAGCCCGGCCGGCCTGGCCCGCGCGGTCGCGGGCCACCTCGCCGAGCACGGCATCGCCCGCCCGCACGTCGTCGGCAACTCGCTCGGGGGCTGGATCGCGCTCGAGCTCGCCCGGCTCGGGGTGGCGCGCTCGGTGACGGCGCTCTGCCCGGCCGGCTTCTGGGTGCGCACGCAGGCTCCGCTCGATCCCGGCCGGCGCCGCGCGCTGATGGCCGTCCGGCCGCTCGTCCCGCTCGCCTTCGTGTCCCCGGCCGTGCGGCGGCGCGCGCTCCGCGGCGTCATGGTCCACCCCGAGCGGCTCTCCTACCGTGCGGCCACCCGCGTCGCGCGTGCCTACGCGGGCAGCCAGGGCTACGTCCGGGTCCAGAACGCCATGCGCGCCCACCGGCTGGAGGACGGCGTCGGCATCGACGTCCCCGTGACCCTCGCCTGGGCGGAGCACGACCGCCTGGTCGGGCCGCACCGGGTCCCGCTCACCCCGACGCGCACCGTGGTCCTGCGCGACGCCGGCCACGTCCCCATGTGGGACGTGCCCGAGGAGGTCGAGCGCCTGGTCCTGGAGGACGCGTTCGCCACGGCCGCGTGAAGGGCACGACCCGCTTCTGCGACGGGAGCATCGCGGCGCCTCAGGCGACGCGCGGTCCGTGGCCCCCGCGTCGGCGCCGGGGGCGGAGCCGGCGCGCGTGACGCGCCTCCTCGGCGGCCCGCTGTGCCGAGCCGCCGGGCAGGACCGTCCCGCAGCCGAGGCAGCGCGCCGGCTCGGGGAGCTCCACGCGGTCCATGAGCGCCAGCGTGTGCGGCACGCAGTCCAGCGGGACCAGGAGCGCGAGCGGCGTCCCCGCGACGGTCAGGAGCACCTCCTCGTCGAGGGGAGGATCGTCCGGGCCCTCCAGCGCCGCGAGGTGGACGTGCGCGAGCAGCGCCCGGGCGGGGGGCAGCGGCCGAGGCGTCGCGGACCGCTCGGGCGAGCCGACGGGCGGGCCGTCGTCGGCCAGCTCGGTGATCGGGCCGAGCTCCTCCACGTCGGGGACCAGGATCTCCATCCGGCACACGAAGCAGCGGGGCGCGGCGGCCTCGAGCCGCTCGTCGTGGAACTGCCGGCGCAGGACGCGCAGCCCGCCGTGCACCGCGGCGAACGGGCCGTCGATGCGCCGGCGATCCCCCGGGGTCCAGCAGAGCACGGTGGCCTCCGGGGTGGCGGACGGGCGCGACGGATGGGCGCCGGGGGTGAGGATGCCGAACCACATGGCGCGAGGCCATCACACCGTCGCGGGCGGGGCAACGGCTCGCGGAGCTCCTGCACGCAACGTGCGCACTTCCTGCGCAGTTCGCGCGCCTCGCGGCACACTTCGCCGCGGTCGAGGCCCCCGGGTCCCGCCCCGGGCCCGCCCTCCCGCCACGCCGCGTCAGCCCGCCGAGGCCACCGCGCCGCCGGCCGCCGGCGCCAGCTCCCCCTCGTCCTCCAGCACCGCCAGGAAGGCGTCGACCACGAGCGGGTCGAACTGCCGGCCGGCGTTGGCCACGAGCTCCCGCGCCGCCTCCGCGCGCGGCATCCCGGGGCGGTAGGGCCGGTCGGAGGTCATCGCGTGGAACGCGTCGCAGACCAGCACGATCCGCGCCCCGAGCGGGATCGACATCCCGCGCAGCCCGTCGGGGTAGCCCGAGCCGTCCCAGTTCTCGTGCTCGTGGCGCACGATCGGCAGCACGTCGGCCAGGAACTCGACCGGCTCGAGGATCTGCTCGCCGACCACCGTGTGCTGCTTGACGAGCGCCCACTCCGCCTCGTCGAGCGGCCCCGGCTTGTGCAGGATCGCCTCGGGCACCGCGATCTTCCCGATGTCGTGGAAGATCGCGCCGTAGCGCAGGGTGCGAAGGGACTCGTGCCCCATCCCGAGGCGCCGCCCCACCGCCTCGGCCCAGGCCACGATCGACTCCGCGTGCTGCGCGGTGTAGGCGTCCTTGGCCTCCAGCGCCGTGGCGAGCGCCTCCGCCGTCCCGAGGTAGGCCCGCTCGAGCTGCGCGTAGAGCTCTGCGGAGCGCAGGGCGCTGCCCACCTGCTCGGCGACGGTCCGCAGCAGCCGCGCGTCTTCCTCGTCGAAGGCGTCGACCCGGGCCTCCTCGATGTTCAGGCAGCCCCACAGCCGGTCCCCGACCACCACCGGGGCGACGAGCTCGGCCCGGGTGTCTCCGGTCTCCGGCGTCCTGCGGTAGTGCGGGTCGGCCGACACGTCGTTGCAGAGCACCACCGTCCGCTCACGCAGGCAGCGCCCGACGAGGCCGGCGTCGCGCGGCTGGCTCCAGCGGACGTCGGTCAGCTTGGAGAGCGCCGGGCCGCAGCTGGCCGCGGAGAAGACGAAGTCGTCCTCGCGGATCTTCACCGCGGAGCAGAGGTAGAAGCCGAACTCGCGGTGGAGCTCGGCGACCGCCGCCTCCGTGATGTCCACGACGTCGGTCATCGCGGCCAGTCGCGCCCCGAGGTCCGAGGCGAGCGCGAGCTGCCGCGTGCGCTTCTGCAGCCGCGTGTGCTCCGGGTCGGGTGCCGGGGCGTCGGGGCCGGGCGCGACCGGAGCGGGCCGCCGTCCGCGCCGGCCACCGGCCCCGACGCCGTGCACGCGCGGGCGGTAGTCGCCGGGGACCTCGCTCAACGCCAGCGCGCGCCCGCGACCGCCGACCTGCTTGCCGTAGAGCAGCGCGCGGTCCGCCGCCTCGAGCAGCGTCCTGCCGTCCCGGCGCTGCTCGCGGGGAGCGACCCCCGCGGTCGCGACGGCCCCGACGGGCCGGCCGATCGCCACCAGGGACTCCTGCACGCGCTCGATCGCGCGGGTGGCGATCTCCAGCGCCGTCGCCTCGTCGGCGTCGATGGCGATGACCGCGAACTCGTCCCCGCCGTAGCGCGCCACGATGTCGTAGGGCCGGGTGGCGACCAGCAGCGCCTGCCCGACGCGCCGCAGCACCTCGTCGCCCACGAGGTGCCCCTCGCGCTCGTTGACCTGCTTGAAGTCGTCCAAGTCGAGCAGGACCACCGAGAGGTCCTGGCCCGAGCGGTGGGCCCGCTGCACCTCGCGCTCGAGCGACTCCTGCAGCGCCGCGTGGTTCAGGCAGCCCGTGAGGCCGTCCGTACGCGCGGCGAGCGCCAGCCTGGCGGCGGCGTTGGCGTTCCGGCAGGCCGCGGCGGCGATCTCCGCGAAGGCCTCGAGCAGCGCCAGGTCCTGGGCGCCGACGAAGCGCGCGCGCGTGAAGGCGACCGAGAGGACCCCGCGCAGCTCCCCGTCCCAGTGCATGGGCACCGCCAGGCAGCTCTGGACGCTGACGAACGGCGAGTCGGGCCCGGGCCGGGCGACGCGCTGGTAGTCGTTCGTGAGCATCGCGCGGTCGGCGAGCGCGACCCGTCCGCACAGCCCCTCGCCCGGGGCCATCCGCCGGCCGATGTTCGCCTCGGCCAGGCCGGTGGCGGCCTCGATGCGGAGCGGCTCGTCGCGTGCGCCGAGGTAGGCGACCCCGGAGTCCCCGGCGAGGATCGCGCGGGCCCCGTGGCAGATCGCCTCGAGGACGGCCGGGAGCTCGAGGGTCGCGTTGAGCGTCTTGGCCGCGCGCGCGAGCGCCGACTGCTGGGCCGTGCGGGCGGCCTGCTCCTCGACCAGGCGCAGCTGCGCGAGCGAGGAGGCTGCCGCCGCGGCGAAGGCCACGGCGAGCTCCGCCCGCTCCCCGCGGATCGCGTGCGCCGCGTCGGTCTCGCAGAGGACGAGCACGTGATCGGTCGCGTCGCGCGAGCGCATCGGCACCGCGAGCGCGAAGCCGGGCGTCGCCCGCAGCTCGAGCGTGTGGCCGAGGTGCTCGAGCTGCGGCCCGTCGAGCTCCGACCAGGGGCGGTGAAGCGCCTCCAGCGCCGGCAGGTCCGCGAGCGCCACCCGGCGCTCGGTCGGCCCGTGCGGTGCGTCGTGCGCGAGCACCCGCGCGACGTGCTCCAGCGGCTCGACGGCGAGCAGGAAGGTGGCCGACACCCCGAAGAGCCGGCGCGCCTCGCGCACGAGCGCGGTCTGCACGACCGCGGGCCCGTCAGCGTCCACCGCCGAGGCGAGCAGGCGGGAGACCGCATGCATGGCGTCGGCTGCACTTCCGGTGGGCACGGGGGTCAAGGCTTGCACGCTGGGTCGAGGACGGGCGGGTCGCCCGGCCGGCTTCGCATCGGCGCGTCGGCGCCTGCGCTTGACCCGGAGCCGACTAGACTGGCCGCGATCGGGAGAGGTGGCCGAGTGGCTGAAGGCGCCCGCCTGCTAAGTGGGTATGGGGGTGAAACCCCCATCGAGGGTTCGAATCCCTCCCTCTCCGCTCAGCCCGCGAGGTGCTCGCCGCGCGTGAGCGCGTCGGCGAGCGCGAGCGCCAGCGCCGCCGCCACGAAGGCCGCGATCACCACGACGCCGTGCCGGAAGGCGGTCGCGTAGTCGCCGTGGGTGGTGGCGAGAGTGCCGTAGAAGACGCTGCCGGTGATCGCGATGCCGGCCGCCGAGCCGATCCGCTGCCCGGTCTGGATGACCCCGCCCGCGCTTCCCGCGCGCTCCACCGGGACCTGCGAGAGCGACAACGTCTGGTTCGGCGAGATCACGAAGCCGCCGCCGAGGCCGGCGAGGAGCAGCGGGAGCGCCGTGTAGAGGCCGACGTCGGAGCCCGGCTGCGCGCGCACCGCGAACCACACCGCGACGAGGCCGGCGATGACGGTGAAGAGGCCGAGGGCCACGAGCTTGCGCCCGCGCCGGAGCACCGAGCGCGCGCCGAGCGACGAGGTGAGCGCGCCGCCGATCGCGAACGGCGTGGCGGTGAGCCCGGCCTTCCACGCCGGGTAGTCGAGCCCGAGCTGGAGGTACTGGGTGAGGATGAAGAACGTCCCGGTGAAGCCCGCGAAGTAGAGGAGCCCCACGCCCGCGCCGAGCACGTACGAGCGGATCTTGAAGAGGTCGAGGCTCACCACGGGCTCGTGGTCGCGCCCGTAGCGCCGCTCGTGCAGGAGCCAGGCGACGAAGAGCAGCACCGCGACCGGGAAGAGCGCGGGGCGCAGCGGGCTGTCCCACGTCCGCTGCTCGATGAAGGGCAGCAGCGTGCAGAGCACCGCCGCGCCGAGCAGCACCACGCCGATCGGGTCGAGCTCGGTGCGCCCCTCGGCCTGCCGCGGCGTCTCGGCCGGCAGGTAGCGCCGCGCCAGCACCAGGGCGAGCGCCCCGACGGGCACGTTGACGAAGAACACCGCCCGCCAGCCCGAGTCGCCGAACACGGCGATGAGCGCGCCGCCGAGCAGCGGCCCGATCGCCGTGGAGACGCCCACGGTCGTCCCGAAGAACCCGAACGCCTTCCCGCGCTCCTGCCCGCGGAAGAGGCTCTGGATGAACGCCGAGATCTGCGGGGTGATGAGCCCCCCGGCGAAGCCCTGCAGCAGCCGCCCGGTCACGAGCACGAGCGGCGAGGGCGCCACGCCGCAGAACGCGCTGGCCAGCACGAACAGCGCGACGCCCGTCATGAACACCGCGCGCCGTCCGCGCGCGTCGCCGATGCGGCCCGCCGGCACGAGCAGCAGCCCCAGCGCCAGCGCATACCCCGACACGATCCACTGCAGCGCGTTCGTCCCCGCCCCGAGCCCCGACTCGATGCTCGGCAGCGCGACGTTGACGATCGACACGTCGAGCAACGTCATGAACCCCGCCACCAGGCACACCGCCAGCGCCTTCCACCGGTTCGGATCCGGCGTGTACTCCTCGGGGCCGCCCCGCGCGGGCTGCTCGGTCGTCGTGGCCACCCGAGAGCCCTTCCCGCCACCGGAGCTCCACCAACGTCGGCGGGCGTCACGGCGCTCCCGTCCCCGAACCGCATCCCGCTCCGGAGGGCTCTAGACTGCCGCGAGCACGCGCCCGTAGCTCAGCTGGATAGAGCGTCGGTCTACGGAACCGAAGGTCAGAGGTTCGAATCCTCTCGGGCGCGCTACGGAAAGCCCCGCTATTGCGAGGCTTTCGTTGTTCTGGGGGAGGGCCGGTGAGTCGTTCCGGCGGCGGGAGTACCACTCGGGAGTACCAAACCGCCCTGAGCGGCCGGACGCACTCCCGGACGGCGGTGTACTGCGGTGCCACAACTGACGAAGCGTCGCCACGCCGACCGAACCGGACGCGGAGAACGGGCTAGTCCAGGGAATTGACGCTGACCGCGCCGCGCTGATAGTCATCGAGAGCGATGGACAGCGGCGCGCACTTCTTCAAGAGCGACCTTCAGGTCCATAGCCCGCGCGACCCCGCGGTGGCCCGCGAGGCCGTCACGGACGGTGAGCGGGACCAATACGCCCGCGAGTTTGTAGCGGCCTGCCGTGAGCGAGGCGTCGGCGCGGTCGCCATCACTGACCACCACGATTTCGCGTTCGTACCGTTCATTCGAGCCGCAGCCGCTGACGAGAGGGACGAAAGCGGCGAGCGTCTCCCAGAGCGCGGTCGGCTCGTGGTTTTCCCGGGGCTCGAACTCACGCTTGAGGTGCCATGTCAGGCCCTTCTCATCCTCAGCGCCAATTTTCCTGACGACCGTCTTCCTGCCGTCCTGGATCGGCTTGGTTTCGAAGCGGCGCCGGCAGATGCCTCCCGCGCTAAACACCCGATCCCCCTGCGCATCGACAGCTTCGACGACTTACAGCGCCGACTCGACGAGATGACCTGGCTACGGGGCGAATACATCGTCCTGCCCAACGTCACCGACGGCGGCCATAAGACCCTGATGCGCAAAGGCATGCATGCGAAGTATCGGGACATGCCGTCGGTCGGCGGCTACCTCGACAAGCCAGTGAGTTCGAGTGGCACCGGCAACACCAGGATCTTCGCAGGGAACGACGCCGCGTGGGGACACAAGCGCTTGGCGCTGTTCCAGACGTCCGACGCCCGCACCTTCGACCGGCTTGCAGCCAACGCGACCTGGATCAAATGGGCCGAGCCGTCGGCCGAAGCTCTCAGACAGGCCTGCCTCGCGCAGGAGTCCCGCATCGCCCATGCGGAGCCTCCTGTGCCGAACGTGGTCCTCACCCGACTGCGCGTGTCGAACTCTCGGTTCCTCGGGCCGGTCGAGCTCGAGCTCAACCCTCAATACAACGCGCTGATCGGAGGGCGGGGCACTGGAAAGTCGACGTGCCTTGAGTACCTCCGGTGGGCGCTCTGCGACCAGCCGCCCTCCGCGGACGCCGAGGAGGAAGGACCAGATCTCGCGGTCCGTCGACGCCGATTGATTTCTCACACTCTGGTCCCCGTTGACGGGCACGTTGAAGTTCACTTCGACCTACACGGCGTCCCTCACGTCGTGCGTCGGTATGCCGGGAGCGGTGAAGTTCGGATGAAGGTCGGTTCGGGCGAGCTTGCGCGCGTGAGCGAGGCGGACGTCCGAGCCCTACTGCCAATCCAGGCCTACAGCCAGCGACAGCTGAGCAGCGTCGGCGTACATGTGGATGAGCTCCGCCGGTTCGTGACGGCGCCTGTCGCCGAAACGCTCGACGAACTAGTTGTGCGCCAACAGGCGCTCTCGGCCGACATCCGTGAGAATCGGGCTCAGCTGCAGCGGCACCGCTCTTTGCGCCTGGCCGTCGAGCGCGAGCGCCGGACCGTCGACTCTCTGGACCTTCAAGCGGAGACCTTGCGAGCGGGACTAGGTGGGCTCGCCGAGGGCGACCGCGAAGTTCTAGCTGCGAAGCGCGGCTACGACGGGGCCAACGCTCTTCTCGAAGCCTGGTCCACTTCCCTCGCTCAGGCCGATAGCGAACTCGGGCGCACAGGGGACGTCTTGACCAGGCTGCTGGCCGCGGTCAAGGAGCCGACTGCTCATGGTCCGGCTCCTGAGTTGCTGTCGGCCACCCACGCGGGAGTGCGCAACAGGCTGGAGCGGGCTGGAGAGGCTGTTCGGCGGGCTCGGTCGGACCTCGTGTCTGGCCTTGGCGCGGGCGCCGAGCAGGCGCGGCTTCGCGAAGAGTGGGAAGAGCGGCGGAGACTCTTCCAGGAGCAGTACAAGGCTGCCACCGAGCGCTCGACGTCCCACGCGGCACGCCTACGCGAGTTGCAGGAACTCGACGAGCGGAAGGTTCAGCTCACGCAATCGCTCGACGCCCAGTCGCAGCAGCTCGAGATGCTTGGCGATCCAAGTACGCGCAGCAGCGAGCTGCGCGCGGCATGGGAAGCGTTACAGCAGGAGCGGACCACCTTGCTGGCGTCGCAGTGCACTCGGATGACCGAACTCTCGAGTGGCGCCATCCGAGCATCGGTGCGACCCGGTGCCGGAACATCTACGCAGCAGACCCACTTCAGGAAGGCGATTCAAGGGTCGAACGTCAGAGCGAGCAAGATCGACGACTTCCTGGAAAAAGTCGCGGCGCTCGACGACCCGCTCGGTGGCTGGTTGTCCGCCTTAGATCTGCTCGAGAATAGGTTGTTCGCCGCCGCGGAAGGTACCGCCGCAGCGTTCGTCCCGGCGGGCTCGCCATTGACCGCCTTCACCGACGCTGATCGCGATCGAATCTGCACCAGGGTTTCGGCGGACGCAATCCTCGAGCTGGCCCTACTTCCACTCGACGATGAGCCGGTCTTCGAGTATCAGTCGAAAGAAGGAGAGTTCATATCGTTCGCTGATGCCAGCGCCGGCCAGCAGGCCACCGCCTTGCTCCGCGCGTTGCTGCGCGAGAACGGGCCACCGCTGATCATCGATCAGCCCGAGGATGACCTAGACAGTCAGGTGATCCTTGACATCGTCAACTTGATCTGGGACGCCAAGGGACAGCGCCAGCTCATCTTCTCAAGTCACAACGCGAACCTTGTCGTGAACGGCGATGCTGAATTGGTCGTCTGCTTCGAGTACCGCAATGCTGGCGACCACTCTGCCGGTCAGATCGCACGCCAGGGGGCGATCGACATCCCGGCGGTGCGGGACTCCATCACAACAGTGATGGAGGGCGGTGAGCGAGCCTTCCGGCTTCGTAAGGACAAGTATGGGTTCTAGGGATGGACTCGCGGCGTGACCGTCAGCCGGCGGAGGCGGCGCCGCCTCCGTCCCCCCGGTACCGGTCGTACAACACCCGCATCGCCAGGTACGTCGTTCGCGAGCGGAAGTCCTCGTCGTCGAGGACGCCCTTGAAGAAGTCCGACGAGGCCTTGCCGGCGTCGAGGGCGCCGTCGATGACGAACGGCTCCTTGCCGCGGACGAAGTCGTCGAAGTCGTTGCTCACCGCCTGGGGACGCAGCGACTGTGACTGCTCGCGGTCGATGTGGTCGATCAGCGCCTGGGCCGGGTGCACGGCGTCGGCGTCGGTGAGCGACTCGCCGAAGCGCTGGTTGAAGAGCTCGACGAGTTCGCCGAGCAGCGTCATCGGTAGGCCGCCGCCGACGCCCTGGCCCGTGCCGTCGCCGCCGATCGCGCTGCCCGGCTGGACGTCCTCGTCACCGAGGGAAATGGCCTGCGTGCCGATCTCCGTCAGCCGGTAGTGCGTCAGGGAGACATCGACCGACATACCGCCGCCGACCCGGCGCTCACGCAGCCGCAGCGCGAGGAAGCGGGCGTAGACGTACAGCTTCTCGCTGCGCGCCGTGAGGTACGGGACGACCTGCGAGAGGAAGGAGTAGAAGCGGACAAAGCGGTCGAGGTCGTCGCGGAAGGCATCCAGCCGCTCTGTCTCGAGAAGGCCGGCACGGTCGAACGCCTCCTGAGTCGCACCGGACAGCACCGAGTTGTCCGGCTCACCCGCGACGAACCACGCGCGGGCGAACGCCTCGACCTCCGCGGCAACGATCAGCCCGCTGTCCTCGAGCTGCTGCTGCGCGTCGAAGAGCACGTTCGGGTCCGTGGGGACCGCCTCGGTCCGCCCGTAGAAGGGCTCGAAGTCGCTCCGGATCTGCTCGGCGTCGTTGACGAAGTCCAGGACGAACGTGTCCGTCTTCAGCGGATGGGTCCGGTTCAGCCGCGAAAGGGTCTGCACGGTGTTGACCCCGGACAGCACCTTGTCGACGTACATCGCGACGAGCTTGGGCTGGTCGAAGCCGGTCTGGTACTTCTCGGCGACAACGAGCACGCCGTACTCCGGTTTGTCGAACTCGTCCGGCAGCGCTTTCTCCGACAGCGCTCGGCCCGCGACGGCATTCATCTGCGGCTCGGTGTAGTGCTCACCGAGGTTGTCGGCCTCGGGGTGGGTGATCGTCACCTCCCCGGAGAAGGCAACAAGTGTCTTCGTCCGTGAGTGGCGCTTGGCGATCTCCTTGTCGAGCGCGCGCTTCCACTGCACCGCCTCCTCTCGGCTCGCGGTGACGACCATCGCCTTGGCCTCGCCGCCGATGTGGCCGCGGGCGATGGTGTCGAAGTGGTCGACGACCACCACGGCTTTCTGCGCCTTGAGGTACGGGTGGAACTTCGCGTAGCGCGTCAGGGCGCCCGAGGCCCGGCCCTTCGGCAGCTCGACGACCTCGCGGGCACGGTCCTCCAGGCGCATCGCCTCCGCGTAGGTCGTGTAGTTCTTGAGCACGTCGACGATGAAGTCCTCTTCGACGGCCTGACGCATCGAGTAGGTGTGGAACGCGCGCTTGATGCCGTCCGCGCCGAGTGTCCCGAAGACCTCGTTGGTCCGCGGCTTCGGCGTGGCGGTGAAGGCGAAGAACGACAGGTTCGGCTGCACGCCGCGGGCCGCCAGGCGCCGCAGGACCTCAGGCACGCCGTCGTCCTGCCCGTCGTCCTCCGGGACAGCGTTGCCGAGGACCGCCTTGAGGTCGACGGCCGACTCGCCCGTCTGCGAGGAATGCGCCTCGTCGACGACCACCGCATACGTGCGGGCCTTGAGCTTGGCGTCCCCGGCTGTCAGCTGCGTGAGGACGAACGGGAACTTCTGCAGCGTCGAGATGATCACCCGCGCCTGCTCGCCCTCCAGCGCCTCGCGCAGCTGCGTAGAGGACTCGTTGATCTCGCGCACCGTTCCCGGCACCTGCTCGAACGCCTTGACCTGCGCCTGCAGCTGCCGGTCGAGGACCTGTCGGTCGGTGATGACAATGACCTTCTCGAACACCGGCCGCTTGTCCTCGCCGTGGAGGGTCGAGAGGTCGTGTGCGAGCCATGCGATCTCCTTGCTCTTGCCTGAGCCGGCGGAGTGCTGGATGAGGTAGCTGCGCCCGGGGCCGTGGACGCGGGCGTGTGCCGCGCAGGAGCGAACGACGTCCCACTGGTGGAAGCGCGGGAAGACGACGCCCGGTCGCGCGCCCTGCTTGCGAGCGTCGGGTGTCGGCTGCTCGACGAAGACGAACTTCTCGATGAGCTCCATCCAGGAGTCGCGCTCCCAAACCTGCCGCCACACGTACTCCGTCGGGTGCCCGCCGGTCGGTGACGCCGGGTTGCCCGCGGCGCCCGGGTTGCCGGCCCCGCCGGAGCCCTGGTTGAAGGGCAGGAAGCGCGTCTTCTTGCCATTGAGGCGCGTGGTCATGTACGCGAGGTCGCCATCGAGTGCGAAGTGCACGAACGCCCGCCGACCCAGCAGCAGGTTCGAGGCCGGACGGTCCTCGCGGTACTGGCGCATCGCGTCGTCGACCGTCTGCTGGGTGTAGCGGTTCTTCAGCTCAGCGGTGGCCGTCGGCACCCCGTTGACGAACAGCACGAGATCGAGACTCGCGCCGCTGCCCGGCTCGAAGCGGACCTGGCGAACTACCCGCAGCCGATTGGCGTCGTACAGAACGCGAGCAGCGGGATCGAGCTCCAGGTCCGGCTCGAAGTAGGCGAGCTGCAGCTGGACGCCCTTCTCGGTCAGCCCGCCGCGGAGCACCTCGACCGTGCCGCGCTTGTCGAGCTGCGCCGCAACCCGCTTGAGCAGCGCCACCTCCGCGTTGTGGTCCGAACCGGCCAGCGCGACGAGCTTCTCCCACGCCTTGGCCTGCGTGTCGCGGACGAACGCGACGAGGTCGGAGGAGTACAAGCCGAGCGCCGCGTCGTAGCCGGTGTGCTCGGTAGACGCGCCGTCGGTGACCTCCCCGAGCCAGCCGCCGGTAGCCACCATCTCGCTGACGATCTGCTTCTCGAACGCGAACTCCGTGTGGGCAGCGGTCGACATGCGGGCGATGTCTACCGGCTCAACGAGGACGACGGCGCACGCGGCGTTGCCGGCCTACGGGCGATCGGCGACCGGCGGCGGCACGGACTGCCCGCGGATCGCAGCCACAGCCGCCTCGGCGACGTCCTGCTCCTGCACCCCGGCTCCCAGCGCGCGAGCAAGCTCACCCGTCGGGATCCCGCGCCGCGCGGCTGCGAGCAGTTCCACCCCGATGGACTCACCGTCGCTGCCGCGGTCGACGACCACCCGCGGATCTAGCTCGACCGTCTCGACGACCGCGACGCCCGAGCGCCTGCGCAGGTACAGCGCGTCGGCGGAAGCGTCGTAGGTGGAGTCGAGGGTCATGCGCGCTCCTGCAGGACGTACACCGTGATGATGAAGAGCGGGTTGTCCGCAGCGGTCACGACGCGAAGGCTACGCCTCCCGACCCGCGCGTCATAGCGGTGGTTCCCGTCGAGGTCAAAGGACGTCGGCCCGTCCTGCGTCATCGCCTGCTGGACCTCTTCGACCCGTATGCGGCGCTCGATCATGCGGTCGAGCGCGTGGAGCGAGAAGACGAGGTGGTCGAGATCGCTCAAGCCGCGGGCGCCTCGAGCGCCTCGTGGAGGCGCTCGTCCATCTGGGCGTTGGAGACGGCGGTGGCATCGAGCCGGCCGGTAACGGCTTCGGTGATGAGAGCGTCGCGATACTCACGCAGCCGGTCGACGAGCCTGTCCAACGCTGCGTACGCCTGAAGGAAATGAGATTCTCGATCTGCGACCTCGCGTCGGACTTTTAGTTGGTCGCTGTAATCTTTGTCAGGGATGCGCAAGGATCGCACCACGTCTTGCGAGATGTTTTGCATGGAGCTGCTCGCTCCGGCCGTAGCGAGTTCGATCTGATCTCTGGCAGTTGGAGACGCGAGCGCCGCCGCCACAAAGCCCGTGTCGAAGTCCGGTCTAAGGTTAAGTCGGTAGATCTTGTCCGACAAGATGAGCCGCTGCTGCCTGAGCTCCTCAACAACTGCGACACTTCCTACAAGTTGACGCGTGTTGGCTCGGGACATCAACAGGTCGCCGACCTTCACCTCCAGTTCAGGGCGCGCAGCGCGCTGGTCGGGCAAGCGTTTGTGCTGATCAGGACGGAATTGACCGTAGTTGACGGAGCCCGTCTTCAGTACACCCCATTCACCGCGTGCGGCCGGTTGAGCCTCGCACTCGGGACTCCAGCCCTGCTCGAGGGATTCGAGCACGTATCGCAACGGGACGGATCGGGCCCCCTCGTTGAGCTGGTCGAAAGCCTCATGCCGCTGGTTGGTCAGCAGTAGCTGAGTCCGGTTGATCGCGGTGATCACGTCGCTGACCTTCGCGCTTTCGCGATCGACGAAGGCGACGATCTCGCGCTGACGCGCTTCTGATGGGGCAAGCAGAGGAAGAAGTCGCAGTTGGTCCCAAGGCAGGTCGAACTGAGAGGGCGGTTGCCATTTTGAGAGGCGCGCGAGTTCAGTCAAATAGGGCGCGGAGTGGAGGAGATAGTCAGCGAAGCGCGCGCTTACGTGTGCGGATGGTCGACAGACAAAGTACGCGGGGCTGACGATGCCAGCGAACGCTGAACGACCGAAGCCGCCTTGCCATGTCCGCAAACGGTTGAAGACAAGGTCATCCGGCGAAACAACCAAGTAGTCAGCGAGGTCCGCTCCGAGTTCGTTGCGGTTGTCGGCTCGCGATGACCTAGGGACTATCCCTTGGTTCAAGAACACCGAGAGCGGTTCGGAATTCGGCGCCCCAGCGGCCTTCGACCGTGTGAAGCATCGATCGAAGCGCCGTCGAGTCCAGCCGGGCACTACATCGAGTGAATCGACGATGCTCATCGCACCACCGCGGACAGCAGCCGATGGATCTCGCCCTCCAGCCCCTGGAGCTCCGCCTTGATCTCCGCACTCGGCCGCGGTGACGTGTACCGGTAGAACAGTCGCGTGAACGGGATTTCGTAGCCGATCTTTCCGGCCGGGTCGGGGCACCGGGCGCCCGGGACGTACGGGCGGACCTCGCGATCAAGGTAGGTCTCGACGTCCTCGTCGAGCGGAACGTTCTCCGTGTCGCGGCGGTCCGGGTCCGGGACGGGACGGCCCTTGGCGTCGAGGATCATCGGAGCGTCCGCATCACGGACGAGGCAGCGAGCCACAAGCGCCTTGACTACAGATGCGGCCGGTTTCGGGGCCCTCGCGGCCGTGGCTGCATCGGTGATCGACCGGCGTAGCGCCGCCTCGCTCTCGACCTCACCGCTGTCGAGGGCGGACATCGCTCCAGCCAGCAGCCGGCGCGACTCGTCGTCCAGCTTTGCGAACGCCTTGTCGTCCGGCAGCTCCCCCCACGCCGCCGGGTCGAGGACGTAGCGCCCGCGCAGCGGCTGCTCCACGGTGATGGTGCGGTAGCCGAAGGATTCGTTAGCGACGATCTTCACGGTCTCGCCCTCCTGGAAGGCGCCGTGCAGTCTGGTGACCTCATCGATCTGCTCCGCGCTCAGCTCGCGTCGCTTGTCGCCGAGGCTCTTGCGCATCTTGACCCACTGCTGGCGCGCGTCGATGAGCTGGACGTTGCCCTTGCGCTCGTCACTCTTGCGGTTGGTGAGCAGCCAGACGTAGGAGGCGATGCCGGTGTTGTAGAAGAGCTGCTCGGGCAGCGCGACGATCGCCTCGAGCAGGTCGTTCTCGAGCAGGTAGCGGCGGATCTCCGACTCGCCCGAGCCGGCGGCTCCGGTGAACAGCGGGGAGCCGTTGTGGACGATCGCGATGCGCGAGCCGCCCTTCTCCGGCGGGCGCATCTTGCTCACCAGGTGCATAAGGAAGAGCAGCTGGCCGTCGCTCTTGCGCGGCAGGCCCGGGCCGAAGCGCCCGTCGTAGCCGCGGTCGGCGTGCTCAGCACGAACTTGCGCCTCCACCTTGGTCCAGTCGACCCCGAAGGGCGGGTTGGCGATGCCGTAGTGGAAGCGCTCGCCGGCGTGTTTGTCGTCGGAGAGGCTGTTGCCGAACTTGATGTGCGAGGCGTTCTGGCCCTTGACGAGCATGTCGGCCAGGCAGATCGCGAAGGACTCGGGGTTGACCTCCTGGCCGAAGACGTCGACCTGCGCCGACGGGTTGAGCGCCTTGATGTGCAGCTCGGCCTCAGAGAGCATGCCGCCGGTCCCGCACGCGCAGTCGAAGACGGTGCGGATCGCGCCCGGGTCGCTCAGCGCCTCCTCGTCTCCGTCAACGAGGAGGTTGACCATGAGCTTCACGACCTCGCGCGGGGTGAAGTGGTGGCCGGCGGTCTCGTTGGACTGCTCGGCGAACTTGCGGATCAGCTCCTCGAAGAGATAGCCCATCTCGAGGTTCGAAACGTGATCGGGATGGAGGTTGACATCGCAGATGCGCGCGACGACTTGGTAGAGCAGCCCCGCCGCCGCCAGCTTCTCGATCTGGCGGTCGAACTCGAACTTCTCGATCGCCTCGCGCGCCAGCGGGGAGAACCCCTGCAGGTAGATCGGCAGGTTGACCGGCAGCTTCGGCGGATCGCCGAGCAGCTGCGTCAGCGTCATCGGCGAGTCGTTGTAGAACGCCTGCTTGGACTCGCGGACGAGCGCCGGCTCAACGTTGTCGATGCCACGGGCGCGCAGGTCCCTCGATCGCGCGAGGACTTGCTTTTTGGTGCCCTCGAGCGACTGGTCCAGGCGCCGGATGACGACCAGCGGCAGGATCACCTTGCCGTAGTCGGACTGCTTGTAGTCGTCGCGAAGCAGCTCCGCGACGCTCCACGCGAGGGCCGCGTGCGACTTGATGTCGGTCATGGACGCGCGGTCTCGCCGTCGGGCACGGCGTAGTAGGCCTGCTGCGACAACGCGCGGTGCGATGCGGTCAGCGCCTTCTCAGCCTCGGTCAGTGCGGCCACCACGTGCGCCGGCCCACCGCTTCGCCGCACCGCGGCGGCCGAGCGCCCGCAGCGCGCCCCGGCATCGCTCACATGCAGCAGCGCCTTCGCCACCTCTCGCGCCACGTCCTCGTCCATCGCGCCAGCCTACGGGCCACCCCAGTCATCCGGCGCTCCAGCTACGGCCCAAACCACGCATCCGCCAGTGGCTCCCAGCGCCGCTGCCACCTCGCTACGCGCCCGCGCCGTCCACTACTCCGCCGTCCCCGCAGCGCCTCCGCCGCAGTCGCTGCTCACCGGCTCCGCCCGCCCAGCAACCGCCAGCACAGAGTTGCACGAACTTCGTGCCGCTCCCACGCCGCCCCGTCAAGCCGCCGGCATCACCGCGGCCAGCCGCCGAGCGAGCGCCTCGATCCTCGCGGCGTCGAGTGGCCCGTCGGCGTTCAGCCGCTTCGCCAGCGCCTTGCGGTAGAGCAGCAGGTGCCCGCGCATCCGGGCGGTACCGAGCAGCGGCAGCTCGGCGCGCGTGAAGCAGAGGACGCCAATGAGGGCGGGGACGTCTTCTCCGGTAAGGGCGGCCGTGACGGCGGCGACCTGGCGGTCGAGGCCGTCGATGAGCTTGGTGCGATCTCGCCCGGCGACGAGGAGCTTCGGCTGGCCGAACAGCGGCGTACGGACGGAGACCTTGCCGGCGGTGTCCTTGGTGTCGACGACGTAGACGCCGGTGGGCGCGACCGCGATGTGGTCGATGTTCGCGCGGCTGCCGAGGATCCGGCGGTCGTGGAGAAGGACGGCGGCGCCCTGGCCGGTGCGGCGCTCGAGCGCTTCGGCGACTACTTCTTCCCCCTGGCGGCTGCGGTCCCAGGCGCGCTGGTGCTGCGGCTCGTCGCCGAGGGCGAGGATGACGCCGCCGAGGCGCGGGTGCTCGGACCGGATCCGCGCCTCGCGGTTGGTCTTGCGACGGTCGTACTCGCGGGCGGCGCTCGCTCCGGCGGCGCCGCGATCGAGCGGCTCGCGTTCGCTTGGGTCGCGTCGCGTCGAGTCGTCTCGGTGCAGCTCGAGCACGTGACCGATCGCTCTGTTGCGTCCCACGTCGCGCGTGTTCCGGCGGGGACCTCGGTACCGCACGCGGCGCACGAGTCGTCCTTGCGCAAGATCAGCGAACGGGGAGCCACTGAGGCACTTTCGGCAGCGTTCTTCGCCGCCTTGACCTCGCTCGTCGTGCGAGACACCAGAAAATTGCGGAGGGGGGTTCTCGGCACCCGGGCGACATGGCAAGTAGTGGTGTCGATCGGGAAGCTCGCCGCGGGACCGGCCGCAGGCGCCTACTACGAGGCGGCGCTCGCCGATGGGCGCGAGGACTACTACGCGGGTGAGGGGGAGCAGGCCGGGCGCTGGCTGGGCTCCGGCGCCGCATCGCTGGACCTGACCGGGCACGTGGGGCCGGGGGAGACCACGGCGCTGCTCGCCGCTCGCGTCCCAAGCGGCGACGCGACGCTCGGCCGGCCGCTCGGCGACGGGTCGGTCGCCGGATTCGACGTGACGTTCAAGGCTCCCAAGAGCGTCAGCGTGCTCTTCGGCATCGGCGACGCCGCGCTGGCCGAGCAGCTCGTTGCCGGGCACGACGCCGCGCTGGCCGAGGCGCTCGGGTACCTCGAGCGCGAGGCGTGCGGCGCCCGGCGCGGTGCCGGCGGCGCCCAAAAGGTGCCCGGCAACGGGTTCGTGGCCGCCGCCTTCCAGCACCGGGCCTCGCGAGCGGGCGACCCGCTGCTGCACACGCACGTGGTGATGGTCAACCGCGTTCAGGGGCCCGACGGGCGGTGGACGGCGCTCGACGGCCAGCGCCTCTACGCGCACGCCAAGACCGCCGGGTTCATCTACCAGGCCGCGCTGCGCAGCGAGCTGACCGAGCGGCTGCAGCTCAACTGGACCGAAGTCGAGAAGGGCACCGCCGAGGTCATCGGCGTCGCGCCCGAGGTGCTGCGCAAGTTCTCCACTCGACGGCGCGAGATCGAGCAGCTCATGCGCGAGCACTCGACAGCGGCTGCGGCGACCGCGGCTTTGGCGACTCGCAAGGGCAAGGACTACGACGTTTCCGCCGGTGAGCTGCGCGAGGGCTGGCGCGAGCGCGCCGCCGCGCTTGGCCTCGACCGGGCAGGCGTCGACGAGCTTCTCGCCCGGCCGCGCGAGGCCGCCGCGCCCGCCGAGGTCCTCCTCGACGACCTCACGCGCCACGCCGCCACGTTCGACCGCCGCGACGTCGTCCAGGCGGTCGCAGCAGCACACCGCGACGGCGCCCGGCGCGCGGAGCTCGAAGGCGACACCGACCGGCTGCTCGCCGACGCCGTCCCGGTCCAGCGCGTCAACGGTGACCGGGCCTACACGACGAGGTCGGTCCTAGAGGCCGAGCGCGCGCTCGAGCGACGCGCCCGCGAGGGCCGAGGCGCCGACCTTGCGGTCGCGCGCGCCGACCTCGTCGAGGCTGCCCTGCAGCGGCGAGAGCTCGACGGCGAGCAGGCCGACATGGTCCGCGCGCTCACCCGCGACGGCGACGCGATCCACGTCGTCCGCGCGCCGGCCGGGGCCGGCAAGACGTTCGCGCTCGACGCGGCACGCGAGGCGTGGGCGCGCAGCGACATCGAGGTCGTCGGGTGCGCGCTGTCCGCGCAGGCTGCCCGCGAGCTGCGCGACCAGGCCGTCATCAAGGCGACGACGATCAGCAAGCTGCGCCACTCCCTCGACCATGGCGACCGCCTCCCCGTTCGCGGCGTGCTCGTCGTCGACGAGGCGGGCATGGTCGGCACGCGCGACCTCGCCGCGCTGGCCGAGAAGGCCGCGGAGTCCTGGTGCAAGCTCGTCCTGGTTGGCGACGACCGCCAGCTGCCCGAGATCGAAGCCGGCGGCAGCTTCCGCGCGCTCGCGCGCGATGACGCCACCGAGCTCTCCGTACTGCGCCGCCAGCGCGACCGCGAGGAGCGCGAGGTGCTCAGCGCGCTGCGCGAGGGGCGCACCGCGTCCTGGGCGCGCTACCTCGCCGACCGCGACCGGCTCGTCACCGCCGACACCGCCGAGCTGCTACGCGACTGCATGGTCGACGACTGGCACGCCGCCCGCCGCGACGGCCACGACGCCGTGATGCTCGCCCACCGCCGCATCGACGTCGCAGACCTCAATGACCGCGCCCGAACCCGACTGCGTGACGAGGGACGACTGACCAGTCCCGACGTCGCGCTCGGCGACCGCGACTACGCCGTCGGCGACGAGGTCGTCTGCCGCCGCAACGACCGGAGCCTGGAGATCATCAACGGCGACCGAGGCGTCGTCGAGCACGTCGATGCCGAGCGCGCCCGCGTCCGCCTCGCCGACGAGCGCCGCGTCGAGCTGCCGGCGAGCTACGCCGCCGAGCACCTCGACCACGGCTACGCGATCACCGCCCACCGCGCCCAGGGCGCCACCTACGACCGCGCCTTCGTGCTCGGCAGCGACAGCACCGACCGCGAGTGGGGCTACACCGCCATGACCCGCCACCGCGACGAGGCGCGCTTCTACATAGCCGCGCCGCAGCCGTTCCTCAACCAGCCCGCCCGGCCGATCGCCGAGCAGGACGAGCTCATCGAGACCGTCACCCGCCTCTTCGACACCAGCCGCCAGCAGGAGCGCGCGCTCGACGCGCTCGAACGCCACCCCTCGGCTGCTGAGATGCTGCGCCAGCTCGACCGCGCCACCGCCGACGAGGCGCTCCGCAGCGAGACGGCGGCCTCCCTGGCCGCCGAGCGCGAGCAGACGTTCGCACTACGCCGCGGTCGCCGCCAGGAGCTCGCGCGAAACGCCGGGACCGCAGAGCAGCTCGCGCTCCACGCCCAGCAGCGCATCACCGCACTCCACCAGCAGCTCGGCGAGCTCAACACGGAGAGACCACTCAAGCTTCCGGCGCTTGAACCAGAGATCCGTCCCGGACCCGACCTGACGCCAGACCGCGGCATGGACCTCGGGTGGTGAACGTGAGCACGCCGCCGCTTCGCACCGAACGCTTCGACCGCCAGCCCCCACCGCCTGCGCCAGCGCTCACCGCCATCCCGGCGGCCCGGCCGATCACCCGGGGCGACGTCATGACCTCTGTAGAAGTCGCCGAGCTGCTGCGCACATCGAAGTCGACGATCGAGGACTGGGCCCGCCGCGAGGTGATCCCCTCGCGCAAGCGCGGCCGGCGGCGGTTCTTCCTGCGCTGGGAGATCGAAGCGTGGTTGATCGCGGAGGACTGATCGGTCGCCGCTCGCGCTCGTAAGGTTCCGCCCGTGCCCACCCCGGCGCATCCACACCTCGTCCTCTTCGACGTCGATGCCGTCGCCGAGCTCGCCACGGCGGTCAAGTCCAAGGAAGACAAGAACGCGATCTTCAACGCAATCGACAAGCTCCGGCAGCTCGGCGAGCACCTCGTGCCTCCTCACATGAAGCCACTGCGAGGAGGCGCGGGCCTGCGAGAGCTGCGTCCACGACAGGGACGGACCGATTGGCGCTTGGTCTACGCACGGACCGGCGAGGCGTACGTCGTCCTCGCCGTCGGTCGCCACGACGGCTTCGATGCGCTGCTCGCCCGTGGCGAAGCGCGACTCGTCGCCTATGCTGACTTGACCCGGTGATAAGTCGTGGCCTATCATGCGGACGATGGCTTCCAAGAGCAGCTCCTCGCTTACGTCCGCCGACGAGCTTCTCGATGCGGAGCTCGCGGCTGACCCGCAGTTCGCCGAAGCGTGGGAGCGCCTCGCCGTGGCGCGAGTGGTCGCCGCTCAGCTCATCCGCTACCGATCCGAGCACGGGCTCTCCCAACGCGCCCTCGCATCAGAGCTGGCAGTCAGCCAGCCGCGCATCGTCGAACTCGAGTCCGGCGAGAAGAACCCGACCCTCGACACGCTCGTGAAGATCGCCGCGGCGACCGGCGTGGAGATCGCCATCGACATCGCACCGCTCGGCGCAACCCCCAAGCTCGTCGGCAAGACCGTGCGCGACGCTGTACCGCACGAATACAACGGTGCGTCGGTGCTCATCGCCGCGAAGTGAGCGGTGGACGAACTCGTCGCGGACGTCGCCCAAGGGCTACGGTTCCGCCATCAGCGTTCCGCTTCCCGAACCCGTACCGAAGCTCGACACCGGACGGCACGCCCGGCGAATGGCCCGTCGCCTGCAGGACCCGCAATACCGGGCGGAGTTCGAGCTCCAATACCGGCGGATCTCTGCGGTCGACTCAGCTGTGAACAGTGTCGACACGCAGGGCAACGGGCGACGCGCACCTGTCGCCGACGGTGAGTAGGACCCAACGACGACCATGGGCAAGCTGCCCCGGCACCGTCCGGCGGTCGCTTTGAGCCTCAGGCGGGGCCGTAGCGGCGGCTCGACGCAACTTTCTCGACGAAAAGTTGCGTCACTGTCCTCGGGACGCAACTTGTCTTGTGCCTCGCCCGAAAGTCAGCTGTGTGCCTCGACGCGGCTGAGCAGTCCCGCGCGCTCCTCGGGAGAGAGCCGACGCAGCGCGTCGAGCAGTGACGCGTGAGGCGTTTGCGGCGCCGCAGCCGTGAACGCCCGCGTCGCGGCGTCGGCCAGCAGCGACGCGCGCTGGGCGTGGAGGTAGCGCTCGGTCGTCGCCAGATCGGCGTGGCCGAGGATGTCCTTGACGCTGGCCGGGTCGATGTGGCGGACCAGGAGCGAACCGGCGGTGTGGCGCAGGTCGTGGAAGCGCAGCGGCGGCAGCCCGGCCGCGTCGCGGACGCGGACGTAGCGGCGGCGCAGCGCGGAGGGGTCGAGGTGTCCGCCCACCGCGTTGATGAAGACGAAGTCGTCACCCTGAGTGAAGTCGCCGCGGCGTGAGAGGCGCTCGAGCGCGGCGAGCGCCTGATCGGCCAGCGGGACGAAGCGGGCGCGCCCGGACTTCGGGAGTGCTTCGACGCCGTCGGAGAGTGCGCGACGGACGATCAGGACGCGGTCGCCCCAGTGGACGTCGTCCCACTGCAGCAGCACCAGCTCGCCGCGGCGCAGGCCGCAGTAGCAGGCGATGCGCAGCAGCTCACCGAGCTGCTCGTCCTCGCGGCGCATCTGCGCGACCGTCTCGGGCGCACGCGTCCAGTCGAGCGCCGCCCGCCACGATCCGCCGGCGCCCGAGCGGGCCAGGTGCTCGACCTGCTCGACGGAGAAGATCTCGAGCGGCTTCGGGCCGTCCTGGCGGCGCAGATCGGTCTGGGCAGCGGGGTTGCGCTCGAGCGCGAAGCCCGAGGAGGGCCGGCGGCCGTAGTTGAAGATTGCCCGGAGAACCTCGCGGTGGCGGTTGACCGTCCGCGGGGAGACGCCGTCGTCGGCCAGCAGGCGGAAGTAGTCCTCGATGTCGTCGACGACGATCGAGGCTGCGGGGACGTCCTCGAACATCGTCATGAGCCGCGCCTTGACGGTGCCGCCGCGGCGCTTGGCATCCCACAGGGCGGGCGAGGATGCTGCGCAGGTCGCGCATCGTCGAGGGCTTCAAGCGCCGGACGCGCTCGGCGTGCTCGAGCCACTTGTCGGCCAGCGCCCCAAAAGGTCCAGCCGGCCCGCTTGCGCGCGGCGTCGATCTCCTCGCGCCGGGCGTCCTCGTCCTCGCACTGCGCGATGACCTCGGCTAGGCGCGCATAGGCCCGTCGCTCGTCGAGGAAGTCCGGCTTGGTCCGGCCGCGTCGCGGGTGCGGCTTGCCGTCTTCGCCGGCTGCCAGCCACGCGGGCCGAGGCGTCGCTTCATCTGCCGGCCGTCGCGAGACGCGCGCCACTTCGCGACGTAGAAGAACTCGTCGTCGCGGCCTCGTCCTCGGGCCTGTTCGACGACCAGCGTCCCGGTGCGCGAGGAGGCTATGACGGCATCCTAGACGGCGGGAGTACCACGGGAGTACCACTTTTCGCGCGATTCGCCGCGTCCGGTCGGGAGTACCAACGGGAGTACCAAACGAGCCCACACCAGCACGAACACTGCGTTTTAGCCCGATCGGAAACCCGCGTAAACGCTGGGCTAGGGCCTTCAACCTCCCGCTACGGAACCGAAGGTCAGAGGTTCGAATCCTCTCGGGCGCGCTACAAACATCCCCGTAAGCGGGGCCTCGACCGGGATCGCCAGCCCGCCCGACCAGTGCTTGCAGATGGTCGACTTGCTGACCTTCGAGCGGCGCGCGACCCCGCTGTCACGAGCGTGCCCCGCGCCGGGGCATTGACGGTGGCAGGCAGCACCGGCCGCTATCTCGACGGCGGCTGTGAAGCAGCCGTCGTCAGTGGCGAACGGGCTGACCTGGCAGACGGCCGGAGTGGCGTTGCGGCGTGTGCCGGCGCCGCCGACCGCCGTCTGGAATCTCCGGCTCGACGCGATCGGGTGCTAGCCGTCGCAAGGAGGGCGGCAGGCTCGTAGCACCGCGTCGGTGACGTGTTCGGCGTACTGATCGGGGATCGCGCCGGCGACGCCGAGCGCGTGCATGTACAGCGGCCCGACGAGCAGGTCGATGGCCAGTTCGATGTGCGTTTCGGGCGGGATCTCACCGCGGTCGATTCCGCGCTGGAAGGCGGCTCGAGCCGCCTTACGGCGAGGTGCACGGAAGCGCTGGGACATCTGCGATGCGAGCTCGGGGTGCGTGCTCACGGCGGACAGCACCGCGGCGATCACGCGTCCCGCGATCGGATCGGCGAGCAGCTCGACGGCGTCTTGGGCGAAGGCGAGCAGGTCGTCGCGCAGGGAGCCGGTGTCCGCCGGCAGCGCCGCGTCGACGCCCGCGCCGACCAGGCAGTCGAGGATCATCTCGTCCTTCGAACTCCACCGCCGGTAGATGGCCGGCTTGCCCACCTGGGCGCGGGCCGCGACTGCGTCGACGGTGAGCCGCGCCCACCCGTGCTCGGCCAGCTCGGCGAAGACCGCCGCCACGATGGCCTGCGTCTTCTCGGCGCGCAGGACCGCAGCACCTCGCGGGGGGTGGGGCATCCGTTGACCGTAGCGATGGCCGTACCCGGTGCTAGGGTCGGGTCGATACCGATCAGTAACGACGCGATGCCGGGGAGGCCGTTGGACATGCCCTTGACGATTCACCCGCTCGATTTCGGTCGAGTAGAGACCGAGAGCTCGTTCCTCGTATGGGGCCGGACACCGGGTGAGCGGCGGACCATCGCGATCTCGGGGTACCTGATCCTCGGCGCGGGCGCGCCGATCGTCGTCGACACGGGCTACCGGTTCGGCCACGCCGAGAAGGGATTCCACGTCTTCGATCGCACGCCCGAGCAGTCACTGCAGGCCGCTCTGGGCGCGCACGACGTCGACCTGGGTGACGTCGAGACCTTGGTGATGACGCACCTGCACTCCGACCACACCGGAGAGATCGACGCGCTGCCCAACGCCCGCATCTGCGTCCAGCGCCGCGAGCTCGAGTACGCGATGCACCCCTACTACCCCGCCACCATGTACGACCGCGAAGACGTCGGCATGCTCTTCGGACCGCTCTTCGACCGCGTCGACGCCCTCGACGGCGACCGCAAGCTGGCCGACGGGGTCACCGCCAAGCGCACCGGCGGGCACTCCCCGGGCCACCAGCAGATCGAGGTCGAGCTCGACTCGGGCCTGGCCATCATCGTCGGCGACAACGCCTACCTCGTCGAGCCGTCCGTCACTGAACAGATCCCGCCCGGCTACGTGACGAGTATCCCCGAGACCATGGAGGCGCTCGCCGACATCCGCCGCCGCGCACGGCACGTGTTGCCGATGCACGACCTGAACGTCTTCGAGCGATACCCGCACGGCGTGCGCTGAGTCGACCTCGCCGTGACCGCGCTTGACATGCTCCGCCTCACGTCGCCGGAGTCGGCAGCCCTCGACGCCACCGCGGTCGGGTTGATCGCGCTCGGAGCCGTCGAGCAGCACGGACCCCACCTCCCCCTCGGCACGGACGCCCTCATCGCCCGCGCCCTCGCCCACCGCGTCGCCGAGCAACTCGCCTTCCCCGTGGTGCTCGTCCCGAGCCCGGTCGGCGGACTGTCCGACCACCACGCCGCGTTCGCCGGGACCGTGACCCTCAGCGCGGAGACGCTTTCAGCGGTCCTCGACGACCTCGTGGCCGCGCTGGAGCGCATGGGGGTGCACCGGGTCGCGCTCTTCAGCGCGCACGGAGGCAACTTCGAGTTCCTCCGCGGGTACGCCGAGACCCGGCACGTCGAGGCCTTCAGCGACCTGCCCACGTGGTTCTCGACCTGTGCCGACGCAGCGCGTGGAGCCGGCCTGACCGTGGGCGCGGCCGACGAGCATGCGGGGCTGCTGGAGACCAGCCAGGCGCTCGATCTGTTCGAGGAGCTCGTCGGGGACTTCTCGTCTGTCGTCGGGTTCGCCGGGGGCATCCCAGGGTGGCACCAGCGGCTGTGGGACGAGGGCATCGGCGCCCTCTCGCCGCTGGGGGTCATGGGTGACCCGCGACTGGCGAGCGCCGTCGCGGGAGCGGCGATCAACGCGGCGCTGACCCGCATGCTCTGTGCGTGGATGGTCAGCTGCTTCGGACCAGCCACGTGAACCGCCGCATCACCGAGCACGTCGCAGCACGTCGCGGTGACCTGGCCTGCATGTGGCCGGCGATCATCCAGACCACGGCGGCCGCTGCTGCGGCCTGGGTCGTCGGCCAGGACATCCTGGGCCACCCCAGTCCCTTCTTCGCTCCGATTGCCGCGATCGTGACGCTCGCGCTCTCCTTCGGCGGCCGCATCGAACGCGCGGGGGAGGTCACGGGCGGGGTCTGCCTCGGCGTGCTGGTCGGGTGGCCTTGCCTCGAGCTTCTCGGGCGCGGCACCGTCCGGGCGATCCTCGTCGCGGTCGCGTCGGCGATGTTCCTCGCGGTTCTTCTGAGCGGCCGCCGGCTCGTCCTGATCCAAGCGGCGACCTCGGCGGTGCTCATGGTCTCGGTGAGCACGCCACCGGGGACGCTCGCCACCGCACGAGTGGCCGACGCGGTCACCGGAGGACTGACCGGCGTGCTCGTCGGGGTCATCCTCTTTCCGATCAGCCCCCAACGGCTCGCTCGACGAGGGCGAGCGAGGCTGGTGCGTGCCCTCGTGGCAACGCTCGAAGCGCTGGCACGGGCGCTGACCGACCGCGACATTGGGGCCGCCGCAGCCGCGACAAGATCCTCCCACGCGCTCAACACTCTCGCGGCCGCCTACGCCGACCACGTCGACGTCGGCGTGCAGATCGCCCGCGGCTCGTTGCGGCACCGCATCGCGCCAACGCGCTCGAGCGTGCCCAAAGAGCGCGATGCCACCGGGCTTGGCCTCGTGGTGCAAGGCATACAGGCGCTGTCGCGGACCGCGCAACGCGTCGTCGAGAACAGGGCTACCGCGTCCGCGGAAGCGGTACGCGCCATGGCACTGCTCGTTCTCGCCTGCCGCCTCCTCGACGACCCGTCAGGGACCGGCGCGGCGTCGGCACGCACAGCGGCACTGCGCGCTTCGTCTGCCGCGGATCACGCGCGCCTCAGCACAGACGATCTGTACGTCGCAACCATGCTCGCGCAAGTCCGCACCGTCGCTGCCGAAATGCTGCAAGCCGCCGGGGAGTCCGAGGAGTCGGCGATCCACGCGATCCATGCCGCGGGAGACCCCGTCGGTTGGCCGTCGGGCTGCGTGTAGGGCCTCGAGAACAACGCCGGGCTCTCAGCCCATCGGTTCTCAGCGGCCTGCCCATCACGCGCTTCTGAGAACACGCCCCGGTCCGGGACACCACATGCTTCACAGACCGCCGGACGGCTCCACGGCGCAGTTTCATGGGAGATCGCCATCGACATCACGCCCCTCGGCGCAACGCCCACGCTCGTTGGAAAGGCCGTGCGCGACGGTCTGCCGCACGAGTACGACGGTGCCTCGGTGCTCATCGCCGCGAACGAGCGGTGGACGACGTCGTCGCGACGTCGCCCAAGGGCTGCGGTTCCGCCGGGTCGCGCGGCGCAGGCGGAAGACCTCGCGGGCGAGCAGTTGCTGCTCACCGAGACCGGCAGCGGGTAGTCGGGGTCCAACGCCCGGTCGCCTACGACGAGTTCGTTCCGGCCACCTCAGGCGCTCGAGCTCCACCGTTCGCGTGGCGACGCTCAGCTGGTGCCGGGGTCAGCTCCGGTGTGCTGCGCGATGAGGTGGTCGACCTCTGCGTTGTAGAGGCGGGTGGGTTCGACTCCGAGCTGCGTGAAGGTGCCTTCGATCTCGAGGCTGATGATCCCGTGCAGTCGCGTCCAGGCGGTGAGTCCGAGCAGGAGGACGGCGGACGGGTAGGGCTCCTGGCCGGGGGCGTTGCCCCAGGCGGCGAGCTGGCGCGCGAGGATGATGTCGGTGACAGGGGCGCCGGCGGCGGTCTCGATCTCGGCGAGGGACGTGAGGATCAGGCCCATGGAGCGGTGGGCGGCGGGGATGATGCGGTCGGGGTCCAGGGCGCCTGAGCCGTAGGTGCTGCCGAACACGAGGCGGTAGCGGTGTGGGTAGCGGAGCGCCCAGTCGCGTGAGGTGTTGAGGACCGCTCGCAGGCGGGCCTTCGGGGCGCGGCGGCGCGCCTCGTGTGCGGCGGCCGTGAGCGTGTCGGCGAGCTCTTCGTAGCTCTCGGTGACGAGTGTCGCGAGCAGCTCGTCGCGGGAGGAGAAGTAGCGGTACATCGCGGGGCCTGACATGCCCATCGCCTTGGCGATCCCGTTGAGCGAGAGCGCGGCCGGTCCGCCCTGCGCGATCTGCTCGTAGCCGTGCTCGCGGATCTCGGCCAGCGTCAGGGCGCGGATGCGCTCGCGGCGCGAGGGAGCGGAGACGGTGGGCATGCGACAAGCGTAACGGAGGCAGGCTGTTCGTAACGAACGCGGCGACCTGCTATAGATCTCTAACGAATGTACGTATGGGTCACTTACCGACCGAAGAAGGTCCTCATGATCGCTGCCCGGAGCTCACCGTCGACCAACGCCCCGGATGCCCGTCGTTGGATCGCGGTGGCGCCGCTGGCCGTCGCTGATCTCGTGGTCGTGCTCGACGCGACGACCGTCAACATCGCCCTTCCCTCGATCGGGCGCGATCTCCACGCGTCGCTTGCACGGCAGCACCCTCAGCGACGTGCCGGGCCTGACCCTCCTCATCGGGGCCGGGCCGGGATCGGCGTTCGTCGCGCTCACCATCGCCTCGGCGCGCGGCGTCGAAGCTGAGCACTTCGGCGTGGCGGGCGGACTGACCAACATGACCCGGCAGGTGGGGGGAGCGATCGGACTGGCCGTTCTGACCGCAGTGGCCACCAGCCACAACCATGCGGCCGCCCATTCGCTGACCGCCGTCAACGACGGCTTCCAAGCCGCCCTGGTGGTTGCCGCTGCCATCGCCGCCGTTCTCCTCGCCGCTGTCGTCCTCCCCGGCGGCAAGCGCACCGCCCCGGACCCTCGGGTGGCCCCCGCGGCCGCCTGGCGCCCCGGCAACGCGCGCAACTCCTCCACGTCTCGACGAAAGGCATCGCCATGACCACCCCCACCCCCACCACCGCCTCCGACCCCACCGGAACGCTCACCGAGGTCGTCGTTCCGGGCGTGGTCGAGCCGGACGGCCTGATCGTCCAGCAGCGCCCCGTTCCCCGCCCGCAGGAGGGCGAGGCCCTCGTTGAGATGCTGGCGAGCGGCGTGTCGTTCGCCGAGCAGGGGATGCGGCGCAACCGCTACCCAGGCCAACCGAAGTTCCCGTTCGTGCTCGGCTACGACCTCGTCGGTGTCGTCACCGCGACCGGACCCGGGGTCGATCCCGCCCTCGTCGGCCAGCGGGTCGCGGCCGTGACCAAGACCGGCGCCTGGAGCACCCACGCGCTGCACGACGCTCGCGATCTCGTCCCCATCCCCGACGGCATCGACCCCGCCGAAGCCGAGACCGTCGTGGTCAACGGCGTCACCGCCTGGCAGATGCTCCACGGCAAGGCGCGCGTGCGCTCCGGCCAGACGATCCTCGTCCATGGCGCCAATGGGGGCGTCGGCTCCACCCTCGTGCAGCTCGCCCTTCACGCCGGCATCCACGTGATCGGCACCGCCGCGCCCCGCCACCACACTGCGCTGAGCCGGTTGGGCGTCGACCCGATCGACTACGACGATCCCCGGCTCGCCGACCGGGTCCGGCGGCTTGCGCCCGACGGCGTCGACGCTGCCTTCGACCATCTCGGCGGCCCGAGCTACAAGCGCTCCTTCGATCTCCTCGCCCCCGGCGGAACGCTCGTCGCCTACGGCACCGCGAGCCAGAGGGACGACACGAACAACCTGATCCTGACGTTCGCGGCCATCTCCGTCCGCTTCGCACTGTGGAGCCTGCTGCCCAATCGCCGCCGCGCGCTCTTCTACAACTTCTGGGCCGGCAAGCACGTCCGCCCCGGCCGGTTCCGCGAACACCTCGCCTCCGACCTCACCACGGTGCTCGGCCTCCTCGCCGACGGGACGATCACCGCTCACGTCGCGGCGCGCATCCCACTCACCCAGGCCAGCCGCGCGATGACGCTCGCGGAGTCCAAGACCGCCTACGGCAAGGTCGTCCTCACCCCATGAGCGGGCGGCGATAGCCCGTGGTGCGTCCTCTCGACGTTGCCGTGGTGCGGCGTGCAGATCGCTCGCGGCGTCCGCCGGGCGATGGTCGACGCCGGCGTCGCGCTGCGCCCGTTCGTCTGAGGGGGGCGTGTGGTGCGGATCGTTCCTTACGGCGAGCACGCTCTCCTCGTGGAGCTGGGACCTCGACTCGGTGCTCGGCCTCTACGCCGCCCTGCAGCGTCGTCTCCCGGAGGGCGTGGTCGATCTCGTCCCGGCCGCCCGGACGCTGCTCATCGTGGTGGAGGGTGACGCGCACCTGCCTTCGGTCACGGCGGCCGTTCGCGGGACGCGCCCGGTGCGAGTCCGTGCATCGGTCAAAAAGGTCGTCGAGGTACCGGTGACCTACGCGGGCGAGGACCTCGAGGAGGTGGCGCGTCTCTACCCGCGCTCGTCGCCCGGGGGTTGGCACCTGCTCGGACGGACCGACCTCGTGCTCTTCGACGTCGAGAGGGAGCCTCCGGCACTGCTCGCGCCGACCACGCGGGTCCAGTTCCGGGCACTCGCGCCGTGATCGAGGTCATCCAGCCCGGGCCGTTGACGCTGATCCAGGATCTCCGTCGTCCGGGCCTGGCCGCGCTCGGAGTGGGACCGTCGGGCGCCGCGGATCGATCCTCGCTGCGGCTGGCCAACCGACTCGTCGGCAACGGTGAGGAGGCCGCCGCTCTCGAGGTGACCCTCGGGGGTCTCCGGGTGCGATTCCTCTCGCCGACCACCATCGCGCTTACCGGCGCGTCCTGCCCTATCCACATCGGCTGCCACTCGAGGGTGCGCGAGGCCGCCATGAACGGTCCCGTCCACGTCGCCGCCGGCACGACGATGAGACTTGCGTCACCGACCTCTGGCGTGCGCACCTATGTCGCCGTGCGCGGCGGGATCGCCGCGACGCCCGTCCTCGGCTCTAGCTCCAGCGACACCCTGTCGGGAATCGGTCCGCCCCCGCTGACCACCGGCCAACAGATAGCCGTGGGTCCGCCCCCTCACGGTGGCCGGTGATAGACCAAGCGCCGGTCGCGTCGCTGCCCCGGGAGCCGCGCCTGTCCCTGGACCCTGGTCCGCGGCTGTCGTGGTTCGTGCCCGGCGCTCTTGAACTTCTGTGTGCTGCACCGTATTCGGCCGACACGGACAGCAATCGGATCGCGCTGCGCCTGCACGGCAGCTCACTGCGACACTCTGTCGGAGACGAACTACCCCCCGAAGGCTGGTGGCGGGCGCCGTCCAAGTGCCCCCGGACGGTCAACCGGTGCTGTTCCTCGCTGACCATCCCGTCACGGGCGGCTACCCCGTCGTCGCCGTGGTCCGTGACGGTGATCTCGGCCAGGCCGCCCAAGTGCGTCCAGGGCAGTCGCTGCGCTTCACGGTCGCCACCTGACCTCCGAGAAGCTAGGCGAACGGGTCTGGGACCGACTTCTCTCCGTAATTGCTCCAGAAGTTGCCGATGACGTAGCCGTACTCCGGAAGGTTCTCCTGGAACGGAGCGAGCATCGCCTGCGAGTAAGGCTTCTTCCAATCCTCCACCAGCTCACACGCCAGCGCGAACGTCGAGACGGGCTGCGCTCCGGCCTGCACCATCCGGGCCAGCGCCGCGTCGGCTTCATAGGCGTTCCACGCGCCAGCCGCGTCGATTACCGGGAAGACCTCATAGCCGTCGTTGCGCAGCGACAACGTCGGGAACAAGGTGCAGGTACCGATCGTCACGCCCGCGATGATGATATGCGTGCGTCCGGTGTCGTCGAGGATCTGCTGAAGCGCCGCGCGAAACGTCGGATCCTCGTAGGCGTTGATGATGCCCGTACGGCGGATGATCGCCGTTTCGGGGAACAGCTCCTTGATCTCGGGCAGGATGTCCCCGTTCTGCCATTGCGCGTTGGACGAGGTGATCAGCGTCGGCAGCTCAAGGGCCTTCGCGGTCCGGGCGAGGCCGACGATGTTGCTCTTCAGCTCGGCGGCAGTGCTGGTGTCGCGGGTGGAGGCCAGCAGGCCGATCTGATGGTCGATGAGCAGCACAACCGCGTTGTCGACGGTGGGCTTGGAGTGCCCCACCCGCCCCGCAGCGCGGGCGTCCTCCAGCGAGACCTTGTCGGGGAGCGAGCCGTCGGTGATCGGGCTGATGACATCGGGGGTACGGTCGGCCATGGGGCTCCTATTCGCTTGGGCGGACTCGACACGTGCTTGCAGGAGCACGCCGCCGTGCGACGCGATCAGCCTTGGCAATGCGGTCGCGTCGCCCTTTCGGTCGCTCCCGCCGTGTCGAGATCCAACATGTACCTACGCGGCTCTTACGTCAAGGCCAATCAGGTCAGTTGGTGGAGCGGCCCCTTTCGACCTCGTGATGCGTTGTGGGACGTACCGCGAGTTGCGGATGAGGTGGACGATGCCGTTCGACCCCAGCCGAGGGAAGATCGCTCGACGGCTTCGGGACGACCCTGAGCAGTCGACGTGGACGAAGACGACGCCCCGAGTCGTCGGCGCCGCAGAGTGGAGCATCGGAACGGCGGAGCCGTTTCCAAGACCATGGAACGCGACTGGGTCAGCGTCGATCGCCACCGGAGCTGCGACGCCGCAGTGCCGCGTCGCCGCTTCGGCACCGCCGTCTTACGTCTCTAGCCGTCGCCGACCGCAGCGGTCTCCACCTCGGCGTCGACGAGGGGGAAGTGACATGCCGCGAACTGGCCCGTCGTCATCCGTCTCAGGCGAGGCTCTTCCGAGGCACACAGCGCGCCTGCGCGGGGGCACCGTGTCCGATATCGGCAACCTGATGGAGGATCGACCGGCGACGGTGGTTCTCCACTGGGCACGTACCGCGCGCGCTTTCGCTCAGCTTCAGGATCGGGAATAGGAATAGCACTGAGCAGTCCGGCCGAATATGGTACTGCGGGATGACGGAATATCGACTCGACGGGGCCGACCTCGACGAGCTTTCCTAAGTACATTACGCCAACCCGATCCGCCAAGTGACGAACCATCGAGAGGTCGTGCGAAATCAAGATATAAGTTAGATCATGAAGTTGCTTCATGCTGCCGAGAAGGTTCAAGATCTGAGCGCGGACGGACACATCGAGGGCCGAGACTGGTTCGTCTGCGATGAGCAACCGCGGACCGAGGGCCAAGGCGCGTGCCAATCCGATTCTCTGTCGTTGACCTCCGGAGAACTCATGAGGAAATCGTTCGGCCGCCCGGGGACTCAGACCCACCTCCCCTAACAGCTGCTCCACCCTTCGGCGTCGCTCCTCGCGGCTGCCGATGCGGTGAATATCAAGGGGTTCTCGGATAGAGTTCCCGATCGCCATCCGCGGATCCAGTGACGACTGCGGATCCTGGAACATCAGCTGGATGGCGCGAGCTCGCTTGAAGCGGTCGCCCGACGTACGGCGCGTGATGTCCTCGCCGTCGAACCGGATCTTCCCGCCGGTGGGCGGCTCCAAGCCGCTGATCATGCGACCTAGCGTGGTCTTGCCGCAGCCGGATTCTCCAACGAGGCCGAAGATCTCGCCCTGATGCACACGCAGAGATACGTCTGCCACCGCGCTCACAAAACCCGAGCCACGTGTTGCAAACGGTGTTGAGCTGACAGGGAAGTCCTTTACTAATCGGTTCGTCTCAAGCAGCGGGCTCGTGGATGAGGTCATGACGCGGCGCTTTGATCTCCGATTCGGTTCGTCGGTGGCAGGTCCGACGGATGGTGGCACCTGAAGCCCCCGCGACGGAATCTTGTCACCTCCGGCTCTGACGTCACACAGGTATCGGTCGAGTGGTCGCAGCGTGGATGGAAGCGGCAGCCGGAGGGAGGCGAGTGCAGGTCCGGCGGGCTCCCACCCACTCCGGGCAGCAGCGATCGCTGCTCGGCATCCGCGCGTGGAATGGAGTGCAGGAGAGCTTCGGTGTAGCGATGGCGAGGCACGCGGAACAGATCATCAACTGCGGCTTCCTCAACGATTTTGCCAGCGTACATGACGCAAACTCGTTCAGCTTGGCCGGCAATGACGCCGAGATCATGAGTGATCAGCAAGATCGCCATGTTGAGCTCGCGTTTGAGCGTCGTCAGCAGGGAGAAGATCTGCGCTTGGATGGTGACGTCCAACGCCGTGGTGGGCTCATCTGCGATGAGCAGTTTGGGCTCACACGCGAGCGCCATCGCGATCATGCCGCGTTGCCGCAACCCACCCGAGAGCTGATGTGGGTACTGCGTGAGTCGTTCGCCCGGGTGGGGCATGTCGACGAGTTCCAAGACCTCGTGGGCCCTCTTGAGGGCGTCACCCTTGCTCCAGCCTCGGTGGATGCGCACGACCTCGGCTATCTGGTTGCCGATCGTCATGGTGGGATTTAGGGCACTCAGATGGTCTTGGAAGACGACCGCAATGTCGTTGCCGCGAACGGAGCGCATCTGCGACTCGGTCATGGTGCTGAGCTCCGCACCATCGAAGCGGATCGAACCAGACACCACGCGGCCGCCGGGAGGCAGGAGCTTGAGAATCGACATCGCGGTCATGCTCTTTCCGCAGCCCGTCTCACCCACAAGTCCAAGCGTCTCACCGGGCGCGATGGACAGCGAAACGCCGTCGACGGCCTTGACGTCGCCCGCGCGCTGCGCGACGTAAGTCCGCAGGTCCTTGATCTCGAGCGTCGGAACCGCGGCGTTGCCCGAACCGCGTGGCGCTTCGGCGGCGCTCACGTGGTTCCTCGGCGTTCGACGCGCATCGTCTGCAGCGAAGGTCCGGACGCCCCTGGCACAGAAGGACCGTTGTGAGAGGACTGATCGAGAGCAGCGGGTGTGGCCCTGGTGAGCGGCCCCGCCGGAATGACATCAGGGACACCGAGTGAGTCACCAGCTGGGCTGGCGGTGCCCACGTCGACGAACGCCTGCCCCACGAGAACGACCTCGAACCGCCTGAGAACGCCCTCACGTGACGAGCTTGCGAGCGGAACGCGGGGGCCCGGGGAGCTTCGCGGGATTGTTTGCCGGCTGTCGGCCTGACCAGTGCCGACCACCACGACGCCAAGCGCACCAGTCGCCGCGCGATGGCCTCCGGCAGCGGGCGCCCCGGAGAGGAGGGTCTGTGGACTCGTGGACTCGAGCATCGTGATCGTTATGTCAACCATACAGAGCGTCGATGCGCGCGCGACCGTCACGGCCCGAACGGACGCCTGCCTGGGTCAAGCTGGTGAGTCCCCCATCTCGAGCGCTCGAGATGACGAGGCGGGAGCTGGGATCACAATGCACTCCAACAGGTTCCCGGCGGGACATACGGCCCGTCGAAAGTCATAGCTCAGGGGCGACGTACACACCCAAACAACTGCTGGAAAGGCTAACACCGCTCGACCCCTCATGGTGCTTCGTCTATGCCGCAATCGCGTTGCAAACAGACGGTCTTTGAGCAAAAGCGGTTACGTCTGTCTACCGCTCGTGCCTGTACATTCGGCCCCGGCAAGGCGCGCTACCGGCGCTAACCATTTGCGTACAAGGCTCAGCCTGATCTATCGACGGGACGAATCTCGGCGCGATCCGTCGAGCGAGGAGAATTCGTGGTGACCACTACCATTGCCAAGGAAGCTATCGCCCTCGAGGAACGGTACGCTGCCCACAACTACGATCCCCTTCCGGTGGTCATAAGCCGTGGTGAGGGCGCCTGGGTCACCGATATCGAGGGTCGTCGATACTTCGATGCGCTATCGGCGTATTCGGCCCTCAATTTCGGACACCGTCACCCGGCGCTTGTTCAAGCTGCAGTCAATCAGTTAGAGCAGCTGACGTTAACGAGCAGAGCTTTCCACAACGATCGCTTCGGACCGTTTTGCGAGGCGCTGTGCGCACTCACCCGCCAAGAGCGCGTCCTAGCGATGAACACCGGAGCCGAAGCGGTGGAGACCGCCATCAAGTTGGCTCGGCGCTGGGGGTATGACCGTAAGCATGTGGCACCCGATGCAGCCGAGATCATCGTGTGCGGCGGCAACTTCCACGGACGAACCGTTACTATCGTCTCTTTTTCCGACGACCCAACCGCGCGCAACGGATTCGGACCGTTCACGCCGGGATTTCGGCTGGTGGCATACGGAGACGCCGAAGCGATAGCTGAGGCAATCAGCGCGAACACGGTCGCCGTCCTCTTGGAGCCAGTGCAGGGCGAGGCGGGGGTGGTCATCCCGCCAGAGGGCTTCCTTGCAGATGTCTATGACGTTTGCCAGCAGCAGGGCGTCCTTTTCATAGCAGACGAGGTCCAGTCAGGGCTCGGGCGGACCGGGTTCACGCTCGCGTGTGACCGCGAAGCTGTTCAGCCCGATCTCGTCATCCTGGGAAAGGCCCTTGGCGGAGGCCTGATTCCCCTCTCGGCGGTTGCGGGGGCGGATGACGTTCTCGGGCTGCTCGCCCCGGGTGAGCACGGCAGCACATTCGGAGGCAACCCGCTTGCGTGCGCAGTGGGTAGCGCCGTGATTGAACTGCTCGTCCCCGGCGACCTGCAACTGGCAGCCACCGTCAACGGAGCGATCGTTCGCGATGTGCTCGAGAAATCGGGAGCACAGCTGGACGACCTCCGCCAGGTCGGGCTATGGGTCGGCATCGATATCCCGGAACGCATCGGCACTGCCCGGGCGGCCTGCGAGCGCCTCGCCCATGAAGGCGTGCTGTGCAAGGACACTCACGGGCAAACGATTCGCTTTGCTCCTCCGCTCACGGCAGCGCTGGAAGACTTGACTTGGGCCGCGGAGAAGATCGGCGCGGTCCTAGGGTGACGAGCGACGACTCACCCGAGCTTCGGGGGAGGCGAGAGAGGCACCGTCGGGAAGGACGGCGGCGCTATCGACTCTTCCCTGAAAGGTGCGTGACACCATCACGCCAAGGCCAAACGCGCCGGCGCATTCCCTCCTCCTCTGCGTCGGCGCGTCCGCCCAACCTTTATGACGTCAGAACGAGGAGTGTCGGAGGCGACACGTCCGCAGGCGAGAGAATAAGGACGTGCCGAAGCGTCCGTAATTGAGGTGTGAGGACGCCCCTCCTTGAACTCGAGGTACCGAGCAGCACGAGAGCAAGCCGCTGGGGTGGTCGTTGCGGGAGGCCCGACCGCTGAGGCGGTGGCTCATCGCGCCTTCCTGGTAGTGACGTTGGCGATGCTTCCGGCAGTGCTCGATCAGGTCATACTGGTCAGTGGACTGCCAACTGTAGCGCGTGATTTGGGTTCGCCGTCGGGAGTCACCTGGGTCGTCACGGCCTACGCCGTGGCAGCGGCTTCCACAACCTTCTTGTGGGGCAAACTGGGTGATCGCCATTCCCGGAAGCGGCTCCTAACGCTTGCGCTGGTACTGTTCATCGGGGCGTCGCTCTTCTGTGGATTGGCACAGGACATCCGGTTCCTGATCGCTGCCCGTGCTGTGCAGGGCACCGCAGGTGCCGGCTTAACGGCAGTGGGCATGGCGGAGGTCGCTAGCTTGTTCGAGGCGGAGAGACGCGCTCGATACCACGGCTACATCGCAGCGCTGTTCGGCACGGCGACCCTGGCCGGCCCATTGGTGGGAGGACTCCTCGTTGAGTCAGTCGGTTGGCGGGCGTTGTTCTACGCAAATCTGCCGTTGGGACTGATCGCACTTGCAGGACTTCGCTCCCAGCCTCGCACGCCGTGGATGCCTGAGCGAGCCAGCCCTCTCGACTTGCCTGGGGCGGCTCTCCTCGCCGCGCTTATCGCAGCCGCGATGATGCTGTGCGCTGGTGCCGGGACGCGTGGTTCGTTGACGTCGGCTGCAGCGGTCACCCTCCTCGCCGTCGCAGGCGCCGCTGGCGGTGCGTTGGGGGCTTGGGAGCGTCGCCGCGCCGACCCGATCCTCCCACTAGAGCTCCTGCGAACTCGGCACGTCTCCGTGGCAAGCGTCGCGCTCTTTCTGTCCAGCGCCGCTTTGATAGCCGTCAACGTGTTCGTGCCGTTCGGTTTGCAGACCGCTGGTGGAGCGACTCCAGAAGGCAGTGGGGTCCTCCTGAGTGCTGTGATGCTTGGCGTGATCTTGTCTACCAACACGGTTGGTGCTCATGCTCGCGGAACCGACCGTTGTCGCTCATTCGCTGCAGCGGGATTGGCCCTTATGACCATCGCCCTAGTTGGGTTGGCCAGCACGTTCCCGCACTCCTCTCGACTCGTGGTGGTCCTGCAGCTAGCGGAATTCGGCGCCGGCTTTGGCTTAGTAGGACAAGCGCTCACCGTCGAGGTGCAGAATTCGGTTGCACCTGCGCAGCTCGGGAGTGCGATGGCGCTGACATCCTTTTCTCGAAACCTCGGAGCAGCCGTTGGTGCGGCGGTCTTCGGCGCGATCTTTGTTCGACGGACGGGACAGACGCCCTCGCCCATCGACATCAGAGACGGCGTCAGCGTCGTGCTCGTCAGCGCTTCGTCCATGTGTGGCGCGGCGCTGATGGTCGTGGTAGCTCATGGACGTGCTTTTAGGCGTCGCGGTCTGCGGGCCTCCTAGACGTCGTCTCACGCTGCGTTGAGGCGTCGGGAGCGCGTGACGAGTGTGACGAATTCTTGGGCTCTTAGGATCGGGTTCGTCGCGGGACCTGACGCGCCGGAAGCTGTGGGAAAGGCGTGAAGCCGCGCTCGGCGGCTCAGTGCCGAGTCCCAGGCGGGAGCCGTGCTCGACGCCGCGAGAACCGATGACCGCTCGGATCCTCGGGCCCGTCGTCCCGACGGTGTTGTGGTCGTCGGATTCGCGTGCCGGCCAAGGACAAGATCGGGATCGTGTCGCGTTCGCGGGATCTTCCCCCGCGATTGCTCACCGCGACTCGCCGGGCGTGCAGCACATCGAGCAGCGGCAGCAGCGGCGTGAGGTGATCCGGTTTGCCGCCGGTCGGCGCGGTCGATGAGCGGCAGCGGCTCGGGTGAGGTCGTGGCGGTCGGCGCCGGTCGGGCCGATGGACTGCGGGTTCCCCGGAGGGGTCGACATCGGCGCCCCCTTCTCAGAAGCGGTGCGAGCTCTGGCGATCGGCGCCACGCCGATCATCGCCTGCCGCAACACCGACGACCGCCTCCGGTAGGAACTCGCCCCGTCGGTCGTCGAACCGCCTGGCTGCATGCAGTGCTTCCAGCGCCTCCGCGTGTGCTGGGACGACCGTCTCGACTTCCACCGGGCTCCATGGCCCTCGGGGGAGCTGCCGCGACTGAGCGCCCCGGGGAACGACGCATCCCCCTCGACCCTCCAGCGGCGGTCGAGAGGGATTCTGCGCGGCGCGACCGTCCGCGTGCGGACGGCGGTCGGCGGCGCAGCACTGAGGCAGGAACAGGGAGCGGACGGCGTGGACGCACGCGATCGAGGTGTCCGAGACGGCCGCACCCTGAGTGGTCCGCTGGGGGCAAACTGACGAACGGATTGACGATTAGAAAGCGCTCGGCGTGATTTTCGCATCGCTTTGGGGGTGCGACGGCAAGCTGCTTTCCATCCGGTGCGGGCCGCCGCGACCGTACTGATTAGACTTCGCTGACATGAGGCCGAGGCGCGGAGGACCGTACGACCTCCACAGACTCTCAGGTGGTTTTGTAAGCGCTCCAATCCGGCACGCCGAATGAACATCGACGTAGGCGGACACCAGGTGGCTCTTTCTGCGATTGGTTCTGGTGAGCCGATGGTTCTCATTCATGGTTTCGGGGAAGACCACCGAATGTGGCGGCGTGTCGTTCCGGCACTGGCGCTCCGTCGAAGGGTCTTCCTCTACGACCTGCGAGGTCACGGGGGTAGCTCCCTGGGACAGCCCGAGGGCAGCCTCACTCAACTTGGTGATGATCTGACCGGAATCATCGAGACGCTCGGTTTCGATAGTCTGCCTGTGTTGGGATTCTCGATGGGGGGACTCATCGGCGCGCGGTGTGCAATTGATCATCCCGAACGCGTGAGCGCGCTCATCACGACGTCTACCTCGCCGGTCATCAGTGAGGGAGCGGCGGCCTGGTACGGAGAGCGCGCCCGCCTGGGCCTTGCGGGCGACGAAGCGCTCCGAGGCCAGCTAGCGGAGGACACGCGAGCTCTCTTCCAGCCCGGCCCAGACTTCGAAGAGGGTCTTATGATCCGCGCGGAAGCGACCCGGGACCTGCGGGGGGTGGGTAACGCGTGCGCGGCACTGGCTGCGCTCGCCGCGTCCCCGGTCGTCGATCACCTCTCTGGAATCCGCGTGCCGACGCTGGTCGTGATGGGGGCCGAGGATCATCACTCTGACGCCTCGATGTCGAAACGGCTCCTCGAATCGATCCCCGGTTCTCAAAGCTGCGCCATCGAGCACGCGGGGTACGCAGTGCCGACCGAACGCGGATCGGAGCTGAGCGAAGCCGTGCTCAGGTGGCTGGCCACGCATGCTGTATGAAGTTGCACCCAACTAGCCAAACGTCAGTCAGTTAGGAGACACCAGTGCCAAATACCCGTGAACCGCGTATTGCCGGAGTGGTGCCGGCGATCATCACGCCTTTCAATGAAGATCTGTCCATTGACTTCGCCACATTGGAGAAGTACGCGGCGTGGGTCGCCGACGCTGAGGGAATAGGCGCCGTCTTCTGTTCCGGTCACGCCGGGGAAGTTGCGGCGTTATCACGCCAGGAGCGCAAGCAGCTCGTCCAGACGGTCGTCAGCGCGGTAGGCGGAAAGGTGCCCGTCATCGCCGGCAACTACGCGGACTCCATAGAGGATGCGCTAGCGACGGGACGCGACGCGCGTGAGGCCGGCGCTACCGCACTTACGGTCTTCCCGCCGCCGAACATGGGAGCGTTCGGCGATGACCTGCTGGACGATGACATGATCGTCGGCTGGCACAACGATGTAGCGGAAGGTACCGAGATGCCCCTCGTTATTTTTCTCTATCGGCGAAACAGCTCCTCAAGTTACTCACAGGACGCGCTTCGTCGGCTCGGCGAGATGGACTCGATCGTCGCTATCAAGGAAGGCAGCGGCACCCTCACTGACTATGAGTCCAACTACCGCATGCTCTCGCAGCTCGACCCACCCCTGCCAGTCCTCAGCACCAACAACTCCTGGCTCCTTTCCTCGCTTGCGGTGGGCGGCGACGGCATCATGTCCGGTGCCGGTAGCGTCCTCGCACGCAAACAAGTCGAACTGTGGAATGCGGTGGAGACACTCGACTGGGCAAAAGCTCGGGCTGTCAACGATCAGCTCTATCCGATCAACCAGGCCTTCTACCGCCCGCACTTCATCAGCATGCATCTTCGTATGAAGGAAGCGTTGGTGATGCTGGGCATCATCCCCAGGGCAACACCTCGTCCGCCACTGCTGCCCGTCGCAGAACACGAACTCGATGGCATCAGGGCCGGACTGGTCTTCGCCGGACTGCTCGAAGAGGACGAGCGATGAAGGGCGAGATCGTCCGGATCGACCGGACCGACTCCATCGCGGAAGTCGTCATCAGCAACCCGCCTGTCAATGCGCTCAACCGTACAATGGTCGACGAGATCACCGAAGCCTGCGGTGTGCTCGCCTCCGATGACTCGGTCCGAGCCATCATCTTCGCCGCTGAAGGCGAACGTGCTTTCTCGGCTGGTGCGGATATCTCTCAACTGCCGTCCGCGCCGCCCGCACCCGAGCAGCTGCGGAAGAACCTCGCTCAGGAGTGTGCGGGCTTCGACGCCATTGCAGAGCTCCCGCAGCCGACAGTCGCCGCGATCTTCGGGCACACCCTCGGGGGTGGGCTGGAGCTTGCGGTGAGCTGCGACTTCCGCCTCGCCGGCGCGAACCTTCAGGCCGGCCTTCCGGAGGCGAAGCTCGGTTACTTCCCTGCGAGCGGCAGCCTCGTCCGCATCGCCCACCTGGTCGGGTACCCGATGGCGAAACGGCTGGGGATCATCGGCGACTCCATCGACGCCGAACAGGCGCTCGCCATCGGTCTGGTGGACGAGGTCGTCGATGTCGACGCACTGATGAGGCGGGCTCGGGATTTCGCCCAGGCGCTCGCGGCACCCGATCCGGTTGCGGTTCGGGCGATCAAACGCATCATCAATGCCGACGAGGCACGCGATCACGCGCAAGACGTCGAGCTCATTCTCGACCTGGCGACCGAGCTGGCGGCCGTCGGAGCCGAGGCGAAGCATGGCGACTGACGCGAACCCCGGCGCTGATCAGGACGCCGCGGGAGAACGCTCAGGAGGAGCGAAGCTCCTCGAAGACGTGCGCGTGCTGAGCTTCACGCAGTTCTACCTCGGCCCGGTGGCGGCTCAGTATCTGGCCGACATGGGCGCCGATGTCATCAAGATCGAACCGCCGGGACGAGGAGCGTGGGAGCGTTCGTGGTCGCCTGGTGACGTCTGGCCGGGCGGCGTCAGTCTGCTGCTCACGGTGGGCACTCGCAACGTCCGAAGCCTTTCACTTGACTTGAAGCACGAGCAGGCTCGGGAGATCATCGAGCGGCTCGTCGAGTCCGCGGATGTCCTCGTGCACAACTTCCGCCCGGGGGTGATGGAGCGACTCGGGCTCGGCTATGACGAGCTGAGCACGATCAATCCCAAGCTCGTCTACGCCGTTGGATCAGGCTACGGCACCGGCCATCAGTACAGCGAGTTGCCGGGGCAGGATCTGTTGCTGCAGGGCTTATCCGGGTTAGCGTCGGTGACCGGCCCCGGCAATCAGGCGCCCTTCCCCACCGGGGCTCCGATCGTCGACGCCCACGGCGGCACGCTGCTGGCACTCGGCATGGTCGCCGCCCTTCACCATCAGCGGCGGACAGGAGAGGGCCAGAAGGTCGAAGTCACGATGCTCCAAGCGGCGCTCGACCTCCAAGGCGAGCCGCTGCTCACTCACCTCAACGGCGGCGAACAGCTCGAGCGGCCCGCCGTGCCGCTCGTGAGCACGTACGGGAAAGCTCCCACCGGGATTTATCCGACCGCAGACGGCCACATCGCCATCACCGCATCAACCGAGAACAGTCTCTACGACCTCTCTCGGGTTCTCGATGATCCCGACGAGCTGCGTGAGTACCTCGCGCCCGAGGCAAACACGTTCGAGGAGCGCGAGGCAATCTACGAAGCGCTCGCCTCGTGCACGCGCGGCAGTACGACGCATGCGCTCGTCGAGGCCTGCCGAGAGGCTCGACTCTGGTGTGCCCCGGTGCTTGACTATCCACAAATGCTCGACGACCCTGTCGTACGCGAGGTCGACCCGGTCACCACCGTCAAGCACCGACGAGCCGGCGACATCCGTTTGTTGAAACACCCCATTCGCTACGGCAGCGGCGAGGCGTCCGTCGAGTCGGTCGCCCCCGAGGTGGGGGAGCACACGGTCGCCATCCTCGGCCAGCTCGGATTCAGTGATGACCAGATCACCGGGTTTCGAGAGCAAAACGTCGTCTGAAAGCGGATCGCGTACTGCCGGCGCGACAGCCAGAGAATATCGATTCATTGAAGAAGGGATGGAGAACATGTTGGAAGGAATGAGCGTCGTCATCACAGGGGGAGCGCGAGGCATCGGCGCGAGCACCGCCCTCATGGTCGCTAGTCGCGGTGGCCGCGTCACCATCTCCGATGTCGACGACCGCGAGGGTCAGCAGGTCGTAGCCGAGATCCAAGCGGCCGGAGGCCACGCCGCCTATCAACACTGCGACATCACAGACGCCGAGGAGGTCAAGGCGCTGATGGCCTTCGCTGCCGAAACCCACGGCGGCATCGACGTCGTGCACAACAACGCTGGTGTCCACGAGTCGATGCTTGCCGAAGACTGCTCAATCGAGAACATGGCGGACGACGTCTGGGACAAGGTGCTCGCCATCAACCTCCGTGGGCCTTGGCTCTGCAGCAAGTACGCCGTGCCGTACTTGAAGGAGAGCTCATATGCGTCCATCATCAACGCGGGGTCGAACGCCTCCTTCACGGGTGCGTCTGGGAACCTCGCCTACGGCCCGAGCAAGACGGGAATCGTTGGTCTCACGCGCAATCTGGCCGTGGATCTCGCTCGCTACAGCATTCGGGTCAACTGCTATTGCCCGTCGAACATCCGCACCCGCATGACCGAGGAGTACATCAACTCCTCGGGCGATCCGAACGCGATGTTCAATCTCACCAAGACGCATCTGATCCCGCGGTTGGGTGAGCCCGACGAGATCGCGGAGCTCGTCTGCTACCTCGCCAGTCGCCAGTCGTCGTTTGTCAACGGCGCGATCTGGTTGATTGACGGAGGCCAGCTGACTTGGCGGGGAACCGCGGACTCGCTCGGGCTGCAGTCAGCCTGAGGCATCGCAAATGGCCACGTCCAGCACAGCCGCCACCGCAGCGGCCGCCGCCCTCGATGCACTCGATATCGACCGATGCATCGCGTTGACACGAGAGTTGGTCCGAGTTCCATCGACCACGGGAGACGAGCGGGCGGTCCAATCACTGGTGGCGGCCGAGCTCGAGGAGGCGGGGCTCGAGGTGGACCGGTTCGAACCCGACGTGGCGGAGATTGCGGCGCACCCACGGTTCCCCGGTATGGAGGTCGCCCGACGAGAGGCGGTGCTGGTGGCGGGGGTCCTCGGGCCGACGGGCGGGAGATCGCTCATCCTCAACGGGCATGTCGACGTCGTTCCACCAGGGTCCCCCAGCGCTTGGCGCGCATCGCCGTGGTCGGGCGCAGTAGTCGACGGCAAGCTTTACGGTCGCGGATCATGCGACATGAAGGCCGGGGTAGCGATCGCTATCAGCGCGGCTCGCGCGCTCAAGAGAAGCGGTGCGGAGCTGGCCGGAAGGCTGATCGTTCAGAGTGTCGTCGGTGAGGAGGACGGGGGATTGGGAGCCTTCGCGATGGCGTTGCGGGGCTATGCGGCCGACGCGGCCTACGTGCTGGAGCCCACTCGCGCACGACTCATTCCTGCGCAGGCTGGCGCGCTGTCGTTTCGACTTCGCCTTGTTGGTCGTTCAGCGCACGCGGCCGTTCGCTATGAGGGCGTCAGCACGATCGACAAGTTCGATGCGGTGCAGGTCCGCCTCCGCGAGCTGGAGCGGACTCTCAACGCCGACCGCCACCCCCTCTTCGGGGACTACGCGGTCCCCTATCCATTGAGCATCGGGAAGATATCGGCCGGGGAGTGGTCTTCGAGCGTGCCGGACGAATTGCTCTGCGAGGGCCGCGTCGGTGTGCCTATCGGCGTGTCGTCCGATGCAGTCAGAGGCATGCTCGAAGGCGCGCTGAGCGAACTCGGCGATCGCGATCCTTGGCTCAAGCACAATCCGGTCCAGCTGTCGTGGTTCGGTGGCCAATTCGAAGCCGTAGAGGTGGAGCCGTCACACGAGGCTTTCGCCGCGTTGCGGGTCGCCCACGCGACGGAGTTCGGCCAGCAGCCGGAACTCGACGGCGTTCCTTACGGCTCCGACATGCGCCTCCTGGTCCACGAAGCCGACACTCCGACGATACTTTACGGTCCAGGTGACATTCGCCGAGCCCACAAACCGAACGAGTGGATCGGCGTCGACGAGATCGCCCAGGGTGCCCGAGTGATTACGTGCGCGGTGGCGAGGTATCTCGCCGCTTGACCGCGAGTGAGGCGAAGAGCTAATGGCAAGATTCCTCACGAAGCGGCTCGGTCAGGCACTCGTCGTGCTCTTCGGCGTCATCCTGCTCACGTTCATCCTCACCAAGCTGTTGCCGGGGGGAGTCGCCCGCGCGATCCTTGGTCCGAAGGCCGGGGACCTGCAGATCGCGGCGTTCAATCACCAGAACGGTTTGGACAAACCGGTCCCGCTGCAGTTTCTCGACTACGTCGGGCGGGTCGCTCACTTCGACCTTGGTTACTCGTATCGACTCAACCAGAGCGTTAATAGCCTTCTGGGTGAATACGTTCCGAAGACACTTCTCTTGGTGGGCTTGTCCTACGCGACGGCACTCCTCATCGCCATTCCGGTCGGAATAGTGCAAGCTTCGCGCCGCAATGGTCCGCTCGATCATCTACTCACCTTTATCTCCCTGGTCCTCTATGCGATGCCCGTCTTCTGGCTCGGGCTCATGCTTAGCCTGGTGTTCGGCGTCTATTTCGCAATCCTGCCAGCCGAGGCGCCGCGCGGAAATATTGGCCAAGTCCTCGAGGATCCGGCCGGGCTCGTGCTTCCTGTAGTGACGCTCGCGTTGGTGAGCATCGCCCTCTTCAGCCGTTATGTGCGGTCGGCCGCGCTTGACAACCTTGTCCAAGACTACGTGCGGACCGCGCGGGCCAAGGGCGCTTCGGAACGGCGAATCCTCTATCGCCACGTCTTGCGGAACGCCTTGATGCCCGTCATCACCGTGCTCGGATACCTGTTGCCGATCATCGTCAGCAGCGCCCTGATCGTCGAGGTCCTCTTCAATTTCCCGGGCATGGGCTTACTGCTCTGGGAGGCCGCGACGACTCGTGATTATCCCGTCCTCCTCGGCTGCACGCTCGTCGTTGGCATCGCCGTCGTGTTCGGCAACCTCGTAGCCGATATCCTGTACGCCGTCGTCGATCCGCGCGTCCGACTGTCGTGAACATTCCCGCCATCGGCCAACGCGGGCAACCCGAGTCGCCAGCTGTCGATGGCGCAACGCTCGCCGAGGTGCCCACGCCCAGCGGGTCGCGGGCGGCCGTCTCGACTTTCATGGGCAACCGGCTCGCCGTGCTCGGAGTCGTGATCGTCGCCGTCGCGGTGCTTGGAAGCTTCGTCGGGCCGCTGCTCTACCACACGAACCAGCGGCGACCTGACCTGCTGAACAGCAACCTCGCGCCGAGCGGTTCTCATCTGCTCGGCACCGATGACCTGGGCTACGACGTGCTCGGCCGCCTCATGGTGGGCGGGCAGACTTCCCTGTTGGTGGGCGTGGCCGCCGGGGTCCTGGCGACGCTCATCGGCGTTCTGTGGGGAGCCACGGCAGGGTTCATGGGGGGGAAGATCGACACCGTCATGATGCGTGTCGTCGACACCCTCATGGCCGTGCCGGCCCTGTTCCTCCTTCTCGTGCTGGCGGCGCTGTTCCGCCCGTCGCTCGGAATGCTGATCGTGGTCGTCGCCGTCGTGGCATGGCTGTACCCGGCGCGGCTGATCCGGGCCGAGACCTTGAGCTTGCGCAACCGAGACTACGTGGCCGCCAGTCGCGTGGCCGGGGCAAGCGGACGGCGGATATTGGCACGTCACATCGTGCCGAACACAGTGGGCACGATCGTCGTCAACGCGACCTTTCAGATCGCCGATGCGATCTTGCTGGTCGCGTCCCTCTCCTTCCTAGGACTCGGTGTGCAGCCACCAGCGACCAACTGGGGCGCGATGCTCACCAAGGGTGCTTCGACCATCTTCTCGGGTTACTGGTGGCAGATCTATCCGGCGGGGGTCGCGATCGTCGTATCCGTCGTGGCGTTCAATCTGATCGGGGACGCCCTGAGGGATGTGTTCGAGGTTCGGCTGCGTCAGCGCTGAGGACGGGCGTCGAGCGTTTTGGCGCGGTGGTCGGGACCTGCCGGCCCGGCGTCGCAAGACACATTTCCTTTACAACTGTAAGGCGTTCAGTCGAATTTGGTGCCTAAAAATCTTGCAGATGCGGTGGTCCACACCTAGCATTGCGACAACAAACCTGGTCGTGGCGCCCCCCAAGAAGGAGACCCTGTGATACGTCGACGGAGCTTGGCTGTGGCATTGCTGTGTGTGCCGCTCGTCGTAACCGCTTGCGGTGGCAAGTCCAATAGCGGCAAGCCGGTGGAGGGTGGCACAGCGACCTTCGCGATGGCGCCGAACGCCACCCCGAATTACATCTTTCCACTGGCCAGCGGAGCGTATTACACGATCTCCACGGTCAGCCAGTTTCAGTACATATTGTTCCGGCCGCTGTACTGGTACTTTGGTACCGGTAAGATCGCTTTCAACAAGTCACTCAGCATCGGGCAGCCCCCTGTGTACAGCGACGGGAACAAGAAGGTCACCATCAAGTTGGGTGATTGGAAGTGGTCGGACGGCAAACCGATAACGTCGCGCGATGTCGAGTTCTGGATGAACATGGTCAAGGCCAATAAGTCGAAATGGGCGGCTTACGCGCCCGGCAAGTTCCCCGACAACATCGTTGGTATGAAGTATCCGGACGCGAAGACGATCGTCTTCACGCTCGACCAGAGCTACAACCCAGACTTCTTCACCGGAGACGAGCTCAGTCAAATCACACCGATGCCGCAGCACGTGTGGGACAAGACTTCGAACAGTGGTGCAGTTGGCGACCTTGACCGCACGCCAGCGGGCGCCGTACAGGTCTACAAGTACCTAGACGGCGAGGCGCAGAAGCTCAAGACGTATGCGACGAACCCGCTCTGGAAGGTCGTCAGCGGGCCCATGCGGCTCAAGAGCTTTCAGCCGAACGGTGAGGTCGACCTCGAACGCAACGCCCAGTTCTCCGGACCCGCGAAGCCGCGCTTGGCAGGCGTGAAGCTCCTGCCGTTCACTAGCGGCAGCGCAGAGTTCAATGTGCTGCGCCAGGGCGACATCGACTACGGGTACCTTCCTCGGGAGTCAACTAGCCAAATCGGCTATCTCAAGAAGAAGGGCTACTCGATCGTCCCTTGGGTCGGCTGGTCCATGAATTACATCCCGTTGAATTTCACCAACCCGAAGACCGGGCCGCTCTTCAAGCAGCTGTACTTCAGGCAGGCGATGCAACATCTCGTCAACCAGCCGGAAATCGCCGACAAGATCTTGAAGAACTACGGGTACCCGTCCTACGGCCCGATCCCGGTCAAACCGCCGAGCCCATATTCGGACAAGTCGGACTCTGACAACCGTTACCCCTACGACCCATCAGCCGCGATGAACTTGCTGAAGACCCACGGTTGGACGGTCAAGCCCGACGGCGTCAGTACATGCACAAGCCCCGGGACGGGGCCGAGCCAGTGCGGCCCAGGGGTCCCGTCCGGTGCCCAGGCCAGTTTCAATCTCCAGTACACGAGCGGGCAGGTCTCGCTGGATCAGGAGGTCCAAGTCCTCAAGGGCGACCTGTCGAAGGTGGGAATTCGGCTGAACCTGGATTCGGCGCCTATCAACACGGTGCTCGGAAACGCATCCCCGTGCAAAGCTGGCGAGGGGTGCAAATGGGATATGGCGTACTGGGGCAAGGGCTGGGTCTACGCGCCGTTCCCGTCGGGGGAGATCATGTTCGACTCCGGAGGCGGCTACAACGTCGGTGGCTACAAGAACGACGCTGCCGATAAGGCCATCGATGCCACTGTCACCAGCTCGGACCCGAACTCAGTGAAGCGCTACGGGGATGTGCTTGAGAAGGACTTGCCCGCTCTCTGGTTCCCTGTCCCCAACTACCAGATCTCGGTGATCAAGCAGACCCTGAAGGGTGCGGTTCCGCAGGACCCCGCCCTGACTATCGATCCGACCACGTGGTACCTCACCAAGTAGGCGCCGCGGCTCCTGGGTCGCCCACGCAGGCGGGGCGACCCAGGATGGGTCCCTCTGAACGGCCACGCCGGGCCACGACGGCTCGGCGTGGCCCGGGGGCGTGCAGCGCTCCATGACCGCGGAGCGTGACTACGACCTGTGGGGCGTGCCCTTCGACGGGGGCTCGACGCTGGGGTGGCCGGGTTCCAGACACGCCCCAGCACGCGTCCGTTCCGCGCTGACGTGGCTGCTGATGCGGGTGGAGCAGGGGCGGATCTACAGCAACGACACCGGGAGGGTCGTCGGTGTACGCGACGGTATCCTGACCGATCGGGGCGACGCGGCCGTTGTCGCACACGACCTCATGGCGTCGCTCGAGGCCTGCAGCGACGCGGTAGCGACCAGCGTCCGTGAGGGGCGGATCCCGATCGTGGTCGGAGGCGACGACTCCCTGCTGTACGCATGCGTCCGCGGCTTTCACGATCATCGGGACGGGACCGTCGCGATCGTCCATTTCGACGCACATCTCGACCTCCTCGATGAAAGCGAGCAGCAGGGCCGTCACAGTCAATCGAGCGGGATGCGCCGAGCGCTCGAACTTCCGCGCGTCAGTGCCGAGCATTCGATCCAGGTTGGAGTCCGAAACTTCAACTTCCCTGCATCCCGCACCGTGATCGACGAACTCGGACTCGCCCAACTTCCCGCTGCCGAGTTCCACGCCATCGGCGTGCCGGCCGCGGTGCAACGCATACTGGACCGCGTCTCAGGTGCCGATCACGTCTTCTGGGCGTTCGACATCGATGTGCTCGACCCGTCCGTGGCTCCGGGGGCCGGGGCCCACGAACCCGGCGGGTTGACGTCTCGACAGGCACTGGACTGCGTGAGAGCGCTCGCGTCGCGTTGCGGTGGGCTGAGTGTGGTAGAGGTCAACCCGCTCATGGACGTAAACGACGTGACGTCGACGCTCGCAGCCAACTTGATCGTTGCGTTCGCCGTCTTTGGAAATATCTCTCACGAGGAACCCGCGTGGCGCCAGTGACCAGGTCCCCTTGGACGCAGCTACGCAGTGTTCGGCGGGATCTGTACATCGTGCTTGGACGTATTGTTGGCTGAACACGTCTGGCGTCTGACCGCCGGCGAGATTGCCTTGCTGATCAGGACCCGGCAGTTGTCCTGCCGCGAGGTGATGATCGGAGTGCTGGAGCGCGTGCAGCAGGTCAACCCCGTGGTGAACGCCATGACCCGTGTGCTCCCTGAGCGAGCGCTCGCCGACGCGGATCGCGCCGACCGCAGGGTCCGACGTGAAGAGCTCCGGCCGCTGCACGGTGTACCGATCTCAGTCAAGGACAACGTCGACGTAGCGGGCTGTCCGACGACGCATGGTGTTCGGGCCTACCCTGGGTCTTGCGCGGATCGCAGCGCTCCGCACATCGATGCCCTTCAGCAGGCAGGGGCGATTGTGTTCGCCAAGACGAACCTGCCTGAGCTCGCAAGCCGTTGGCACACGGATAACGAGCTCTACGGCCCGACGATCAATCCTCGGCGAGCCGACCTCACCCCCGGAGGATCGAGCGGCGGAGAGGCTGTGGCGCTCGCGACCGGGATGACTCCGCTCGGCTTCGGGACGGACGACGGAGGGTCGTTGCGCTTCCCAGCGCAATGCGAGGGAGTGTGCAGCCTGAAGCCGACTCGAGGGCGGATCCCTGAAAGGTTGACGAGCGACTCAGCGCTTGCGGTGGGTGGAGCGCCGATGTTCAACGTGCAGGGGCCGATGGCCCGCTGCATCGACGATCTCAGACTCGCCCTAGATGTCGTCGGCGGGCGATCGCCAGCAAACCGACCCGTCGCCTCCAGCCGTGTTGGGAGGAGGAAGATCGCGGTGGTGTCGCTTCCGGATTGCTCACCCACGGTGATGGCCGGTCTCGAGCGCGCTCGCGGATACCTAAAGGACGCTGGTTATGTGGTCGAGGAGAGCCAGCTCCCGGAGGTAGAACGAGCGGCCGGTATCGCGGGCGTCGCGTCAATGGCGGCGCTCGCAGCAGAGTGGGAGGCTGTGGCGCCGCTGATGTCACAGCGCGGTCGCCACCACATGGAGCTCATGATCGACCTGATCGGGCCGGTGAGCGCGGCCGACCTCAGCAGGGCGCACGACGACCGCACGCGAATCGCCGGCGAGTGGTCGACGTTTCGGCGCCGCTTTCCTCTCATGCTCGCTCCCGTGTGCACCGAACCGCCGTTTGCCGTCGGGTTCGATCTGACGTCGTCCGGGCTGGCCCGAATCGTACGGTCGATGACCGTGGTCCTCGCCGTGAATGTGCTCGGACTACCGGCGGTCGTGGTACCCGTCGGTGTTGAGGAGGGGGTGCCGCAGGTCGCGCAGATCATCGGCGGTCCCTTCGACGACTACTGCTGCCTCGACGCCGCTGAAACGATTGAGCTCGCCGCGGGACGTTGGAAGCCGATTGACCCCATCTGGTGAGCGTGCGAATCGGGGGCGCGAAGTGAGCTGGCCGAGTAGCATGCAGTTGTGTTCGAGCTGCGCCGCGGACACTGAGAACGGTTGAATGTGTTGGCTTGCCGATTCTCATGGGACAAGACCCCAGGGTGAAAGATCAATAACATGACTTCCGATGTGGAAAGCCGGCTGCTCGACCGTACGAGCCGTCAAATCGTTGACCTGCTCGCTAAGGACGGACGCCTCTCGTCACGTCAAGTCGGTCGAGCCGTGAACCTTTCGGCGCCGGCAACGGCTGAGCGGATCCGGCGACTCGAGAACGCAGGAGTCATCAAGCACTATGCGGCTCGCATCGATGCCCGAAAGCTCGGTTACAAGGTGCTCGCGTTCGTGATGCTGGAGACCACCCAGACGGTGGTCGGCGAGATCGCGAAGGCCATGCCCCAAGTGCTCGAGTGCCATCGGGTCACGGGACGCGATTCGTTCGTCCTGAAAGTGATCGCTCGCTCTGTGGACGACCTCGAGACTGTTCTCAATCGCATCCAGCCGCACGGTGCGATGACCACGTTCGTCGTGCTCTCGAGCCCGATCGACGATCGCCAGATAGCGGCGGAATTTGACGCGGAGGCCGCCTCTCAGGCCTGAACCCTGGACGATGCGCGCGGCCGGAGGTGGGCTCCGGGCCGCTGTCGAGGCGGTGGACGCTGCGAGTTGGGCTGGACCCCTGACCGGTCGAGCTCAACGCTCGACGCGGTAGCGGACGTGCGTGGCGTGAGGGGAGTGCAGGACCTCGACGGGGACCAGGCGCGGGTCGCCGACGTCCTCGAACAGGCGCTCGCCCGTGCCGAGCAGCACCGGGGCGATGTCGAGGACGAGCTCGTCGACGACGCCGGCGGACAGCGCCTGGCGCACCGTCGAGGCGCCCCCGGCGATGTCGACGCCGCGAGCTCCGGCGACGGCGGTGGCCTGCTCGAAGGCGGCGTCGAAGCCGTCGGTGACGAAGTGGAAGGTCGTGCCGCCCGCCATCTCGACCGGGTCGCGCGCGTGATGGGTGAGGACGAAGACCGGCGCGTGGTAGGGCGGCTCGTCGCCCCACCAGCCGCGCCAGTCCTCATCCCAGCCGCCGCGGACGGGGCCGAACATGTTGCGGCCCATGACGTACGCGCCGCGAGGACGCATCAGCCAGTCGCGCGCCGCGACGTCCGCCGGGTCGGTGATCTCACCGAGGTGCCAGCGGTGGACCTCCATGCCGCGCACGCCGAGCGGGTGCTCGCGGCCTTGGTCGGGGCCGGCGGCGAAGCCGTCCAGCGAGACGGACATGTGACAGGTGGTCTGGGCCATGGCTGCGAAGACTCCTCGCCCGGCGGGGAATCAGCAAGCCTGCTCGCCGGCTACCCCCGGCGGAGCACGAGGGGCTCCGCCCGGTCGTCGTCGGCGCTCCGTGGCGGCGCGGCGGGGAGCCGCACCGTGACGCAGAGCCCTCCGGCGGCCCGCGGGGTGAGGGTGAGGGTCGCCTCGTGCGCCCGGGCGATGCTCTCGACGATCGCCAGCCCGAGGCCGACGCCGGCGTGGTCGGTGCGGATGCGCGTCCGGCCGCGCTGGAACGGCTCGACCAGGGTGGAGACGAGGTGGGGGGTGAGGGGCTCACCGGTGTTCTCGACGGTGAGCGCCACGGTCCCCGGATGAACGGTGGTCGTGACCCAGACGGTGCCCCGGTCGGGGAGGTTGTGGACGATCGCGTTGTGCACGAGGTTGGTGGCCATCTGCTGCAGGAGGGCGGGTGAGCCGAGGGTGGGGCTCGCCTCGCCGGAGGTCTCGACGGAGGCGCCGCGTCGCTCCGCGAGGGGCAGGAGCGTCTCGGTGGCCTCCTCGGCGATCAGGGACAGGTCGACGTGCTCCCGGACGAAGGAGCGCTGGTCGGCGCGGCTCAGCAGGAGCAGCGCTTCGGTGAGCTCGATGGCGCGGGCGTTGACGAAGTGCAGGCGCTCGACGAGCTCGTCGTGGCCGCGGCGCTCGTCGTTGCGGGCGACGTCGAGGAGCGTCTGGGTGATCGCCAGGGGGGTGCGCAGCTCGTGGGAGGCGTTGGCCGCGAACCTCTGCTGCTCGGCGATCTGCGCCTCCAGACGCGCGAGCATGGTGTCGAAGGTGTCGGCGAGCTCGCGGAACTCGTCGTCGCGGCCCGGCAGCCGGATCCGGTGGGCGAGCGATCCGGTCGCGGCCGTGCGCGTGGCCTCCGTGATGCGGGCCAGGGGGGCGAGCATGCGGCCGGCGAGGAGCCACCCGCCCAGGAGCCCGAACACGAGCAGGAACCCCAGCGTGATGGCCGCGGTCGGCGCGAACGCGCGCAGGACGGAGGCGTTGTACGCGGGCTCGATGATGAGCCCGACGTGCCGCACGCGGATCACGAAGACCCACCCGGCGGCGAGCAGCAGCACGCCGGCGACCATGAGGAAGCCGGCGTAGCTCAGCGTGAGCTTGAGGCGGACGCTGAGACCGGGCGGCCTACCCACGCGCTGCTCCTCCGCGCCGCGTGTCGATGCGGTACCCGGCACCTGCCACCGTGGCGATGATCGCCGGCTCGCCGAGCCGCTTGCGCAGCGCCGAGACCGTGATCCGCACGGCGTTGGTGAACGGGTCGGCGTTCTCGTCCCAGGCGCGCTCGAGGAGCTCCTCGGCGCTGACCACACCGCCCTCGGCGGCGGTGAGGACCTCGAGCACCGCGAACTGCTTGCGGGTGAGCGCGACGTAGCGGCCGTCGCGGTAGACCTCGCGGCGGAACGGGTCCACCCGCAGGCCGGCGATCTCGCGGACGGGCGGCCTGCTGTGGGCGCGCCTGCGGTCCAGCGCCCTGAGGCGGAGCACGAGCTCGCGCAGGTCGAAGGGCTTGGTCAGGTAGTCGTCGGCGCCGAGCTCGAAGCCGGAGGCCTTGTCGTCGAGGCGGTCGGCGGCCGTCAGCATGAGGATCGGCATGCCGCTGCCGGAGGCGACGATGCGCCTGGCGATCTCGTCGCCCGAGGGCCCGGGGACGTCCCGGTCGAGGACGGCGATGTCGTAGGCGTTGAGGCCCAGCAGCAGCAGGGCGGCCTCGCCGTCGCCCGCGACGTCCGTCGCGATCGCCTCCAGGCGCAGGCCGTCGCGGATCGCGTCCGCCATGTAGGGCTCGTCCTCGACGAGCAGTACCCGCATGCTCGGATGCTAGGGCCGGCGTGTATCGCCGGCGTATGCCAAAGCACGTACGGGCCGGCAACACGACGCTGCCTTCAATGGCGGCGTGCCCACCAGCGAGCCCGCGCACAGCGCCCTCCGCCGGACCCGACCGACGCCCCTCCTCGTCGCTCCGGGGCGGACGGCATGAGCCACGCGCTCCAGGCGCGCCGCCCGCACGCGCCGTACCACCGGCGCCGCGCGCTGCTCGGCGCGCTCGTCGCCTCCCTCCTCATCGTCACGGCGTCCGTGACAGCCCATCACGGGCTGGGCGGTGCGGGCCACAGCTCGGCCGCCGGCGAGCCGGACGGCGGCCTTCGCCTCGGGGAGCGCCGCGGCGATCCCTCGAGCCAGGGGTGGCCGCCTCGCGGCCAGGGGGCGTACGTGCTCAGCGACGGCCGGCGGGCGGCCAGCCCCGGCCAGCAGCCGGTCCCGATCGCGAGCGTGGCGAAGGTGATGACCGCCTACGTCGTCCTGAAGCGCCACCCGCTGGCCGCGGCCGACGACGGCCCGCGGTTCGCGGTCGACGAGCGCGATGTCGCGGTCACCGAGGCCATGCGCCGCGACGGCCAGTCGGTCGTCGCCGTCCGCGCCGGAGAGCGGCTCACCGAGCGCCAGGCGCTCCTGGCGATCCTGCTGCCCTCGGCGAACAACGTCGCGATGCTCCTCGCGCGGCAGGTCGACGGCAGCCTCACCGCGTTCGTCGCGGAGATGAACCGCACCGCGCGCGCGTTGGGGATGAGCCGCACGACGTACACCGACCCCAGCGGCTACGACGACGGGACGGTCTCGACGGCCCGCGACCAGCTGCGGTTGGCCCGGGTGGTGGCCGCGGACGAGACCCTGGCCGCGATGATGGCCACCCGCAGCGCCTGGCTGCCCGAGGCCGGCACGGTGACCAACACGGACGCCCTGCTCGGCCGCGACGGGTTCGTCGGCCTGAAGACGGGCTCCGACCGGGCTGCGGGCGGCTGCTTCATGTTCCGGGCCGTGTGGCCCACGGAGACCGGCACCCGGTCGGTGATCGGCGTGGTGCTCGGCCAGCGCGGAGGCGACCTGATCGGGGCGGGGCTGGATGCGGCCCGGCAGCTGGTCGCTCGCCTGGCGGCCCCGGACGCTCTGCGCGACCTCGAGCCGCCGCAGCCGCCCGGCCCGCCCGGCCCATGACCTCGTCCCCGTCACCACCACCCGACAGGAGCATCATGCGTGGAACCCCGCGGCCACTGGCCACCCTCGCCATCGTCGCCCTGACCGGCCTGCTCAGTGCGGGCTGTGGCTCGAGCGCGTCGTCCGGGGGCGCCACCGCCACCGCCGGCAGCGCCGCGGCCGCCGCACCCACGACGCCCACCGCCTCGGAGAAGGCGGTGAGGTTCGCCGAGTGCATGCGGGCGCACGGCGTCGGCGACTTCCCCGACCCGACCGATAAGGACGCCGACGCCTACGGGGTGAGCGTGAGCCCCGCGGTGTTCACGAGGGCCGCCGACGCGTGCAAGGCCCTCAAGCCGCCGGGCGCGCTGAGCTCGACGTACACGCCCAAGCAGCTGTCGGCGGCCGTCAGGTTCGCCCAGTGCGTGCGCGACAAGGGCGTGAAGGACTTCCCGGACCCCACCGACGGCGAGCCGCTCATCGACACCACCAGGATCCCGTCGACCGACCAGCCCGGCGGCATGACCATCCTCAACGCCGCGACGACGAGCTGCACCAGCCTCCTGAGGCAGGCGATGGCGGCCCGCGGATGAGCCCGAGGCGCTGGGGCCTCGGCGCGCTGGCCGGGCTGGCCGTGGCGGCGTGCGGCCTGGCCGCCCTGTCGGGTGCGGCACACCGGCCGGCCTCCGCGCGGGCACGCTCGGTGGACACGGCCCAGGTGGAGCGCGGCAAGCTGTCGGCGCTCGCCTCCGGCGCCGGGACGCTGACCTATCGGGCGCGGCCGGACGGCTCCCCCTACTCCGTGATCAACGAGGCCGGTGGCGTCTACACCGAGCTGCCCGCCGGCGGGGACGAGGTCGGCTGCGGCGGCGTGCTCTACCGGGTGGACGACAAGCCGGTGGTGATGCTGTGCGGCCCGATCCCGACCTACCGGGCGCTCCACGTCGGCCTGAGGGGCCGGGACGTCCGCGAGCTCAATCGCAACCTCCGCGGGCTCGGAGACGCACGGGAGGCCCACGTCCGCATCGCCGCCGGCCAGACGACGTTCACCGCGGCGACGGAGCGGGCGCTCCGGGTCCTGCAACGTCGCAAGGGCCTCGAGGCCACCGGACGGCTCGCGCGCGAGGAGGCGATCGTCCTGCCCGAGGCGGTCCGGATCGCCAAGGTCACCGGCCAGATCGGAGAGCCCGCACGGCCGGGGACGCTCGTCCTGAGCGCCACGTCCGACAGCCTGCACGTCCAGGTCAACCTCGACCCCTCCCAGCAGGCCGACGTCAAGCGCGGCGACCGCGTCCTGATCACCCTGCCGGGGGCCAGACCGACCGCGGGCCGGGTCACCGGCTTCGGACGCGTCGCCCAGGCCCCGCCGGGCGATCAGGCGGCAGAGGCGACCATCCCGACCTTCGTCGGCCTCGAGGACCCCGGCCGGGCGAGCGGGCTCGACCGGGCCCCGGTCGGCGTGGACATCACCACCAGGGGCGTGGAGGACGCGCTGAGCGTGCCGGTGACGGCGCTGGTCGGCGCGTCGGGCGGCGGGTTGGCGGTCGAGGTCGTGCGCGCGGGCGGCCACCGCCGGCTCGTCGCCGTGAGGCTCGGCCTGTTCGACACCGGGGGCGGACGGGTTCAGGTCGAGGGCGATCTCCACGCCGGCGACGCCGTCGTGGTGCCGTCGGTATGAGCGACGTGGTGCTGCAGCTGGAGGCGGCCACCAAGGTCTACGGGGAGGAGCGGGCGGGTGGGCGGGTCACCGCCCTGCGCGGCGTGTCGTTCTCCGTCCGCCGGGGCGAGCTGGTGGCGATCGTCGGCCCCTCCGGTTCGGGCAAGTCCACGCTGCTGCACGTCATGGGGACGCTCGAGCGGCCGAGCAGCGGCGTGGTCCGCATCGGCGGCGTCGACGCGGCGGGGCTCGACGACCGCGACCTGTCGCGACTGCGGGCCCGGGAGATCGGCTTCGTCTTCCAGCAGTTCTTCCTGGCCGAGCACGCCACCGTGCGCGAGAACGTCGCCGACGGCATGCTCTACGCCGGTGCCGCAGCCCCCGAGCGACGCGCTCGTGCCGACGAGGCGCTCGAGCGGGTCGGGTTGTCGCACCGCGCGGGGTTCACGCCGACGAAGCTCTCCGGCGGCGAGCGCCAGCGGGTGGCGATCGCCCGCGCGCTCGTCGGGCGCCCCGCGATCGTGCTCGCCGACGAGCCGACCGGCAACCTCGACAGCACCACCGGAGGGTCGATCGTGGCGCTCCTCCGCGAGCTCAACGCCGGCGGCGCGACGATCGTGATCATCACCCACGACGCGGGCCTGGCCGACCAGCTGCCGCGCCGGATCCGGATGCTCGACGGGCTGGTGGTGGCCGACAGCGCCGGCGCCCCGGGCCGCGCGCAGGCGCCGACGGACGGGCAGCCGTCATGACCGCCGACACGGGGCGGCTGCGCCCGCGTGACGCCCTGCGGGTCACCAGCGTCGGCCTGCGCGCCCGGCCGCTGCGCGCCGCGCTCTCGGCGCTCGGGATCGCCATCGGCACGGCGGCGATCGTGGCGGTCCTCGGCCTGTCGTCCTCCTCGCAGGCCGGGCTGCTCGCCGAGATCGACCGCCTCGGCACGAACCTGCTGAGGGTCGAGGCGGGCCGCAGCCCCACCGGAGCCGACGCGCAGCTGCCGCGCGAGGCACCGGCGCGGCTCCGGCACCTGGGCCACGTCCAGGCCGTGGCGAGCACGGCGATGGTGAAGGGCAGGGCCGTCTACCGGAGCCGGCTGATCCCGGCGACCAACACCGGCGGCCTGCAGGTGCGCGCCACCAGCCTCGACCTCCTCTCCGTGCTCGCGACCGGGCTCGCCCGCGGCGCCTGGCTCAACCCGGCGACCGCGGACGCGCCGGTCGCCGTGCTCGGGTCGACGGCGGCCCGGCGGCTCGGGATCGACCGGCTCTTCCCCGACCAGCGGATCTGGCTCGGGGGGCGGTGGTTCAACGTGGCGGGCGTCCTGGGGGCCTCGCCGCTGGAGCCCGACATCGACACCAGCGCCCTGATCGGCTACCCGGCGGCCGAGCGGTACCTCGGCTACGTCAGCCTGGCCCAGGGTGAGCGACGGGCCGGCCCGCCGAGCTCGATTTACGTGCGAGCGGACACCGACCGGGTCGTCGCGGTGCAGGGGCTGCTCGCGCCGACCGCCAAGCCCGAGGCAGTCGACGAGGTCGACGTGAGCCAGCCCTCCGACGCGCTCACCGCCCGCGCCGCCGCGGCCGGGGCGTTCGACAGCCTCTTCCTCGGCCTCGGCCTCGTCGCGCTGGTGGTCGGCGCCGTCGGCGTGGCCAACACCATGATCGTCTCCGTGCTCGAGCGGCGCTCGGAGATCGGCCTGCGTCGCGCGCTCGGCGCCACCCGGAGCCAGATCCGCACCCAGTTCCTCGGCGAGTCGATCCTGCTCGCCGGCGTGGGCGGCCTCGTCGGCGTGCTCGCCGGCGCCGCGGCCACCGCCGTCTACGCCGGCGCGCAGCACTGGGCCATCGTGATCCCCCTCGAGGCGTGGACGGGCGGCATCGCCGCGGCCGTGCTCATCGGCGCCGTCGCCGGCCTGGTGCCTGCCGTCCGCGCGTCCCGGATGCCGCCCACCGTGGCGTTGCGGACGGTCTGAGGCGCGCAGTCCGACCCGCGCGGGCCGAGGCGACCGCGACGTGCCCACCGTCGCCGCGTCCTCGACGGCGCCCGCCGGGGTCGGCGGGCCTTCAGGAGGGCTCGGCGGCCGCGGCGTCGCCGAACTGCTGGCCTCCGACGATCGCCAGCAGCTCGAGGCTCGCCTCGTCGCCTGCGGCCGGGGCGAACGCGACGAGCCGCTCGGCGACGTTCTCACCCAGCAGGATCTGGCAGTCGAGGGTGAGCGCTCCGACGAGCGGGTGGAGGAAGCGCTTGACCGCTCCCCCGGGCCGGACCAGGGGGACAACTTGTCCCTGGCTGCGCAGCGCGGACCTGCCGGCCTACGCCTGGACGCTCGGACGGATCACGATCTCGACGAGGAGCACTGCGCGACGAGCTCGGCGAGGGTCGCCCGGGTCGAGACGCTGATCAGGCCGAAGAGGTCCCCGACGTCCGCGCCCGAGGGCTCGAGCTGGCGCGCGACGAAGGCGCCGTCGAGCATCATCAGCAGCAGGCGGCTCATGCGCGCGGAGACGTCGGCGGCGGCCTCGGGGGGTAGGCCGGCCAGATGGGGTCGCAGCGAGGAGGCGATCCAGGCCAGCGCCTTGCCCCGGACCGCCAGCGCCGTGCCGAGGATCTCCGGGTCGCCGTCCCGTCGCTCGACGGCGAGCATGATCAGCAGCCGCAGGAACTCAGGTCGCCCCGAGAAGGCCTCGGCCACCTCGGCCAACTCGCCGAAGAAGCCGTCGGGGTGGGTGCCCGGCGCGCGCAGCGTCTCGAAGAAGCGCTCTGCGGTCTCCTCCACGACGGCCGCCAGCAGCCCCTCCTTGCTCCCGAACGCGTGGTAGATCGAGGCCGACCGCACGTCGGCGGCCGCGGCGATCCGCGCGATGCTCGTCGCCGAGTAGCCGTCCGCCACGAAGAGGGCCGACGCCGCCCGCAGCACCGCCGCCCGCGTCGCCGAGCCGCGGGCCCGTCTCCCGTCGCCGACCACATCCATCAACCCATTTTAGTGCTTGACCAACAAAGAAGGCGGCGGCGCGTCTCCGTCGCCCGCCCGCGTCACATCGCGCGGGCAACGACACGGACGAGTCCGGCGGCCGGACGTCGAATGCGCTATGTTGGTTGAGCGACCAACAAAGTCTCCCGAACTTCGACACGAAGGGCATGACCATGAGCAAGAACGTCCTCATCATCGGTGGCGGCTTCGCCGGCGTGAACGCCGCCCTGGCGGCCGCCCGCGAGCTCGATCACGGTGACGCGGCCGAGGTCCGGATCACCCTGGTGGACCCCGGCGTCGACCACGTGATCCGTCCCCGGCTCTACGAGGCGGACCTCGACAGCATGCGGGTCCCGCTGGACCGCATCCTCGGCCCCGTCGGGGTCCACCACGTCCGGGACGCCGTCGCGCGGATCGACCCCGACGCCGGCGTCGTCATCACCCGCGCGGGCGACGAGCTGCCCTTCGATGCCCTCGTGCTCGCGGCCGGGAGCGCCGTCCGGCGCCCGAAGCTGTTCGCCGAGGGCGCAGTCGTCCACGACATCGACACGCTCGGTGCGGCGCAGCGCCTGGCCGCGGAGCTCTCGGCGCGCGAGGCACGGGGCGCAGCCCGCGACGAGGGCGTCGCCGACGTCGTGGTGGTCGGCGCCGGCTTCACGGGGCTGGAGCTGGCGACCGAGCTCGCGGGAGGGACCGGCACCGTGCAGCGACCGCTCCGCGTTCTGCTGGTCGATCGCAGTGAGGTCGTCGCCCCCGAGTTCGGGCCGAACGCCCGAGAGCAGATCGAGAAGGCGCTCGACGCGCTCGGCGTCGAGCGCGTGTTGGGGAAGGACGTCGCCGAGGTCACCTCAGAGGGCGTCCGCTTCGCCGACGGGGACCAGGTCACCGCAGGCGTCGTGGTCTGGACCGCGGGCCCGGCCCCGAGCTCGTTGGTCGCGGACCTCGGCACGCCCCTCGGCGATCTCGGTCGCGTCGCCGTCGACGAGAACCTCGCGGCGCGGCCCGGGATCTTCGCCGCCGGGGACGTCGCGGCGCCGATCGTCGACGGGGAGCACGTGTCCTCCATGTCCTGCCAGCACGCCAGGCCGCAGGGTCGCGTCGCCGGCGCCAACGCCGTCCGCTTCGCGCTCGGCAAGCGCCTCGGCCCCTACCGCCAGCCGCTGTACATCACCTGCCTGGATCTCGGCGCCTGGGGCGCCCTGGTGACCAACGGCTTCGAGCGCGACGAGGTCCTGGCCGCGGGCGCCGAGGCCAAGGCCGTCAAGCACATGATCAACCGCAGCGTGATCTACCCGCCGCTCGACGGTGGCCGCGATGCGCTCCTGGCCGCCGGCCGGCGCGAGCCGCAGAGCGCGCTGTACGCGTGGCTCGGCCGTCGCACCCTGAGCACGGGGCCGCTGCGGCGCGCCGTCACCACACGCGCTCCCGACCGCGCAGCCGCCCTGACGGGGCAGGCGGCGTGATCGGCACGGCCACGGCGTGTCCCCGGGCTGTTCCGGGGGCATGCCGTGCCGTGCCCCGGCGGGGCGATCGGACCCTCCCCGGTCCGTGGCCAGACCCTCTGCGGGCCGACTGCTGAGGTCTCCGCCAGTGTCGAGCCTCGACGATCAGCGGCGCGTCCGCGGCCGCGCCACCCGCGCCTCCGTGCTGCGTGCCGCCGCCGGCCTGTTCACGTCGGACGGCTACTCCGCCACCTCCATCTCGGCGATCGCGGCGGCCGCCGACGTCCGGTCGGCGTCGATCTACCACGCCTTCGGGAGCAAGGAGCGCCTGCTGGCCGCGGTGGTCGAGGAGAGCGCGGGCGACTTCTTCGCGACGCTGCGCACCCCGGGGACCGACCCCGACGGCTTCCCGGGCGAGCTGGCCGACGTGGCCGAGGTCTTCTCGACGCGCCCGGACTTCCTGCGGCTGCTCATCATGCTCGCCGTCGAGCGCCGCGACGGCGACCCGGAGATCCTGCGCACGGCGCTGCAGGTCCGCGCCCGCGCCCGCGCCTGGATCGCCGACGCGCTGCGGCCCCACCTGGCCGACCTGCCCACCGGGGCCGTCGGCGAGGTGTCCGAGCGCATGAGCCGGCTGCTCCTGATGATGCTCGACGGGGCGTTCATCGCGCGCCAGCTCGAGACCTCGGAGCTCGACGTGCGGCCCCTCTTCGACCTCATCGCCCTCGCCGCCGACGCGACGCTCAGGGAGCTCGTCGTCTGGTCTTCGTCCCCCACCCCAAGGAGCAAGCACGTGCCTGAGCTCTCGGTCACCCCGGGCGTCACGGAGGCCGTCGCATGAACCTCACCCGTCAGCTCACCGCGGCGCCCCTGCGCTCCGGGCTGGTGCTCCTCGCCGTCCTCAACCTCCTCATCGGCGCCTACGGCGTCGTCTCGCCGCACGGCTTCTACCGGAACGTGCTCGGCGTCGACCTGCTGGGTCCCTACAACGAGCACCTGCTCAGCGACGTCGGCGGCTTCTACCTGGGGTTCGCCGCGGTCTTCGCCTGGGCGGCCAGGACCCTGTCCGTGGAGCTCATCCGCGCGGTCTGCGTCGGCTACGGAGTGACACAGGTCGTCCACTTCCTGTTCCACCTCACGCACCTCGGCGCGTTCAGCGTCGGCGAGGCCGTCGTCCAGACGGTCGGGCTGGCGATCATCCTGGCCGCGCCCGTGCTGTGCTTCGCGCTCTCCTCGAAGCTCCGGAGGTGAGGCACGGGTCGCCGTGTGGGAGGGTGGCGGCATGGCCGACCGCACGGCGCAGACCCCGGCGCGCGACGAGCACCGCGCATGAGCGAGGAGCCGGTCGCCTACCGCGCGGCGGTGCTCGCGCTGGCCCGGCGCGAGGAGAACCTCGAGGGCATTCCCGTCTTCCTCGCGCTGGAGGACGCGAGTGCCCCGGCGGCGGCCGCGCGCCGCGACGCTGACGGCCGGCGCCTCGGGCGCCTCGCGCTGGGCTACCTGCAGGAGCAGCTCGCCGGGCGCGAGGAGGCGACGCTCGATGACGTCGCCCTCGTCCTCGCGGTCCTCGGCGCCCACCACTTCGAGGCACCCGCGTGAGCGAGCCGCCCCCGCCCGTCGGCGTCACGCACGCCGCGGCGGCGGCGCTCCTGGACGGTGCGCCGCTCCTGCGGGCGATCAACTTCCACAACACCGCCGCGCGCGACGCCGCGCGGCACGCGGCGCAGCTCCGCGGGCTCGGGGAGCGCTACGGGCCCGTCGACGAGGCCGGGCTCGAGCTGCTCCTCGACGGGCAGGCGCTGCCGCACGGGCGCCCCGGCCTGCTTCCCGTGCTCTACGAGGGCTACCGCAACCACCACGAGGTCGCGCTCGAGCTCATCGAGCGCGAGGGCCTGGTCGCCTGGCTCTTCGTGCCGAGCGCCTTCCCGGACGTCGCGGTCCCCGAGCAGCACGCGTTCGCGGACGCGCACGAGATCGGGCTGGCCGGCGGGGATCCCGCGCGGGTCGCGCTGAGCTGGGAGGAGCTGCGCGCCGTGGTCGCGCGCGGGCACGTGGTGGCCTGCCACACCGCGACGCACCGCGGCCAGGCGGACCTCGCCACCCCGGAGGACGTCGAGCGCGAGCTCGTCGGCGCGACGGCGACGCTCGAGCGGGAGCTCGGCATCCGCGTGCGGACGTTCGCGTGGCTCTGGGGCTCGCCGCTCGGGGTGGACGCCGAGCTGGACGAGCGCCTCCGGGCGCTCGGCTACCGCTTCGTGTTCTCCAGCGCCAAGATCCAGCGGCTGGGCCGGGCCTGAAGGGCGCCGGAGCACGCTTCCCAACCCGGAGCCCCACGAGGCCGCTGTGAACGGGCATCATGGAGGGGCGATGGCGACGCAGAGCATCCAGCAGGGGATCCAGTCGATCGAGGTCGGCGCGAAGGTGCTGTTCGCGCTCGAGCGCGGGCGCGGCCCCATGCCGCTCTCCGAGGTCGGCCGGCGGAGCGGCCTGCAGCCCGCGAAGGCGCACCGCTACCTCGTCAGCCTCGTGCGGGTCGGCCTGGCCTCGCAGGACGCGATCACCGGCCTCTACGACCTCGGCCCGGCGGCGCGCCACCTCGGCGTCGAGGCGCTCCGGCGCACCGACTCGCTCAGCACCGCCTCCGCCTACGCGCAGGAGCTGCGCGACCAGACCGGCCACACCGTGAACATCGCCGTGTGGAGCGACGACGGGCCGCTGGTCGTCCGCTGGGACACGGGCGCCCACGTGCTGCCGATCATGGTCCGGCTCGGCTCGACCCTGCCGCTCCTGGACTGGCGGTCGGCAAGGTCTTCCTCGCGTACCTGCCCGCCTCGGCGACCGCGCAGGCGCTCAAGGCGCAGCAGCGGCTGAACGCGACCCGCACCCTCCCGCAGCCGGAGATCGAAGCGCTCAGGCAGGAGGTCCTGCGCGACGGCTACGGCAGGACGTCGGACCAGATGATCTTCGGGCTCGCGGCGCTGGCCGCACCGGTGTTCGGCGCCGACGGCGGCCTCGAGCTCGTCTTCGCGCTCGCGGTGCCGAGCGGCGTGATGAACCCGCTGGAGGTGGCGCGGCTGGCGCCGATCCTGCGGGCGACGACCGAGCGCGTCTCGGTCGAGCTCGGCCTGCGCGCCGCCTAGAGCCCTCAGCGCTCGGGCACCAGCGCCACGACGCGGCTCCACGCCGCGCTCGCGTCGGCGAGCCGGACGGGCAGCGCGCTGACGTGGAACCCGGTCGGCGGGAGCTGGTCGAGGTTCGTGAGCTTCTCGATCTGGCAGTACTCCTTGCGCCGGCCGAGGAAGTGGGACTCCCAGAGCTGCTCCCGGTCACCGGCGCGCGCCTCGGCGACCATCACCTCGAGCGGCCGGTCGAGCCCCCAGGCGTCGATGCCGATGAGGCGCACGCCCCGGTCGACGAGCCACTCGGTGGCCGAGAGCCGCAGCCCCGGCTGCTCGCGCTCGTAGCCGGCGGACTCGAAGCGCCGTGAGACGTCGGTCCGCACGAGCACGATGTCGAGCGGCTGGAGGTCGTGGCCGGCCGCCTCGAGCGCGCGCTCGATCTCGTCGGCCACGATGCCCTCGCCGGCGCGCTTGTGGGTGAGGTCGAGCACGACACCGGGCCCCATGCACCAGCGCAAAGGCACCTCGTCGATCGTGCGCGCCGGCGCCCCGGCGCTCGTGCTCGCGTAGTGGTAGGGCGCGTCGACGTGAGTCCCGGCGTGCGTGGAGGCCGTCACCCGCTCGACGGCCCACGCCTGTCCGTCGATCCACAGCTCGGGGGGGACGCCGTACGCGGCCGAGCCCCGGGCCGCGGTCTCGTGGTCGAGGTACTCGATGGCGTGCGGGTTCGGCTCGAAGTCGCGCGTGTGGTTCCCGAGCCGCTGCGAGAGGTCCACGAGCCGCAGGGGGCCCGGGGGGAAGGCCACGGTCTCCGAATCCACGCTGGCGATCCTGGCAGGTGGATCCATGTGGCGCAAACGGAGGCACATCGCAGCGCGTCCGGTAGGGTCGCGGGCCATGCCGGTGCGCCGCAGCCGCGTCGTCTCGCGCGACGGGCAGAACGTCGCGACGGTGCAGGAGCGGCTGCGGGAGGCCATCCTGACCGGCGAGATCCCGGCCGGCAGCACCACCTCGCAGGTGGCGCTCGGCGACCGGCTCGGCGCGGGCCGCACGCCGGTGCGCGAGGCGCTGCGCCTGCTGCAGCGCGAGGGCCTGGTCGACAGCGAGCCGAACCGGAGAGTCCGCGTCGCCGCCCTCTCCGGCACGGACGCGGAAGAGCTCTACGTCATGCGGATCGCGCTCGAGGTGGTGGCGGTGCGCATCACCGTCCCCGAGCTGCGCTCGGCCGACGTCGCCGAGCTCGAGGGGCTCATGGCGCAGATGGAGCACTACATGCGCGCGCGGGACGCCGTCGGGCTCCGCGCTCCGCACCGGGCCTTCCACCGCGGCCTGGTCGCCGGCGCCGGCGCGCGCGTGGTCGGCGAGATCACCCAGCTCTTCGACCACGCCGAGCGCTACCGCACCGCCCACGGCGCGCCGACCACGGGCGAGTGGGAGCTGCGGGCCGCCGAGCACCGCGCGATCCTCGACGCGGCCGCGACGGGCGACGCCGGCGGCGCGGCGCGGCGACTGGCGGAGCACTACGCCCACACGGCGATGCTCGTCTTCGCGAGCCTCGACCCCGGTCACGACCTGGCGCGGCTGCGCCTCACGCTCGAGACCTGCGCGCCGGGGGCCGAGCGCGCGCTTCAGCCCTGAGCGGCCGCGAGCCGCGGGAGCGAGCGGAGCAGGTGCGGCCCGTCGACGCCCGCCCGGTCGGCGCCGAGGGCGGCCAGCGCCGGCTGCGGGTCGCCCGCCGCGGGCAGCGGCGCGTAGGGCCAGTCGGTCCCGAACACGAGCTGCTCGCGCGGCGCCACGAGCTCCATCGCCGCCAGCGCGACGGCGTTGTCGGCCAGGCCGGTGTCGTAGGTGAGCCGCGCGAGGTGGGCCAGCGCGCCGTCGGGCGCGCTCGCGGCGGCCCCCGGGTCCCGGGCGGCGAGCGAGGCGATGCGGTGCGCGAGGTACGGCGCGGCCCCGCCGAGGTGCGAGAGCTGCAGCACGAGGTTCGGGCAGCGGGCCAGCGTGCCGCTGTAGACGAGGTTCGTGACCGCCCGCGTCGTGTCGAAGGGGTACTCGTAGAGCCAGACGGGATGCGCGGGCAGCGGGAGGGCGTAGGGCGGCGTGTGCGGGTGGACGAGCACGTGCGCGCGGCGGCGGTCGAGCTCGTCGAGCACGGGATCCCACCGGGGATCGCCGAGGTAGGTGCCGAGGACGTTGGTCAGGAGCAGCACGCCGTCGAGCTCCAGGACGTCGAGCGCGTAGGCGAGCTCCGCGAGCGCCCGCTCGGGGTCGGGCAGCGGCAGGATCGCCAGCGCGGCGAAGCGCGACGGCGCGCTCCGCACGCACCGGGCGAGCTCCTCGTTGACCATGCGCGCGAGCTCGTCGGCAAGCCCCTGGTCGCCGAACGCGACGCCCGGGGGCGAGAGCGCCAGGAGCGTCGCGTCGATCGCGTGGCGCTCCATCATCGCCTCCACGCCGTCGAGCTCCGCGGCGGGCAGGGGGAACGGCAGCAGCCCGCGGCGCTCGAGCGCCGCGCGGTAGGCGGCGGGGATCAGGTGGGCGTGCGCGTCGACGCGCACTCAGGCGGGCTGGAGCAGGAGCTCGTCCACGTGGGCGAGCTGGCCGGGCAGGTGCTCGCGCATCCCCGCGAGCGCGGGCGCCAGCGTCTCCCGGGTCACCGCCATCTCCGCCTGGAGGATCCCGCGGGAGACGTCCTGGATGAACTTCGCCCGCGGGTAGCGCCGCAGGCTGAACGCGCGCAGGGCCTCGGGGACCGCGTCCGCCCGCCCCACCTCGTCGGCCAGGACGACGGCGTCCTCGAGCGCCATCCCGGCGCCCTGGGTCAGATGGGGGGCGCAGGCGTGGGCGGCGTCGCCGCAGACCACCACGCGGTCGCTGCCCCACGGTGCCGGGAGCAGCACCTCGTCGAGCGGGCTGTAGACGACGTCAGCGTCGTCGGCCAGGCCGTCGCGGATCTCGCCGACGAGGCCGCCGAAGCCCGCGAGCCGCTCGCGCAGCACCGCGGGGCGCTCCGCGGGCGCGAGCCGCGCGCTGCGCGGCTCGGGCGTGACCAGGAAGAGGTACATCTCGGCCTCGGACATCGGGATGTAGCCCGCCTTGGCGTCGACCCCCTGATAGACGCCGCCCCGGGTCACGTGCTCGGGCCGCGGGATCGTCACGCGCCAGACCGCGACCCCTGAGTAGGTCGGGCGGTGCGCCCCGGCGAAGAGCTGATCGCGGAGCGGGGACCGGATCCCGTCGAAGGCCGCCACGAGGTCGTAGCGCTCCTCGCGGCCGTCGGAGAACCGCACGTGCGCGCCGTCGGGCTCCTCGTGCAGCTCGGCGAGGGTCGTGGCGTAGCGGATCTCGGTGCCGGCCGCGGTGGTGGCGGCGAGCAGGATGGTGTGCAGGTCCCGGCGCGAGAGCCCCACGTTGTGCGGCACGCGGTCGTCCGCGAGCCGGCTGTCGACCCCCACCACGAGCTCGCCGTCGGGGCCGTGGAAGTCCCAGCCGCCGAACTCGTAGCCCACGGAGAGCACCTCGTCGCGCACCCCGAGCGCGTCGAGGGCGCGCAGCGCGTTGCCGGGCTGGTTGATCCCGACGCCGTAGACGTCGCTGGCCGGCTGGACCTCGATCACCTCGCAGGCGATCCCCCGCCGTCCGAGCGCCGCCCCGGCCGCCAGGCCGCCGATGCCGGCACCGACCACGAGGACCTTCGCGTCCGCGCGCATCTCAGCTCACGCTCGCCGCGGCCCACGGGTTGGCCAGCGCCGCGTCCGGCGCCGTGTGCTCGACCGGGGGCGTGGCCTCCATCATCGACATCGGCATCGGGAGGTTGCGGTAGAAGACGTTCGAGCCGAGCGCCGGGGACCACCGGCGCGTCTCCAAGTCGGGCGTGTACAGCCGGTAGCCGCCCGAGTTGAGCTCCACCCGCACTCCGCCCGGCTCGCGCGTGTAGAGGTAGTCCTGCTCGCCCATCCCGTGCCGGCCGGGACCGAACTCCACGCCCACCCCGGCGCCCATGAGGATGTCGGCCGCGCGCAGGAGCTCGTCGCGCGAGTCCACCCAGTAGGAGACGTGGTGCAGCCGCCCGCCCACCCCGGAGTGGTCCAGGATCAGCCCGAGGTCGTGCGACTTCTCGTTGGTGGTGAGCATCGCGAAGACCGCCACGTCGGCGTCGTCGAGCGTCGTGTACTCCGTGAAGACGTAGCCGAGCGTGTCGCGGTACCAGGCGGCGTCCGCCAGCACGTCCGCGGTCATGACGGTCACGTGGTCGATCTGCCGCGGGGCGATGCCGCGCGGGCGGTAGGCCTGCGGCCGGTTGGGGTAGCTCGAGGCCAGCTCGGGCGGCGCGACGTAGCGCTCGACCTCCCAGAGCAGCTCGTGGACCTGGCCCCCGGGCCCCGTGAAGCGGTAGGCCGGCCCGTGGCCGGTCGACGGCTCGAGCCACTCGCCGCCCGCGCCCGCGGCCTCCACGCGGCCGACCGCCTCCTGCAGCGCCGCGGCGCTCGTGCAGCGCCAGCCCGTGTGGGCGAGCCCCGGCGCGGCGGCCTCGGTGAGCTTCAGGCTGTGGTGGTCCCACTCGCCCCAGCCCCGGAGGTAGACCGACTGGCCGTCGCGGCCGGACTCCTCGAGCCCGAGCACGTCGGCGTAGAACGCGAGCGAGGCGTCCGGGTCGGGGGTGAGGACCTCGACGTGCGCGAGGTGGGCGATGAGGCGATGGGACACGCGAGGCTCCTGTCCGGTGGTCGACGCCGCGCGCCGAAAGGCTGATGGGCAAATGTATCCACTTGGCAGCCTGGGGTCAATCGACTACGGTCCGGACGGTGACCCCGCTGACCGCGTTCGCCCTCGGGACCTTCGCCGCCCCCGCCGACGGAGCGCCGTTCGCGGCGCTCGTGCTCGGCGAGGCGGTCCATCCCCTGGCCGGGGGGATGACCGTGCGCTCCGCGCTCGAGGACTGGGACGCGGCGCTCCCGCTGCTGCAGGCCCGGGCGGACGCCCTCGCGACGGCCCCGGCGCCGCACCGGCTCGGCGCCCTGCGCCCGCTCCCGCCGATCGACCCCGTCGGCCAGCTCTTCCAGGCCGGGGCGAACTACCGCTCGCACGTGCTCGAGCTGCTGGCGGGCGCCGAGCGGCGCGGGGACGGCTCCGACGGCGTGAGCCCCGAGCAGCGCGACCAGGCGCGCGTCGCCCTGGACGAGCGCGCCCGCAGCGGCCAGCCCTTCGTGTTCCAGGGGACGGCGAACGCGGTGATCGGCGCGCAGGACGACGTCGTGCTGCCGACGGGTTACGAGCAGCCCGACTGGGAGCTCGAGCTCGTCGCGGTCATCGGCCGCACGGCCCGGCGGGTCCCGCGCGAGCGTGCCCTGGAGCACGTCGCGGGCTACACGATGGCCAACGACCTGACGCTGCGCGATGCGCTCCGCCGCCCCGACATCCCCGGGGGCATCGACTGGCTGGCCGCCAAGAACTCCCCGACGTTCCTGCCGATCGGGCCGCTGGTGGTCCCGGCGGTCCACCTCGGCGACCCCATGGACCTGCGGATCTCGCTGCGGGTCAACGGGCGGGTGATGCAGGACGCCTCGACCTCCGACATGCTCTTCGGCGTCGCGCGGCTCGTCGAGTACCTCTCGGGAGTCACCGAGCTGCGGCCGGGGGACCTCGTCCTCACCGGCTCGCCGGCCGGCAACGGCGCGCACCACGGCGTGTTCCTGCGCCCGGGCGACGAGCTGGAGGCGACGATCACCGGGCTCGGGACGCAGCGCAACCGCTGCCGCGCGGAGGAGCCCGCCGCGCCGGCCGCGCTCGCCGCCGCGGCGAGTGCCTGAGCGCCACACGGAGGCTCAGGCCAGCTGCTCGGTCGGCACGCCGGCCGGCGTGCCGAGCGCGTCCTGGTAGCCCTCGAGGAGCGCTCGGAGCCCCGCGCCGTCGGTCGCGGTGCCGTAGACGTACCAGTCCGGGCGCACCACCGCGACCGTGCAGTCGCGGGCCGCGAACCAGGCGGCGTAGATTTCGGTGAGCGGCGTGACCTGCGTCGCCCCCGGCGCCTCGCCCTCCCCCGCCAGCGCGATGCGTCCGCCGAGGGCCGCCCACGCCGCCCGCGCGCCCGGCGGGAGCGCGGCGAGCGCCGCCGGCTCGCGGCCGACGATGCACGGTCCCTCGCCGACCACGGAGTCGAACAGCCCCTCGGCACCGTCGGCGGCGCGCACCCGCGCCTGCGGGAAGACGTCGCCCGCGGCCGGGCCGCGAGCGATCAGCCCGGCCGTGAGCCCGGGGTAGAGGACCTTCTCCGGTTCGCGCTGGGCGCGGCGGAGCGCGAAGAACCGCTCGTCGCGCTCGCGGGCGGCGACCGGATCGCGGAGGGTCTGCACCCGCCCGAGCTCGATCGCCTTCTCGGTGATCGTGCGCACGTGCGGCTCGCGCTCGGCCTGGTAGGTGTCGAGCAGCCGGTCCTCGGCGCGCCCGGTGAGGACCAGGTCGAGCTTCCAGGCGAGGTTGTGGCTGTCGCGCATCCCGGAGCACATGCCCTGCGCGAGGAAGGGCGGCATCTCGTGCGCCGCGTCGCCCGCGATCAGCACCGGGCCCTCGCGCCAGCGCTCGGCGATCCGCGAGCGGAAGACGTAGTTCGCGACGCGCACGAGGTCGGCCTCCCCGGGCTCGACGTAGTCGGCGACGCGCTCCCACACCCGCGTCTCGTCCGTCGCCTGCTCCACGGTCTCGTCCCGGTCGAGCATGAACGAGAAGCGGTGGTGGTGCGGGCCGATCTGCACGATCGCGATGGGCCCGGCCGGATCGCAGACCTGGCGGAACGTCGGCACGCGCGGCAGCGCCCCGTGCTTGCGGAAGTCGCAGACGAGCCAGTTCTCCTCGAAGGCGTAGTCGGAGACCGTGCCCCCGAGGTAGCCGCGGACGAAGCCCGCGCCGCCGTCGGCCCCGACGACGTACCTCGCCCGCACCCGCTCCGCCGTGCCCTCGGCGTCCGTCGTGCGCACCTCTACCGCGTCCGCGGACGGCTCGATCGCGTCGACGCGCACCCCCTGGCGGATCTCGATCCCGGGCTGCGCGCGGCAGTGGCGGTCGAGCACCATCTCGATGTGGGGCTGGTACATCATGTAGAGCGCGGCCCAGCCGCCGCGCGCGGGGTTCTCATAGCTCATCGCGAGCAGCGTCTCGCCCTCGCCGTTGACCCAGTCGTAGTCCGTCTGGGCGACCACGCCGGGCTCCACCTCCGCGACCAGGTCGAGCTTCTGGAACGTGCGCATGATCTCGTCGTCGAAGCAGGCGGCGCGCGGGAGGTTGTAGAGGCCGGGATAGCGCTCGAGGACGACGACGTCGTGCCCGTCGCGCGCGAGCAGGGCCGCGAGCGTCATGCCCGTCGGCCCGTAGCCGACGATCGCCACGTCATGGGTCTTCACGGCTGGAGGTCCTGTCGGTCGGGAGTCGGAGGTCTTCGGGTCAGGCCGCGCTCAGCACCGTGTGGGCGACGCTGGCGCCGCTGGCGATGTGGTCGTGCGCGGCGGCGGCGGCGCTCAGCGGCAGCTCGTGCACCAGGCCGCCCGGGAAGCGGAAGCCGCCCTGCACCATCGCCCAGAAGCCGGCGATGTCGGCGGCCGAGGCGGTCCGCACCCCGAGCAGCGACAGGCTGCGCAGGTAGAGCGGCGCGGCGGGCACGGGGAGGACCGGCATCTGCGCGCCGCCGATGGCGCCGGAGACGACGACCCGCCCGCCGATCGCGAGCCCCGGGAAGTAGGCCGAGAACACCTCGCCGGCCGAGACGTTGTCGATCGCGACCTCGACGCCGGCCCCGTCCGTGAGCTCGAGGAGCCGGCTCGTGAGGTCGGGGTCCTGGCTCGAGAGCCGGGCGGCGAGCGGCAGCTCCGGCGGGATCGCCTCGGGGCGGCGGGAGAGCCCGATCACCCGGGCTCCGAGCTCGGCGCCCAGGACGACGAGCGCCGTGCCCAGCGCGCCGGTCGCCCCCGTCACGAGCAGCCAGGTGCCGGGGCCGACCCGGCCCGTGGTGAGCTGCGCCAGCGCGATCGGCCCCGTCGCCGCCATCGCGGCGGCCTCGCTCAGCTCGAGGTCGGCCGGGAGCTCGTTGAGGTCCGAGACCGGGACCGTCGCGAGCTCCGCGTAGGAGCCCCAGCGGTGGATCCCGAGCATCGAGAGCTCCGGGCACTGCGCCTGGTTGCCGGCCAGGCAGGCGGCGCACACGCCGCAGCTGTGGCTGTTGGCGGCGGCGACCCGCCGGCCCACGAGCGCCGGGTCGACGCCGGCGCCCGTCGCCTCCACGACGCCCGCGAAGTCGCCGCCGAGCACGTGCGGCAGGGAGACCTGGCGCGAGAACGGGTGCAGGCCGGTCCGGGTGGCGAGGTCCCGCGTGCTCGAGACCTCGACCGAGGCGACCCGCACCAGCGCCTCGCCCGGCCCCGGGGCGGGGTCGTCGACCTCGTCGACCTCGAGGACGTCCGGCGCGCCGAAGGACCGCATCACGACGGCGCGCATCAGTGCTCCTGCATCACCGGGTTGACGATGCCCCACTTGTTCGCGGCGGTCGGGTGCGGCGTCCAGACCTTCGGGCCCTGGGGCCAGGTCTCGTGCCACGGCCGCGGCTCGAAGTACCCCGTCTCCTCGTCGTGGATCACGTCGATCTCGGTGAAGAGCTCGACGTAGTTGCCGTCGGGATCCTGGTGGTAGGTGAAGATGTTGTGCCCGATGCCGTGGCGCCCGGGGCCCCAGTCGAGCGCGTGGCCGCGGGTGTTCAGGTGGTCGAGCTGGTCCTTCAGGTGCGTGAAGTCGCGCATCTCGAAGGCGACGTGGAAGAGCCCCGCCTTCTTCGTGCTCTGCATGAGGTTGATCGCGTGGTGGTCGGCGTTGCAGCGCAGGAACGTGAAGAAGTCGCCCATCATGTCCGAGAAGCGGAAGCCCAGGACCTCGAGGTAGAAGCGCTGGCTGGCGGCGAGGTCCTCGACGTAGGAGGCGACGTGGCCGAGCTTGGTCGGCCGGCCCGTGGTGACGCTCGGCGCGCCGACCGCCTCCTGGCCGGCGAACAGCGTGAGCGGGGTCCCGGTGCCGAGCTCGGTGATCACGAGGTCCTCCGCGATCCCGGGCTCGGGGTCGCTGCGGTGCTCGTGCGCGATCCCCGCCGCCTCGAGGCGCTCGGCCGTCTCCCCGAGCTCGCCGGCGAGCTCGAAGCCGAGCCGCGCGCGGCCGTTCTGCTCGCCTCGCTTGACGACGACGCAGTGGTGGTCGGTGGCGGTCGTGAGGTAGGCGGCGTCCGCCGACCGCTCGCTGACCACGAGGTTCAGCGAGCCCTCGTAGTAGTCGACCAGCCGGTCGAGGTCGGCGGTGTGGACCTCGTACACGGCCAGCTTGGAGACGCGGACGGGCGCCGGCGTCGTCGCTTCGAAGAGCATCTCGGTCATGTCGCCGACGTTACACCATCCGTATCGAGTTGACTCAAGCATAACTGTGTGGGAGTGTCAGGGAGACGGCTGACACGGGGTCAAGCCGGCACGGGCGCCAGGAGGAGAGGAGACGCATGGCCGTTCCACGGCAGGAGCTGGACACGACGCACGCGGTGGGCGACGCCCGGACGTGGGTCTCCGTGCGCTCGCTCTCGAAGACGTTCGGGCCCGCGACCGTCCTGCGCGACGTCGAGCTCGAGGTGCGCGCCGGCGAGATCCACGCGCTCGTCGGGCAGAACGGCTCGGGCAAGTCGACCCTCATCAAGGTGCTCTCCGGCGTCCACGCCGCCGACGCGGGGGCGGAGGTCGAGGTCGCGGGGACGCGCCTGTCCAGCCCGGTCCGGCCCGCGGAGCTCCGGCGCCACGGGCTCGCGTTCGTGCACCAGGACCTGGGGCTCGTCGACGAGTGCACGGTGCTCGAGAACATCCGGCTCGGGCAGTTCGCCGTCCGGCGGCTGAGCCGGCGCATCGACTGGGGGACGGAGGCCCGGGCCGCCGAGGCGACGCTCGCGCGGCTGCACTCGAAGATCGACACCTCGCGCCTGGTGAGCACGCTGCACCCCGGCGAGAAGGCCGTCGTCGCGATCGGGCGCGCCCTGCAGAGCATCATCCCCGGCTCGGGGTGCGTGGTCTTCGACGAGTCGACGCGGGCGCTGCCGCGCGAGATCCTCCCGGACTTCTACGCGACGATCCGCCGGCTGGCGGCGACGGGCACCGCGGTGATCTTCGTGAGCCACCGCCTCGACGAGGTGCTCGCGCTGGCCGACCGCGTGACCGTCCTGCAGGACGGCCGGGTGGTCGCCGGCGGCCGCTCCACGCAGGGCATGAGCGAGAGCGCGCTGGCCCACCTGCTCCTGGGGCGCGAGGTGGAGCTCCTGGAGGAGCGCCACGACGCCGCCACGCCCGGCGGGGCGGCGGCCGGCGAGCCGCCGGCGCTGCGTGCCCGCGGCCTGGGCGGCGGCCCGCTGCGCGGGCTCGACCTGGACGTCCGGCCCGGCGAGGTGCTGGGCGTCACGGGCGCGACGGGATCCGGGCACGCCGAGCTCCCCTATGTCCTGGCCGGGACGGCCTCCGATGCGAGCGGCACCGTGAGCCTCGGCGGTCGCGACTTCAGCCTCCCGGTGCGCGAGCCGGGCCGCCTGATCGCGGCAGGCGTCGCGCTCGTGCCCGAGGAGCGCGCGCTGGAGGGCCTGGCCCTCGGCCTGACCGCGCAGGAGAACCTCACGCTCCCTCGCGTGCGCGCGCGCGGCCGTGTGAGACTGAGGGGCGGCTGGCAGGCCGACGAGTTCGCGCGCGCCGTCGCGATGCTCGGCATCGTCCCCGCCCGGCGCGATCTCCCCTGCTCCTCCTTCAGCGGGGGCAACCAGCAGAAGATCCTCCTGGCGAAGTGGCTCCTGGACGACCCGAAGGTCGTGATCCTGCACGAGCCGACGCAGGCCGTGGACATCGGCGCCCGAATGGACATCCTGCGCGCCATCCGCGCCGCGGCGGCACAGGGGATCGGCGTGGTCGTCGTCTCGATCGAGCCGCAGGACCTCGCGGCGGTGTGCGACCGCGTGGTCGTGCTCCGCGACGGCGCGATCGCGGCCGAGATCGCATCCGACCTCTCCGCCTCGGCGATCACCGCGGCGACCTACCCCACCCCCGTCAGCGTCGGCTGACCCGGAGACACCCAGCATGGAGAAGCCCGTGAGCACCCTCACCCAGCACGACCCCGAGCCGATCCTCGTGGACGGCGAGCCCACGCCCGAGGCGCCTCCGCCCGCGAGCGACTTCATGAGCCGCTTCCGGCAGAACGGGGACGGCACCTTCGTCAGCCGCTACGCGCTGATCGGGGTGTGGCTCCTGGTGGCGGCCTTCTACGCGATCCTCGAGCCCTCCACGCTGCTGACCTCGGGCACCTTCCAGACGATCTTCGGCTCCCAGCAGGCCCTCGTCTTCCTGGGCATGGCGGCGGTCGTGACCTTCGCGGTCGGCGAGTTCGACCTGTCGATCTCGGCGATGCTCGGCCTCTCGGCCACGGCGGTGCCGGTGCTCGTGGTCAACCACGGGTGGAGTCCGCTGCCCGCCTCGATCGTCGCCGTCCTCGCCGCCATGCTGATCGGCGGGTTGAACGGCTTCATCGTGGTGAAGCTCGGGATCGACGCGATCATCACCACGCTCGGCATGGGCACGCTCCTGCTCGGGCTGACCTCGGGCTTCGCGAAGTCGCAGGCCGTCTCGGGCCTCAGCGACTCCTTCGGGAGCATCGCCAACACGACGATCGTCTTCGGCCTGCCGATCAGCTTCTTCTACGGTCTCGCGCTGGCGCTGTTCATCGCCTACGTCATGCGCTTCACCGCGCTCGGGCGCCACATGGCCTTCGTCGGGGCCAACCGCGAGGTGGCCCGCCTGGCCGGCGTCCGCGTCGCCCGCATCCGCATCGGCGCCTACGTCACCTCCGGCCTGCTGTGCGGCGTCGGGGGCGTGCTGGTGGCGGCGACGGTCGGTGGCTTCGACCCGAACAGCTCGCCCACCTACCTCCTTCCCGCCCTGTCCGCGACCTTCCTCGGGACGGCGGTGATCAAGCCGGGGCGGTTCAACCCGATGGGGACGATGGTCGCCATCTACTTCCTGGTCACCGGCATCGTCGGGCTCCAGCTCGCGGGCTACACGGGCTGGGTCAGCGACGTGTTCTACGGCTCCGCGCTGATCATCGCGGTGATCGTCTCGACCCTCACCCGTCGGCGCGCCCTGGCGGCCTGATGACGGCTCCCCCACCACGAGAGGAACAAGCAATGCCCACCACCAGCACCCACTGGAGGGGACGATGCCTGGCAGCCGCCGTCGGCGTCGGCCTCCTCACCGCCGCCGCCGGCTGCGGCGACTCGTCCTCCACCACCTCCGCGGCCGCGCCCGCGGCCGGCTCGACCTCGACGGCCTCCGGGGGCGGCGGTGACGCCGGCGTGAGCTACGCCAAGGCGGAGCTCGCGAAGTACTCGGGCCTGGTCTCGAGCTTCAAGGCGCCCGGCCCGGACCTCAAGGCCGCGGACATCAAGGCCAAGCTCGACGGCAAGACGGTCTGGTACATCCCGACCTTCCTCCAGGCGCCGATCTTCACCGCCAACTCCAAGGGGCTCGTGGAGCCGCTGGGGCTCGCGGGGGCGAAGGTCCACGTCTGCGACGCGGGCGCGAACCCGACCCAGGCCAGCGCCTGCCTCAAGCAGGCGGTCGCCGCCAAGGCCGCCGGGATCATCACCGACGCGATGGACTACTCCTTCGCCTCCCAGGCGCAGGGCGCGGCGGTCAAGGCGGGCATCCCGGTGATCGCCACCGACAACGACAACACGAAGGACTTCCCGAAGGACCCGCTGCTGGTGCCCGTCGGCATCGGGGTGCCGAAGACGGCGCGCCTGGCCGTGGACTTCATCATCAGCGACTCCAACGGCAAGGCCAACGCGCTCTACGCCGCGGACAACTCGAACGACGGCAAGATCGAGACGGCCGCCACGCTCGACGAGTTCAAGCGCTACTGCCCCGGCTGCAAGGTCACCGTGGTGGAGTTCGGCGACCTGACGGTCCAGCGCCTGGCCACCTCGGTGAGCGCCGCGATGGTCAAGAACCCGAAGATCGACTACGTCGACGGCGGCTACGACGCGCCGTCGGGCATCTTCGCGCTCCAGGGCGCGAAGCAGGTCGTCGGGCGCAAGTTCAAGTACGTCACCGCCACGGGCCAGCCCCCCGGGCTGCAGCGCGTCGCCGCCGGGCAGCAGGACGCCGTCCCCGGCACCGACACCGTGAACGCGATGTGGAGCACGGCCGACGCGCTGTTCCGGGCCATCACCGGCGCGCCGCCGGTGACCTACACGAACGCCCTGCGGGTCTTCACGAAGGCGAACGTGCCCGCGACGGTCAAGGATCCCAACGCGTACGCCGCGGGCTCCTGGTACACCGACGGCGGCTTCAAGCCGATCTACCAGAAGACCTGGGGGCTGTGAGCCATGGGTGACCTGGACGGCCGCGTCGCGGTCGTGACCGGCGGGGCGCGCGGGATCGGGCTCGGGATCGCCGAGTGCCTGAGCGCCCAGGGGGCCTCGGTCGTGCTCGCCGACATCGACCTCGAGGCGGCGCAGGCCAGCGCGGAGGCGCTGGCCGGCCCGGCGCTCGCCGTCGCGCACGACGTGCGCGACGGCGACTCGGCCGTCGCGCTCGCGGAGCAGGCGGCGGAGGCGTACGGGAAGACGGACATCCTGGTCAACAACGCCGGGGTCGGGCCGCGGCCCGCCCCGGTCCAGGACGTCACCGACGAGGAGTACGACCGGGTGATGAACACGAACGGTCGCGGGGTCTTCCTGACCACGCGGGCGTTCGTGCCGGGGCTGATCGCCCAGGGCAGCGGCCGGGTGGTGAACATCTCCTCGATCGTGGGCCAGACCGGGGTCGGGATGGTCCTGCCCTACATCGCCTCCAAGTTCGCGGTGACCGGCATGACGCACTGCCTGGCCCACGAGCTCGCGCCCCACGGCATCACGGTCAACTCGGTGCACCCGGGGATCCTCGCCACCGAGCTGCACTCGGCGGTGGTCTCGGGCTTCTCGAAGCTCCAGGGCCAGACCGAGGAGGAGGCGTGGGACTGGTTCCGCGGGCGGATCCCGCTCGGCCGCTTCCAGACGCCGACGGACATCGGCGAGATGGTCGCGTTCCTGGCCTCCGACCGGGCGCACAACATCACGGGGGCGGCGTTCAACGTCGACGGCGGCTGGGAGATGCACTGATGGCGGCCGCGGAGGGCGGCCCGGCGCTGGCGCGGGCGGTCCCGCCGGCCGGCGTCGGCGCCCTCTTCCAGGTGGGCTACGTCGTCCCCGACCTCGACGCGGCGCTCGACTTCTTCTCCGAGCGCCTCGGCGGCCCGCCGTTCCTGGTGCTGCGGGCGCCCGAGCTCGTCGACGAGACGTTCCACGGCCAGCCGTTCCACCCGCGCCAGGACCTGGCCTTCGGGTACCGGGGCCACCTCCAGGTCGAGCTCATCGAGCCGACCGACGGCGGCGACGAGTCGACCTACACGCAGTTTCTCGAGCGCCACCCGCAGGGCGGCCTGCACCACACGGCGGCGCACGTGCAGAGCCTCGAGCAGGGGCTCGAGGCCCTCGGCCTGCGGCCGGAGCACCTGATCCAGACCGGGCGCTTCGGGGCGGGGACCCGCTTCGGCTACGTGGAGGAGGGCCAGCCGACCGGCTCGCTGTTCGAGCTCATCGAGCTCGACGAGGGAGGCCTGGGGATGTTCGAGGCGCTGCGGAGCGGCGAGACGGGAGGCGGAGATGCGGCTTGAGGGCAAGCGGGTCCTGATCACGGGCACGGGCGGCGGCCAGGGGGAGGGCGCCCAGGCGCTCTTCGCCCGCGAGGGCGCGCGGGTGCGCGGGTGCGACCTGAGCGACGGCGCGGCCGAGCGCACCGCCGAGGCGCTGCGCGAGGACGGCCTGGACGCCACCGGCGCCACCGTCGACCTCGCGGACCCCGACGCCGCGGCGCGCTGGGTGGAGGAGTCCGCCGAGGCGCTCGGCGGGATCGACGTCCTCTACAACAACGCCGCGGGGTACGGCTTCTCGCCCTTCGCGGAGATGAGCCTCGATCTCTGGCGCCACGTGATGCGCGTCGAGCTCGACATCATCTTCCACACGACGCAGCCGGCGTGGAAGCACCTCCAGGCCTCCGGGCGCGCGTCGATCATCTCCACCGGCTCGATGTCCGGGGTGCGCGGCATCGCCCCGCTCGGCCAGGCCGCGCACGCGGCGGCCAAGGGCGGGGTCATCGCGCTGATGAAGACGCTCGCGGCCGAGGGCGCCCCGGACGGGATCCGCGCCAACGCGATCTCGCCGGGCTTCGTCAAGACGCCGGCCACGGACGCGGCGGTCGGGCCGGAGCTGCTCGAGTTCCAGATGTCGATGCACCTGATCCGGCGGCCCGGGCTGCCGGCGGACATCGCGCACCTCGCGCTCTACCTCGCCTCGGACGAGTCGAGCTGGGTCACGGGCCAGAACTGGTCGATCGACGGCGGCGTGACCGCGGGCTTCCGCTAGGCCGCCGCGCGCCGCGGCGCGCGGCTCGGCTCAGCCGCCGGCCAGCGGGGCGAGGTCGGCGTAGACGCGCTGGCTCGCGACGAGCCCGTCGCGACGCTCGAGCGCGGTCGCGATCGGGATCACGACGGTGCTGCCGTCGTGCCGCGTGTACTCCACCTCCGCCTCGACGACCGTGACGTCGCCCTGCTCCACCACGGAGACGAAGCGGTGGCGCAGGCCGGCGATGGTGCTCCAGAGGTGCTCGAGCGCGGCGCGCACCGCGTCGCGGCCCTCGGCGGGGGGGTGGTTGGCGAAGCGGACGGTGGTGTCCGCGGTGCAGAGGCGGTCGACGACCGTGGGGTCCATGGCGTCGACGCCGGCGTAGAACTCCTCGTACCAGGTCATGGCCGGACACTACGGGATCGCTACGCATTGCGTATCGCGTTGACTCACGCGTAACGACGTGGGAGGCTAACCCTCGTCCCGAACCGCAACGCCGAGGAGCACGCGCGTGCCCGATGGAGTGATGAGCCTGCCGAGGAACGGCCACCGGATCGTCGGTGGTGGCCTCGACGCCACGATCAAGGTCACGACGGGGTTCCCGGCGTTGATGTCGACGTTCGAGATGGTGGTGCCCGCCGGATACGACGTCGGCGCGCACGTCCACGAGCTCGGCGAGGAGATCTTCTACGTCGTCGAGGGGGAGCTCGACATGTTCGCCTTCGAGCCCGTCGACCGCACCCTGCCCGACTGGCACGAGTGGACCTCGGAGGAGGGCAAGCAGGTCATGCACGGCGGCCCGGGGACGTTCATGTTCGTCCCGGAGAACTGCCCGCACGCCTTCGGGAACTCGACCGACGCGCCGGCCCGCTTCTTCTTCCAGTCCTCGGTGCCGGGCGGGCACGAGAACTACTTCGAGGAGCTCGCCGTGCTGCTGCGCGAGAGCGGGGGCAAGCCCGATCCCTCGGCGGCCGAGGACCTGCGCCACCGCTGGCACATCAACCAGCTCACGAACATCAGCGGCGGTCGCGTGCCCGCCGAGCAGTCATGAGCACCGCGACCCCGGGCAAGATCGCCTTCGAGGAGCACTTCGTGACCCCCGAGCTGAAGGGGACGATCTTCAGCAGCATCGGCTGGGAGCAGTCCGAGTGGGACGCCATGGCGGCCGCGCTGCAGGAGACCGACGAGCAGCGCCTGGGCGACATGGACGCCGCGGGCATCGACATCGCGGTGCTGTCGCTGGCCGCGCCGTGCATCCAGGACGAGGTCGACGCGGCGGCGGCGACCGCGCGCTCCGCGGCCGCCAACGACGCGCTCGCGACGGTGGTGGCCGCCCATCCCGACCGCTACGTCGCGCTCGCCGCGCTGCCGTTGCAGGATCCGGCCGCCGCGGCCGACGAGCTCGAGCGCTGCGTGAGCCAGCTCGGCTTCAAGGGCGCGCTGGCCAACGGCTACTCGAGCGTCGGCGACCTCTCGACCGCCGCCTACTACGACGAGCCGGCCTACGAGCCGTTCTGGGAGCGGGTCGCGGCGCTCGGCGTCCCGTTCTACCTGCACCCCCGCAACCCGCTGCCGACCCAGCGCCGCATGTACGAGGACCGCGAGGCGCTGCTCGGCCCGACCTGGGCCTTCACGGTGGAGACCGCGACCCACGCGCTGCGGCTCATGGTCAGCGGGCTCTTCGACCGGTACCCCACGCTCACCGTCGTCCTCGGCCACATGGGCGAGCTGCTGCCGTTCGCCGTGCAGCGCACCGAGCAGCGGCTCTCGCACATCCCGAGCGCGAAGCTCGAGCGCCAGCCGCAGCAGATCCTGCGCGAGAACTTCTACCTGACCACGAGCGGCAACTTCCACACGCCGTCGCTCGTCGGGGCGATCGCGCAGGTCGGCGCCGACCGCATGCTGTTCGCCGCGGACTACCCGTTCGAGCGCACCGCGGACGCCGCGGGCTGGTTCGACCACGCGCCGATCAGCGACGAGGACCGCCGGAAGATCGGCAGGACGAACGCCGAGCGGCTCCTCGCGCTGTGAGCCCCGCGACGCAGGGCGCCGGGCGGACGACGGCGCGGGAGATCACCGAGCAGGTCACGGCGAGCTTCGAGGACGGCCCTGACCCGCGGCTGACCGAGGTCATGCAGGCGCTCGTGCGCCACCTGCACGCCTTCGTCACCGACGTGCGCCTCACCGAGGCCGAGTGGGCGGCCGCGATCGCCGTGCTGACGGCCACGGGGCACATCACCGACGAGCGGCGCCAGGAGTTCATCCTCTGGTCGGACACGCTCGGCGTCTCGATGCTCGTCGACGCGATCTCCCACCACACGCCGCCCGGGGCGACGGAGTCGACCGTGCTCGGCCCGTTCTGGGTCGCGGGGGCGCCCGTGCGGCCCTACGGCGCGAACCTCGCCGAGCAGGAGGCGGGCACCCCGGCCTGGGTGCACGGGAGGGTCCTCTCGCTCGACGGCGAGCCGGTCGCCGACGCGGAGCTCGACGTCTGGCAGAACGGGGACAACCGGCTCTACGCGGTGCAGGACGACGATGCGCCGGACGACCACCTGCGCGGGCGCTTCCGCACGGGCCCGGACGGCCGCTTCGCGTTCCGCGCGGTGCGCCCGGTCCCCTACCCGATCCCCGACGACGGGCCCGTGGGGCGGATGCTCGCGGCGACGGGCCGCCACCCCTGGCGGCCCGCGCACATCCACGTGGTCGTGCGGGCGCCGGGCCACGTCCCGCTGACCACGCACATCTTCGACGCCACCAGCGAGTACCTCGACGGGGACACCGTCTTCGCGGTGAAGCCGACGCTGCTGCGGGACTTCGTGCCCCGGGAGGCCGGGGATCCCGAGCGCCCGGAGGGCGTCGAGGTGCCCTGGGTCTCGCTCGAGCTCGACCTCGTCCTCGCCCCGGGCGACGGCCCCGGCGACGTGGTCGACCGCGGCCGCACCCACTGATGCTCGCGAGCCCCGCGCTGCTCGACTACGAGGCGCTGCCCTCGCGCGTGCGCTTCGGCGCCGGGGCGCGGTGGGAGCTGCCCGCGGAGGTCGCGCGGCTCGGGGGCCGCCGCGTCCTGCTCATCGACGGGCTGGTCGACGCCGCGGTGGCCCGGAGCCTGGCCGACGCGCTGGGCGGCGCCCACGCGGCGACGCTCGACGCGGTGCGCCAGCACGTGCCGGCGGAGCTCGCGGATCGCGCCCGCGAGAGCGCCCGCACCGCCGAGGCGGACGTGCTCGTGGCGCTCGGGGGCGGCTCGGCGATCGGGCTGGCCAAGGCCGTCGCGCTCGAGACCGGGCTGCCGATCGTCGCGGTGCCCACCACCTACGCCGGCTCGGAGATGACGCCGATCTGGGGGCTGACCACGGAGGCCCGCAAGACGACCGGCGTCGATCTCGCCGTGCTCCCGCGCGCGGTCCTCTACGACCCGGAGCTCACCCTCAGCTTCCCGGCGCGCCCGAGCGCGGCCAGCGGGATGAACGCGCTCGCCCACTGCGTCGAGGCGCTCTGGACCCAGGCGGCCAACCCGGTCACCGACGCGGTGGCGCTCGGGGGCATCGCGCTGCTGGCCGACGGACTGCGCGGCGTGGTCCGCGACCCGGACGACCTGGCCGCCCGGACCCGGGCGCTGCGGGGCGCGTGGCTCGGCGGCACCGCGCTGGCCGTCGCCGGAACCGCGCTGCACCACAAGATCTGCCACGTCCTCGGCGGGACCTTCGACCTGCCCCACGCCGAGGTCCACGCCGTCGTGCTGCCGTGGGTCGCGGACCACTTCCGCGCGGCGGTGCCCGACGTGCTGGCCCGCATCGCCGCGGCGCTGGGCGACGAGGACGCCGTGGCGGGGCTGCTGCGCCTGGGGAGCGACCTCCAGCTGTCCTTCGGCCTCGCGGACCTCGGGCTGCGGGAGCAGGACCTGGACCTCGCGGCCGAGCTCGTCGAGCGCGTCGCCCCGGCGCAGCCGGCGCCCGCGAGCGCCGCCGAGGTCCGGGCGATCCTCGAGCGGGCGATGCCCGCGCCGTCGTCCGTCGGCTAGTCCTCGTCGGACATCCCGACGAAGACGTCCACCATCGAGGTGAACGCCCCGATCGCGCTGAAGCCGCCGTCGACCGGGAGGAGCACGCCGGTGATCCAGGCGGACTGCTCCGAGGCGAGGAACACGATGGCGTTGGCGACGTCCTCCTGCATCCCGGGATGGGCCAGCGCGTTGGCGCGCAGGATCGCGTCGAGCATCGCCGGGTGGTCCCAGAAGCCGCGGTTCATGGCGGTGGGCAGGAAGCCCGGGAGCACGGCGTTGACGTTGATGTCGTCGGGCCCGAGCTCGGTCGCGAGGGCGCGGGTCATCGCGTGCACCCCGCCCTTCGCCGCCGCGTAGGCGGTGATGTTCGCGTTGCCGAAGGAGCCGGCGATGGAGCCCAGGTTGATGATGTGGCCGGCCGAGCGCCCGCGGCGCTCCTGCCCGCGCATCGCCCGGGCGGCGGCCTGGCAGCCGAGCCAGGTGCCGGTGAGGTCGACGGCGAGCTCCTGGTTGAACGCCTCCAGCGGCATCTCCCCGATCGGGGCGGGCATGACGATCCCGGCGTTGTTGACCCACACGTCCAGGCGGCCGTGCTCGTCGACCGCGTGCTGGGCGAGCGCCCCCATGTCCTCCGGGGAGGTGACGTCCGCGCGCAGGAAGGACGCCGCGCCGCCCGCCGCGACGATCTCCTCGTGGGTCGGGAGGCTGCCCTCGGCCTCGAAGCCGCCGCCGATCGGGTCGGGTCGCAGGTCGGAGCAGGCGACCGCGGCGCCCTCGCGGGCCAGCGCGATCGCGGTGGAGCGGCCGTTGCCGGAGCTCGCCCCGGTCACCACCGCCACGCGTCCTTCGAGGGTGCCGCTCATCGTGTGCCTCCGTTGCTCGTGGTCGACATCGGTGCCTCGAGGCCGAGCGCGGCCCGGGTCTGCGCGACCGTCGCGGGCTCGCGCTCGACGGCGCGCGCGACGGCGGCGAGCCGCTCGACCATCGCGCGGTTCCCCGTCGCGGGCTCGCCGCGGCGGAGCATCAGCGTGTCCTCCATCCCCGTCCGGGCGTTGCCGCCCAGCGCGAGGCCGATCGCGGTCATGGGGAGGTTGCTGCGGCCGATCCCGACGACCTGCCAGACGGCGCCGGCCGGCAGCCGGCCGACCATCGCCACGAGGTTCTCCGCGGTGGCGGCCGCCCCGCCCACCACCCCGAGGACGATCGAGAACTGGAGCGGCGCCTGCAGCAGCCCCTCGCGCTCGAGCGCGAGGGCGACCTCCAGGTGGCCGGTGTCGTAGACCTCGAGCTCGGGCTTCACGCCGAGCTCGCGCATCCGCGCGGCCAGGCGGCGGACCCCGTCGGGCGGGTTGCGGAACTCGCCACCGGCGAAGGACATGGAGCAGACGTTGAGGGTGGCCATCGCGGGCCGCGCCTCGACGATCTGCTCGCGCGCCGCGTAGGCGACGTCGAGCCCGACGCCCGTGGAGAGCTGGATGAGCACGTCGCTGCGCTCGGCGATGAGCCCGACGGTGCGGTGGGCGACCTCGAGGTCGGCCGTCGGGCGCCCCTGCTCGTCGCGCAGGTGGACGTGGACCACCGCGGCGCCCGCCTCGGCGGCCCCGGCGGCCTCGGCCGCGATCTCCTCGGGGGTCGTCGGCAGGTGCGGGTTGTCGGCCTTGGTGGCGATCGGCCCGGTCAGGGCGGCGGTGAGGACGGCGGCGCTCATGCGGGCTCGGGCTCCGCGGAGGCGGGCGCCAGCGCCCGGAGGAGCCGGTCGCGCATCTCCGCGGGGGCCTCCGGGCCCCACGCCTGGAAGCCGCGACCGGTCTTCATGCCGAGCTCGCCGCGCGCGACGAGCTCCCGGAGGTGCTCGGAGGGGCCGGGGGTGCGATCGAGGTCGTGCAAGATCTGCTCATGGATCTCGAGGGTGAGGTCGAGCCCGATGTAGTCGGCGGTCTCCATCGGCCCCATCACCGCGAGCCGCCGGCCGAAGCTCGCCTTGATGACCCGGTCGACCGTCGCCGCGTCGCACACCCCGTCGGCCACGAGCGCGAACGCCTCGCGCCAGAGCGCGTGCTGCAGCCGGTTGCCGACGAAGCCCGGGACGTCCTTGGCCACGAGCACCGGCTCCTTGCCGGCCGCGGCGAGCAGCGCGAGCGTCCGCTCGGCCACCGCGGGGTCGGTCCGCTCGGCCCGGACGACCTCCACCAGCGGCACGAGGTGCGGCGGGTTCCACCAATGGGTCCCGACCACCCGCTCCGGGCGCCCGACCCGGGCGCTGATCTCGCCCACCGGCATCACGGAGGTGTTCGTGGCCAGGACGGCCGCCGCCGGGGCGCAGGCCTCGAGCTGCGCGAAGAGCTCCTGCTTGAGCGCGAGCCGCTCGGGCGCCGCCTCGAAGACCCAATCTGCGCCCTCCACGGCCGCCGCGAGCGTCGGGTGCAGCCGCAGGCGCTCGAGCGCTCCGGGATCCTGCCCGAGCGCCTCGAGGTTCGCACCGACGCGGGCGGGCACGGAGCCGAGGACCTCGGGGGAGGGGTCGTGGACGGCGACGGGGTGCCCCGCGAGCGCGAAGACCTGCGCGATCCCGTGGCCCATGAGCCCGGCGCCGATCACGGCGATCCGCTCGGCGCCCACCGCTCAGCCCGCCGTGTAGCCGCCGTCGACGTACAGGACCTGCCCCGTGACGAAGTCCGAGGCGCGCGAGGCGAGGAAGACCACGGAGCCCTGGAAGTCCTCGGGCTCGCCGAGGCGGCCGAGCGGGATCCGCGCGAGCATCGCCTCGCGGACGGCCTTGCCCCGCCCCTCCTCCTCGTACATCCAGGCCGTGAGGTCCGAGCGGAAGACCGTCGGGCCGATGGCGTTGACCGTGATGCCCCGCGAGCCCCACTCGCAGGCCAGCGCCTTGGTGAGGCCGTCGACCGCCGCCTTGGAGGGGCAGTAGGCGCTGTAGCCCGCGGGGTGGCCGAGCTTGCCGCGCGTGGAGGAGACGAGCACCACCTTGCCGCCCTCGCCCTGCTCGAGCATCTGCCGCCCCGCGGCCTGCGCCGCGAGCCAGGAGCCGCGGACGTTCGCGTCCATCACCGTCTCCCAGTCCGCCGCGGCCATCTCGACGGCGGGGGCGACGATGTTCATCCCCGAGGCGCAGACGAGCACGTCGAGGCGCCCGCCGGCGCGGACCGCGGCCTCGACCATCCCGCGGGTGTCCTCGGCGCTCTCGGGCCGCCCGACGACGACCTCGGCGGCGCCGCCCGCCTCGGCGATCTCCGCCTGGAGCGCCCGGAGGGTCGGCTCGCTCGCGGCCGCGAGCGTCACGTGCGCCCCGGCGCCGGCCAGGGCCCGGGCCGCGGCCGCGCCGAACGCCCCGCTCGCGCCGGTGATCAGCGCGGAGCGACCCGTCAGGTCGAACAGCGCGGCGACGCCCGGCAGCGGGCTCGTCGCGGTCATGCCGCCGCCTCGGGGTAGGGCATGACCACGAGCATGGAGGCCGGCAGGTTGGTCGTGTTGCTCACCGCGCGGCGCTCTCCCGAGGCCAGGTGGCAGGAGTCGAGCGGCCCGAGCTCGGTGTCGCCCTCGTCGGTGGTCACGGTGACGGTCCCCTCCAGGACGACGTAGACCTTCTCCACCGGGGTCGCGTCGGACTCCGCGCCGCCGCCCGGGAGATACTGGGAGAGCCCGACCCAGAACGCCTCGGCGGGCGAGGCGTCGAAGCCCTGGAGGCGCAGGCTGCGCATGTCGAAGTGCTTAGGGGCGACGTACGGCTCGGCGTCGGCCAGGCGGGTGACGTGCATCAGCGCTGCTCCCCCGTCTCCATCCGGAACTCCCCGGAGGGGTCGAGCATCGCCACGAGCCGCACGATGCAGCCGTCGCCCTTCTCCCAGCGCCAGGGGAAGGCGGCGAAGGTCACGCGCTTGCCGGTGACCGCGTCGATCTGGCCGCCCACGTTCTCGAAGCCCACCGCGCCCGAGCCGAGCACGGCGCGGTGGCACGGCTCCCACTCGGGGAAGTCGTCGGTGATCACCCGGCCGGTGTGCTCGAGGTACTCCTCGGCGATGCCGGCGATCAGCGGGCCGTTCGGCTGCACCCCGATCGCGGTGCCGAGCGGGTGGTCGAGCGCCTGGCAGTCGATGCCGAAGCCCTTGACGCCCTTGGCCGCGAGCCACTCGCCCGCCTCCTTGTAGGTGCCGGGCGACTCGACGAAGTACTTGCGCGAGTCGCCGTAGTGCGCGTGCCAGCCCGTGTTGACGATGACGATGTCGCCCTCGCGGATCTCCGGCGTGGCGTTCTCGAGGTCCTCGGCGGTGATGACCTCCCACTGCTGCTTGGGGATCGACACGACGACGCCCGTGCCGAAGTAGGAGGAGAGCGGCACCTCGTCCATGAACTTCGCGCCCTCGATGACGTGCGCCGGCGCGTCGGTGTGGGTCGTGCAGTGCATGAACGTCGTGATCTGCTGGCTCAGGACCCCGGACTTCGCGTGGTAGTGGAAGCGCTCGATCTTGACGTCCGGGAAGTACGGCCACAGCGGCGCGTCGTGCCCCCACGGATGCGAGAGGTCGAAGAACTGCACGCCGGTGCGCGGGTCGGTCGACGAGGCCTGCGTCGTCAGCTCCTGGGTGCTCATGCTGTGCTCCTCGTCCGTTGAACGGGACAGTAGGTTCCGTTGGACGGGACGCTAGCCGGAGCCTGACGGTGCGTCAAGCGGGACGCGGGCGCTAGCCTCGTCCCGATCCACGGACCAGGGAGCAGCCGACACGTGCCCGCAGGCGAGACCGACGGCCGGGAGCCGAGCAGCGTCCAGGTCATCGCCCGCGTCGCGGACATCCTGCGCTCGCTCGAGGGCGAGCCCGAGGGGCTGAGCCTCGCGCAGATCGCCGCGCGCGTCGGCCTGGCGCGCTCGACCGTCCACCGCCTCACCGTCGGCCTGGCCGCGGAGGGCTTCGTCGTCCCCGCCAGCCCGAGCGGGCGGCTGCGGCTCGGGCCGGCGCTGGCGCGCCTCGGCGCCGCGAGCCGCCGGGAGCTCCGCGAGGAGCTCGAGCCCTTCCTGCGCCGCCTGGCCGACGAGGTGGAGGAGACCGTCGACCTCGCCGTCCTCGACGGCAGCCGCGCGCGCTTCATCGACCAGGTGCCGGGCGCGCACCGCCTCCGCGCGGTCTCGAGCGTCGGCGACGCCTTCCCCGTCCACTGCTCGGCCAACGGGAAGGCGCTGCTGGCCGCGATGGGATGGGAGCGGGCCGAGCGGCTGCTGCCCGCGCGCCTGGAGGCGCTGACGCCGAACACCATCACCTCGCGCGCCCGGCTGCGGCGGGAGCTCGAGGAGGTCGGGCGCACGGGCCTCGCCCACGACCGGGAGGAGCACACGCTCGGGATCTGCGCCGTCGGCCTCGCCGTGCGCGACGCCGGGGTCGCCGTCGCGGCGATCACGATCGTCCTGCCGAGCACGCGCTTCCACGGCAACGAGGAGCACCTCGGCGCCTGCCTGCTGCGGACGGGGCGGGCCATCGCCGAGGCGCACGCGCTCGGCTGACGCTGTCTTGCTCAGCGGAGAGCGTGTCCTGTAGCGTGGGACGCATGTCCACGCCGCCGCTGCGCAAGATCGCGCTGGAGGAGCACTTCCTGAGCCCGGAGCTCGAGCGCGAGGGCCTCGTCGCGAACCCGGGCTTCGCCCAGGCGCGCTGGGACGAGATCCTCCACCGGCTCGCCGACCCCGCGCTCCGGCTGGAGGAGATGGACCGCCACGGGGTCGCCGTCATGGTGCTCTCGCTGGCCTCCGACGGCCTCCAGGCGCAGACCGACGCGGCCCGGGCCGTCGCGCTGGCCACCCAGGCCAACGACGCGCTCGCCGCGGCCGTGGCCGCCTCGCCCGACCGGCTCGCGGGGTTCGCGGCGCTCCCGATGCAGGATCCGGAGGCGGCCGCCGCCGAGCTGCGCCGCGCGGTCGAGCGGCTCGGCTTCAAGGGCGCGCTGGTCAACGGCTTCAGCAACCTCGGCGACGAGCACACCGCCGTCTACTACGACGGCGAGGAGTACGAACCGTTCTGGGCCGAGGTGGAGCGGCTCGGCGTGCCGTTCTACCTGCACCCGCGCAACCCGGTGCTCGGCCAGCGCCGCATCTACGACGGGCGGCCCGCGCTGCTCGGCCCGGCGTGGGCGTTCGGCGTGGAGACCGGCACCCACGCGCTGCGGCTCATCGTGAGCGGCCTCTTCGACCGCTTCCCCGCGCTGCAGATCGTGCTCGGCCACCTCGGCGAGACGCTGCCCTTCGCGATCAACCGGCTCGAGCAGCGGATGAGCTCCGTCTCCACCGTGCCGCTGGAGCGCGGCCCCGTGGCCTGCCTGCGGGAGAACTTCCACATCACCACGAGCGGCAACTCGCACACCCCGTCGCTCATCGGGGCCCTGCTCGAGGTCGGCGCCGATCGCCTGCTGTTCTCCGGCGACTACCCGTTCGAGGAGCTCGGCGACGGTGCCGCGTGGTTCGACGGGCTCCCGATCAGCGCGGGCGACCGGGAGAAGCTCGGGCACGAGAACGCCCGGCGCCTGCTGCGCCTCTGAGCCCGCCGCTCAGGTGAGCCGCACGCGCCGTCGTGCGGCGGCCATGGTGGTGCGCACCACGCCGATCCCCGCGACCTCCGCCTCGACCACGTCGCCCTCGCGCAGGAACTCCTGCGGCCGGCGCCCGGCGCCGACCCCGGCCGGCGTGCCCGTGGCCAGCACGTCGCCCGGCGCGAGCGTGAAGACCTTCAGGTAGTGGGTCATGATCTCGCGCACGCCGAAGATCATGTTCGCGGTGGTGCTCGACTGCTTGAGCTCGCCGTTGACGCGCAGGCTGACCGCGAGGTCCTGCGGGTCCGGGACCTCGGAGGCGGGCACGATCCACGGGCCCATCGGCGCCGCGCCGTCGAACCCCTTGTTCACGAGCGCGTCGAGCCCGAGCGCGTGGGGGAACGGGAAGTAGTCGCGCACCGACAGGTCGTTGATGACGCCGTAGCCGAACACGGCGTCCATCGGGTCGCCGTCGGGGTCGTGCGGGCCGACCACCACCGCGAGCTCGGCCTCCCAGTCGACCTTGTCGGCGAAGCCGGGCAGCGGCACGGTCGCGCCGTGGCCGACCAGCGCGGTGGCCGGCGGCTTCAGGCAGCGTCGGCACGTCAGTCGTCCTTGCCCGAGCCGGGCTCGGAGATGCGCGCGTGCACCGCGGACTTGACGCTGTCGGGGATCACGCGCCCGACCTTGCCCATCGCCTTGCGGCTGGCGAGCCAGGCGATCGCATCGCCGGATT
>CAXSFZ010000001.1:0-36945 GCA_964236905.1 uncultured Solirubrobacteraceae bacterium | reverse complement strand
GGGCCAGGGGTTGGCCACCCCCGTCGGCGCGCCCGCGGCCTCCATCTCGGCGATGTGGTCGGAGTAGTTCGTCCCGATGCAGAGGAGGTTGCTCGGGGCGACGGGGGCCAGCCAGCGGAGCTCCTCCTCCTGAAGGCCCGTCGCGGGGCCGTCGAGCAGCTCCTCGAGGCGCGCGCTCCAGGTGGCCCAGTCCGCGATGAGCGCGTGCATCTCGACGTCGGGCGCGAGCGCCACGACGCGCTCCCCGCGGGCGCAGACGACGGTGGCCCGCCCGTCGATCTCGGCACGTCCGATCCTTGGTGATGGCATCGGCGGCCGAGCCTAGTGGAGTCCCGTGGAGCGAGTCAACCGGCTCGCTCCACGGGACAGCCCCTCACCGCGCCGCCTCGAGCACCATCGCGAGCCCCTGCCCGACGCCGATGCACATCGTCGCGAGCGCCCAGCGCGCGTCCGCGCGGTGGCCGAGCTCGTGCACGAGGGTGGTGACGAGCCGCGCACCCGAGCAGCCGAGCGGGTGCCCGAGCGCGATCGCCCCGCCGTTGACGTTCAGGCGCGGGTCCTCGGCCTCGAGGCCCCATTCGGCGAGCACGGCGAGCGCCTGGGCGGCGAAGGCCTCGTTCAGCTCGATGAGGTCGACGTCCGCGAGCTCGAGCCCCGCCCGCTCGAGCGCCCGGGCCGTGGCGGGGACCGGGCCGAGCCCCATGACGCGCGGCGCGACCCCGGCGCTCGCGATGGCGCGGACGGTGGCGAGCACCGGGAGCCCGTGGCGCTCGGCCGCCGCGCGGGAGGCGACGAGCACCGCGGCGGCGCCGTCGTTGAGCGAGCTCGAGTTGCCGGCGGTCACGCTGCCCTCGGCAGCGAAGGCCGGGCGCAGCGCGCCGAGCCGCTCGAGCGTGCCGTCCGCGCGCGGGCCCTCGTCCACCTCGACGAGCGTGGTGCCCCGGCGGCCGGCCGGCGCCTCGACGGCGACGATCTCCTCCGCGAGGCGGCCGCTCGCGGTCGCCGCCGTCGCCTTGGCGTGGCTGGCCAGCGCGAAGCGGTCCTGCGCCTCGCGGGCGATGCCGTACTCCCGCGCGAGCGTCTCCGCCGTGACCCCGAGCGCGTCGGTGTGGCCGAGCGCGTCCATGCGCGGGTTGACCAGGCGCCAGCCGAGCGTCGTGTCCTCCAGCGGGGCGGCGCCGGTCGCGAACGCCCGGGTCGGCTTCGGCATGACCCACGGCGCGCGGGTCATGGACTCCACCCCGGAGCCCACGGCGAGCTCCGCGTCGCCCACCATCACGGCGCGGGCCGCCTGGGCGACGGCCTCCAGGCCGGAGCCGCAGAGCCGGTTGACCGTGACCCCGGGCACGTGCTCGGGGAAGCCCGCGAGCAGCACCGCCATGCGGGCCACGTCGCGGTTGTCCTCGCCCGCCTGGTTGGCGCAGCCCATGTAGACCTCGTCGAGCGCGGCCGGCTCCACGCCCGTGCGCTCGACGAGCGCGCGGAGCACGTGGGCGGCGAGGTCGTCCGGGCGCACGCCGGAGAGCACGCCGCCGTGGCGCCCGACCGGCGTGCGGACCGCGCCGCAGAGCACCGCCTCGTTCATGCCGGCACCGCGGAGAGGGCGTCCACGTAGGGCGCGTCGGTGTGCTCGTCGACCCAGGCACGGGTGAAGCCCGGGGCGATCTCGACGAGCCGCAGGCCGTGCTCGTCGACCGCGAACGTCGCGGCCTCGGTGACCACGAGGTCGACCGGGCGATCGGCGCTCAGCGGGTAGCGGCACTGCGTCACGAGCTTCGCCCCGCCGGTCTTCGTCGTGTGGCTCGTGGCGACGATCACCCGCCGCGCGCCCACCAGCAGGTCCATGGCGCCGCCCACGCCGAGGATCGGCTTGCCCGGGATCGCCCAGTTGGCGATGCGGCCGCGCCCGTCGATCTGCAGCGCGCCGAGCACCGCGGTGGCGATGTGCCCGCCGCGGATGAGGCCGAAGGACTGCGAGCTCGAGAAGTAGGAGCTGCCGGGGAGCGCGGTCACCGGGAGCTTGCCCGCGTTGACGAGCGTCGGGTCGACGGCGTCCGGAGCCGGGGCGGGGCCGACGCCCAGCAGGCCGTTCTCGGTCTCCAGGACGACGTCCTGCCCGGGGGCCAGGAGGTCGGCGACGAGCGTGGGGATGCCGATGCCGAGGTTCACGACCTCGCCCGGGACGAGGTGCGGCGCCACTCGCGCGGCGATCGCCTGCTGCAGCGCGCTCATGCCGTCGCCCCGGTCAGGACGAGGTGGTCCACGAGCAGGTGGGGCGTCACGATCGCCTCGGGGTCGAGCGCGCCGACCGGCACCACCTCGTCGACCTCGGCGATCACGATCGAGGCGGCGCTCGCCATGTCGGGGTTGAAGTTGCGCGCCGTCTTCTCGTAGACGAGGTTGCCGAGCGCGTCGGCCCGGTGGGCGCGGATCAGCGCCACGTCGGCGTGGAGGGCGTGCTGGAGGAGGTGCGGGACGCCGTCGAGCTCGCGCACCTCCCGGCCCTCCGCCAGGCGGGTGCCGACGCCCGTGCGGACGTAGAACGCGGCGACGCCCGCCCCGCCGGCCCGGATCGCCTCGGCCATCGTGCCCTGGGGCAGCAGCTCGACCTCCACCTCGCCGGCGGCGTGGGCGGCGACGACGTCGGGGTTGCTCGTGAAGAACGAGCCGATCGCCTTCCGGATCCGGCCCTCGAGGAGGAGCCGCCCGAGCCCTTGCCCGGGCTCGCCGAGGTTGTTCGAGATGATCGTCAGCTCACGGGCCTCGGGGTTGCCGAGCAGCGCGCCGACGAGGCCGAGCGGCTTGCCGACCAGGCCGAAGCCGCCGACCATGATCGTGTCGCCACGCTGCACGAGGGCGGCGGCGTCGGGCAGCGGGAGGAGCTTGGTGCGCACGGGAGGGGAGTCGAGCATCCGTCGATTCTCCTCTCCCGAACCCATCGTGTCCAATACGGGTCCGGCCGTCTAGCATCGCTCCCGGATATGGAACTCCGGCACCTGAGGTACTTCGTCGCGGTGGCCGAGGCCCGGTCGTTCACCCGGGCCGCCGCGGAGCTCCACGTCGCCCAGCCCGCCCTGAGCGTCCAGGTCCGCCAGCTCGAGGCCGAGCTCGGCGTCGCGCTCGTGGACCGCTCGCGCCGCGCGATCGCCCTCACCCCGGCCGGCGAGGTGCTCCTCACGGAGGCGCGCCGGCTGCTGGCCCAGCTCGACGTCGCGGTGCGCCTCGTGCAGCGGACGGGGACCGGCGCGACGGGCCGGCTGGCCGTCGGCTTCGTGCCGTCGGCCTCCAACGCGACGCTGCCGCCGCTGCTGCGGCGCTTCCGCGAGACCCATCCCGACGTGGCCGTGCAGCTCCAGGAGCTGGCGCCGGACGCGCTGGTGCGCGGCACCCACGAGGGCCGGCTCGACGTCAGCTTCCTCTACCTCCCCTTCGCGGACCCGACGCTCGCGCAGCGCGTGGTCTCGCGGGAGGCGTTCGTGGTGGCGCTGCCCGAGGAGCACCGGCTCGCCCACCGGCGCCGGGTCGCCGTCGCCGAGCTGGCGGGGGAGCCGTTCATCCTCCCGGCCCGCCACGGCATGCCCGGGCTCCGCGCGCAGGTGCTGGCCCTCTGCCACGACGCGGGCTTCTCGCCCCGGGCGCTCCAGGACGAGGTCTGGCTCGTGCAGACGATCGTCGGCCTCGTGGCCGCCGGCAGCGGGGTCGCCCTGGTGCCGGAGTCGGCCGAGGCGCTCGGCCGCCGCGGCGTCGTCTACCGCCCGCTGCGGGGCGCCACCACGCGCGCCGAGCTCGCCGCGGTCTGGCGGCGGGAGGATCGCGCGCCCGTCCTGCACGCCTTCCTGGCCGCGCTCGGGGAGCCGGCCCCGTACGCTCGATCCGACCACCATCACGAGGGGACGACATGAGGATCGGCATCATCGGCGCGGGCAACATCGGCGGCAACCTCGCGCGGCGGCTCGGCGCGGTGGGCCACGAGGTGCGCATCGCGAACTCGCGCGGGCCCGAGACGCTCGCCGACCTCGCGGCGGAGACCGGCGCGACGCCCGTGCGAGCGCAGGAGGCCGCGGAGGGCGCCGGGGTCGTGATCGTGACGATCCCGCTGGCCAGGGTGGCCGAGCTGCCCGACGACCTGCTCGCGGGCGCGGCGCCCGGGGCGGTCGTCATCGACACGAACAACTACTACCCCGCCCGGGACGGCCGGATCGCCGCGATCGAGGACGGCCAGACGGAGTCCGCGTGGGTGGCCGAGCGGCTCGGCGTCGGCGTGGTCAAGGCGTTCAACGGCATCTACGCCGCCGACATCGTCGCCGAGGCGCGCGCCGCCGGGGAGGCCGGGCGCCTGGCGCTCCCGGTGGCGGGCGACGACCCGGAGGCGAAGGCGCGGGTCAGCGCCCTCGTCGACGAGGTCGGCTTCGACGCGGTCGACGCCGGGACGCTCGCGGACTCCTGGCGCCAGCAGCCCGGGACGCCGTCCTACGGCCCGCACCTGGACGTCGCGGGCCTCCGCGACGCCCTCACCGCGGCCACCCCGGAGCGCCCGCTCGAGTTCCGCGCCTAGCCCGCGTGCCCGCTGACGCGCCGCAGGCGGAGCGCGCCCGGGTCCGCGGGGCGGTCCAGGGGGTCGGCTTCCGGGCGGCGACGCGGCGGCGCGCCGCGGAGCTCGGGCTGCGCGGCTGGGTGCGGAACGCCGAGGACGGCACGGTGCTCCTCCACGCCGAGGGCCCGGCGGCGGCGCTCGACGCGCTCGGGGCGTTCCTGCGCGCCGGACCTCCGGGGGCGCGGGTCGCGGCGGTCGAGCGGACGCCCGCGCGCGTGGAGGGCCACGAGCAGTTCGCCGTGCGCGGCGTCAGGGCCGGCGCCTTCGTGGTGCAGGAGCACGCCGCGAGGGCTCGGCACTTCGACCTGCGCCTCGAGCTCGACGGCGCGATGCGCTCCTGGGCGGTGCCCAAGGGGCCCTCGCTCGACCCCGGGGTGCGGCGCCTGGCGGTGCAGGTCGCCGACCACGGGCTCGAGCACAACGCGTTCGAGGGGCGCCTCGGCGCCGGCGGGGTGATCGTGTGGGACCGCGGGAGCTACGAGCAGGGCGGCCGCGTCGCCTGGCCCGCGGCGCTCGACCGCGGGCACGCCGCCTTCGTGCTGCACGGCGAGAAGCTCCGCGGCGGCTGGGTGCTGCAGCGCACGGCCGGCGGCCCCAAGCCGCAGTGGCTGCTGCTCAAGCGCGCCGACGAGCACGCCCGCGCGGGCTCGGACGCGGTCGCCGAGCACCCCGGGTCGGTGCTCAGCGCCCGGACGCTCGACGCGCTCCTGGCCGGCGGGTAGCCGGCCGGCCGCGCTCGGGGCGCTGAGGTCGCAGACGCCTCAGGCCCCGGGCCGGCCGGTGGTCCGGGGCTACAGCGGACCGACGAGCGAGGCCCGGGCCGGGCCCTCGACGTCCGGGCCGCCGAGCCCGATCCGGTGCTGGCCGGCGCTCAGGAGGAACGTCTGGGAGTAGCCGGACTGGTGCGGGCCGACCGCGGTCTGCTGCAGGCGGGTCCCGTCGACCACGGTGTTGAAGATCCCGTAGAGGTCCGTGACGTCGTACTGGACCGTGTAGCGGCCGGCGGCGGCGACGGAGACGGTGACCGTCCCGTCGTCCGTGCTCTGGACCGTGCCGAGGAACGCGCGCGGCACGGAGGCGGGGACGGAGGCCGGCGCCGCCCCCGGGGCGAGCGTCGCGGCGGGCGCCGGGGCGGGCGCGGGCGCCGGGGCGGGAGCGGGCGCCGGGGTGGGCGCGGGAGCCGGGGCGGTGGCCGGCGGCGCGGGACGGTGGGCGGGGCGCGCGCTGGCGAGGCCCGTCAGCGGGCCGACGCCGAGCGTGGCCGCGGCCGTGGTGGTGGCCAGGGCGATGCCCCAGGTGCGGCGGGAGGGAACGTGCATGGGTGCTCCTTGGTCTGGCGGGCCGTCGGGTGGCCCGCCTCGAGGGGTGGGTGGCGGGGTGCCGGCAGGTCGCCGGCGTCCTGCAATGCAGCGTCGGGGCCCGACGGTCCCGGCCGGTATGGGACCTTGGTCGCGGAAGTCCGCGCCCCGGCGGTGCGGCCCGCCGGATGCGACCAAGGTCCCGTTGTGCGCGGGGGCGCGCGTCGCGAGCCTTGGGCCATGAGCTCCGCCTCGGCCGCCTCCCGTCGCTACGTCGAGCGCGTCCTGGGCACCGTCGTGTCGGTCGACGTCCGCGGCGGCGTGCCGGCGGACGACGCGATGACCGCCGCGATGCTCTCCCTGCACGCGGCCGACGCGACCTTCAGCCCGTTCCGGGCGGACAGCGCGATCGCGCGCATCGACCGGGGAGAGCTGCGCCCGGCGGACGCCCACGCCGACGTGCGCCGGGTCCTCGCGCGGTGCGAGGAGCTCCACCGCCGCACCCACGGGGCCTTCGACATCCGGGCCACCGGCCGCCTGGACCCGTCGGCCTTCGTCAAGGGCTGGGCGGTCGAGCGCGCGGCGGCCATCCTCGTGGCCCACGGGGTGCGCGACTTCACGCTCAGCGCCGGCGACGACGTGCTCACGCGGGGCGGGCCCACCCCGGGCCGGCGCTGGCGGATCGGCATCCAGCACCCGGAGGACCGGGGCCAGGTCGCCGCCACCGTGGTGGCCGGGGACCTGGCGATCGCCACCTCGGGCGCCTCCGAGCGCGGAAGGCGCGGGCGCGACCCGCGGACCGCGCGGGCGCCGGCCGGGGTCCTCTCCGTGACGGTCAGCGGACCGGACCTGGCGCTGGCCGACGCGTACTCCACCGCGGCCTGGGCGATGGGGCCGGACGGGCCGGACTGGACGCTCACCCTGGACGGCTACGAGGCGATGACCATCCTCGGGCACGGCGAGGTCGTCTGCACGCCGGGCTTCCCCGACCTCGACCCGCGCGGGTGAGCCGGCCCGGCGCCCCGCCGCGGCCTCGTCGGCGCCGTGCGCCGCGCCGGCTCCACCAGCGCTCCTAGCGCCCGAGCAGGGCGACGCCGTTGCGGTGCGCCCAGAGCGCGGCGGCGGTGCGGTCGCTGACGCCGATCGCGGTGAAGACCTTCGTGACGTGCGCCTTGACCGTCTTCTCGCTGATGCCGAGGCGGCGGGCGATCTGCTTGTTCGGCAGCCCGTCGGCGAGCAGCACCAGGACCTCGCGCTCCCGCGCGGTGAGCGTGCTGCCCGCCTCGGGCGTGCCGCGGGTGAGGACCGCGTGGGCGGCCTTGGGGTCCAGCGGCATCTCCCCGCGGGCGGCGGCGCGCAGCCCCCGGATCAGCTCCTGCGGCTCGGCGTCCTTGAGGAGGTAGCCGACGGCACCCGCGTCGAGGGCGGCGAGGATCTGCTGGCGGTCGGAGAAGGCGGTGAGGATGACCACGCGGGTCTCCGGCGAGGCCGCGCGCACCCGCCGCGTCGTCTGGATGCCGTCCAGGACCGGCATCGCGAGGTCGACGAGCGCCACGTCCGGGCGCAGCCCGAGCGCGAGCTGCGCGGCCGTCTCGCCGTCGCTGGCCTGGCCGACCACCTCGAGGTCGGCGTGGGCGTCGAGCAGCCGCGCGAGCCCCGCCCGCAGCAGCGCGTGGTCGTCGACCAGCAGCACGCGGGTCACCTCCGCGGTCATCGACGCGGCACGGTCAGGCGCAGCGTGGTCCCGACCTCCTCGCCGGGGAGGAGCTCGAGCCGGCCGCCGCACTCCCGCGCGAGGTCGTCGAGCATCCGCAGCCCGAAGTGCGGCCGGTCCTCCTCCGGCGCCGCCAGGCCGCGGCCGTCGTCGGCGACCTCGAGGACGGCGGAGCCGTTCACCGCCCCGAACGAGACGCGGACGCTCTGCGCCTCCGCGTGCGCCGCGACGTTGCGCAGCGCCTCCTGCGTCGTCCGGAAGACGAGCGCCTCGCGCGCCGCGTCGACCTCGACGGCGGGGTCGAAGTCGAGGCGCGTCGTGAGCCGCTGCGCCTGCGCGCCGGCCAGCAGGTCGGTCATGGCGCCCTCCAGGCCGAGCTGCTGCAGGCTCTCGGGGTAGAGGTCGACGAGCAGGCTCCGCAGCCGGCGCACGGACTGGCGCACCTGCTCTCCGCTCTCGCGCACCGTGCGCGAGACGGCGCTCGGGTCGGCCTCGACCGTCGAGGCGCTCAGCGCGTAGGAGACGCCCGCGAGCTCCTGCACGACGCCGTCGTGGAGGTCGCGCGCGATGTGCCGGCGCTCGGTCTCGCTCGCCGTGACGGCGCGGACCAGGAGGTCCTCCCGCTCGCGCTGGCCGCGCCGCAGGCGGCGCGCGAGCGAGCGGGCCAGCGGCAGCTGCAGGAGCTCCAGGAGCAGCAGCGCGCCGAGCAGGATCGGCGCGAACTCGCGCCAGATCCGCGAGCCGTAGGCGGCGACGGTGTCGCCGTCGAGGTACTCCGCGAAGAGGACCGCCGGGCCGCCCGCGGCCGGCCGGACGCCGATGGCCACCTCCCGCGCGCGCCCGCCGCCACCGCTGGCGCGGCTCCCGGGCGTGCTCGTGTCCGACGCGCCGGCCCGGGCCGTCCGGTCGCGCAGCGAGCGCCGCTCGGGCCCGTTCAGCGCGCGCCGCGTGCCGATGAGCGCGGGGTCGTCGGAGTAGATGACCCGCCCGTCGGCACGGCGGATCTCGATGCGCTCGATCGGCTCGTAGAGCAGGCGCTCGCGCACCACGCGGTCGAACCCGGCCCGGGCGGGCCGCTCCCCGCGCAGCACCGCGGCCTGCAGCTGGGGCGCGACGATGCCCTCGCCGGCCAGCTGGGTGATGCTGGAGGCGAAGCGCAGCGCCTCCCGCCGCGAGTTGTCCTCCACCAGCCGCACGGCCACGAGCCCGACCACGGCCAGCGAGAGCAGGCCGCTCAGGGCGAAGTGCAGCACCGGCGAACCGGCCAGGCGACGGAGGGAGCCCACGAGAGGAAGGTAGGGACCGAAGGGCCCGCGCGCCATGGGACCAAGGTCGCGTAGCGGACGGGACCCGCTCGGGCGCACGCTGTGGTCGTCGCCCTCCGGCGGCCTCGTCCACCACGGAAGGAACCCTCCGTTGCCCCACCCCAAGCTCAGGACGCGGACCGCGATCGCGGCCGCCGCGCTCGCCGCCGTCGCCGTGCCCGTCGGGATCGGCGCCACCGCCGACGCGTCCACCACGAGGACGATAAAGCTGAGCGGCATGAAGTTCTCGCCCAGCCGGATCACGATCCACAAGCGGGACAAGATCCGCTTCGTCTGGGCCGACGGCGGCAAGACCGGCGGCCACACGCTCGTCGGTCCGCACGTCAACGTCAAGCTCCAGAAGACCGGCTCGAAGACCGTGACGTTCAAGAAGGCCGGCAGCTTCAAGTACATCTGCACCGTCCACCCGGGGATGACGACGATCGTCAAGGTCAAGTAGCCCGCGCCCGGCACCGGGCGCCCGGGAGGTGGATGCCCCGGGCGCCGGTCGTCGCGCGGGTCCTCCCGCGCGGGTCGGTCGGTCCGTACGCTGCACCTGTGCCTGGTGCGGCGCTGCTGGAGCGAGACGCGGAGCTGGAGCTGGCGCGGGGGATCGCGGTCTCCGGCGCGGGCGGCCTGCTCGTGGTCGAGGGTGCGCTTGGCATCGGCAAGACGCGGCTCCTCGAGGACGCCGCCGAGCGGGCACGGGCCGCGGGGGTCCACGTCGTCGGCGCCCAGGGCCACGAGCTCGAGGCCGACCTCGCGTGGGGCGGCTGCCTGCAGCTGCTGCAGTCGGCGCTCGACCCCTGCGACGACGCGCTGCGCGAAGCCCTCCTGGCCGGGCCGGGTGCCGCCGCCCGCGCGCTGCTGGCCGGGACGGACGCCGGGCAGCCGGGCGTCGACCTCCCGGTCCTCCACGCGGTGGCCTGGGTCCTGGCGGGCTCCACCCGAGGAGGCCGGCTCGCCGTCGTCGTCGACGACGTCCAGTGGCTCGACGCCCCGAGCCTGCGCGCCGTCCACTTCCTCGGGGTCCGCCTGGAGCGCCTCGCGGCGAGCATGCTCCTCGCACGCCGGACGGGTGAGCCGTCGGCCCACGCCGATCTGCTGGACCGGCTCGCCACCACGCCCGGCGCCGAGCTCGTCCGCCTGCGCCCGCTCGGGCACGCGTCGGTGGACCGGCTGGTGCGCGAGGCGCTCGACGACGCCTCGGAGGCCGTGTGCGCCGCCTGCGCGCGGGCCAGCGGCGGCAACCCGCTCTATCTGCGCCACCTGCTGGCCGAGCTGCGCCTCGAGCCCGCCGCGGTCGACCCCGCCCGCGTCGACACCTTCGCCCCCGTGCCGCTGGCGCGCCAGCTCCTCGTGCGCCTGGGCCGCCTGGGCCGCGACGCGGTCGCGCTGGCGCGGACGGTGGCGCTCTGCGCCGACGGCGTGCCGCTCCTGCTCGCCGCGCAGCTCGCCGGCATCGGGCTGGAGGAGGCGACGATGGCGGCCGGCCTGCTCGTGCGCGCGGACCTGCTCGAGGATCGCGATCCGCTGCGCTTCGCCCATCCGCTCGTGCACCGGGCGATCGAGCAGGACCGGCCGGCGCCCGAGCGCGCGCAGGGGCACGCGCGGGTCGCCCGCGCGCTGCACGCCGCCGGCGCGTCGTCGGAGGCGGTGGCCACGCAGCTGCTCGCCGGCACGCCCGGGGCCGGTCCGTGGGCGACCGGGCACCTGCGCGCCGCGGCGGCGCGAGCACTGGCCAGCGCCGCGCCGGAGTCGGCGATCGCCTACCTCGAGCGCGCGCTGCTCGAGCCGCTGGACGACGCGGACCGTGCCGCGGTGCTCATCACGCTGAGCCAGGCCGAGTCGGCGGCCGGGCGGCCGCCGGGGCCGGCGCTGACCGCGGCGCTCGCCGGCGTCGCCGACCCCGACCGACGGGCCCGGATGCTCGACGCCCTGGGCTGGAGCCTGCATCGCTCGGGGCGCTTCGGCGAGGCGGCGGACGCGTTCGTCGCGGCGCGGGCGCTGCCGATCGAGGATCCGGAGCTCGCCAGCGAGCTCCGGTTCGGGCATCTCGCCGCCGGCCTGCTGAGCCCCGCGCACGGGCCGCAGGTCCACGCCGAGGCCGCGGGGCTGCTCGAGCTCCCCGTGGGCGAGCTGAGCCACGGGCAGCGCGCCGTGGCCAGCACGGTGCTGACCCACCAGCTCTACGTCGGCGCGCCGTGCGGCCCGATCCTCGAGGGGGTGCGGCGGCTGGACGTCCGCCGGGTGATCGCCGAGGAGACCGCGGACTCCCACACGGTGTGGCACCTGTTCGGGCTGCTCTCGTGGTGCGACGCGCCCGAGGTCGAGGAGCTGCTCGAGGAGGCGTTCGCCGACGCGGCGCGGCGGGCGTCGGTGCTGGCCTTCGCCATGGCCTCCTACGCGCGCAGCTGGCCGCGGCTGTGGGCGGGGCGGCTGGACGCGGCCGCCGCCGACGCGCTGGCCGCGGTCGACGCGTGGCGCGGCGGCATGGAGATGTACCTCCCCGCCGCGGCGTTCTGGGCGGTGTGGGCGCTGATCGAGCGAGGCGAGGACGCGGCGGCCGCCGAGCTCGTCGCGCCGCTCGGCGACCCCGAGCGCTGGGGGGACGCCATGGGATCGTTCCTCCTGGCCGCCCGGGGCCGGCTGGCGAGCGCCCGCGGCGAGCACGCCGTGGCGCTCGGGCTCCACCTGCGGTGCGGGGCGGCGATCACCGGCAGCCTCGGGGCGCAGAACCCGAGCCAGATGGCGTGGCGCTCGGAGGCGGCGCGGGCCGCGGCGGCTCTCGGGGACGGCGAGCGGGCACGGGCGCTCGCGGCCGACGAGGTCTCCGCCGCGCGCGGGTTCGCAGCGCCGCGCGCGCTGGGCGTCGCGCTCTGCACCTCCGGCGCGGTGACCGGCTCGCGCGCGCAGCTCGAGGAGGCCATCGCGCTGCTCGACGCGGACTTCACGCGGCTCGAGCACGTGCGGGCCCTGGTGGAGCTCGGGGCGCTGCTCCGGCGCCGCGGGCTGCGGACGGCGGCGCGCGAGCCCCTGGCCCGTGCGCTCGAGGGCGCGCACGGGCTCGGCGCGGCGCGGCTGGAGGTCCGGGCGCGCGAGGAGCTCGTCGCGGCGGGCGCCCGGCCGCGACGCGCGGTGCGGACCGGGGCCGACGCGCTGACGCCGAGCGAGCGCCGCGTCGCCGCGCTGGCCGCCCAGGGCGTGCCGAACCGCGAGATCGCCGGCCGGCTGTTCATCACGGTCTCGACGGTCGAGTGGCATCTGCGCCAGGCCTACCAGAAGCTCGGGGTCGGCTCGCGGCGTGAGCTGCCGGCGGACCTGTGAGGCGCGCCGGTCCGTAACTCTGGGGTCGACCAGGGGTGCGAAGGGCCCGGCGGCTCGGCCAGGATGCGGCCCGTGTCCTCCACGCTCGGGCTCGATCTCCACCTGGACATCGACGTCGGCGACCCGGCCCAGGCGATCGCCGGGCGCGTCCGTCGCGGCGATCGCGACATCGCGTCGTTCTCGGGATGGATGCAGCTCACCACCGTGCTGCGGCAGGCGATCGACGAACGCGTCGCCGCGGCACCCACCCAACCCGAAGGAGCCTGACGTGCCTCTGCCCGACCCATCCCATCCGCGGCGGCGTCGCCGGTCGGCCACGGCGGCCGTGCTGGCCGCGGCCGCCGTTCCGCTCGCGTGGCTGGCCGTCTCGGCCTCCGCGCAGGACCCCGCCGCCCCCCAGACCGTGACGATCGCCACGGCGGCCGGCGGCGTGACGGTGACCGGCGCCGACGCGCTCGCCCAGGGGCCCACGCGCTTCGTCGTGTCGGGCACCGGCAAGGAGGTCGACCTCACGCTCTTCCAGCTCAAGCCGGGAGCGACGCAGGCCCAGGTCGTCGCCGCCGCCCAGAAGCTCAAGGGGCCGCCGACGCCGCTGCAGAAGTACGGCGCCTTCGCCTTCGGGTCGACGTCGGGCAAGGGCGTCCCGACCAGCACGACCGACCTGACGCTGGCCCCGGCCAGCTACCTGCTCGTGGACAGCACGAGGGCGCCGAAGGTCGTCGCGAGCTTCGCGGTCGGCACGGCGACGACCACCGCGCCCACCCCGACCCCCGACGCGACGATCGCCATGCGGGACTACCGCATCCACACGCCCGCGACGCTCCCGTCGACCGGCACGATCCGTGTCGCCAACAAGGGCAAGTCCCCGCACTTCCTGCTGGCGCTCAAGGCGGCCTCGCCGGCCGGGGCGCGCCGGGTCGCCACGCTGCTCCACATGGGCGGGCAGGCCAACGAGCGGAAGGCCCAGAAGCTGGTCCGGGGCCAGGCCGAGCTCGTCAGCGTCATCTCGCCCGGCGTCGTCAACGACGTCGAGGTCAGCAAGCTCGCCAAGGGCAGCTACGTCCTGGTCTGCTTCTACGGGGACGCGCGCTCGCACATGAAGGAGCACTCGATGCTCGGCATGGAGACCGTGGTCACGGTCCGCTGAGCCGAGCCGGCCGGGCCGCCTACCATACCCCATAGGGGTATGGTAGGCTTCGGGCATGAGCACCCCGGCACCCCCTCGCGGCTACACCGCGACCAAGGCCCAGCTGCTGACGCGCCTGCGGCGGGTCGAGGGGCAGGTGCGCGGGATCGAGCGCATGGTCGACGAGGAGCGCTACTGCATCGACGTGCTGACGCAGATCTCGGCCGTGCAGGCCGCCCTCGACAAGGTCGCCCTCGGGCTGCTCGACGATCACGCGCGCCACTGCGTCGCGGGGGCTCCGGCCGGCGCCCGGGCCGACAGGACCGAGGAGCTCATGGCCGCGGTGGGCCGGCTCATGCGGCGCGGGTGAGGTCGGCGGTGGCCGCGCACCCCCATCCCGCCGCGCCCGAGGGCCGCGCCCTCACCCGGACGGCCGTCGCGGCGGCCCTCCACTGCCTGACGGGCTGCGCCCTCGGCCTCGTGCTCGCCACCTGGCGGGGCCGAAACGGTGGCGCGAGCGCCGCGCTCTCGGTCGGGCTGGCCTTCGAGGCCGGAGCCGGCGCTCAGGCGCGAGCGGCGAGGAGCGCGTCCGCCGCGGCGACGCCCTCCGGCGCGAGGCGGGCGAGCAGCGTGCGGGCCGCCGCCAGCACCAGCTCGCGCTCGTAGACCACCGCGAAGCGGAACCGCCGGTCGCGGTCGGGCCCCGTGTCGCCGAGGTCGGCGGCGACGAGCGCCCCCGCGAAGTGCGGCCCCACCACCACGACGCTCCACTCGCCTGCGAGCGCGTCGCCGTCGGGGATCTCGGCGCCGTGCACGCCGTCGAGGGGCCGGGCGCCCAGCCCGACCCCGAGCGCGCCGACCAGCGAGGCGGTGCGCGCGAAGGTCTCGTAGCGGCGCAGGGTGGCGGGGGTGAGGTTGCGCGCGTGCTGGAAGGCGGAGAGCAGGACGGCGCCCTCGCCGATCGCCAGGAGCTGGTGCTCGAGGTGGTGGCTCATGGGGAGCAGCAGCGCCTTGGTCGCCTCGGCCATGGGACGCGCGGTGGCCACGAGCGCGAACGGGCTGGCCGCGGTGCTCGGCCGGGGCCGGCGGCCGCGCGGCAGGCCGGTGGTGGCCGGGTGCCCCGTCGGCAGCGGCCCGGGACGCCCGAAGAGCCAGCCCTGGCCGTAGCCCGCGCCGAGGGTGCGGGCCACCCTCGCGTGCTCCTCGGTCTCGATGCCCTCGGCCAGCACGGCGGCACCCGTGCGCTCGGACTCCGCGGTGACCGCCCCGACGATCGCCGCCTGCTCGGTCGAGGGCCGCCCCTGCACCAGGCGCAGGTCGAGCTTGACGAGATCGGGTTGCAGGAGCGGCAGCAGCGCGAGCGAGCGGCTGTCGGCGCCCACGTCGTCCAGGGCCAGGCCCTTGGCCTCCTGCCGCAGGCGGTCGGCGGCGTGGTGGAGCTCGGCGGGGCGGGAGGTGACCGCGCGCTCGGTGATCTCCACGACGAGGTCAAGCTGCTCGCCCGCCTGCTCCCAGTCGGTGCTCAGCGCGGCCGGGCACGGGGTGTCCAGGGCGACCGGCTCGACGTTGACGAGCAGCGAGGCGGCGCGCCCGAGCTCCGCCGCGAGCGCGCCGCGCACCGCCGCCACGCGGCAGAGCCAGTCGAGCTCCACCGTGCGCCCGGCGACGCCCGCCACGGCGAAGAGGTGGTCCGGGCGCTGCAGCGGTGAGCCGAGCGGCCCCCGGGCCAGGGCCTCGAAGGCCACGACGCTCCGGTCGGCGAGCCGGACGATGGGCTGGTAGACCGCCTCGACGAGCTCGCCCCGGAGGATCCGGTCGAGCTCGGCGAGGTGGGCGCCGGGCGCGAAGCTCGGGTCGGGATCGGGCGCCGTGCGTCGCGACCGCCGGGCCTGGACGTGGAAGCGGTTCTTGCCGGCGCGCTTGGCGATGCGCAGCGCCGCCTCGGCGTGCCGCATGAGCTCCCCGGCGTCGCTCGCGTCGACGCCGAGGACGCTCGCGCCGACGCTGGCCCGGACGCTCACCGTGCCGCGCCCCGCCCCGAACGGCTCGTGCAGCGCGGCGAGGACGCGCGCGGCCATCGCGTGGACGTCGTCGTGGTGGTGCGGACGTGCGAGCACCGTGAACTCGTCCCCGCCGTGGCGGGCCAGGAGGTCCTCGGGGCGGACGGCGCTCCGGAGCCGGTCGGCGACCGCCCTGAGCAGGCCGTCGCCGACCTCGTGCCCGTGGCGCTCGTTGACCCGCTCGAAGTCGTCGAGGTCGATCACCAGCATCGCCAGCCCCTGCGCGGCCGCCCCGGGCTCACCGGCCCGGGCGCGCAGCTCCCGCTGCAGCGTCGTGCGGTTGGCGAGCCCCGTGAGCACGTCGGAGAACCTCAGGCGCCGGATGCGCTCCTGGGCCTCGAGCTGCGCGGTGACGTCCCGCTGGACGCCGATGAACCGCACGACCCGGCCCTCGCCGTCGTGCTCGGGCGCGATCGACACCTCGTTGTGGAAGGAGGTGCCATCGGCTCGGTAGTTGAGCTGCGTGACGTGGGCCTCGCGCCCCTCGGCCAGCGCCGCGGACATCTCGGCGACGGTGCCCGCATCGGTGCCCGGGCCCTGCAGGAAGCCGCAGCCGCGCCCGACCGCCTCGGCCGCGGTGTAGCCCGTGAGGGCCTCGAAGCCCGCGCTGACGTGGGTGATGGGGTAGCCGGGAGCACGCGCGTCCACGACGAGCACCCCGGTGGTGGGCCTCCTGCTGTCGGCGATCCCGGTCACGCTGGAGGAAGCATCGGCAGCGGAGCGGTCCGCTGTAGCGATCGGCGCCGAAGCTGGCCGCTCCGCTCCCGGGCGCTCGTCCGTCGGGAGGCGCCCGCCTCGACCCGGGCGCGCGCCCCTGCCACCCTTCGCGGCCATGAGCGAGCTCCGGTCCATGGTGCTGCAGGGCGGACGGGTGGTGAGCGCGGACGGCGAGTACGACGCCGACGTGCTCGTCCTCGGGGAGCGGATCGCCGCCGTCGGCGCGGTCGAGCCCCCGCCGGGCGCCACGGTGGTCGACGCGACGGGGTGCCTCGTCCTCCCGGGGCTCGTCGACAACCACACGCACCTCGCCATGCCGTTCATGGGGATGCGCTCGGCCGACGACTACGACACGGGCACGCGCGCCGCGGCGGCCGGCGGGGTGACCTGCGTCGTGGACTTCGCGATCCAGCGCGAGCCGGACGAGCTGCGCTCGGCCCTGGAGGAGTGGCAGGGCCGCGCCGCCGGCGCGGCCCACGTCGACTACGGCTTCCACATGGCGATCACGAACGCGAACGCCCCGACGCTCGAGGACATGGGGGCGATGGTCGAGGCCGGCGTCAGCTCGTTCAAGCTCTTCATGGCCTACAAGGGCGAGCTCATGACCCGCGACGACGCCATGGCCGCGACCATGGAGCGCGCGCACGAGCTCGGCGCGCTGACCATGGTGCACGCCGAGAACGGCGACGTCGTCGACCTGCTGGTCACCCGGGCGCGGGCGGCGGGGCAGAGGGAGGCGATCTTCCACGCGCTCACCCGCCCCGAGTGGGTGGAGGCCGAGGCCACGAGCCGGGCGGCGCGCCTGGCCGAGCACACCGGCGCCGCGCTCTTCGTGGTGCACGTGACCTGCGCCGCCGCGGCCGCCGAGGTGGAGGCCGCGCGGCAGCGCGGGGTCGACGTCAGCGCCGAGACCTGCACCCAGTACCTCGTCGACACGATCGAGCAGCTCCGGCGGCCGGGGGTCGAGGGCTGCCGGTACGTCTGCTCCCCGCCCCTGCGGGCCGCCGCCAACCACGGGCCGCTCTGGGACTACGTGGCCCGCGGCGTGCTCGAGTCCGTCTCCACCGACCACTGCCCGTTCACCGACGCGCAGAAGGCGCGCGGCCTGGAGGACTTCAGCCTCGTCCCGAACGGGCTGCCGGCCATCCAGCACCGCCTGGCCAAGCTGTGGGACGAGGGGGTCGTGGCCGGCCGCCTGACCCCGAGCCAGCTCGTGGACCGCACGAGCACGACGATCGCCCGCCGCTTCGGGCTCGAGTCCAAGGGCCAGGTCGCGCCGGGCAAGGACGCCGACCTCGTCGTCTTCGACCCGGCGGCCCCGCGCGCCTACGGCACGGCAACCTCGCTGATGAACGTCGACTACGACCTCTACGAGGGCCAGACCGCGAGCGCGAGCGTGCGGCACACGTTCTGCCGCGGGACGCTCGTCTACGACCGCGGCGAGATCCGCACGGCGCCGGGCCACGGGCGCTTCGTGGCGCGGGCCCCCCGCGCACGAGCGGCGGCGGTGCCCGCGTGAACGCGCCGCTCCGCCTGGACGCCGACCGCGTGCTCGCCGACCTCCGCGCGCTGCACGAGCACCACGGCGGCCCGGCCGGCGCCCGGCGCCTGGCCTGGTCGGCGGACTGGCGGGCCGCGCGGGCGTGGCTGCGCGAGCGGCTCGCGGCGCTCCCCGCCCGGGTCGGGGTCTCCGAGGACGAGGCGGGGAACCTCTGGGCGTCGTTGCCCGGCAGCGGCGCGGCCCCGGGCTTCGTGGTGGTCGGCTCCCACCTCGACGCGGTGCCGTCGGGCGGCTGGCTCGACGGCGTGCTCGGGCTCACCGCGGCGCTCGAGGTGCTGCGCACCCTCGGCGAGGCGGACGCGCCGCCGCCGGTGGAGGTGCGCCTGGTCGACTGGGCCGACGAGGAGGGCGCCCGCTTCGGCCGCTCGCTCGTCGGCTCCTCGGCCGCCGCGGGCACCCTCGTGCCCGACGAGGTGCGCGACCTGCGCGACGCCGAGGGCACCCGGCTGCAGGACGCGATGGCCGCGTGCGGCGTCGACCTCGACGCTGCCCCCGGGGCCGCGAGCCGCCTCGACGGCGCGCTCGCCTACCTGGAGCTCCATATCGAGCAGGGGCCGGTGCTCCTCGACGCCGGCCGGCCGGCCGGCGCGGTGGCCGGCACGGTCGGGGACGAGCGCTACCTGGTCACCTTCACCGGCCAGGCCGCCCACGCCGGCTCCACGCCGATGCACCTGCGGCGCGACACGCTGGCCGCCGCCGCGACCGCGACGCTCGAGATCCGCGCGGCGGGGATCCGCCACGGCGGCGTGGCGACCGTCGGCTCCCTGCGCTCGGAGCCCGCGGTGATCACCGCCGTGGCGGGGGTGACGGAGCTCATGCTGGACGTGCGCCACCTCGACGCCGAGGTCCTCGCCGCCCTGCTCGCCGACTGCCTGGGCGCCTGCGAGCGCGCGGCGGCGGCGTTCGACTGCACCGCCCGGCCGCGCCGGCTCTTCGGCGCGGCGCCCACGCCGTTCCACCCGGGGCTCGTCGCGCGGGCCCGGGCGGCGGTGGCCGCCAGCGGCGGCGGCGACGGGGAGCCCGTCGCGAGCGGGCCGCTCCACGACGCCACCGAGGTCGGCCGGCGGGTGCCGACGGCCATGCTCTTCGCCCAGTCCGATCCGCCGATCTCCCACACCGAGGTCGAGGACTCGCCCGAGCCCGCGCTGCGGATCGCGATCGAGGCCTACGGGCGCACGGTGGGGGAGGCCCTGGCGCTGGCCGCCGACGGCGCGCTGGCTAGGGTCGGGGCATGATGGACTTCGGGGTCGTCCTGCAGGCCGACCCGCCGGCCGCGCGGGTGATCGACCTGGCCAAGCGCGCGGAGGCCTACGGCTTCTCGCACGCCTGGACGTTCGACAGCCACCTGCTCTGGGAGGAGCCGTTCGTCATCTACTCCCGGATCCTCAACGAGACCCACAAGCTCGTGGTCGGGCCGATGGTCACGAACCCGGCGACCCGCGACTGGACGGTGACCGCGTCGCTCTTCGCGACGCTCAACGAGATGTACGGCAACCGCACGGTGTGCGGGATCGGCCGCGGCGACTCCGCCGTGCGCGTGATCAACGGCGAGCCCGTGCGGCTCGGCGTGATGCGCGAGGCGATCGGCGTCATCCGCGGCCTGGCCAACGGCGAGGCGGTCGCGTACAAGGGCACGACCCTCCGGCTGCCGTGGAACCCCGCGAGCCGCCTGCCGATCTGGGTCGCGGCCTACGGGCCGAAGATGCTCGCCATGGCCGGGCAGCTCGGCGACGGCTTCATCCTCCAGCTCGCCGACCCCGCGATCACCGCCTGGAGCGTGGGCGCGGTGCGCGCGGCGGCCGAGGCGGCCGGGCGCGACCCGGACGGGGTGAGCATCTGCGTCGCCGCCCCCGCCTACGTCACCGACGGCAGCCCGGAGGCGCTCGCGCACGGCCGCGAGCAGTGCCGCTGGTTCGGCGGCATGGTCGGCAACCACGTCGCGGACATCGTCGCCCGCTACGGCGACGACGGCTCGGCGGTCCCCAAGGAGCTGACGGACTACATCGCCGGGCGCCAGGACTACGACTACAACGACCACGGCCGCGCCGAGAGCAGCCACACCGCCTTCGTGCCCGACGCCATCGTCGACCGCTTCTGCCTGGTCGGGCCGGTCGAGCACCAGGTGGCGCGCCTCGAGGAGCTCCGCGCGCTCGGCGTCGACCAGTTCGCGCTCTACCTCCAGCACGACGCCAAGGAGGCGACCCTGCGCTCCTTCGGCGAGCACGTCATCCCGCGGGTCACCGCGCGCGCCGCGGCGCGGGGCTGAGCCCGGTCGCGCGCGCCGCCCGGCGACGCGGCGGGGCGGCGGCGGCGGGCTCGCGCCCGGCCGGCCGGGCGCCCGATCACCCGACCGGGTGATGCCCGCCGCGCGCGGCGGGGCGAGGCTCCCGCCCATGTTCACGACGACCACGGCCGTCCGGGTCAACGAGGGCGGGCAGCCCGTGCTCACGCCGCGCCAGCTGTGGCACGCGCTGCAGATCCGCGCGCGCAACGGCGACGAGCGGTTCGTGCCGCCGGGGCACCGCTTCGAGGTGCTCGAGGACGACGGCGACGCGCTCACCCGGCGCGTGCTCAGGCACGGGCACGAGGCCGAGCTGCAGCGCATCACCTTCCACGGCGGCCGGGTCATGGTCTTCGACTTCGTGGAGGGCCCGCAGCAGACGGTCATCGTCTGCGCGCTCGAGGTCGACGGCGACGGCGAGCTCTGGCTCCGGCTGACCTTCCACGCGGCCTTCCGGGACCTGCCGCACGGCTCGCCGGCGGAGCGCGCCGCCGCCGCGGAGCGGCGCCCGGCGATGGCGCGCCAACCCTCGCGCATCGTGGCGATCAGCCGCGAGCTGGCGCGCGAGGGCCGCATCTGAGGCGGCGGGCGGGTCGGGCCCGGCGAAGTTCACCCGTCCGGGTGATGATCGCCGGAGCCTCCGCGCCGACACTGCGGCCCATGCTCGCCACCGAGGTGTCACCCAGGTCCACCCACCGCGACGGCCTCCTCGACGCCGTCGCCGACGTCGAGGCGACGCTCACCGCGCACGCCGCCGAGGCCGAGGAGCAGCGGACGCTGCCCCGCGTGAGCGTCGAGGCCCTGCGCGAGCACGGGCTCTTCGCCATGGCCGCGCCGCTCGAGGTCAACGGCCTGGAGGTCGACCCGCTCACCCAGATGGAGGTCGTCGAGGCGGTCTCGCGCATCGACACCTCCGCGGGGTGGACGCTGATGATCGGCGCGCACGGCGCCCAGGTGATCGGCACCTTCGCCTCCGACCGGGCGTGCGAGCGCGTCTTCGGCGGGCCGCACTGGCCGATCTCGGGCTCCCAGGTCGCCCCGTTCTGCGGGACCTTCGAGCGGGTCGCCGGCGGGATCCTCGTCACCGGCCGCTGGTCGTTCGCCTCGGGCATCCGGCACGCCGACTTCTCCATGCTCACGGCCGGCGAGGCCGGCCACGCGCCCGGCGACGGGCCGGTCCCGCAGCTCGGGGCGGTCGTCCCCGCGGCCGAGCTCACGCTGCACGACGTCTGGCATACCGCCGGCCTGAAGGGGACCGGCAGCTGCGACTACTCGCTCGAGCGCCACTTCGTCCCCGACGAGATGACCTGGGAGCTGCCCCCGAGGCTCCAGCGCGGAGGCCCGCGCTACGCGATCAAGACCCCGCAGGCCGCGCTCGCCGCCTTCGCCCTCGGCGCGGCGCGCCGCTCGCTCGACGAGATCGCCCGGCAGGCCCGCTCGAAGTACCGGCCGGGCAGCACCACCTCGGTCGCCGCGCGCCCCCACGTGCACCACGCGCTCGGGGAGGCCGAGATGCGCCTGCGCGCCGCGCGCGCGGGCCTCTTCGAGCTGGTCGGCGAGATGTGGGAGTGCGCCCGCGCCGGCGAGCGCGTCTCCGCGGAGCACGAGGCGCTGCTGAGCGCCTCGCCGGCGCACTGCTTCGACGTCGCGCGCCACGCGACGACGACCGCGCTCAGCTTCGGCGGCTCGAAGGCGACCTACCTCGACAACGTCCTCCAGCGGAACTTCCGCGACGTCGCGGTCGGCGCCCAGCACGTCCAGGCCTCCGAGCAGGCCTACGAGGGGGTCGGGACGCTGCTGCTGCGCCTCGAGCCGCAGGCGGGCTGACGCGGCGGGTGCCGGGAGTAGGCTGCTCGCCTCTTGGAAGGCGGTGAGCGGATCCCCAAGGCCAAGTTCCGGCTGCCGGCGCGGCCCGGGTCGCGGGTGGCGCGCGAACGGCTGACCACGCTCCTGAGCGCCGGCACCGCGCGCGTCACCACGCTCACGGCGCCGGCCGGATACGGCAAGTCGGCGCTCATGGCCGAGTGGCACCTCACCGCCCACGTGCGGGCGCGGCGCTTCGCGATGGTCTCGCTCGAGCGCGGCGACAACGACCCCGCGCGGTTCTGGAGCGTGGTCGCCGAGGCGTTCGGCCGGCTCGGCGCGCGCCTGCCGCCCGAGACCGCCCCGCGGCTGAGCGCGGAGCTGCGCGCCCTCGACGGACCGCCGGGCTCGTTCCTGGCCGTCCTGCTCGAGGCGCTCGAGGACACGCCCCAGCGCGGCATCCTCGTCCTGGACGACACGCACGTCGTCGAGGACCCGGCGATCCGCGACGGGCTCGGCCGGCTCGTCGCGGGGCTGCCCCCGACCGTGCATCTCGTGCTCATCAGCCGCACGGCGATCGAGGACCTGCCGCTGCACCGCGTCCGGCTGCAGGGCGGGTTGCAGGAGCTCGGGGTCCGCGAGCTCGCCTTCACCCCGGAGGAGGCGCACGCGTTCCTCGCCGCGCGCGGCCCCGCCGAGCTTCCCGAGGGGCGCCGCCGCCTGCTCGTGGAGGAGTCCGACGGCTGGATCGCGGGGCTGCAGCTCGCGACGCTGGCTCAGGGCGCCACGGGGGAGGGAGCCGTGCCGGCCGCGTCACTGGCCGGCCGCAGCCGCGGGGTCTCCGAGTTCCTGCTGCACGAGGTGCTCGACCTCCAGACGCCGGAGGTCCGGCGCTTCCTGGTCGAGACCTCGGTCCTCGAGGTCCTCTCCGCCCCGCTGTGCGACGCCGTCACGGGGCGCGGCGACTCCGGCGTGCTGCTGCACCGGCTCGCGGCCGACGGCCTGTTCGTCCTGCCGCTGGCCGAGGGCGAGCACCTCTACCGCTACCAGGGGCTGTTCGCGGACTTCCTGAGCAGCCAGGTCGAGCTGCTCGACCGCGAGCGGGTCCTCGAGCTGCACCGGCGCGCGTCCACGTGGCTCGAGGCCGAGGGCGACCCGGTCGGAGCGGTCGAGCACGCGCTCTCCGGCCGTGACCACGAGCGGGCGGCGTCGCTCATCGTGGGGCTGGTCTTCGACATGCACCGCCGGGGCCTGGACCAGACGCTGCACCGGTGGTTCGCCGCGCTGCCGCCCGACGTCCTCGCGCGCCGGCCCGCGCTCGCGCTCCGGCACGCCTGGATCCTCGTCTACGGCGGGCGGCCCGCCGAGGCCCTGCACTGGTGCGAGCGGGCCGACGACCGCGCCGCCGGGGACGTCGCCGTGCTCACGGAGTCGGCCTGCCTGCGCGCCTTCGCCTCGCGGATGCTCGGGGACCTCGAGGCCACCGTCGGCTGGGGTCGGCGGGGGCTCGCGCTGCTCGAGGCGCGCGAGCCGCGCCACCGCCAGCAGGACGCCTTCGCCCGCCTGGCGATGACCGACGCCATGGCCACGGCCCAGGAGCTGCTCGGCGAGCCGGAGGCGGCGCTGCGGCTGCTGGCCGACAGCGGGGTGCGGACCCAGGAGGGCGGCAACGTCTTCGCGGCGGTCGCCCTCCCCGGCATGATGGCCGCCATCTCGAGCACGCTCGGCCGGTTCGAGGACGTCGTCGGGCACGTCGACCGCGCGCTCGAGGCCGCGGACCGGCTCGGCATGGCCGGCCAGCCGACCACCGCGGACGCCCTCGTGGCCCTGGGCGAGCTGCGGTGGGAGCGGGACGACCTGGCGGGCGCCGAGGAGTGCTTCCTGGCCGCGGCCGAGGTCACGCGCCGCTCGCACCGGGTGTGGATGCACGTGCGGGCGCTGCTGGGGCTCGCCGGCTGCCAGGCGAGCCAGCGGCGGGGGGAGGAGGCGGAGGCGCTCCTCGAGTCCACGGCCGCCGCCCACCGCTCCGGGGCGGCCCCGGCGTACCTGCGCGCCCGGATCGCCGAGCGGCAGCTGCGGGTCGGCGTGCGCCTCGGGCACCTGGAGCACGCGGCCGAGTGGACCCGGACGCTCGAGGCGGGGACGCCCGCCCCGGCGCTGCTCGCCCATCTCGAGGCGGAGGTGCTGCTGGCCTCGGGCGAGGTCGCGCCCGCGCTCGCGCGGGCGGAGCGCTCCGCGGCCGGCCCGGGGCAGGGGCGCGAGGCGATCGAGCGGCACGTCCTGCTCGCCCGGTGCGCCGCCGCCGCCGGCGAACGCCGGGCGAGCCTGCGCGCGCTCGCCGCGGCGGTCGCCGCGGGGGAGCCGCACCGCTTCGTGCGGACCCTGGCCGAGCCCGCGGCCGGGCTGCTCAGCTCGTTCTCCCGGCCGCTCGCCGCGGGGGTCGACGCCCACGGCGCCCCCGACGGCGAGTACCTGCGCCTGCTCGACGCGGCCGCCCGCACCGAGCTCGGCCGCAGCGCACCGACGCATGCCGAGCGCCCCCAGCGCCCACCGCTGCGCGAGCCGCTCTCCGACGGGGAGCTCGCGGTCATCCGGTTCCTGCCGACCGAGCGGACCTACGCGGAGATCGCCAGCACGCGGTACGTCTCGGTCAACACCATCAAGTCGCAGCTCAAGAGCATCTACCGCAAGCTCGGGGCCACCTCGCGGGTGACCGCGGTCGAGCGCTGCCGGGAGCTCGGACTGCTCGCCGGGCCCGCAATCACCCGAGTGGGTGATGACCCCACCCCCGGCAGCTCAGAGGATGGCGCCGTCATCACCGCGAGGCTCCACCACAGCGGGCGCGCGTGAACAGGAGGAGTCCCCATGAGAACCGTTCGCCGCACGCACATCGTGCTCGGCGCCGCGCTGCTGGCCGCCCTCGGGCCGGCCGCCTGCGGATCGTCGAGCGACACCGCCACCACCGGGTCGGCGTCCGCCAAGCCGTCCGGCGGATCGGTGATCAAGCTCTCGAGCGCGGCGCCGCTGACGAGCCCCGCCTTCCAGGTCCCGGAGTACGCGGCCGGCCTGACCGCGGCCCTGGAGGCCATCAACGCCGCGGGCGGGGTCGGCGGGCACCAGCTCTCGCTCGACGTCTGCGACACCAAGTTCACGGTCAACGGCGAGCTCTCGTGCGCGCGGAAGATGGCGGCGGGCAAGCCCGCCGCGGTCGTCGCGCCGCTGCTGCTCGCCGACGGCTCCGGGGCCTCGTGGCCGATCCTCAAGGCGGCGGCGCTCCCGGCCATCGGAGAGCAGGGCGGCGGCCCGGTCGAGCTCAACAGCCCGAACGTCTTCCCGCTGGGCAGCGCCTTCCTCGGGCCCTTCGCCGGCACCGCCGAGGCGATCAAGCGGTCGGGCGCCACCACGGTCACGATCGTCTCCGACGAGCCGAACCCCGCCGGGCCGCTCATCGCGAAGGTCATCTCGGGCGCGCTGAAGGCGCGCGGCATCGGCAAGGTCAAGCTGACCACCGCCCGCGCGGCCTCCGACCCGACCTTCGCCACCGCCGCCGCCCAGGCCGCCGCGGGAGGGACCGACGGGATCATCCTCAACACCTCGCCGCTCAACGGCGCCGGCCTCATCAAGGCGCTGCGCGCCGGCGGCTACCGGGGCCAGCTCGCGGTCCCGTCGCTCCTGCTGCCGCCGCAGGCGCTCGCGGCGCTCGGGGCGGCCGCGGACGGCGTCCTCGTCTCCAGCGCGAACGCGCTGGTGGCCGACGACGGCAACCCCGGGGTGGCACGCTTCAAGGCCGACATGGCGAAGTACCAGCCCAAGGCGGTGGTGGACGACGCGTCGATCCAGGCCTGGAGCGGCATGCAGCTCTTCGCGAAGGCGGCGGCGACCGGCAAGGCGTTCGACGCCGCCGGGCTCACGGCGACCTTCGGGGCGGTCAAGCAGCCCATCGACCTGCAGACCTTCGGCCCGTGGGCCGTCGCCGGCCGCACGGGCAAGGTGCCCGGCTTCGCCCGGGTGGTGAACCCGACCGTGACCTTCGGCGTGGTCCGGGACGGCAAGGTCGTCGCCCAGGGGGCCGACGGGTTCGTCGACCCGTTCGCCGCCGGTCCGCCGAGCAGCTAGGGCGAGATGGAGGCGTTGCGCTTCGGGCTCCTCGGCCTGGCCAGCGGTGGCGTGTACGCCCTGCTGGGCCAGGGGCTCGTGCTCATCTACCGCGGCTCGGGCCTGCTGAACTTCGCCCAGGGGGCGATGGCGATGTTCGGCGCCTACGTCTACTACGAGCTCACCGTCCGCCAGAGCGCGCCGCGGCTCGTGGCGCTGGCGGGCGCGCTCGTGCTCTGCGCGGCGCTCGGGGCGCTCATCCACCTCGGGATCATGCGGACGATGCGGCGGCGGCACGCGTCGCCGCTGACCCGCGTCGTCGCCACCCTCGGCGTCCTGCTGATCCTCCAGTCGACCGCGCTGCTGCTCTACGGCGTCTACCCGTTGACGGTGCCCTCGCTGCTGCCCACCCGCACGGTCCACCTCTTCTCGGACGACCTGCCGATCGGCGTCGACCGCCTGTGGATCCTCGGCATCTGCCTCGTCCTCGGCACCACGCTCGCCGCGGTCTACCGGTGGTCGGCGTTCGGCCGGGTGACCACCACGGTCGCCGAGAACGAGCTCGCCGCCGCGAGCCTCGGCTACTCCCCGGACGTCGTCGCCGCGGTCAACTGGGCCGTCGGCTCGGCGCTCGCGGGGCTGGCGGGCGTCCTCATCGCGCCGATCCTCTTCCTCGAGCCGACCACGCTCGTCCTGCTCGTCGTCCCCGCCATGGCCGTCGCCCTGGTCGGCGGCTTCGCCTCGTTCCCGGGGGTGCTGGCCGCGGCGCTGGTGCTCGGGGTCGTCCAGTCGGAGATCACGCGCTACGTCAGCCAGGGGGGCTGGGCGACGGCCGCCCCGTTCCTGGCGGTGATCGCCCTGCTCGTCGTCCGGGGTCGCGCGCTGCCGCTCCGGGGCTTCGTGCTCGACCGGCTGCCGGCCGTCGGCACGGGACGGGTGCGCCCCGGCGTCCTCGCGGCGGTCTGGGCGGCCGGGGCGCTCGTGGCGTTCGCGGCGGGCGCGGACTGGGACACGGCGATGGTCACCACGTTCGCGACCGCGATCATCTGCCTGTCGATCGTCCTGCTCACGGGGTACACCGGGCAGCTCTCGCTGGCGCAGTTCGTGCTCGCCGGCGTGGGCGCCCTGCTGGCGGCCAAGCTCATCGCGCACATGTCGCTGCTGCCGGCGCTCGTGCTCGCGAGCCTCGGCACGGGCGCGGTCGGGGCGCTCGTCGGGCTGCCGGCGCTGCGGACCCGCGGCGTGACGCTCGCGGTGGCCACGCTCTGCCTCGGCAGCGCGCTGGTCGCGGTCGTCTTCAACGACGCGAGCCTCACGGGCGGGCTGTCCGGGATCGTGGTGCCGCCCCCGGCGCTCCTCGGGTGGAGCGTCGACCCGACGCTGCACCCGGACCGCTACGCGCTGCTCACCTTCTCGGTGACGCTGGCGGTCGGCGTCGCCCTCGCGAACCTGCGCCGCGGCGCGACCGGGCGCCGGCTGCTCGCCGTCCGCTCCAACGAGCGGGCGGCGGCGTCCCTCGGCGTCCCGGTCGCGGGCGTGAAGGTCTACGCGTTCTTCCTGGCGGCGGTGATCGCCGCGATCGGCGGCATCCTGCTCGCCTTCGTCCAGCCGACCGTGCAGATGAGCCAGTTCGACCTCTTCACCTGCATCCTGCTGGTCGGCGTCACGGTGACCGCCGGGGTCGGCTACGTGCCGGGGGCGGTGTTCGGCGCGCTGCTGGTCGCCGGTGGCCTGCCGACGCGGGTGCTCGCCGGGGTGCCGCAGGTGGACCGCTACCTCCCGCTCGTCGGCGCGATCGGGCTGCTGCTGACGCTCATGACGGGCCCCGACGGCGCCTTCGCGCAGGCGCGCGACGCCCTGGCGCCGGCCCTGGCGCGGCGGCTGCCGGGCGGGCGCCGGCGCCGGCCCCGCCGGCCCGGGGTGGTCGCGGCCGACCCCTCCGCCGTGCGCGTCCCCGCCCGCTCCCTGGAGCTCGAGGGGGTCAGCGTGGCCTTCGGTGGCGTCCGGGCCGTGCGGGAGGTCTCCCTCAGCGTGCACCCCGGCGAGGTGCACGGCCTGATCGGGCCGAACGGCGCCGGGAAGACCACCCTGATCGACGCCGTGACCGGCTTCGCGCGGCTCTCCGGCGGCAGCGTGCGGCTCGGCGGCGAGGAGATGCGTCGCTGGTCGGCGCGGCGCCGCGCGCTGGCCGGCGTCTCGCGCTCGTTCCAGTCGCTCGAGCTCTTCGACGACCTGACGGTCGAGGAGAACCTCGCGGTCGCCTCCCAGCCGCGCGGCGCCTGGCCCTACCTCACCGACCTGCTCCGGCCGGGGCGCATCCGGCTGAGCCCGGCGGGCCGGGCGATGGTCCGGGGCTTCCAGCTCGAGGGCCTGCTCCAGACGACGCCCGCGGCGGTCTCCTTCGGCCAGCGGAAGGTCGTGGCCATCGCGCGCGCCGTCGCCTGCGCGCCCTCGACGCTCCTGCTCGACGAACCCGCGGCCGGCCTGGACGACACGGAGGCCGCCGAGCTCGCGACGCTGATCCGGCGCCTGGCCGACGAGTGGGGAATCGGGATCCTGCTCGTGGAGCACAAGGTCGACCTCATCATGTCCGTGAGCGACCGGATCACCGTCATGGAGGCCGGTCGCGTCCTGGCGACCGGCACCCCCGACGAGGTGCAGCAGCACCCCGAGGTCCGCGACGCCTACCTCGGCGCGGTGGCGGTGTGAGCCGCCTGCGGGCCGGGGCCGTCGCCGAGCGCGGGCCCGCGGGCGCGGAGGGCGCCGTGCTCGAGCTGTGCGGCCTCTCGACCGGGTACGGGCCGCTCAGGGCGGTGAGCGACGTGTCGCTGGCGCTCGTGCCGGGGGAGGTGGTCGCGCTGTTCGGGCCGAACGGCGCCGGGAAGAGCTCCACGCTGCTCGCGGCGGTCGGCGCGCTGCCGCTGCGGGGCGGGACCGTCCGCTGGTGCGGTGGGCCGGCGCCGCGCACGCTCCACGCGCTGGCCCGGGCGGGCCTCGCCTTCGTGCCCGAGCAGCGGTCGATCACCTCGGCGCTCTCCACCCGCGACAACCTCCGGCTCGGCCGCGGCACGGTCGCGGCGGCGCTCGCGTGCTTCCCGGAGCTCGCCGCGCACCTGGATCGCCCCGCCGGCCTGCTGTCGGGGGGCCAGCAGCAGATCCTGATGCTCGCGCGCGCGCTCGCGGCGCGGCCGCGGGCGCTGCTGGTCGACGAGCTCTCGCTCGGGCTGGCCCCCGCGGTGGTGGAGCGCCTGCTCGGCGCGCTGCGCCGCGCCGCCGACGAGGAGGGGCTCGCCGTGCTGCTCGTCGAGCAGCAGATGCGGCGCGCGCTCTCCGTCGCGGACCGGTGGCACCTGCTCTCCCGCGGCAGCGTGGTGGCGAGCGGCGCGGCCGACGCCGGCGGGTCCGCGGAGCTGGAGGCGGCCTACCTGGCCAGCATGGGGATCGCGGGGTGAGCGCCTCGCTCGTCAGCCCCCACCGCTTCCGCCACGTCCTCGGGCACCTGCCCACGGGCGTCACGGTGATCACGGCCTTCGGCGCCGGCGGCCCGGTGGGCATGGCGGCCAACTCCGTCACCTCGGTGTCGCTCGACCCCCCGCTCATCCTGCTCTGCCCGGCGCGGTCGTCGACCACCTGGCCGGCGATCCGCGCCGCCGGGCGCTTCTGCGTCAACGTCATGGCCGAGCACCACGAGGCGGTGACGCGCCAGTTCGCCGCCCCGGGAGCCGACCGCTACGCCGGGGTGCCGCACCGGGCCGGCGAGGCCGGCCCCGCCCTCGAGAACGCGCTGGCCTGGATCGACTGCCGCGTGCGCGAGGAGCACGCGGGCGGCGATCACACCATCGTCGTCGCCGACGTCCTGGCGGTCGCGGCGACGGCGGCCGACGCGCCGCTCGTGTTCTTCCGGGGACGGTACGGGAGGTTCGTGGGGGCGTAGCGGCGCCCGCGCGCCGCGGCGCGGATCATCGGCCGTCCGGCGGCGACCGGCCCCACTAGCCTGCGCCGCATGCCCGGAGAGCAGCGCATGCGCGCCGTCCAGTTCGACCAGTACGGGGGCGCCGAGGTGCTCGAGGTGCGCGAGGTGCCGCGCCCCGTTCCGGGCCCGGGGCAGGTGCTCGTCCGCGTGCGCGCGGCTGCGATCAACCCGGGCGAGATCGCGATCCGCGAGGGGGCCTTCGCGGAGCGCTGGCCGTCGCGGTTCCCGTCCGGCGAGGGCAGCGACCTGGCCGGCGAGATCGAGGAGCTCGGGGCCGGCGTGGACGCCGTGGCGGCCGGCGACGCCGTGGTCGGATGGACGGACGAGCGGGCGAGCCACGCCGAGTACGTCGTGGTGCCCGTCGAGCAGCTCGCGCCGAAGCCCGCGGCCCTGGCCTGGGAGGTCGGCGGCGCCCTCTTCGTCGCGGCGGTGACGGCCCAGGCCTGCGTGGAGGCCGTGCGGCCCGCTCGCGGCGAGGTGGTGGTCGTCTCGGGCGCTGCGGGCGGCGTCGGCTCGCTCGTCGTCCAGCTCGCGCGCCGGGCCGGAGCGACGGTGGTCGGCCTGGCCGGCCCGGCGAACCACGCGTGGCTTCGCGAGCACGGCGTCGTGCCGGTCGCCTACGGCGACGGCCAGGAGGAGCGCCTCCGGGCGGCGAGCGAGGGCCGCATGGACGCGTGGATCGACTGCTTCGGCGGCGGCTACACCGATCTCGCGCTGGCGCTCGGGGTGGCGCCGGAGCGGATCAACACCATCATCGACTTCGCCGCGGTGGAGCGGCTCGGCGTCAAGGCGCAGGGCGGCGGGGAGATCGCCAGCGCGGCGGTGCTCGGCGAGCTCGCCCGGCTCGCCGCCGCCGGGGAGCTCGAGGTCGAGATCGCCGCGACCTACCCGCTCGAGGAGGTGCGGGAGGCCTACGAGGTGCTCGCGCGCCGCCACACGCGCGGGAAGATCGTGCTCCTGCCCTGAGCGCCGGGCGGTCCGCCGGCGCTCAGCGGACCAGGCCGCCGGTGCTCGCCGGCGCGTCCCACAGCTGCGTCAGCTCGGCGTCCAGGGCGACGAGGGTCAGCGATGCGCCGGCCATGTCGAGGGAGGTCACGAACGAGCCGACCAGCGAGCGCGCGACGGCCAGCCCGCGCTCCTGGAGCCCGGCCACCACCAGCCCGTGCAGGTTGAGCAGCTCGAGCTGGGAGGTCCCGCCCAGGCCGTTGACGAGCACGAGCAAACCCGCATCCTCCGCGGGCGGGAGCTCCGCGAGCACCGCGTCGAGCATCGTCGCCGCCGCCCAGGCGCCGCCCTGGTAGCGCTCGCGCCGCACGCCGGGCTCGCCGTGGATGCCGACGCCGACCTCGGCCTCCCCGGCCGGCAGGTCGAGCGCGACGCCGGCGCCGGGGAGGTGGGCCGGGCCGAGCGCGATGGCGAACGAGCGGGCGCGCGAGGCGCAGCGCCGGGCGACCTCGGCGACCTCCTCCAGGGAGCCGCCCGCCGCGGCGCGCGCGCCCGCGACCTTCTCCACGACGAGCGTCGCCGCCGTCCCGCGACGACCCGGGCCGTCGCCCGCGGCGGTGGCCACGTCCTCGGCGACGAGCACCGTCTCGACCACGATGCCGTGCTCGTCGCGGAGCAGCTCGGCGGCGAGGCGGAAGTTGAGCACGTCGCCCGTGTAGTTCTTGACGACGTGGAGCACGCCGGCCGCGGAGGCGACGGCGCGCGAGGCCGCGACGACCTGGTCGGGCGAGGGCGAGGTGAAGACCTCGCCCGGGCAGGCCGCGTCGAGCATGCCCGCCCCGACGAAGCCCCCGTGGAGCGGCTCGTGGCCCGAGCCGCCGCCCGAGACCAGCGCGACCCGCCCGGTCGGCGCGTCCGCGCGCAGCACCACCCGGGCGTCGAGATCGACCCGCAGGCCCGCGGGGTCGGCCGCCTGCAGCCCGCGGAGCGCCCCGCGCAGCAGCTCGGTCGGGTCGTCGTAGAAGCCCCGCGGCGGGGAGGCCGCGACCGCGTCCTCCGCCTCGGGGTCGGCCGCGGCGGAGGACGCCGGTGCCGCCACGGAGCCCGGGTCCTCGCCCCAGGCGGCGCGCACGGCGCGCAGCAGCTCGCCGACGGCCACCGCGCCCGGGTCCGCGTGCTCGGCGGAGCGCTCGCCGGTGTAGGAGGCGCGCCCGCGGGTGGCGGTCATCCCGCGGGTGCTCGCCGCGCCCGCCTCGGCGGCCGTCGCGGCGGCGTCCAGGAGCTCCGTCGCCGTCTCGCCGGCACCGGCCTGCAGCGCGGCGGCGGCCGGCACGAGCGCGTCGAGCATCGTCGCGTCGCCCACGTCGGCCCCGCCGTACTCCTTGATGCCCTCGATCCCGGCGGCGAGGGCCTCGCCGGCCGTGCTCCCCGCCTCGAGCGCAGCGGCCGCCCGCAGGCAGAGGACGCCCACCAGCGGGCCGGAGGAGCCGCCCATCTCCCGCGTCAGGGCCAGCGCCGCCGCGCGCAGGACGCCCGCGGCGTCCGCCTCCGCCGTGGGGTCGAGCGCCAGCACCGCGCGGGCGCCACGGGCGAGCGTCGAGCCGAAGTCCCCGTCGCCCACCGCGAGGTCGAGCTCGTCCCACGGCGCCTGCCGCTCCAGCGCCGTGCGCGCGCACACGCGCACCACGAGCGCCGCCTCCCGCGCCGAGCCGGTCACGGCCTAGTCCTCGACCCAGTCGAGCGTCCGCCCGACGGCCTTCTTCCACGTCGCGTACTCCCGGGCGCGGTCCCCCTCCTCCATCGCGGGCTCCCAGCGCTTGCCCTCCTTCCAACGCTCCTTGAGCTCGGCCTGGTCGGACCAGAAGCCCTCCGCCAGGCCCGCGGCGTAGGCCGCCCCGAGCGCCGTGGTCTCCGTGATCTCCGGGCGGATGACCGGCACGCCGAGCACGTCGGCCTGGAACTGCATGAGCAGCTCGTTGGCCGTCATGCCGCCGTCCACGCGCAGCTCGGTGAACGGGACGTCGGCCACGTCGTCGGCCGCGTCGACGACCTCCTTCGACTGCCAGGCCACCGACTCGAGCGCCGCTCGTGCGATGTGGCCCTGGTTAGCGTACGCCGTGAGGCCGAGGATCGCGCCGCGCGCGTCGTCGCGCCAGTACGGCGCGAAGAGCCCGGAGAACGCCGGCACGAAGTAGACGCCGCCGTTGTCCTCGACCGTCTTGGCGAGCTCCTCCACCGACGGGGCGTCCGAGATGATCTTCAGCCGGTCGCGCAGCCACTGCACCAGCGCGCCGGTCACCGCGATCGACCCCTCCAGCGCGTAGGTCGCGGGCCCGTCGCCGAGCTTGGCCGCCACCGTGGTGAGGAGCTTGTCGGTGTGCACGATCTCCTCGCCCGTGTGGACGAGCAGGAACGAGCCGGTGCCGTAGGTGTTCTTGGCGTCGCCGGGGGCGAAGCAGGCCTGCCCGAACAGGGCGGCCTGCTGGTCGCCGAGGATGCCGGAGACCGGGGTGCCGCCGAGCGCGGTGCCCTTGAGCTCGCCGTAGGTCTCCGAGCTCGAGCGGATCTCGGGGAGCATGGAGCGCGGGATGCCCATCAGGTCCAGCGCGGGCTCGTGCCAGTCGAGCGTCTCGAGGTCCATGAGCATCGTGCGCGAGGCGTTGGTCACGTCGGTGGCGTGGACGCCGCCGTTCGTGCCTCCCGTGAGGTTCCAGAGCACCCAGGAGTCCATGGTCCCGAGGCAGAGCTGGCCGGCCTCGGCCTTCTCGCGCGCGCCGTCGACGTTCTCGAGCAGCCAGGTGACCTTCGGCCCGGCGAAGTAGGTGGAGAGCGGGAGCCCGGTGACCGCGCGCAGGCGGTCGGGGCCCTCGTCGCCCGCGAGCTCGCGGACCGTCGGCGCGGTCCGGGTGTCCTGCCAGACGATGGCGTTGTGGATCGGCTCGCCCGTCTCGCGGTCCCAGACCACCGCCGTCTCGCGCTGGTTGGTGATGCCGACCGCGACGACGTCGTCGGCCTCCGCGGGCGTCGAGGCCATGACGCCGCCGATGCATTCCCGCGTGCGCCGCCAGACCTCCTGGGCGTCGTGCTCGACCCATCCGGCCTTCGGCGTGATCTGCTCGTGCTCGCGCTGGTCGACCCCGACGATCTTGCCGTCGGCGTCGAACAGGATGCACCGGGAGCTCGTCGTCCCCTGGTCGATCGCCGCGACGTACTTGCTCATGCTCTGCTCCTCCGCTTGGACTTCGGACCCGGCGCGCTCGCGCCGCCGCTTCAGTTCTGCTCGACGACGGTCTGGCCCTTCTCTTCGGCCTCGGGGTCGGGCTCCACGCCGCGGGCCTCCAGGACCCTGGTGATGCCCTTGTCGTAGACGGCGGCGCCGAGCAGGCCGCCGATCATCGGCCCCACGATCGGCACCCACATGTAGAAGTCGATCCGGGCGGTGTTCCCGGGGATGGCCACCGAGCCCCAGCCCGCGAGCCAGGCGACCAGGCGCGGGCCGAGGTCGCGGACCGGGTTGATGGCGTAGCCCGAGTTGGCGCCGTAGGAGATGCCGATGGCCAGCACGATGAGACCGACGACCACCGGGGCGACGTTCGCGCGCACCGGCGTGTTGCGCTCGTCGGTCACCGCGAAGATGAACCCGACGAGGCACGCGGTCCCGAAGATCTCGGTGATCAGCGGGCCGAAGACATTCGCGTGGTAGGGCGCCGGGCTGGTCGCAAAGACCCCGAAGCTCGCGATGGACGCCGCGCTGCCGCGGTCGAACTTCTGCGCGGTCTCGAAGGCGCCGATCGCGTCGTGGTAGATCACGTAGACGATCAGGCCGCCCACGAACGCCCCCGCCAGCTGCGCGCCCATGTACGGCAGGACCTTCTTGCGGTCGAAGTCGCGGAAGACCATCTGCGCGAGCGTGACGGCCGGGTTCAGGTGGGCGCCGCTGACCCCGCCGGCGACGTAGACGCCGAAGGTCACCGCCATGGCCCAGCCCACCGCGATGACGAGCCAGTCCGCGGAGCTCGCGAGCCCTGCGTCGCCGCGCCCCGAGCCCGGGAGCGCGATCGCCGCCATCGCGACCGACCCGCAGCCGAAGGCGAGGATGATCATCGTGCCGAGGAACTCGGCGACGAGGTCGCCGGCGGTGCTCTCGTGCCATCCCCGTCGCCGGGTGTCCGACCTGACCCTGGTGCTTCCCTCCATGGTGCCCCGCTCCTCCGTTCGGGTAGGACCGCACCATGCCCGCAGCAATGACCAATGCGAACATCGACCCGTCACGACTCGGACCCGAACAGCGCGAACGGGCGGTGGAGCGGCTCGGCGCCGAGCAGTTCGACGTGCTGGTGATCGGTGGCGGCTCGACCGGCACCGGCGCCGCGCTCGACGCGGCCTCCCGCGGTCTCTCCGTCGCGCTGGTGGAGGCGCGCGACTTCGCCGCGGGGACCTCGAGCCGCTCGAGCAAGCTCATCCACGGCGGCCTGCGCTACCTCGAGCAGCGCAACTTCGGCCTGGTCCGCGAGGCCCTGCGCGAGCGCTCGCTGCTGCTCAACACGCTGGCGCCGCACCTCGTCTCGCCCGTGCGCTTCATGTACCCGCTGACCAACTGGGGCTGGGAGCGCCCGTACATCGGCGCGGGCATGCTGCTCTACGACTCGCTCGGCGGCTTCAAGGGGCTCGAGCGCCACAAGCACCTCACGCGCAAGCAGGCCTACGCGATGGCGCCAGGGATGAAGAAGGGCGCCATGGTCGGGGCGATCACCTACTACGACGCACAGGTCGACGACGCGCGCCACACCATGACGGTCGCGCGGACCGCCGCCCAGTTCGGCGCGGCGGTGGCCTCGAACGTCGCGGTGACCGGCTTCGTGCGCGAGGGGGAGCGCGTCGCGGGTGCCGAGGTTCACGACCACCTCTCGGGCCGGGACATCGAGGTCCGCGCCAAGCAGGTGGTCAACGCCACGGGGGTTTGGACCGACGAGCTGCAGCACATGGTGGGCGAGCGCGGCAAGTTCCAGGTGCGCGCCTCCAAGGGCGTCCACCTGCTCGTCCCGAAGGACCGGATCTTCCTGGACTCCGGGCTGATCCTGCGGACGGAGAGCTCGGTCCTGTTCGTCATCCCCTGGGGTCGCCACTGGATCATCGGGACCACCGACACCGACTGGAACCTCGACCTGGCGCACCCCGCGGCGACCGCGAAGGACATCGGCTACGTCCTCGAGCTCGTGAACGCGGTGCTGGCCTCCCCGCTCGGGCCCGAGGACGTCGAGGGCGTCTACGCCGGGCTGCGCCCGCTGCTGACCGGCGACAACGACGATTCCGTCTCCCAGCTCTCGCGCGAGCACGCCGTCGCCGTCCCGGTGCCCGGGCTCGTCGCGGTGGCCGGCGGCAAGTACACGACCTACCGCGTCATGGGCAAGGACGCGATCGACATGGCCGCCCACGGCCTGGAGGGCAACGTGCCGGAGTCGGTGACCGACGTCACCGAGCTCGTCGGTGCGGAGGGCTACCGGGCGCTGTGGAACAACCGCCATCGGCTGGCGGAGCGCAGCGGGCTGCACCCGGCGCGCGTCGAGCACCTGCTGCGCCGGCACGGCTCGCGCGTCGACGACCTGCTGCGCGAGATCGAGCGCGACCCCGAGCTCGGCGAGCCGCTCGAGGGTGCCGACGACTACCTGCGGGTCGAGGTCACCCACGCGGCGTCGCACGAGGCGGCGCTCCACCTCGACGACGTGCTCGCCCGGCGCACGCGCATCTCCATCGAGACGTTCGACCGCGGCCTGGCCGCGGCGCGGCCCGCGGCGCAGCTCATGGCCGGCGTGCTCGGCTGGTCGGCCGAGGAGACCGACCGCGAGGTCGAGCTCTACGAGCAGCGGGTCGCCGCGGAGCGGGAGTCCCAGCGCCAGCCGACCGACGAGGCGGCCGACGCGGCGCGGCTGCGCGCGCCGGACTGGGCGGCCACGGGCGACGCCTGAGCCTGCCACCCGGCCCAACGGTGCCTGGCACGTTTGGCCCGCCGGGGGTGCGGGTGGTTAGTGCCTGGCACGTTTGGCCCGCTGGCGGGTCGTGGGTGCCTGGCACCGTTGGCCCGCTGGGGGGTGCGGGTGGTTGGTGCCTGGCACGTTTGGCCCGGGGTGTGGGTGAGGGCGGCCCGTG